>CAWBKP010000021.1:0-183696 GCA_963789395.1 uncultured delta proteobacterium | reverse complement strand
GACGCTTTCCGGAGATCGTTTCCACAATCCAGCGCAGAATCATGAACCCCAGGTCGCTATAAAGCACCTGCCTGCCTGGATCACATAGTAGAGGTTCCCGGATGAGCAATGTTTCCAGATGCTCTCTTCTCTCCTGCAAAGGGAAATGCTGCAGGCTCAGGTAATAGGGGCGATAATCCGCAAGACCTGAACTGTGCGCGAGTAAATGCCGAACCGTCACCAGTGCCGTCATCGGATCCAGAAAACGAGGCAGAACCGACACCACGGTCTGATCCAGACTCAGCCGGGACTGCTGAATAAGCTGCATCACTGCCAGGGTGGTAGCCAGCGGCTTGGTCAAGGATGCCAGGTCATAAATGGTCTCTCTTCGTTGTCAGTTCGCCTGAAAACAGATCCGCAATGCCATAGGCTTCAAAAAACTCGATCCGGTTGTCCCTGGATACCAGCAGAACCCCTCCGGGGAATATCCGATCCTCAACGGCCCGACGCATTAGGCTGTCCACGCGCTTCATATCCGCTACCTGCAATGACTGCTGACTCCTACACTACGGTAGGTTTGATTCAGCGATACAAAAACCATTAAAGTATTGAAGAAAAAAGACGATACTAAGTATGACGGCGGCAACGTAGCCGACAAAAAGACAAAAACGCTCATCATTCTTATACCGGTAAATAGAATGGGTATTCAATGCATCGGCAATTGGTTAAAGTATAACCATTTATTATTAATGATCACTATTGATAAGGTGCACTATATCGACCAACGCC
The DNA here is from genome assembly GCA_963789395.1 of uncultured delta proteobacterium. GTDB lineage: Bacteria > Desulfobacterota > Desulfobacteria > Desulfobacterales > Desulfatirhabdiaceae > RAAP-1. Next base: position 182,928 of record CAWBKP010000021.1, on the reverse strand, counting down.
CATACCCAAAAGCTGGCGTAATGAAGGATATAAAATCATGTTTATATAAACTTTTAAATATCCATAAAAAGTCCTCGTTGCACCAATAACATTAATGTCAATAATATGACCAATAGATCAGTTTTACAAAATAATTTTAATTTTTTCTATAATCACTGACAACCTATTACAGAGAGCGATTCTTAACATAAAGAGAACACATCATAAAATCCATTATGTTATGACGAAATCTGTTTTTAAAGCGCCCATAAACCGTTTGACAGTTAAATGTAATTTTGGATTACATTCATAGTTCACCATGTTTGGCATTTTTTTTGCAAATATTTTCAGCTACAACCATTACATGCTTTTCCAATTATGCTCGAAATATGGTTGAAACACCAAAGTTTACAGGCGATATAACAAAAACAAGTTTGATATTAATCAAAGAAAGGAATCGCACAATGAAAAAGTTGATCAAATTTCTGAAAGATGAAGAAGGAGCAACCGCGGTTGAGTATGGTCTTATGGTTGCGGCGATTGCGGCAGTAATTGTTACCGCTGTCAAATTAATCGGCACCAATGTTAATGCTACATTCAACAAAGTTGCAGCTGCAGTAAAGTGACAATATGGTAGTTGGTTAAGTGGATGGCTGACGATTTTATTGCAGCAGTGGCTATAAAATCGTCAGCATTATCGTATATCCGCAGTTTTATAACAATTACCTGAACCAGTTATGCCGTCAACTTGGTTATAACTATTTTCATGGAACATATTGTTATGGCAGTCGAATACGCTATTATGGCCGCAGCGATTGCGGCGGTAATAGCGTTGGCAGTTGAAACGCTCAGTATTAATGTTCGAGAGCTTGTTGAATCTGTAAACTTAAACGAGAAGCCCTGTGAATCCACTTATCTCGAATCAAACCATAGTTTTTCTAAGCACTGCATTGGTTTTTGCCGCAATAAATGACCTTCAATTCCGTAAAATACCCAACCTGCTCAATTTTTTAGTAATTGGCTTGTCTGTTTTCTTCTACAGTTGGGTTTACGGGTTTGAGGGCTTGATCTTCAGTGTCAGTGGAATGCTGCTTGGGATCGCTTTACTGATTGGCCCCTATCTACTAGGTGGAATGGGGGCAGGAGATGCAAAACTCATGGGGGCGGTGGGGGCGGTGCTTGGACCCAAAGGGGTTTTTATCTGCTTTTTTTATGTTGCCATGGTTGGCGGCATTTATGCAGGAATCATGTTGCTCGTGTATCGATCTCATGGCAGGGTTATCATGATCAATGTACTCACGGGAATCAAATCACTTTTAATCACCCGGCAGTGGGTACCGGCAGTCCCTGAACCCCCAAAAAAGCCCCAGGCTATGCTATGGACTGGCCATTGCTCTGGGTACTTTTATATATCTTGCTCTTGAACGAATGGGGTACAACCTGTTTCAGGGATTTCGGTTTTAGTGAATTCGTTACACCCCGTACTTTCCCTCATTACGGTATTCATGACATATTGTTTCCCATATTTGTTGTGTCCAATGCCTTTCTTGTTGACAAACCATTGTCATATTATATAAACGTATTCAGCATTTTTTGTTAACTATTTAGAAATATAAGTATTTGATTCGTTCATATCCGTAATTCACATTGGGGCACTTGCCCGGACATAAAATACCTACGTGCGTCATGTGAAAGGAGTTGTCTATGGGTAGATGGAAAGCTCTGGGGCCTATTTCTCTGGCCTTGGTTATCGCGGCCATAAGCAGCTATTTCATTTATTCATGGATGCAGCAGCAGACCGTATCCCCCAATGTTGTCACCACTGTGACATCAGATAAATCTGATGTCGTCAAGGTGGCTGTAGCCGCCGCAGATGTGGTTCCAGGCACCATACTGTCTTCTGAAATGATCAATAAAGAGACGTTCCTGGAGAAATCCCTTCCTCCGGGTTACTTCACTGATCCCACAATCCTTGTTGGCCGGGTGGCTATTGCTTCCTTGAAGGCCAACGAACCCATAACCGAACATCGCCTGGCTTCTATCGACATCAAGACAGGAGGGATCTCCGCGCTGGTAAATGACGGCAAACGGGCTGTAGCTGTGGGCGGAGATAAAGTAATCGGCTTATCCGGGTTCATCTATCCCGGCAACCATGTAGATGTTCTGGTCACATGGCAAGACCCTAACACGGAAAAGGAAATCACCAAGATCGTATTGGAAAATGTGCTGGTTCTGGCCAGCGGCACCCTTATGCAGAAGAACGACAAAGGAGAGGCGGCGCCGGTGGATGTGTACACACTGGAGTTGACTCCGGAAGAAGCCGAAATCCTCGGCTTGACTCGAAATGAGGGAAAAATCCAGTTCGCTCTGCGCAATCCAGCGGATTCTGGGTCGGTGCCCACCAATGGTGCCACATACGATGTGGCCATGACCCATTTACAGTCCAAACCCCCCTCCCCTCAGAAAATTGAACTACCTTATAAAAAAGCTAAGCCATTAGCTCCGGTTCAGGTCCAGCGGGCAACTCCAGCCAAAACAGCAGTCAAGGTAGAAATCATCAAAGAAGGCCAGTTAACGACACATACATTCTAGCGGAGAAAAATGAACATGTTGCCTTCATCCGGACCGAATAAAATCTCGACTGTGAGGTTCATGCTGTTCTTTCTTTTACTCGCTGCTGCTGCTCATTCCTGGGGAGCCGAAATTCAGGGTTTTTCTTTGGATCCTACGTTCCAGAGAAATGACCCTCAAAAGCTGTCTCTCATCACCGGGAAATCTATTGTCCTTAGTTTTTCACAGCCAATTTCTCGGATGTCGGAGCCGGACCCGAATATTGCTCAAACGTTGCTTCTGTCTCCATACGAAATCTATATCACTCCGAAAGGGGTCGGTGTGACGAATCTGATTCTCTGGCAGAATAATAATTCCATTATCTATGACCTGGAAGTAAGTTTTGACACTTCCAGGTTCAAACAGCGCCTGCATGAGGTGTTGCCTCTGGAAACGGAACTGAGGGTTATACCACCAATGACAGCATCACTCTGGCCGGACGGGTTTCCAGCAGCGCCAGCCTGGAGCAAGCCCTGGCCTTGGCACAGTCCTTCGCACCCGAGGGCAAGGTCCGCAACCTGATGGAAGTGGCAGGAGTGCATCAGGTGATGCTGGAGGTGCGCGTTGCCGAAATTTCCAAAAATGACATCAAACGGCTTGGTTTTAATTTTTCCTACTTCGACGGTTCAAATTTTGTGGTCAGCTTGCTGGGGGGATTGACCAACCTGAATGAAATTAGCGCCAGCGGCGTCGGGTCTTTCGGACTTTCTCCCAATGTGACCGCCTTGTTTCGATTTGGAGACAATGTCTCCTGGACCGGTATGATTGATGCGCTCAAGGAAGACGGAATAATCAAAATACTTGCCAAACCTACGCTAACCACCATGAGCGGTCAGAACGCCAATTTTTTGGCAGGCGGGGAATTCCCTATCCCTGTTCCCCAGGGCCTAAATGGCACCATTAGCATCGAATACAAGTCCTATGGTGTGGGCTTGAATTTTTTACCTACAGTTTTGAGTCCGGATCGGATCAATATCCGGGTATCTCCCGATGTTTCGGAATTGGATTACAGAAACGCAGTAAAAATTGGAGGTTATGTGGTACCAGGAATAACAGTGCGCAGGGCATCCACCTCAGTGGAGCTAGGTGACGGACAGAGCTTTGCCATTGCCGGCCTGCTACGGGATTATTCCACTGAAGACATTTCAAAATTTCCCCTCCTGGGGATATACCCATTCTCGGCATGCTTTTTCGAAGCAGTTCTTTCCAGAAAAATGAAACAGAACTGGTCATTGTGGTCACTCCCCGGTTGGTTAAACCCACTCATGAGAAAAAACAACCTTTGCCTACGGATTATTATATCGAACCTGGATTTATGGATATGGCGTTCCCTGAGCTGGGCTCCGGAGTCAGATATGGTGGTGCAGCCCCAAACCGTGGAACCCTGGACGGAGAGTTCGGACACGCAACGCCCAAAACATAACGCATTATCTTACAAGCCTCTATAGCTTTCATATCAATATCTCTTTGGCTCAAATATTGATATGAACGGCTGAAATCGGCAGTAAGCACAACGCTGGAAAGGTGTGACCACATGCGGAAAATAAATCTAATACTGGCTGTTCTGATACTTTCGGGTTTTGTTCTGACAAGCTGCGAAACTCATCGGGAACAGGTGCTGAACGACAACTGGGGCAGATCCTTTCAGGCAATCAAAACAAACCAAATCATCAGCCCCGATGCCGGACTGAAGGATCTGCCTGTTGTAGACATGGATGGGATAGCGGCAGAAAAAGTATTGGAAAAATATCACCAAAGTTTTGCTGAAAAACCACCTGCCCAGATTACAAACATCAACATCAGCGGTGTAGGCGGAAAATAGCCAATGATAACAACCATGAGGAATAAATTGTTCATGTAAGAAAGGCGCTGCGGCTTTAGAATTCGCCATCGTGCTCCCGCTTATTGTGCTTTTAATGGGCGGGATCATCGAGTTCGGCATCGTCCTGTATGACCAACATGTCATCGGCAATGCAACCCGTGAAGGCGCTCGGCAGCAGTTAATCCAATACCCTCAAAATTGAGTGAAAGTGCAATAGTCACTATTGTAAAAAACTATTGCAAAGAAAATATTGGGGCAAAGAGGAACATCTCACAATCACTTTTGGCAACAGCGACGCTTTAGCTGTGAATGTTGTGGGTGCACAGGGGAATATGGGTAACGATGTTATTGTAACAGCAACATATACCTATCAATTTTCCCCTACTTTTAAAAATCATTACGCTTGGCGATACGATCCAGTTAAAATCGACGACTACCATGAAAATGATGTAATGTTTGCTTCACATCTTACATTCCGCACCCTTTACATCACTAAGCGGAGTATTTTTTTGCTTTGCTAAGGAACTATAAATATTTTTGATGTTAGGCCCAGTGCCTTGAGGTATTCGATGTGTACAGGCTTCAGTGCTCGTGCCAGTTTGCGTTCCTTGCCCTGCTTAACGAGCAATACAGACGAGAATTTTGTAGTCATCATAAAAGCTGTGGGCTTGCGGGTGGGTCGATCTTTCCAGCCTGTAATCCCAGGACTACTATTGTTCTTCTCGACATACTGTTGCATGCAGCGTTCCATCAGGCGCCAAATTAAAAGAGAGATCAACAGAATCAAGCCCAACACTTCGATGCGCTCAGGCTTTTTCAGAAAGATGCTATTGACGATCACCGGATCTTTTAGAAAACTAAAGTTTTTCTCGATGCCGTTTTGCTCTTTGTAGAGTTGCAGGAGCTTATCGGCTGGCCATTCCTTGATCTGTTGGTCAGTGGACAGGTTGGTGAGAAGGACAAAGCAACCGGCTTCAAGGCGTAGCGGCTTAACCGCTTGATCGTTCTCATCGATGTTGTAGCTGAGAATGTACTGGTAACCCTGCGGTACGCGGGGTTGACCATTAGCCGGGCGGCCGCGTCCGTACTTGGCTTTTTCCTCGATCTGTATCTGCAGGGTGTGATATCCGCTTTTGGCAACGGCATGCATTTTTGAAGTGGCCACTTGAGCATCGTCTCTGCAGAAGAACGGTTTTGCGGCCGTATCCTTGCAGAGTTTCTCCAGTTGCTGGCGCTTGACTGCAAGTAGCCGATCGATGCGCTTATGGCGCCGTTTGTCATGGACACTGGAGTGCAGAACAATGGCACGGTAGTTGTTTTCATACAACTGGACCTGAGTGTCAAAGGCCTTGTAGTATGCAGGCGGTCGTTTGGCGCTACCGATAGATTCTGCCAAAGTGCCGATCCGTATCCATTCGTTTGTTGCCACAGCCTCCTGGATCACTCTTGAACACTCGCTGTAGTTGGACGGCAGACGACTGAGGATTTTGAGATTTCTCTGGCTGGACTTTTTTAGATTGTCTTCTGTGACATAGGCCGCATCTGCCACGTAGATAAAAGCACCCGGCTCAAGGCCGTGTTGAGCCATGTGTTTTGCGATGTTTGAGAGCAGTTCGTTGTTGAGAGTCTTATCTGAAGAGTTGCCATTGTGGCAGGCGCCCAAAAGTGGGATGTTACGTTCTACGCAGAGCATGGAGACCACAAACTGCTTCAAATCTGGCCGTTTGTCCTTACTGTGTCCGTAAGTGAGTTCAAATGGTGGATCTTGGCAATCATAATCACCATAGACAGTGATGGAAGTGGTATCAAAGTGAAAGCAATTGGTTCGGACATCAAAGACATCCAAGGCGTTCTGTATGATCTGAGCATAAATCTTCTGGGTGCCGGTCTCATAAATTTGATCCATCCCCCGGCCCACGTTGTAATCGGCAAAACACGCCGGATCAACCTCTTTGCCCAGAAGTAGCTCACTATCCTTTTCATCAAAGAACTCCTTGAGCCGGTATAGAGGACTACGGCCCGAAAGTGTATCAAGTACCATGGCTAAAACTGTTAGACCTGGTGAGATTTCCATTTGGCTACCGACCAATCGGTCGATAGTATCCACCAGGTTGATCCGATTGGCAAAGTGCTTAATAATAGGAAGGTGCCTGGCTTCAGTGTAGATCGGTTCCTCAAGAATGTGCTCTGACATTGTTGCTCTCCATCGCTATGTGTTAACGGTTGAGGGCAGTGTATCAGACTAGTAAAAGAATGTCTAGTTATTTTAATTAGTTATAGATATCGATTGGTTAAGCTACTTTTTAGACTATTTTTAGGGAAGGAAAAATAGACCGCGCAAGCCTTCAGGGGGGTGCGGAAAGTAAGTCACATGAGACGCATTCTCCTTATTGATCAACAAAGCGGAGCAACAGCACTGGAAATGGCATTCGTTCTTCCGCTGCTGATCGTTTTGCTCTTTGGCATTATCGAATTCAGTATCATCCTTTACGATAAAGCCATGGTTACCCATGCAGCCAGGGAGGGGGCCAGGTACGGCGTCATGTGGGCGCCGATAATTGATGGTGTTTCTTATAAACACAAGGATACAGACATTAAATCGTATGTAACTGATAAACTTGGCACTTACCTTATTTCTTTTTCATCATCTGATAAAGCAAATATCACAACGAACCAATGTATCAATCCAGAGGATATCCTCACGGTAAAAATCGAATATCCGTATTCTTTTCTCCTTCTCCCCAATTTTGTCAATAATTTGACAAATAATGTAACACTGACATCCGTGGCGCAAATGAAGTGTGAACAATAAATCCACAGGGTATATTCTGTATATGAATTTTTTTTCGCAGGCAAGTCATCTGAGGTGCAGCCAGTCAGGGGCCAGCGCGGTAATCGTGGCTGTGATGCTGACAACATTGATTGGTTTTATGGCCCTGGTTGTAGACCTTGGATATATTTACAGCGAACGGAATCGGCTTCAAAATGCAGTTGATGCAGGTGCATTGGCTGGCGCTCGCGCGTTGTATTCTCATGACGGGAAAAGTATCAACACCGGTGCCGATGCAGTCGCGGCGGAAACAGCCAAGATGAATTGGGCCGGTGAAAATTATGCCGTGAAACGAGGACACTGGAGTTTTGGTATCGGCACATTGGCAAAAAACTTCTATGAGAATCAGTCTACATCGATTTTTGATTTGTGGAACTATTCCGCAAAAGATCTGGACGAAGAAAAAGAATTCATCAATGCGATTGAAGTTTCCGCCATACTGGCTTCGCCAATCAGCTCTTTTTTTTCTAAAATATGGGGAAATCAAGGATTTAAGCTTACGGCTAAAGCCGTGGGTTACATCGGTTTTGCCGGGACAGTGGAACCGATGACATTTGATGAGCCGATTGCCATTTGCAAACAGGCGATTACTTATGATGACAAGTACTCTTGTCAATTCGGTCGAGTACTCACCAACAATTCGAACGCAGCGGCATGGACGTCTTTCGAACAGCCCTGCTCAGGAGCGGCCAGCGCCAGCGCACTCAAAAAAATACTAATGCCGTGCCCCACCGCCGGAGCCAATATAAACCCAGTGGCCGTGGGAAGCAGCACCACCACAACGAATATTGTTGATATAAGCGTGTTTAAAGCGCTGTACAACTGCTGGGAGAACGGAAACAACAGTGGCGTTTCCATTGATACCGATCATAACGGCATCCCGGATCAACCCTGGAAGATGACCCTTACTGTGATTGACTGTCTATCCAAAGACACAAATTGCAAGAAAGCTGTCGGCGCGGTAGAGATAAATGTTGTCTGGGTGCTGGAAAAGGAAACGGATGAATCCCCTTACAAAATGGGGGACTGGAGAAATACGAGTCCCGACGATGCAACCCGCTGGAGTAGTTTCGTTGGCCATTTTAAATTGAAAAACCCTGTGGACCCCAAAAATCCTTCGGCCCCGCTCATCCCCGCCACAAAACAGAACGAAACAATCTATTTTGTGCCCGACTGTGCGCCGCATGAGCCTGCGGGGTTAACCGGAGGGGAGAACTTCGGTATTCTATCAAAAATACCCGTTTTGGTTCAATAACAGCTCCGGATCTGCCACAACGATGAAAGCAAATTGATCATTTTTATATATCACTTGTTGCACTTTTAACAAGCATAACATTTCATCCACCGATTACGAGGTAATGATGCCTGCTGATAAATTTCGGGTCAAACTGAAAATTTTAAAACCAGCACTCCGCAAGCAAATCGAGGATATTTTACTGAGGCTTAGAGTTTTCGAGATTCAGGGTGAAAATGTCCTGGGAAAGACGGACCTGTTTATCCTGGAACTGGGAGAAGATCTGGACCATGATTTTGACCTGGTGCACCATCTATCTGAATCTGCGGATATTGGCGAGATCTTCCTGGCCTCGGACAATTTCGACCAGAGCGTGCTGGTCCGGGCCATGCGGGCTGGTGCAAGGGAGTTTTTTGGTCCTGGGGTGAATGACGAAGAAATCCAGTCCTCCCTGATGCGCTTTCTCGAATGGCAGAAAAAGGCCCAAATGGCCTCTTCTCAAAAATTCGGCCGGATCATCACGGTATTGGGCGGCAAGGGTGGGGTCGGTACCACCACAGTGGCTGTGAATCTGGCCATGGCCTTGATGGCAAAAAACAATGTTGAATCCGTGGCTTTACTGGACATGAATCTGTTTGGGGATATTCATCTGTTTCTTGGAATCGATCCAACCTATTCCTGGAACGAAATCACAAAAAACATCTCGCGACTGGATTCCACTTTTTTGAAAAATATACTGTCCGCGGATCCCTCAGGAGTCCATGTCCTTCCCTCACCGGCTTATCTCAACAGCCAGAATGTTACGCCGGACATCATTTTACGCCTGTTTAGGGTGGTGCAACAAACTCATGATTTCGTTGTGGTAGATTTAGGCCAGCAACTGAACGATGCGGCGCTGAAAATCCTGGAAATGTCGGACTTCGTTTTTATGTTGTCTGTCCAGAGTCTGCCGTGTCTGACTAATGTGAACAATATGCTCGTCTCATTTCGTAACTTGGGATACCCCCGTGAGGAAAAGACAGGGATCATTCTGAACCGATACATCAAAAAATCCAATATCTCTTTGGAGGATGTCGAAATATCTCTGAAGAAAAAAGTCATTTGGACTATCCCCAATGATTACGGAACCACTGTTTCCGCTATCAACAAGGGGCAGCCACTCTCCCGTTTCGCCCCTCGGCAGCCAATTACAGAAAGTTTCAAGCACCTAGCAGATTCCCTGGTTGACACCCACCAACCTGACGAACCCAAAAAGAAAAAATGGTGGCAATTCTAAACTACTTAACGGAATACAGTTTACAGAACTGCGGAGGCAAGCATGTTTTTCAGTACAAAGAAACATGAAGACATTAAAATCGGTACACCCTTCAGCACCCCTGCAACCACCAGAGCGCCCTATCATCGGGTATCCGATGCCTATTTCCAGTTGAAAAACCGTATCCACAGCCGGCTCCTGGACATTATTGATCTGACCCTGATCGACTCTCTGGATCACAGAGCGCTAAAAGCCCAGATCAATGCGCTGATTAACCGGATTTTGGAAGAGGATGGTCCTACCATTCCGCTCAATTTTACTGAAAGAGAAAATCTCTTTAGCGACATCGAAGACGAAGTGATGGGCTTGGGGCCCCTGGAACCTTATCTGAAAGACGAGACAGTGGCGGATATTCTCGTAAACACCCATAATCAGATCTATGTGGAACGCTTTGGTAAACTGGAATTATCCGAGTCCATGTTTAAAGACGATGCCCATCTGATGAAAATTATCGACAAGATCGTCTCCTCGGTAGGCCGACGTGTCGATGAATCCTCCCCAATGGTGGATGCCCGGTTAGCCAACGGTTCAAGGGTAAACGTGATTATTCCGCCCTTAGCCATTGACGGTCCGATTCTTTCCATTCGTCAGTTCGGCCGGGAAGCCCTGACGATTGAAGATCTCATGATGTTTAATACCCTTCCTCCGGATCTTGGCGAAATCCTTAAAGGCATTATTCGCACACGGCTGAACGTGCTTATTTCAGGGGGGACGGGCAGCGGCAAGACAACCCTGCTGAACGTGCTGTCCCAGTTTATTCCGGACACGGAGCGGGTCATTACCATTGAAGATTCGGCGGAACTGCAATTACGTCAGGATCATGTTGTAAGGCTGGAAACCCGGCCCCCTAATATCGAAGGCCGGGGAGAAGTGCTGGCACGGGACCTTGTACGCAACAGTCTACGTATGCGTCCTGACCGGATTATCATTGGCGAGGTGCGCAGCCAGGAAGCTTTCGACATGCTGCAGGCTATGAACACGGGACATGAAGGCTCCCTCACCACGATCCACGCCAACTCCCCCCGGGATGCACTGATGCGACTGGAAAGCATGGTTTCCATGGCCAATCTGGATATTCCGTCGGAATTCATGCGCCGCTTCATCAGTTCGGCTCTGGATATCATCATCCAGGTGTCCCGCATGTCCGACGGCACACGCAAACTGCTTTCCATGCAGGAAATCACGGGCATGGAAAGCAATGTTATCTCGACTCAGGAAATATTTAGCTTTGTTCCCACAGGACTGGACGAAAAGGGCAAGGTAAAAGGGCATTTCCGCTTTCATGGCGTGCGGCCGCGCTTCATGGATAAATTTGCCGTGTACAACATCCCCATGAATCAGGATCTATTCAACCCGGACAGGATAATGACCGTCTGATGACTGGAAGGGAATAATTCATGAATCTCTATCTGATGGCCTTTTCGATTTTCGCAGTCTCGGTCATTGTCATTGAGCTGCTGGGCTACGCCTATGTCACGCTCAAACACCCAGACCGGGCCCAACTCCGCAGAAAGCTGCATAAATTGGCATACCGGTCCCAACACCTTAGTAAACCAACTGACATCACTCGGAAAAATTCTTTCAGTGACATTCCATTTCTCAACCGGCTACTCAAAAACACCTCTTTTGCCCCAAAGATGCAACGACTGCTCTTTCAGGCCAATGCCACCTATTCCACCGGGTTTTTCATCATGCTCATGGTTTTTCTGGGATTCATGGGATTCAATTTTTTTCTCTTCAACCTCTATCCCCAACCCATCCCGCTGCTATTCGGCCTGCTGATGGGCACAATGCCAATTTTCTATCTGAAAATAAAACGGCGGAAACGCATGGTAAAATTTTTGCGCCAATTGCCAGAGGCCCTGGACATGATTGCCAATTCCCTGCGGGCCGGCCATGCGTTCAGTACCGGCATGAAGCTGGTGGCGGAGGAATTTGATGATCCCTTGGGACCGGAATTTGACACAACACTGGATGAAATCAATTTCGGGGTCGGGATGCCCGAGGCCCTGCACAAAATGACCGAGCGGGTGAGATGCGATGATTTGAATTTTTTTGTCATGGCGGTCAACCTGCAACGGGACACGGGCGGCAACCTGACCCAGATCATCGAGAGCATTTCTCTTTTGATCCGGGACCGTTTCAAGCTTAACGGCAAAATCCGGGCTTTGGCCGCTGAAGGCTATCTGTCCATGTATGTACTGCTTGCCTTGCCTTTTGCCATGGCAGGCATTCTCATGCTCGTCAACCGGCTATATATTAATACACTTTTTGAAGACCCTTTCGGCAGGGTGCTCGTTGGATTCTCCCTGGTTCTGATGTTGATAGGAGCCGTTGTGATGAAAAGCATGATCCGCATAAAAGTGTAAACGGGATATTTTATGTCTGTTTTTCTAGTATATTTACCCCATATCACCGCCTCCATGGCGTTTGTCTGCATGATGCTTGTAGCCTGGGGCTGGATCCAATATGCGCAATTCAAGTCCCAGCGGAAAAGACTGATCCAAAAAGTCCGGTATTCCGCCCATCTGAATCAGGACGAAACGACCGGCTCCGCGAACATGGGAAACGAACGACGCAATAAAATGACCGCACTTCTTGGCAAACTGGGTAAATGGGTAGCACGGAACAAAGTGACGGACCCACTGGACACCCGGAGCCGGTTTTTGAAGGCAGGGCTAAGAGGTGAAAAATCGCCGGCCATTTTTTGGGGGGTCAAGGTGGTTCTGGCCATACTGTTCCCACTGGCGTTTCTGCTTGTGAATGCTGTCAAAGCGATTCTTATACTGCCTTCGGCAAACATGGTGATCTTACTCAGCCTGCCGGCCCTTATCGGCTTTTATCTGCCGGATCTGTGGCTATACAATCGGGGGTTGCGCAGAAAACAGGCCGTTCTGAACGGATTCCCGGATGCCTTGGACCTGCTGGTGGTGTGTGTGGAGGCTGGCATGGGGCTGGATGCGGCCATCAACCGGGTGGCCCGGGAAATCCAGTTGGAAAACCCGGTTCTGAGCGATGAACTGACCCTGTTCAACCTGGAAATGCGGGCTGGGATGCAGCGCCGGGATGCGCTGAAAAACCTGTCCCTGCGCACGGACCTATTGGAAGTAACCCGCCTGACAACCTTGCTGATTCAGACCGACCGCTTCGGCACCAGCGTGGGCAATGCCTTGAAGGTGTTTTCCGACACCCTACGCACCCAGCGGTATCAACGGGCGGAGGAACTGGCCGGCAAGCTTCCCGTGAAACTGATATTTCCATTGATTCTCTTCATTTTCCCGTCACTGTTTGTGGTCATTCTTGGACCAGCCGCAATCCAGATATTCCATACCCTTTTGAAATGAGGATCTTACGTGCATAACCATCAAGCCCTACGACGGCGACTGATTATGACGATTTTCTTGCTTTGTCTTGCAATTGGGCTGTCTGCCTGCGCCACGTCGCTGAACAGCCTTATGCCTGAGACAGCAGCCCCATCCGGATCAAGCAGTGCGGAATTGGAACAGTTGGGGGACTCCCTTCGGGAGCGCGGCGAGCTTCGAATGGCCTTTGTGCAATATGAAAAGGCTCTGAAACTGCGGCCCGATAATCCCATGCTCATTTACAAGGAAGGGATGCTGTCCCTGGTTGCCGACAGGACAGAGGACGCCCTCAAAGAATTCAGTAAAGCTCTCACAATCGACCCGGGATTGGCTCCTGCCTGTGACGGCATGGGCCAGGCCTATTTTCGCAAAGGAGAAATTGAAAAAGCCCAGAACGCTTTTTACAAGGCGGTGAAATTGGACCCCACACTCTGGAACAGCTGGAATAAACTCGGCCTTATCCATGACCGGCAAGGGCTTCATAAACAGGCAATTCAGGAATACCTGCTGGCTATCGAACTGCGCCCCCGGGATGGCGCCCTGTATAACAACCTGGGTGTTAGCTACACATATAACCAGGAATATGATGCGGCTATCGCCGCTCTCAATCGTGCCATCGACCTGAATTATACTGAAAAAAAGGTTTACAACAATCTGGGCTTGGCCCTGGGTCAGACACAGCGGTATGACGCCTCTCTGGAGGCATTTCGTAAGGCGGGCAGCGAAGCTCAGGCCATGAACAATCTGGGCGTGGTGTACCTGATTCAGAATAATCTCACCAAAGCCATTCAGTCTTTCGAAAAAGCGATCGAACTAGAACCGGCTTACTACGTGACGGCGGGAGAAAACTTGAAGAAGGCCCGCATAGCTCTGGGGCAACGGCAATGACAGTTTTTGACTCAGAAGATTTTGGCTTTGTTCCTTTCCCCATTCCCGACTTTAATGATAGCCCTGATATGTCAACAAGTGTTGACCCGCATCCAGAACCGCTTCAAGGCCGAAGGGAACCGCAATGTTGTCGGGCCCGTGCCCGATTTCGAATCCGGCAAGGATGGGAATGTGGAATGGGCCAAATATGCGGGCGATGATTTCATACAGTTCTTCCGCTTCTCCGCAGTTTTCAAACGAGCCGATCCCCAGGCCGCATAGCCCGTCGAATACCCCGGCAAGGCTCATCTGGGTGAGCATGCGATCGATGCGATACGGCTTTTCCCCTTTATCTTCGATGATCAATATATGCCCGTTCAGATTCGGAAGAAACGGCGTTCCGACAAGATGACACAATGTCGTCAGATTGCCGCAGATGACAGGGCCGGACGCCTTTCCCGGACTCAGCGTCGATCCGCATTCCAGATGAATAGCGGGCAATCCGTTTAAAGACAGCGCATTTAATACAGACTCAAGGGTTTCGGGGCCGGCATTCACCAGGGTGGTCACCACCGGCCCGTGGCAGGAAACCAGACCGGACCGCTGATACAGCGCGCACAGAAGCGCCGTAATATCGCTGAAACCCATCAGCAGCTTGGGGTGCCGGCGGATGGACACATAGTCGAGATACGGCAGAATCTGCATTGACCCGTAGCCACCCCTGGCGCAGATAATCGCCTGAACCGTGCTGTCTGCAAACGCCGCGTTCACCTGGGCAGCACGGACCGCATCGGATCCTGCAAAATACCCGGATCTGGCAAAAATCCCTTCCGGAAACCGCACCCGAAATCCCATGTTCTCCAGAACACCGATGCCAGCGTAAAATTCCGCTTCTTCAAAAGGACTGGCCGGGGCCACAATCCCGATGCAATCGCCCGGTTTCAGGGGCATGGGGTTTCTTTTATCCATGTGTTTATCATGTGCCATCTGATGTAGACCTGCTTGATTGGTTTTGTCAACTGCTTGCCATGGAGTTCATCATTTTTTAGCTTGTAAAAATATCAAATTGGATTATTCTTAAGTGTTTTATGAGGCACCGAAAAGAAATTCAAAGGAAAGCTTGATGTCCATCATTCGGCAACGCACGATTTCAGGGTTGACTCCCGGCACGGCATTTACGGTTACCCGGACATTTTCCGAGTCGCAGGTCAAACAATTCGCCGATCTGACCCGTGACTACAACCCCATCCATTTTGACCCGCGGTTTGTTGCGGCAAAGAAATTCAAGGGCAGAATCTGCCACGGGCTTCTGGTCGGCGGCATGATCACGGAAGTGGGGGGACAAATCGGATGGCTGGCTTCCGGGATGAATTTTCGCTTTAAACGGCCCGTCTATATGGGCGAAACCATTACCTGCACCCTGACGATCACGGAAATTGATGAAAAAGGCCGCGCCCGTGCGGATGCGGTTCTTGTCAACCAGGATGACGAGGTGGTCATGACCGCCCAGCTGACCGGCCGCATACCGGGGCAGCCCGAAATCCAGGTTCTGAGGCAGATGGTTGATGAGGGCGACCCGACAAATGGACTCAGATAACAGGCAGTGACTGAACGGATGGGATGTTCCGGTATAAATTCGAAATCCGAATATCGAAATCCGAAACAAATTCGAAATTCTAATATCCAATCGGAAATAACGATCCAACTGGAAAGATGACACGCTGAATGAACAATTTTCGTGATACGGCGAAATCCGGCATTGTGGCCGGCATGAATAAAGGCTGGAGCGGGTATGTGTGGCTGCTCAAGATTCTGATCCCCATCTCATTTCTCACGGTCCTTCTGGATTACAGCGGCCTGATTCACCGGATGGATTTTCTGCTTGCACCCGTCATGAAGCTGATCAGCCTGCCGGCTGCTGCCGCCATACCGCTTCTTGTCGGCATGTTAACGGGAATTTACGGCGGGATCGCCGCCATGATCGTGCTGCCTTTTACCGCCAACCAGATGACCCTGATCGCCATTTTTCTGCTCATATCCCACAATCTGGTTCAGGAAGGCATGGTGCAGGCCAGATCCGGGTTGCGCCCGCTGAAAGCAACCGTGATCCGGCTTGCGGCCTCCATCGTCACCGTGATCGCCGTAGCCCAGTTCATGGACTTGCAGACGGGCGCATCCACTGCCGTTTCTTTTGGGCCGCAGGTTCAGAAACCCTTATGGGACGTCATCGAGAAATGGGGAATTGCCACTTTTTTTCTCAGCATCAAGATCTTTTTGATCGTGATGGCGCTGATGATCGCCTTATGCCTGATGAAGGCCTTTGATGTGATTCCCTTTCTCGTGAAGGCATTAAAGCCGTTTCTGAAAATCATGGGGCTGGATGAGCGGGTGGGGCTGCTGTGGCTGACGGCAGTGGTGTTCGGAATCGCCTATGGGGCCGCGGTCATCGTTGAAGAGGCCAAGGACGGAAATTTCAGCGCCGAGGAGCTGGAGCGGCTTCACATCTCCATCGGCATCAACCATTCGATGGTTGAAGACCCGACGCTTTTCGCATCCCTTGGCCTGAGCGTATTCTGGCTCTGGATTCCCCGGGTGATCACCGCCATTGTCGCGGTGTACCTCTATGACAGCTGGATAAAGGTTGCCGGCAGGAAAAGGCAACCGGTTACACCTGTTTGAGGGTTTTCTGTACTTAAAAAAAAATAAAATCCGAAATCCGAATATCGAAATTCGAAACAAATTCAAAATTCTAATGTTCAAAACAGAACTCTGTTTCGGATTAACATCGAGCTTCAGATTTTGATTCTGAATTGATCCTTGTTTCGTATTTCGGATTTCGAATTTCGTATTTACTTATACTGGATCCTCAGATCTTTCTTGCTGATCTTTCCCACGCTGGTTTTGGCGATGGTGTCAACCAGAACCACCTTGCCGGGAACACCGTATTTGGGGATGGTTCCGTTATCCACATACTTCATGTAGAAATCCTTCAGCTCGTCTTCCGTGACTTTGCCCTTGTGCTCTGCTTTTAACACCACCAGGGCCAGGGGCCGTTCTCCCCATTTTTCATCGGCCACACCGATCACCGCAGCCTCGCTGACCGCCGGATGCTGGCTGATGATGTCTTCCAGCTCCAGGGAAGAAATCCACTCGCCGCCGGTTTTAATCACATCCTTGACCCGGTCGGTGATCTGCAGGTATCCTTCGGTATCGATATTGCCGATGTCGCCGGTATGCAGCCAGCCGTTTTCCCAGAGCTGCTCGCTGCGTTCCGGATCCTTCAGATACCCCTGGGTCAGCCAGGGAGACCGAACAACGACTTCGCCCGTGGCTTTTCCATCATGGGGAACGGGCTTTCCTTCCGGATCCACGATTTCAAGATTGACCATCGGAACCGGCAATCCGGTTTTGCACCGCATTTCAACCTGTTTATCGATATCCCAATCCAGCATGAACGGCTTCATGTTGGCTGCGGTCAAAAGCGGACAGGTCTCGGACATGCCGTAAGCTGTCGTCAGGCTGATGCCAAGAGACAAGGCCGCCTTGCAAAGGCCCTTGGGAAGGGCAGACCCGCCGATGATGACCTTCCACTTTGTCAGATCAAACTGATTCACGGCCGGGCTGTTGACCAGCATGTGCATAATGGTGGGAACGCAGTGTGAAAAAGTGACTTTTTCAGTTACAATCAGCTTGAGCAGCACCGCCGGTTCATATTTGCCCGGATAGACCTGCTTGGTTCCCAGCAGCGTGCACAGATAGGGAATGCCCCAGGCATGGACATGGAACATCGGGGTCATGGGCATATACACATCGCCGGAATTCAGATTGACCTGGGATTTGTAAATGCAGAGGCCGGACATGAGTCCGTAAGTGTGCAGAACGAGCTGGCGATGGCTGTAGTAAACCCCTTTTGGCATGCCGGTCGTACCCGTGGTGTAGAATGTGGTGGCCATGGTGTCTTCGTCGAAATCCGGGAAATCATACGTTGCGCTGCACGCGGAAAGAAGCGCCTCATATTCGCCCGAAAGCGCAAGAGAGGTTGCCGGTGCCGGGTCCGCATCCGTCAGAAGGACGAATTTCTTGACGGTCTTGAGCTGATCCTTGATGGCTTCCAGCATGGGAAGAAAATCGGAATTGACCAGAATGATATCATCTTCGGCATGATTGATGGTGTAGGCAAGCTGTTCCGGCGACAACCGGATGTTGATGGTGTGAAGAACCGCCCCCATCATGGGAACGGCAAAGAAACATTCCAGATACCGGTGGCTGTCCCAATCCATGACTGCAACGGTATTTCCGGGAGCGACCCCCAGCTTTTCCAGCATGTTCGCCAGTTGCGACACCCGGCTGTTCAGGGCTTCGTAATTGTAGCGCATCTTGTCCCGATAAATGATTTCCTGCTTTGGCGCATACACCAGGGGCATGCGAAGGATGTTTTTGATCAGCAGGGGATAGGCATAGGCGGATGGGGTGCGTTCGATCTTTCTGACGGGCATGTTTCCTCCTTTAATGATGAATAAATAAAATTAAAATCAACCATTGAATCAGATACATAAAACATGGCTCGCAAACAGGGTTTTCAGTGACTGAGTGACTGGCGGATCATTAGCACATCTGCTGTGGTTGTCACAATAAAAATGATACCTTCCCCCTTTTGCAAAAAAAGGGGGGGATAAGCAATGGCCACGGAAAGCCCGATTATTCATTGATGATCTGACGGTAGATTTCTTCCTGCTCGTCCAGAATCCAGCCGAAGCACTTCCAGGGTTGTCATGGGGTTCATGATGACGCACCGGAAAACAACGATATCCTGCCCCGGGTATTGGTGAACCCTCAGGGTGGTTCGGGATACAAAGCTCTTTCCGGCCTCACGCTGCAATTGCTGGACTTTGCGCGTCATGGCGTTGAGCTGATCGGCGACAGCGACCGCCTCTTCGGCAGTTGCCTTTTGGAGCCGGGACCTTATTTCCGGCGGAAAAAGTCGATAGGTGAGGATGTTGAGTTCCGGGGGCGTAATCAGTTCAAAAAGCGCCCTGCCCTGAATTTCCGCCGCGAACTGCCGGGCGATTTCGATGCCATGTTCTATCAGCAGGGCATACCCCTGGGTACCCATGATCTTAAGGGTGCAGTCCAGAATCAGCGAACTGGCCTCCCGCGAGCCGGACAAGGATTTGCGTCCCAGATCCACGGACCCCGGCCGGTTGACATAGCCGGCATGATATGCAATGGCATCCAGCCGCATCGGATCTTTGAAATACACCATGCCGCACGTCATGGGCATATAAAACTGCTTGTGGCCGTCGATGGTCACGCTGTCCGCAGCATCGATTCCGGCAAGCAGATGCCTGTATTTTTCAGACATCAAGGTGGGGCCTCCCCAGGCCGCATCCACATGAAAGTGAATGCGGTGTTCGGCGCAGATTGCGGCCATCCGATCCAGGGGGTCAATCGATCCGGTTTCCGTGGTTCCGGCAATTCCCACGACAGCCAGAATCCGGGTTTTTCCGCCGCCGTCCTGAAGCTCGGCAATTTTTTGTCTCAGGCAATTCAAATCCATCCGGTTTTGCGCATCCACCTCAACTGCGATGACATTTTGATTGCCGATTCCCAGAACGCCGCCGGCTTTTTTCAGGGAATAATGCCCCAATCTGGACACCAGCACAACCAGTCGATCAATGCCATAGGCCCGGCAGGCTGCCGAAAGCCCTTCTTTCTCGACTCCCTCAAAATTATCTTTGGCGGCCAGCAATGCATTCCGGGCAACCCAGAGGGCCGTGATATTGGCCAGTGTCCCGTCTTCAATAAAACACCCCAGCGAGGTTTGGGGATTCTGGACATGCTCCTGATAGAACGCCTCGTTTTCCTGGAATATCATGCGGTGGATTTTGGCAAGCACCTGTTTTTCAATAACGGAAACCACTTTTGACGTTTCCAGTTTGATGACATTCTGATTCAGGGCCGCAATGATTGTTTTGAGGTGAACCATGAAAAACGGAAGGGCCGACGTCATGTGGCCGACAAAATATGGAGACGCGACATTTACCGCATGGGGGGCGATATCTTCGATCAGGTCGGTAATCACATCCGCCAGTTTTTTTTCAGGATGCCTGCTGATTGTCGAACCGGTAAAACGCTCCGACAGTTCGCTCAAACTGATTTCCTGGGTAACCCCGACATGCCGGGTCAAAAAATCATGGAGGCCGAAGAGAATCTGGTCCATATACTTCAGCAGGGTCTGGCGGGCATCATCGCTTTCCGGCCGGATGAAAATCCGCATCAGGGCGTCTCTGTCCGCAACCAGCTGCGTGCGTTTTCGCGCCGGAACAGGCGGCGTTTCCATCAGATTACAGGTTGTCATCACGCATGGCCTCTCAAACCGTCAAAGACGATTTATCATTATCTTATTGATTTTCTCATCCGGGTTATTATAGGAATAATCCAATATCATATTCATTGCGCTATGCCAATCACGGCAAGTGATCAGGAGAGTTTCATGGAAATCATCAACATCGGAAAAGAGACCAATGCGCTTGTTGTCAAGGTTACCGGAAGAATGGATTCAGTAACCGCTCCCGAATTCGAAAAAACAGTTGGCCTGTGGATTGACTCGGGTGAAAAATGCTTTGTTGTCGATCTGAGTTCCCTGGAATATATCAGCAGCGCCGGACTTCGGAGCATACTGGTGCTGGCGAAAAAACTGAAATCCATTGACGGAAAAATCCTTCTGGCAGCCATGGAAGAGTCCGTAAACGAGGTTTTTGAGATTTCCGGGTTTAATTCCATCATTCCCATTCATGATACGGTACAGGCGGCAATCCTTCAGGCATGAGGCATTGGTATCCACTTCAGAATCCGCAATATTCAACCGGTGTTTCGGGGTTTTCCATGTCAAGCATGCACCTGCCAGCCAGAATAGAGAACATGATACTGCTGGTTCAGTTTATTTCAGACGCCGCCAGAAAATTCGGTTTTTCCGGCAAACGCGTCAAAGAAATTGAACTGGCCTCGGAAGAGGCGCTGGTAAACATCATCAATTACGCCTACCCGGATCACCAGGGGGATATCAAGGTAACATGCATGCAACGCCACCCCCATATTTTTATCATTGAAATCGAAGATACCGGAATCGCTTTTAACATGCTGTCGTTGAAAGATCCGGATATTTCCGTCGGCATTTCCGATCGGGAAGTCGGCGGACTTGGCGTTTTTCTGATTCGAAAACTGATGGATGAAGTCCGTTATCAACGGAAAAACGGGAAAAACATACTCAAGCTGATGGTTCATCTGCCTAAACCCGAAACCGCTTTTGAATAAACAAAGACTGAACGGCAACCCATCCGTCATTATCATTTCGAATCTACAGGATATTATGCGAATTGTAACCCGATCCGATTTTGACAGCGTGGTCTGCGCTGTCCTGCTTTATGAAGCCCTGGACATTCAGGCGCCGGTTAAATGGGCAGAGCCCAGCGAGATCCAAAAAGGACTGGTGGATATCCAGGAAGGCGATATTGTGGCCAACCTTCCCTACGCTCCCAATTGTTCGCTGTGGTTTGATCACCATTTTTCCAATCAAGGGGAACAATCCGTCCCCGGCGCTTTTCGAATGGCTCCGTCAGCTGCGGGAATCATCTTTGACTATTACCGCGGGAAGTTTCGCCGGGATTATACGGAACTGGTTCAGGCAGCTGACAAAATCGACTCGGCAGACCTGACCCAGGAAGAAGTCCTGTATCCGGAACGCTATCCCTATCTCCTGCTTTCCATGACCATCAGCGGGCAGGACAAAGCCGATGAACCTTACTGGAATCATCTGATTGATCTTCTCAGGGTCCTGCCGATCCACGCTGTCATGGCTGACAATACGGTGAAAGCCCGCTGCCGGGAGGCAATCCGTGAAAACACCGCCTACCGCACCCACCTGAAAGACCACACCCGATGCATTGGACATGTGGCGGTTACCGACTTTCGCACCGTGAATCCGCCGCCCGTCGGCAACCGCTTTCTGGTCTATTCCCTGTATCCGGAATGTTCCGTCCAGGTGAAAATCCGCCTGGATGCCAACCAGCCCGACATGGTCATGGTGAGCGTCGGGCACAGCATTTTTAACCGGACCTGCAAGGTAAATATCGGACAACTGCTTTCACACTATGAAGGCGGGGGCCATAAAGCCGCAGGCGCCTGCAGGTTTCACGCCGACAAGGCAGCGGATTATATTCCCAAAATACTGGATGCGCTGACTGGAAAATCATAGACACTGCCGCGCGAACAGGAGACGCGCTGTCAGTTGATCTTCAGCCACATGCTGGCCTCTGTTCCCGATGGACTGCGATTGCGCAACTCCAGACGGCCATCCATCTGACTGAGCAGCTTTCGGGATATCGCCAGCCCCAGACCGGAATGCCCTTCCCGGGTGGTGAAAAAAGGCGTAAACAATTTGGGCTGGATCTCCTCGGCAATACCCGGTCCGTTATCGAGCACCTGCACCACGAAGCTGCCGATCTGGGTAAAGGCCAGCAATTCTATTTCCGGAGGTCAATATCTGACACCGCATCAATCGCATTGTCTATCAGATGACCGATGATTTGATAGATGGCGGATGAATTGGCCTGAATACTGTAGGGTTCTGCCTGAATCTGCTGTTTGAAATTGATCTGTTTTCCCGCAAGTTTTGATTTGGCAAGGGCGACACAGTCGCTCCAAAAAAAAATCAGGGGAATTTCTTCCATTTCTCCCACCGTTGCACGGACGTAAGCGCGCATGGCATCCAGAAATTTGTGCTGGCGGGCAACCAGCACCAATGCCCGGTGCAGGAATTCCAATTTGGATGAATCATTAAATGTGTCATAATTTCTGACCAGCACATCCAGCGTCATTTTCAGAGAGTTGACCGTATTTCCGAATTCATGCCGCAGGATGGAAAAAATCTGTTCCAGATCCTCAATCAGTTGCGTTGTATTTGTGCTGGCAGGCAATTCCATTATCTGTTTCTATCCACCGGATGATTGAAAAAAACGCCACAAACGTACCCGCATCAACAGTCTGTTTATGGCAGCAACTGGCGGACCTTATCAATATATTTGTCCTGAAACCAGACGGATATTACCCAGCGTCGACTCCTGGTTGACCACAATCCCCAGGTAAAAGGCAGGCGCCACAAGGCGGCATACGATCCAGGCATCACTGGCCTGAAAAATTGCCTCTTTCAACCCGCCGACCCCCTCAATTTCCGTGAGGGTTCTTTTCGATGATTCCAATGACCATCGCAAACTTGGCGGCAAAAACATCCGATGGAATTTGCGCGGGATTGTGTTCAGCGATCATCATGCCATCAAGATCCATCAGGCTGATCATCATCGCGCCATGCAGTTCCGCCGCCATTTTTTTTAACAGCTCACGACCTGCTTCACGGGTTGTTTGACGGTGATGGCAGGAACCGTGTCGGACAGCAGCGACTCAAGGCCATCATCACTTTCCGGAGGTGCCAAGACGTTCGCATCGGAATATTCCGGGTGTCAGCAGAATGTTCGGCCCCGGACATTCCGGCGTCAGCCAGTCCGGCTCAACAGTCTTCTGGCTTTCAGGAGGCCCGCCGAATAGATCCTCGCCGTCTTTTAACGAACCGAGTTCACCTTCCAGAAAATTGAGATCTTCCTCAAAAGATCCATCAATCCCCCCCAGTTCGTTTTCTTGAAGCTTTTCATCTTTCCGCCTCGAAGCTTCCATCATAATGGGCATCAGCTCGGAATTGATGCGCCGCATGATTTTTTTATCCGGCAGGTTTTTGAATGAAAGCGCGACCTGGTTCCACATAATCATCTCTATGGCAGCTTCTTCTCCGATCAGTCTGCCGCTGACCGCATCAAACAACAGGCCGTGATCAAAATAAAAAAGCCCTTTTTTTCCTCTGGCACTCACTTCAAGCAGACAGGTTTTTTCTTCCATTTCGATAAGCTGGAGAAAACTCCCCACTGAAAAACCGGTCATGGTCCCTGCCTGGGACGTCAGCTTTAACCCTTCATCAATTTTTTTCACCAGATCGTCGAAATCAACCGGCTTGTCCAGAAAGCCGATAATCCCTATGGATTCGAATTTCCCCTGGATTTCCCGGGTGCCATAGGCGCTCATGACGAGAACGGGAATGGCGGGAAAACGGGTATTCATATAAACCAGAAGCTCGAATCCGTCCATTTCCGGCATGCGAATATCCGTGACCACCAGGTCAATGGCATTTGACTCCAGAACGGTTATGGCTTTTTTCCCATTTTCCGCCGTAAACAGCTTGTAGCGATCCTTGTATGCCTTAAAACCTGCCCGGATGCTGAGAAGCAGAGATTTTTCATCGTCAACAATCAATACCTGTTTCATGGTCTATCTCATTTCAATCATCATCTTGCATCTTTTGGATGGAATTCCGTACCGGCCGATCTCCAGGGACACCTCACCCCCGTCATCCTTCAATGGATGCAGTCATATGAAACTGCGGCGGCGCCGACAGATGCTTTTTCACAAAACACATTTCAGCGCTTCGTATGACCGCAGCCTTGTATTTTTCGGGGAAACCCGGGGGAAGTTTGATCTGAACATCAATCCGTTCGACCATTCCCGTGGCTGCATTGGGGTGGAAACTCAGAATCAGCCGAAGATCGGCTGTATCTATCCCGCGTTCCCTGCAAAAAGAGGACACATAAATACCCGCACACGTTCCGATGGAAGCCAGGAACAGATCAAAGGGCTCGGGAGCGGAATTCTCCCCGCCTTCTGAAACCGGCTGGTCCGTATGGACGGTAAATCCCTTATAGGTTGAATCCACCTTTTTGTTTCCGGGAAAGGAAATCATCATATCCATGATCGGGCCTCCTGCGTTAGGGATGAAACCACAAACTTGAAATTACCATTTTCCATATGCTTTTTACGGCAATAAATCAATGGGCATCATAACACCAGGATCGCCAGGATGCCGTATCGGAACAATTTTCCGGCCAAGACCAGCACCACAAACACGCCGAAATGGATGCGAAGCACCCCGCCGGCAAAACAGATCGGATCCCCGACCAGGGGCAGCCACGAAAGGAGCAAGGACCACACCCCATACTTGCCGTAAAATTTTTCGGCGCG
This sequence comes from uncultured delta proteobacterium, assembly GCA_963789395.1. Lineage (GTDB taxonomy): Bacteria > Desulfobacterota > Desulfobacteria > Desulfobacterales > Desulfatirhabdiaceae > RAAP-1. Next base: position 157,791 of record CAWBKP010000021.1, on the reverse strand, counting down.
TTGCTGCGATGTTTCATCCATTCTGAACAGTTTCCGAATCACCCACGTGCTGCCGCAAATCCCGATGCCATAGGTGGTGCATGCCCCCAGGGTGTTGCCTGCAGTTGCCGTGGATACGGTCAGCACCGGGTCAAATCCTTTCATGACCATGGAGACCAGAAGCCACTCTGAACCGACGGGAATGACGGTTGAAGCCATAAAGCTCAATAAAAACAAAGAGCTGTAACCATAATGAGATAAGAAAGTCATCATTGGCAGAGATACCTGATACGGTTGCGGCACTATGACGAAAACCAATTCGACTGGAAAGCCGGCCCGGCTCCGGACAGCTTTCACACAATCATCTATTGACCCGGTTTGCCTTCTACTATAGATTATAATGATGGATGTACCTGAAATCGTCAACAGGGAAAGGCCGAATTGTGACACGTTTTTATATTTTTATTTTAAGAGCTGTTCTGGGAGCGGCCTTTGCGGTCATACTTACCCGAATCTTCTACCCCCAGGCCCGGATGACTTACACCGCGGGGCTTTGGGGATTTCTGGTCGGCATGGCCTATGTGTTTGAATATTTCAGGGCAAGGAAATAACTGCGCATTTCCCCAAAAAAACATGATGAAGGAGCCCGGCAACAGTGAAACAGATCATTCTTGGCACAGCAGGACATATTGATCATGGAAAAACCAGCCTGATCAAGGCGTTGACCGGCATCAATACCGATAGATTAAAAGAGGAACAGCTCAGGGGAATTACGATAGAACTGGGATTTGCCGCCATGGATCTGCCCAATGGTCAGCATCTTGGCATCGTGGATGTTCCCGGACATGAAAAATTTGTCAAAACCATGGTGGCCGGCGCCACCGGCATCGATATGGTTGTCATGGTGATTGCCGCAGATGAAGGTATCATGCCCCAGACCCGCGAGCACATGGAAATCTGCACGCTGCTTAATATCCAGCACGGCCTGGTGGTTCTGACCAAAATGGACATGGTGGACGAAGAGTGGCTGGAGCTGGTCACGGAAGATGTCCGATCTTTTACTGAAGGCTCTTTTCTGGAAGACTCCCCCATCCTGCCGGTTTCTTCCATGACCGGACAAGGCATCCCCGAACTGATACAGGCCCTTGAAACCCTGAGCGCCGCAATTCCCGAACGCTCGTCAACCAATCTGTTCAGGCTTCCCGTAGACCGGGTCTTTACCATGAAGGGATTCGGGACGGTCATTACCGGCACGCTGATATCCGGAATGATTCGCGTGGGGGACCCGGTCATGATTTACCCCTCCGGTGTCACCTCCAAAGTCCGGGGCATTCAGGTTCACAACGCCGGCGTGGAGCAGGCGGTTTCGGGAATGCGCACCGCCATCAATTTCCAGGGACTCGAAAAAGCCTCCATCGACCGCGGGGATGTGCTGTCCAGCCCCAATGCGCTCACCTCAAGCTTTATGGTGGATATCGGGCTGCATTATCTGAAAAGCAATAAAAAACCCGTAAAAAACAGAACGCGGATCCGCTTTCATACCGGAACCAGCGAAGTACTGGGAAACCTGATCCTTCTGGACAGTGAAGAGCTTGCTCCGGGCAGCACCACGGCAGCCCAGCTTCGGCTCGACGCCCCGGTAGCGGTGGTGAAAGATGACCGGTTTGTCATCCGGAGCTATTCGCCGATCCGGACCATCGGCGGCGGCGGCATCCTCAATCCCATTCCGCAAAAGCATAAGCGCTTCAAGCCCGAAGTTTTTTCAGGCATTCAGAAACTGGTCGATCTTTCCCCGGAAGAGGTGCTCACCTATCACGCGCAAGAGGCCGGCTATCAGGGCATCAGCTTTTCCGATCTGCGCATCATGACCAATACTTCGGATAAAAAGCTGGACGCGTCCATTCAGCGGCTGCTGTCGGACAAAGAGCTTCTCATGATAGACAGGGAACAACGTGTTTTTATTCACCGCACCTGTTTCGAACACTTGTTTGCCGAGGCCGGCGGCCTGCTGAGCGCTTTCCATAAAGCCAACCCCCTGAAGCCCGGCATGTCCAAGGAAGAGTTGAAATCCAGATTGCCGCCCCAGATCAGTCCCAAGCTTTTTACATTGATGATTCAACAGATGGTCAAAGCCGGACAGGTGGTTCAGGAAGAAAACGTGATCCGCCTGTCAACCCATACGGTTTCCCTGGGCCAGGATCAGACGGACGTCCGCAAGAAAATCCTGGATGCCTACCAGGAAAATGGCCTCACGCCTCCCTATTTCAAGGAATTCTGTAAAACCCAGCACCTGGATGAAACCAAGTCAAAAGAAGTCCTGCATGTTCTGGTTGACGAAGGGCTGATCGTCAGAATAAAGGACGATCTGTATTTCCACCAGGAAGCCATCCAGATGATCAAGAAAAAGCTTGTCGCGTTCCTGAACATCCACGGTGAAATCACAACGCCCCAGTTCAAGGATATGACTGGCGCATCCCGAAAATTTGTGATACCGATCATCGAATATTTTGATGCACGGAATGTGACCATTCGTGTCGGAGATATTCGCAAACTCAGGAATGGATAAAAGGAGACATCATGGAAGCATTTAAAAAATTTGCCACGCAGCGGATCGTTACCGGCCTGCTGTTGACGGTTGCAATCCTGTGGCTTACAGGAACCGTACTGGGACTTCTCAGCAAGTCCGAACCGCGCGTTGTTACGGTTCTGCCGCGGGAACCGTCTGCCAGTGCCCAGATCCCTTCTCCCCGGAATTCCGAAACCGCCCACACCCAGGCAGCCGGAGAAACCCCGAATGCCGATTCCACAGGGCAGTCGCCAGTCCCTTCCCTTGCAAAAGAATCGAAACCTGGGCCGGGTGCTCCGCTGCATGGTGATCCTGGCACATCCGTTCATGCCCTCAGCCCTGGTTCTCAAAAACCGTCCGCGCCGTCACATGGCGGGGAAATGCCTGCTGTTTCCTCGCCCGCCATCATCCCTCATGGACTGGATTCATCCAAGCCTGTGGATAAAAAGACCCCGGGCGTTGCCTTTGTTACCGCCACCATCAGGCCCCTTTCCCATGAACTGAACGATCGTTTCTGGGGATGGCGGCCCAATGATATTTTAGACTTCACGGATAATATCAACAATTTTCAACTGGGCGTTCTTGAAGTGACGCGACGGACCACCGTTATTTTGACGGAACGTCTTTCCAGAACCGGAAGCGTGGAATCCCTGAACAAGAACCTGGAACGCGCCATGGACTGGCTGATGACCAAACCCGAACGCTACTGGTTTCCCTCGCCCGAATCGCGCTATGAGGATGCACTGGCTGAAATTGCGGCGTATAAAAACAATCTTGAAAATGGTGCGGCGGTTTTTTATTCGCGTGCCGATACCCTGCTGCCGCTTCTTGCCACGTATGACAATCTGCTGGGAAGCTGTGATGAGAACCTGATAAAAACCAAGGAATCAAACGGCGACCCTGTCAGCTGGTTCCGGGTGGATGATTATTTTTATTATGCAAAAGGCGTTGCGAGCGCTCTGGAAACCATTCTGGAAGCTGTCATGGAAGATTTTCAACCCACGCTGGAAACCCGTCACGGCATGGAAATTCTTCATCATGCCATTGCATCCTGTAAACGGGCTTCGGAAATTGAACCCTGGTTTTTGGTCACAGACAGCGATTTCAGCGGAATTCTGGCCAATCACCGGGCCAACATGGCCGCTCCCATCAGCCATGCGCGCTTTTACATCGAAGTCCTGATCGCTGTTTTATCCACCTAACACCTGTTTCAGCTACTTTCAGACAGATGCGGCGATCTCCTCCGCGATACAAATCCCTTCGCCGGAGGAGGGGGTCGCCGGAAACTGCAGCGGTTTTCACACCCGTCGGATCATTTTCAGCCCTGATTCCTCCGGTGATGCATGAGATCCCTGGACGCATGATATGGCATCAATGCCGTCTCGGCAAGATTCCGTCCACTTTCAATTTCAATCGGCTCGTTGCCGTTCCGTTGTCCCCCGCCGCCGACCAATGCCGCCAATTCTTCAACAAATTCCTTCATCTCTGCTGCCCGGCCCCTCATCTGCTCGGAAGCGGAAGCGGACTCCTCGGCATTGGCGGCATTCTGCTGGATCACTTTGTCCATCTCTGATACGGCATTGTTCACCTGTTCAATGCCCAGGGCCTGTTCACGGGATGCCGCGGCTATCTCGCCAATCAACTGTTCTACTTTCGTTGCGCTGATCAAGACGTCATTGAACTCCTTGTTTGTGTTTTCAACCAGACCGGCCCCTTCCCTGACCGTCTTGACGGTGGTATCAATCAACGAGGAGGTGTTCTTCGCAGCTTCGGCAGCGCGCTTGGAAAGATTTCTCACTTCATCGGCGACAACGGCAAACCCGGCGCCCGCCTCACCTGCACGGGCTGCCTCAACAGCGGCATTCAGCGCCAGCAGATTGGTTTGAAAGGCGATTTCATCGATGGTCTTGACGATTTTCTGGGTTTCTTCACTGGCCCTGGAGATTTCTCCCATGGAACCGGTCAACCGCTCCATGGATTGATTTGTTTTTGTAATGGTGAGCCTGGATTCCGTCATGAGCTTACTGGCCTGCTCGGCATTGTCCGCATTCTGTTTTGTCATTGCGGACAGCTCTTCGATTGAGGCTGACGTCTCTTCGACAGACGCCGCCTGCTCGGATGCCCCTTCCGCCAGCTGCTGACTGGCGGAAGCAATCTGGCCGGAACCCGAAGCCACCTGCTCCGAACTTTCAGTCAACCCTTCAATCACGGAGTGAATGGGCTTGGTGATGGACCGCACCAGAATAAAAGACAGGGCCCAGAAGAAAAGGATACCCGCAAGGACCATGACGGATATGAACATTACCGCCGATCGCTTCTGCCCGATTATGGATTGATCCGCCTGCTCCAGAAGTGCATTTGCCGCTCCGATGATGTGTTTTCCGGCGTCATTCAGGGATTTGACCCGTTGACTTTCCTTCTCGTAGAGTTGTTGAGATTGTGCTATGAATTCAACGAACTTATCCAGGGATTCCCGGACCGTGGCAGCGGTCTTGATGGAACTTTCATTCTTTGTTGCCACTGCGTTTTGTTCCAGTGCCTCAAGCAGTTCCTGAACCTCTCCGGAAGCAAGCTTCTTGTATTCTGCAATAAACTTTTCATCGCCGCTCATCATAAATTGCAGCTGCAGGGTCTGCAACTGGATAAATGCGGTTCTGCAGTCTCTGACGGTATTGAGCATCCCCAGATCACTGCCGCCGAGTTCATCCCCCTCCATTCGCAAAACAGCCTGCTTTTTTACCAGCTCGGTGATGATGATCTGCAGAAGGGTTTCGGACGTTTGGAGCGGCTTGACCATTTCCGCCTTTAAACTGTTTTGCTGGCTATGAACGTCAACAAGTTCATTAAACAGGTTCTGATATCGGTCGAATTCGGTACCGATGGTGTTGATGTGCGCGGTCAAGGCGGCATTGGTTGTTTTTTGTTTCAACGCACTCACATGGGTAGTTACATCCCGGGTCATTTCGTCAAACTGTTTTTTCAGTTCGGCCGTATAGAACTGCAAATAGGTTTTTTCCGTCACGCGTGTAGCCAGAACTTTCTCAACAACCGTATTGACATCATCCTTAAGCAGGTTAGCCGCCTCAATACGTGAATAATAAAAAATGCCCAATCCCACAACAGCCAGCACCAGACATGAGGCAATTGCCACAAAACCATATAATTTTTTATTGAGGCTGAATTTTTCCGCATTTTTCATCATTTCATCGACTTCCTTTCTCGCGCTACAGGAAACAGAAATGCAGACCTGTCCTTTTGAATCATCCCCCCTGTTTTCCGGCAATACAACATATAATCGTTTTATATCCGCCGCAGGTACCAATGCACAAGGACAGGCCGCATCCATTGAGATTATTTGAGCAGTTTTTGCACATCGGCTGCCGGCAGATCATACACACCACACCCGATAACCAGATCTTCTCCCTGAACATTGCACAACTTCACATAAGAAACCTTCTGGGAGGGTTCTTTTACGCCGGGTTTCGGCCACATGTAATCCACCCATCCGGCTCCCTTTTCCTTGGCTACTTTGTTCATTTCATTAAAAAACCGCTTACCATTGGGATCTTTAAAATCGACAAGGGATTGGCCGTTCATCTTGTACTTGATGGGGTGCATTCGCATCACACCCGCCATATCGTGTATCCAGATATAGGTGCCTGCAAAAACGAATTCACTGTCTTTGCCGCTGAATTTTGAAAAACCCGCTTTCCCCTCTTTCTGCAGAAGCGCGCACGCCTGGTTCACCTTGTCCATGATCATTTGCGGCGTGGGTTTGGTTGCAGCAGTTGCCGCACAAGCTTCCTCGGTTTCTTTTGCCAGCTCATCCGGTGTTTTATCCGCCAGGACAGGCAGGGTTTGAAAGCCAATTATTGCAAAAAAAACCACCAGCACAACGATTCCGATTCTTTTCATAACATCCTCCGTACATTATCTATGAATTAATAATCCCCCATGGTCTCACCCGCGACCAAACAGTTTCCGATCGCTGAAACGGTCAAAGCTCAACGAACGCTCTCAACAATTCCCACCTCCTCACTTTTCGATACGCTGCGATAAAACAGAATTTGGCCGTACCGCTTCAATGTGTCAATTTCCGGAATAATCATTCTGCGATCAAACAAATATTATATAACGAACCAATAAATGAATTGCATTTATACTGCATATCGCCTTTTTATGTGAAATACTTTAGCAGTTTTTTTGAAAGCATTAAAAAAGATGAACTCGTAAAAAGTCAAAATTGAGATGGCAAAGTAAAAAGTTCAAGATCAAGGCGAGCAAATTCTGAGGAATGATGAGTACTTATCGTATGCCGCAATGACGAAGGATGCAGCGCAACGCAGAGATTGGGCTTTTTACGAAGCCATCAAAAAACATCCGAGTTAAATACGGACATTGCAGCGGAAAGGTTCCAATTCGATAAAAGCGGGAAAGGAAAAATAAAGTGCCTTTGACACCGGCGTGAACGGGCGGATATCAAAGGCGGACGGCAGGCGCCTCCGGGTTTCCGCGGATTTTCAAGAATCTTGTGCTGTTCCTTGAACCAGTTGCGGACATCCCTTGACGGGTTCAGGCAGTTTCAGAAATGCTCATGTTATACTCCGCATTCAAAAAACAGATCAATTTGACGGGCTGCGCACAGCCATGCACTTGATCTCGACACAGCCGCCCCTGGGAAGGGCGCTGACTTCGACAACGGCCCGGGCCGGTCGGTGGCCGGAAAAAACCTGCTGATAAATGCCGTTAAAGGTGGAAAAGTTTCCCATGTGGGTCAGGTAGACATCAACGGATACGACGTGGTTCAGGTCGGAACCCGCTGCCAGAAGGATCTGGCGCAGGTTTTCGAGCGCCTGCGCGGCCTGGGCGGTAATGTCCGGGCCCGCCAGGTCACCGGTAGCGGGAATCAGCCCGAGCTGGCCGCTGACAAAAACAAACGGTTCTGAAACAACGGCCTGGGAATACGGCCCGATGGCAGCCGGCGCATGACTGGTTTGGACAGGTGTGATCGGCAAGGGAACCCCTCCTTTGAATGGTGTCTTGATCGTGAACTGTCTACTCGGTGTGGTCTCAACTTCTGCTGATGATGAGTTCATCACTTTTTGGAAAATCAATCAATAAAAAAATTGACGGCTCCGTAAACGTTAATGAAATCAGGATTTCGCCCACGTCAATGAAAAGGTCTTCCCCCTTTGGAAAAGGGGGATTGAGGGGGATTTTCAAACAGTTCATCCGAAATCCCCCCTGGCCCCCCTTTTCCAAAGGGGGGGAAAATCTATTTTCATGATAAAAAGTCCGGATGCTGCGTTGCGCTGCATCCTTCGTCATTGCGGCGGACAACAAGTACGGCAGGCGGAACGCCGATCCTCAGGATTTGTCGCCAAACGCTCCGGCGCGCGCACCTTGCCTGCGAACTTTTTACGAAGTCGTCCGATTTTTGACTTTTTGTGAGTTCATCAAAATAGCCTGCTGTTTCAAATTTCCGGCATGTCCCGTAACGTTCTTTCAGATACCGGATCATCATAGAAAAAATGATTTCGAATTTCAACATATCCATCAAAGGAGAAACATCATGTCACTTGATCGAATGGTCCTGGCCTTTGCCGGAAGCTTTATCCTGATCAGTCTGCTGCTGTCCGTGGTTCACAGCCATTACTGGCTGTGGTTTACGGCTTTTGTGGGCGCCAACCTGCTGCAATCCGCCTTTACCGGATTCTGCCCGCTGGCGATCATCCTGAAATTCTTCGGGGTCAAAGAAGGGGCGGCATTCAAATAGGCTGCCGTTTTTGAGCGCCGGCACCTCACCCGGTTCGCGGGCATCCATCACTGGACATCGACGCAGCGTATCCCGTCCGGCCGCCATGCCGGCGAGATCACACGGCTGCCTTTTTCCTCGGTGTCCAGAAGGCTGGCAAAGGTGACGGTGAAGTCGCCGTAGCGGTTGTTGACGGCGTCCATGGCCCGGACCATGAGCGCCTTTCTGCGTTCCTGCGGAAAAAGCGGAAGCTGGCCGGCCTGATGCCGCAGATTGGAAAGCCGGACCCCGAGAAGCCGCACCGGCTGTTGAAGCTCGACCGTATTCAGGATATCGACCGCCGCCTTGTAGATGTCATCGCTCTGGCTGATGGCAGCTGCCAGGGTCTGCTGTCTGCCGAAGCTGGAATAAAAATCGGCATACCGGACATAGAGGCTGACGGTTTTGCCGGAAACGCCATAGCGCCTGGCCCGCCTGCCCACCATTTCGGAGAGCTGGAGCAGATATTTGAGAATGTCCTGCCTTCGGGAAATATCCCGCTGCAGGGTCATGGAATGCCCCACGGACTTGACCCTGTCCTGCTCGCCTGCCGGAACCACCGGGCTGTCATCCCTGCCCAGCCCCATCTCGTGCAGCCGCTGGCCGATGACCCCGAACTTTCTTTTCAGGATGTCCACCGGAAACCGCCCCAGGTCCCCGCAGGTTCTAATCCCCAGAAGATTCAGGCGCCGTTCCGTGCGCGAGCCGATACCGCACAGATCCTTGATGGGCAGGGAGTCCATGACCCGGGATACGTCATCCGGGCGAATGACCGTGAGCCCGTCCGGCTTTTTCATGTCGCTGCCAAGCTTGGCAAGGAGCTTGTTGGGCGCAACGCCGACAGAGCAGGTCAGGCCGAAACTCTGCCTGATCCGGGCCTTGAGCAGGTACACGATACGCTCCGGGGTTCCGAAAATCTTCAGGGAACGGGTGACATCGAGAAAGGCTTCGTCGATGCTGAACACCTCCACCAGCGGCGTGTAGTCCAGCATCATGCCGAAAATCCGGGATGAGGTATAGGTGTATTTACGGTTGTCCCCCACCACCAGGATGATATGGGGACACTGGCGTTTTGCCTCCCAGACGGCCATGCCGGTCTTGACGCCGTATTTTCTGGCTTCGTAGGAGGCGGTTGTGATCACGGTTCTGCCGCCGGCGCCGATGACGGCAATGGGTTTTCCCCGCAGGGCCGGATTGGCCTGCTGCTCGACATTGGCGAAAAAGGCGTTCATGTCGATATGCAGAATGATCCGCTCCGTTATGGCCGTTTTGCCACCTGCCGGTGGTATGGCTGCTGCGTCTGCCGGCATGGTCATTACTCCGTCTGCTGGGCGTTCAGGGTCCAGATCTGATCAAGGGGGCTGAAAACAAGCTCGTACAGAGCCTCGCCGTCCGTAACCGTATAATGCAGAAACTGGGCTTCGCCGATCTTGTCCCGCCAGTGGTAGGTGGTTTCCACAACCCGGTACTGCCTGCGGTTCAGCTCGAACCAGACCGGCCGGATGCGTTTCCCCGGTTCATAGATGACGGCAATGCGGATGGGAACGCCTCTTGGCACCATTTTCAGTCATAGCTCCGTATGGTTTTCAGGAGTTTTCCGACAATGACGGTTTGTGCCTCGCTTCGGCGGATCAGGATGGGCTGCATGCTGCGGTTTTCGGGCTGAAGGCGGATGTGATCGCCTTCGTGGTAAAAGCGTTTCAAGGTGGCGGCATCATCTATCAGCGCAACCACGATTTCCCCGTTTTCAGCGGTCGGCTGGGGTCGGATCAGGGCCAGATCGCCGTCAAGGATATGCGCCTCGATCATGCTGTCCCCCCTGACCCTCAGAAAGAAGCAGCCGTCGCCTTTCACCCATTTCGGGGAAATGGCGCAGTAGCCTTCGATGCTTTCAACCGCTAATTGGGGAAGCCCCGCGCTGACCGTTCCGACGATGGGAAGCAGCACCAGTGCTTCGGATCTTGCGGCTTTTCCGGTCAGGACAATGCCCCGGGCACTGCCTTCCCTGCGGCGCAGATAGCCTTTTTTCTCGATGGCCTCAACATGGCGAAGCGCGGTCACGGTGCCGCTGGTGCCGATATGCGAAGAAATTTCCCGAAGGGTCGGCGGCGCCCCCTGCGTGTCAATACACCGGCCGATAAAGTCCAGAACCTGCTGCTGGCGCTGGGTAAGATTCTCCATATTCCCCCCGATCTCCATCTGCATCGTGCCTGAGAGGAAAATTCGAATTTATTCTTTTTGGTCATTGTTTCGAATTTCGTGCTTCGAATTTCGAATTTATATTTGAAGTCCTTTCGTTCAGGCACCATATATCATATGATAGCATCATCGAAATCATCCTGTCAAGAAGGAGAATCGTGAAAAAGCCAGGGGCGGCCCTGTGCCATGAAGGCATCAGGAAGGCAGGGGCTCGATACAGGCAGGCCGGTCGTTTCGGGGACTGTTGACCAGGGTCGAAACCGGATACAGGCTCAGAAGATCGGCGGGGTACGGCAGGTACAGGGGCAGCAACTGTCCGGGATGGTTCACATCCTTATCCAGCCACAGCCCATAGGCATCGGGATGCAAAATGACGGGCATCCTCTCGTGGATGGGAGCGATCAACGGATTTGCCGATGTTGTCAGGATCGCAAACGTCTCCAGAAAAGACCCTTCCGGGGTTTTCCAGGCTTCCCAGACAGCGGCAAAACCCATGGGGCCGCCGTCCGACAGACGAATGTAATAAGGAAGTTTACGGGAGCCTTCCGGTTTCCATTCGTAAAAACCGGAAGCCGGCACGATACATCGCCGGAACCGGACGGCATTTCGAAACGCCGGTTTATCCGGAAGGCTCTCGCTGCGGGCATTGATCATCCGGCTGCCGATGGAACTGTCTTTTGCCCAGGATGGCACAAGGCCCCAGCGAAGCGAATCCAGACTGCGGGTCTTGCCCGAGCTTCGAACCACGGCCGCGGTCTGCGTCGGAGCAATGTTGTACCGGGGGACCAGACCGGGCAAGTCCGTCAGGCCGAATATCTCTGCCAGAAGCTCTACGGGAAAATGCAATGTAAATCTGCCGCACATCTTGACATCCTTTTATCGAAACCGAACACTCCCAGGGATTTGGAACAATAATAGCATGGTTGGCGTTTCGGAATCCGGATCGGTTTCAGATCGTCGCCGTATTTGAACTTGATATTTTCATCAAATTGTTGGACTAATAAGATCGTCATGGATATCATAAATGAGAACCCATAAAAAGACAATTACCGGACAAATTCCGGGTCGGTAAGATCATATCTTTTTTTTCCGATGACATCCATCAGTATGACATACCCTCTGAACAGAATGCACTTTGAAAGGAGATCACATTCATGATTTACTGTTTTAATGCCGCCGAAGTTTTTCAGCTTGCCCTTGAAATCAAGGAAAACGGCAGGGCTTTTTATGAACAGGCGCAAAAAAAGATCCAGGACCCTGAAATCAAGAAACAGTTTGCAGACCTTGCCCGGGAAGAACTGGAGCACATGAATAAAATCAAACGCCTGCAGGCCGACTCGCCCTGGGGCAGCGGGCCGTCAACGCCTGATCCGGACAACGAAATGGAAGTCTATGTCAAGGCAACGGCGGACCAGCATGTCTATAAAACCTGCGGCGCGCTCAGCGTCAAGCTGGACACGATCCAGGATGTCGCGGACGTTTTGAAGCTGGCACTGCAGTTCGAGAAGGACTCGGTTATTTTTTTCATGAGCATGCAGGAAGCCATCTGCGAAGGAAAGGATCGGGACGTTGTCGATATTCTGTTAAAAGAAGAGCTCGGACGCGTCAAACAGCTGTCCATGCAGATTCAAAGAATGGGATATTGCCGCTTATAGCTCAAATTCCGCCTGCGTCCTGCCCCTTACGGCATTTCGGATCCGGGGCTGCAGATCGGACAGGACTGAAGCCGCAGGGGCTTTTCCAGACGGCAGGCATCCAGGAGCTTCTGGTTCTGCAGGATGTCCCGGGTAGGCCCGTCGGCTTCAACCCGGCCTTTCTTCAGGACAATGGTTCGGGAGCATAAATCCAGCACCATATCCAGATCGTGGGTCGCCAGGATAATGGTGTGCTCGAAGGTTTTCAGAAGATGAATGAGCTGCCGTCTGGCCTTGGGGTCAAGATTGGACGTCGGCTCGTCCATGACCAGGATACTCGGGGACATGGAGAGCACCGTTGCAATGGCCACCGATCGCTTTTCTCCTCCGGAGAGCCGGTAGGGCGGGCGCTCTTTCAGATGAAGCATGCCCACCGTGCTCAGGGCCTGCTCCACCCGCTCCGCCACATCCTCGAGGGGAAGCCCCAGATTCAAGGGACCGTAGGCAACATCTTCATGAACCGACGGCATGAAGAGCTGATCGTCCGGGTCCTGAAAAACCATGCCCACCGTGCGCCGCACATGCTCCAGCGTTTTTCGGGTCAGGGGGAAATCACCGATGCGGACGGTTCCGGTTTCCGGAATGAGGCAGCCGTTCAGATGCAGCAGAATCGTGGATTTTCCGGCCCCGTTCGCCCCGACGATGGCAACGGTTTCCCCGTGGGTGATTCGAAACGAAACCCCGTTCAGGGCGGCATTGCCATCAGGGTAGGTGTAATGCAGGTCTTTTACCTCAACGATGTGGTGGCTCATCCGATCAGCCCCGTAACCCTGTCGCCCATCCACTGGGAAATATCAACCAGCCGCATCAGGACAAACAGCGCGGACCACCCCAGGATGAAAGCGCCGTCACGCCCGCCGAAAGTCAATTTCCTGAAAACCCGGATTTCCCCGTCAAACCCCCTGCAGCGCATGGCCAGGTGAATGCGCTGCGCCCGGTCCAGGGCGCGCAGCAGGAGCTGCCCGATCATGGACGTAAAGACCTTGAACCCCCTGCCCTTTCCTTTAAAGGCACGAAGGGACCTGGCGCTTACCATGCGCGATGCCTCATCGATCAGCACAAAAATATAGCGGTACAAAAAAAGAAGCTGCACGGCAAAACTGTTGGGAGCCCCCAGTTTTTCCAGGGACATGCAGATGGATGCAAAACCGGTACTGGCGATCAGCGCCAGAACGGCGCCGACCGTCAGGACAAAGCGCAGCATGATGGATGCAAAAGAAATCCAGCCCCCGGAAATGCCGACAGGCCCTATATGCATGAGAATGGTGCGGTCGATAATGGGATTGAACATGCCGATAAAAACCGCAAACGGCGCTGCCAGCAGAATTTTTTTAAGCAGATACACAAGCGGCAGCTCCCCCAGGGCAATCAGGACGATGGGATAGATAAAAAACGGAATCAGCCCCGTTATTTCGTATTTGCCAAAGGATACGACGCAGACGATGAAAAACACGGTGGCAACCACTTTGGCACGGGGGTCCAGCCGGTGGATGGGGCTCTTCTGGCAGGACAGGCTGTCCAGATAGCTGATATCGAGAAAAGAGGCGGCGATTTTTGACATTATCTTTGTCGATGGCGTTTTCTTAAGGCAACCCCGATGAAACCGGTCAGCCCCATGGCAACACGTTCCATCGGCCGGGCAGCGCTTCCTGCCATGTGCATGGGAAATCCTCCTCGAAACATACCATTGATGTCATCAGGGACAACATTGGAACCCCACGGGAAGCGTATTGATTTTCCTCAGCCTGAACAAAAAAAGGCCAGGCACGCCCCGTTATGGTGCTACCTTGGCCTTCATGACCCGACCATGCGTTTTTTTACGTACCGCACTGCTAAGGACTTCATGCCCTGTGTATTGGTCTACTTACAGGAAACACCCCCCGGAGTCAACCAGTTTTTCGGTTCTTATCCTGACGGCGGTGTTCAACCCAACTGGCCGCAAGAGAGGCCAGAACGGAGACCAGAATAATCCCCCCCACAATCAACAGAGACAGAGATGTGGAAATATGCAGGGACAGGGGCAACAGCATTTTGGCGCCGATAAAAACCAGCACCAGCGACAGGCCGCATTTCAGAAAACGGAAATACGCGATGGCGCCGGCCAGCACAAAATACAGGGACCGCAGTCCCAGAATGGCAAACACATTCGAGGTGAAAACAATGAATTCGTTTGTCGTGATGCCGAAGATGGCGGGAATGGAATCCAGGGCAAACACCAGGTCGGTGGTTTCCACCATCACCAGAACCAGCGTCAGGGGAGTAAACAGTCTGCGGTTGTTTACGCGGGTGACAAAATGATGTTTGTCAAAATGGGGGGATAGCGGCAGAAATTTACGGGCCAGTCGTATCATCGTGTTTTTTTCCGGATCCACTCCCTCATCCTTTGAAAAAAGCATTCTGATGCCGGAAAAAACCAGAAAAGCGCCAAAGAGCAGCAGGGTCCATTCGAATTGCCGCACCAGCGCAGCCCCGGCACCGATCATTATCCCGCGCATGATCAGCGCGCCCATAATCCCCCAGAACAAGACGCGGTGCTGGTAGGGCAAGGGAACGCGAAAATACCCGAATATCAGTGCCATGACAAACACGTTGTCCATCGACAGGGACAGCTCGACGATATAGCCTGTGATAAATTCAAGCGCTTCCTGCTGTCCGCGCAGATTTTTCAGCCCCCAGGCAAACACCATGGCCACGGAAAACCATATTCCCGTCCATATCAGGGCTTCCCTGAATCCGATGGAATGGGCTTTCCGGTGAAATACACCCAGATCAAGCGCCAAAAAGAAAAGGACGGCCAGAATAAATGCCGTCCAGTGCACCCACGTTATGGTAACAATCATGTCTAAGCGGTCTCCGGACCTGTCACAGTGAAATCCATGAAACAGATTTTCCGGCCATGATATTTGAAATACGGTTTTGATGCAAGACACATGTGCAACCCATGCATTTGGAAGCAACCGGATATTTGCGGAAGATCATGACGTGCGGGGGGGTGATTCCCAGAACGGCCGGGCCAGCACAGCCGTATCTTCCGGAATCGTGAAGGTTGCCATATCTCCCAGCATAAGCTCAAAACCCGTATGGTCGTTTCGAACCCAGGGGGCGTAATTGGAACGGACGATCAGCACCACCCGGAGTTCCAGGCAGCTTGCAGGCGTTTCAATCGAAAGGACTCCCAGGTTGTATCCGTTCCGGCACAGGCTCCGATAGAATTGTTGTGCATTCAGAATGCCGCCGGCCAGATCCTGCCAGACGGAAGTATCCGGAGTTCTGAGTGATGTGACCCCGGGAAGGATTCCCCAGATTTCATAAAACCCTTCGGGCGCAAAGGCTGCCACCCATTCCCAGTCCCCGGTCTTTCCGATATACCGGCTTGCGTCTTCTCTTTCATGGTCCAGATAATCGGATAACAGCAGCCCCCCGGATTCCTGATACCAGGCGTTTGTTCTTTTCATCAGAAACCGGTGATGATTGGCCGGGACATGATCCGCATTGATCTGCAGATGCGGATGTATCAGGGAGCCGCCCGAAGACGGCAAATGATTCTGGGTAATGGCCATATAAACAGAATTCGGGTCAGCCGTCAAAACCTGCCTGAGATAATTCCGGCAGTTGATCAAACAGTCGGTATAGGAAGCTACCGAAGCGGTTCCGATCTCGACAAAATGGTGATTGCCGAACAAGCTGACGGCGGAATAGCTGCCATAGGGAAAGAGGTTGGGAAACAAAACCGAATCGCCATGCGCCAATCGTCCGGTTGGCGACAAATCCATACAAAGCCGGGGCGTCATGAATTCAACCCGTGGAAGGCAGAACGGGCACTGCTCCGTATGCCGTGCATCCGGCGGGGGCGCCGGAAGCGTGTCTGTGCCGGGTTCTGCCTGGTCTGTTCGGCTTAAGGCAATCCGGCTGGTGCGCCCGGTAATGGGGTGCGTTCGGATTTCGATGATTTTTTCAACAGCATCGCCGGATGGAGATATCAATCTTGCCGAGATGGATTCCTTAACAAAAGAAAGGGGCAACATGGGTATTCCATTCGCTGTAAAGGGTCGACCGCCTGATGCCGGATTTGCTCACGTTTCCAGCATGTCGCCTATTGTTCTTCCTGCACCGGAGATCGGGGCGGCGCAGATGGCGGCTCCGCCTGCCGGGATGTTTCCGGTGGCGGCAGGGGTTGGAGTACTGCCGGTGGCGGCACGGGTTGGAGCACCGCAGGCGGCGTCATCTCCGGTTGGGATTCTACCGGCTGAGGCAATGCAGGCTCGGGTTCCGAGCTTAGCGGGGCAAAACGCCGGTCGATTCTGCCGGTTTCCGCATTCACCCGCTCAATCATTTTTGCAAAGGCCTCCTCCAGCGACTTCTCCATGACAACCACCTGTCCCTGGGTCATGATCAACCGTTTCAGTTCGGGAATTTTCAGGCTTGCCGACGATTTCAGGTAAACAGGTTGTATGTAGACGAGCATTTTTCCGATGGGGAAAATGACCATATTCCCGCGCGCCACCTGAGATCCCACCTGATCCCATAAGGTGAACTGCTGCGAGACCGTTGTATCCTGGTTGATCAGGGCGTTGATCTGCGCCGGCCCGTAGACCAGTTCCCCCTTCGGGAAACTGTAGACAATCAATTTGCCGTAGCTTGAGCGGTCGGACCCCGCAAGCGCCATCGCCCTGAGATTGGCGCGGCCCTTGGGCGTAACCGGAGAGACCAGCACGAAATCAAAGCGATTGCGCTCGATCATGTCAAGGGTCAGGTAATACGATCGGGTCGGCCGTTTATTTTCGGAGGCAACGCCGGGAATTCCGACCTCCCAGATATCTTCCTGCTGATAAAAAACTTCCGGTTCCGTCTGGTGATATTTGGCATAGATGTCCATCTGGATATCGAAAAAATCCTGCGGATATCGCACCTGGGACCGGAGTTCCGGGGGCATCTGACTTTCATCCTTGAAAAGTCCGGGATACATCCGCCGATACGCATTGACAACCGGATCACTGGTGTCGAAAATATAATAATCCACTTTTCCGTTATAGGCATTGACCACAATCTTGACTGAGTTGCGGATGTAATTGATCCGTCCGGGGCCTGAGCCGTAAGACGCCGAATTCGGATAGAATTGCGATGTGGTGTAGGCATCCTGAATCCAATACAGATTTTTTGGGGTGACAACCGCATAGGGATCATGGTCCAGCGATATATAAGGCGTCAGCGTTCGAATGCGCTCCTGGATGTTGCGCCGGAAAAGAATCCTGCTTTTTCCGTTGGTCTTTGTCGTAAAGAAAATATCCCTGTCCTTTAGAAAGTACGCAAACATCAGCTTTCTGAAAGCGGAGTTGATAAACACGCCATCCGAGCCGTCATAGTTTTCCGTAACATTGGCGTCTCCCTTGGGATAACCGAACTCGCCCGCATCGTTCGGAACGATCACGTAAGGATAGTTCTCCAGCATACCGAAATACACTGCGGGCTGCTCGACCGAGAATCCAAAGTCAGACTCAAGCGGGATTCCCCTTAAAAACCAGGTCATGGGCTCGTCCCCCCCTGCCCGGCCGGAGTCATCACCGCCCCGTATCCATGCGTGTACACCAGGTGGTCATTCACCCAGTTACGGGCCCCCTTGGGCAGCTCGGTGGTGTTCATCTCCCGGACAGCCAGGAAAACCTGCTGATTGTTGCCATTGACGTTGTAGTGGCTGACATCGACGCGCGTGAAATCGTAATAGGTGCGAAGCTCCTGCAACTGCTCGTAAACATCGTTCAGAAGCTCTCCATCCCAGACGGGTATGTTCCGGAAGATGCCCTGCATCTTTTTCCCGTCAATGCCTTTGGGAGCCAATGTGGGAGTAATTTCACGCATTTCGACATTATTCAGATTGTAGGCGGACAAGGTGGCGTCGATATTGTTGCGTATATAGGGCGATTGTTTGGATATCGCATTGGGGGTCACCCAGTACTCGTTCACGGCTTTGGGAAGTTTTTCGGAATACCGCGCTCCCAGTGCCAGTGAAAACAGCAGCCCTGAAACGATAACGATCTTGATTCCCTTTCTATTTATAAGATAATAGACTGCAGAAATCCCCGTGATGGCCAGCAGCAGAATGCATGCATAGATCAAAGGCAGGATGACGCGCATCTCGGCATACCCGGGCCCGGAAAAAAGCGGCTCGTAACTCGATGTATACAGCAGCGCATACCGCTGGAGGAAGAAATCCCATATTTCTATGGCGAAAACGGAAAAGACCAGGAAACACAGGTGGACTTTTGCGCCTTTCTGGATACCCTGTTCCTGTGCCTTGAGCAACCGGTGCTCCAGCCAATAGAGAAAAAGAACGCCGATCAGCAAAACGGCGAACGAGATGAGTATCCGTCTTTGCAGCAATGTATAGATCGGAAATGAAAAAAGGTAATAACTGATGTCCTTGCCGTATACGGGATCCGGAATCGCGGATTCAGGACCGAATACATACAGGAGAAAGGCCTCCCATCTTTCGAACAGCGGCAATGCGATAACAATGCCAAGAACCAGTGAAAGCGGCGTATACAGGCTCATGGATCCGGTGCGGAACATCCGTAACACTTTCCGGTAAGTTTCTTTTGACTGCGTCTTTGCATTCTCCGGAGGCGGGCTGCCGGTGCCCAGGTACCGCGATGCAATCCAGAAGTTGAAAAAGAAAATGCCGAAAAACAGTGTGGTGACGCCAACCAGCACCAGGTACCGGTAACTGAGCCGCTGAATAAAATAAAAGGCGTACCCCAGGGAATCAAACCACCAGTAGTCCACCATGAAGTCAACGGTCAGCAAACTGCTGACCAGAAACACAAGCCCAAGCAAGACAAATACACCCACAACCGTCGCCAACCTCCGCCCCACCAAGCTCATCCTTCCCTCCAGTTGACCTATTTGCGCAGAAGCGCCTGAAGCAGCCTTTCGCCGCATTCATGTGAACTCAAAAGCCGCAATCGCATTTACCAATTGTTGTAACTACTCAAGTATCCAGGAGTCAGAATTCAGGAGCCAGAATGAGGGACCCAGCAAATCCGTTTTTTCCAATATTGTCCAAAAGTCCCTTGGTGATGTTACTAAGCCAGCCCGCTTGATTGAAGAAGACGGCAAATTTCTCGAAGGTTATATGCGGGCCATTTTGAATTCTGACTCCTGAATTCTGTATACCTGAGTAGTTGCCAATAGTTTAGATATCCATCTGTCTCCACTTTACCCGCATCTGGAAAGTGGTGACAAGAATATCCTTTTAAAGCTTTTGGATAGCACCAGTCCTGGAGACTGTCAAGGGTATTAACGCGTTGACTGACTTGCAGGTTCGGATGAGAAATAAAGATACGGGGTTGATCCGGTCAACCGATTCCGGGCTGTTCCCTGAGGATATGACCCGCCGGCCACGCCGATCACCGCGGCAAACCAGGCGGCTTGGAATCCGATAAAATTGACGATCTGCTTCACAGCGCAGCCTCTTTGTTACAATCCCGACTATACAGCTGCCTGCCGGTACCCGTTTTTGACGAACATCACCTGCACATCGCCGACGTAGCGCTCGATGAAAGCGCCCTCGCAATAGCACAGATAATACTCCCACATGCGGATGAACCGATCCGGGTAACCCAGGGCGCGCACTTTATCCAGGTTGGCAAAGAACCGCAGCCGCCACTCCCGGAGCGTTCGGGCATAGTGCGGGGTAATGTCCTCCAGGTGAAACAGTCGAAAGTCCGAGGTCCGGGTGGCCGCCGCACAGAGCGCGGTGACCGAATTCAGCGTGCTGCCCGGAAAGATATAGCGTTTGATGAAATCTACGTCCCGCTTGTGGGCTTCATATTTCTGGTCCGTGATGGTAATGGCCTGGAGGGCCATCACGCCATCTGCCTTCAGCAGACGTGCGCACTGCCGGAAAAATGTCTCCAGGTAGTGATGGCCCACGGCCTCGATCATTTCAATCGATGCGATCTTGTCGTAAGTGCCGCTCAGGTCCCGGTAGTCCGTCAGCAGCAGCCGGATGCGCTCCTCCAGGCCCATTTCCCGGATACGCTGATCAGCCCAGTCGAACTGTGCCCGGGAGAGGGTGGTGGTGGTCACCCGGCAGCCGTAGCGGGCGGCGGCGTGGATGGCGAATCCGCCCCAGCCCGTCCCGATTTCCAGCAGGTGGTCGGTCTCTTTTAACGCCAGCTTCCGGCAGAGGCGATCATACTTGGCGATTGAAGCCTCGGCCAGGGAGGAGCCGGGGCGCTCGAAGATGCCGCAGGAATAGGTCATGGTCTCGTCGAGAAACAGGGCGTACAGGTCGTTGCCAAGGTCGTAATGGGCCTTGATGTTGCCGCGGCTGCCCTGACGGGTGTTTTTGTTTTTCCAGTGGTAGAGTTTGCGCAGCGGCGCCGCCAGAAGCGCCAGTCCGCCATCGACATCGAGGAGCACCGGCTCGTTCAAAACGATCAGGCGGGTCAGCGCGGTTAAGTCGGTGCAGTTCCAGAACCCGATCATGTAGGCTTCCCCGGCCCCGATACTCCCCCCGAAAACGATGCTGCGGTAAAACCGCGGATCGGATACCGTAATCGTCACCCGGAGGGCTTCCGAAGCCCCGGTATGCCCGAAGGCAAACCGCTCATTTCCTTCCACCAGGGTCAGAAATCCGGTTTCGAGCTTCATCAGACGGTTCAGAAACAACCGGCGCGCCAGCCGGTCGACCGCCCGGCCTTGCCGGGACCATATCGAAGGAATCTGCTGTTCGGCAATGGATCGTTCCATGAATCACGCTCACTTTCACCTTTTTTCAGGATGGGTATAAAAGGGCACCTTCTTGCGCCACAGACGCAGGGCCTGCCAGTAGATCATTGTTGAGACTTTCAGCGTCAGGGGCGGATAGGTCAGAAGAACCCGGTTCAGGAGGGACCCGGTAATTTCATGGCGACGAAGGGTCAAGGTGGCGTCAAAATATTTGACCTTTTCCCGGTAGCTCTCCATATGCACGCCGACCGTTTCTCCGGGCTCGCGAAAACGCCAGTCATACTGCATGTCCATGTCCATGAACGGGGAGACATGGAAAGCCTTTTCAAGTTCGTGACGCCGGTAGGGCGGTCCGGCCAGGCTGTCGGAAGCATCCAGAACATAGCAGTGCACCTGGCCCCACGGGGTGTTGTGAATCTCGACCACGATGGTCTCAAGGAGCGTTCCCTCCGGATTGTAGCAGTAATAGAAAGAGGCCGGGTTGAAGCAATACCCGAAGTACCGGAAGTGGCAGAGCAGACGGATCGGGCCGGCAGGCCGTTTCCCCGTTTTTGACGCCACCAGGGACCGGACCGCCAAATCGAGCGGCTGCCCGGGATCCCCGAAATGGTCCTTCCTCAGGAAGCAGGCCAGATTGAAACGGTTCACGGACCAGATGGGGCTGGCACGGAATGCCTGCTCCATTTCTGACAGGTCGGAATACACCCAAAAGAGCGCGTACCGGAAGCTGTTTTCTTATCGGGAGAAAGCGGCGGTGGCGGACGTGGCCGATATATAGACAGCTTTGCACGCTCAGAGCCCCTTTCCGAACCGGCGCGCAACCTGAAGGGCGCTGTTGACCCCGTCTTCGTGAAAACCATACCCCCAGTAGGCCCCGCAGTAGTGGGTCCGGTTCAATCCGCTGATCTCTTCGCGGCGTTTTTGGGCTTCGGGCGCCCGGGTCGTAAAAACCGGATGGTGGTAGACGAAACGCGCCTTGACCTCCCCGGGGTCGATGGCCTCGGCGCAATTGAGGGTCACGCAGAATTCCCGGGAAGCAGGGAGCGACTGCAGGATATTCATGTCATAGGTCAGTACGGCCCGGTTTTTCATTTGCGCCGGTATCAGATAGTTCCAGCTGGCCCAGATCCGCCGGCGTTCGGGAAGGATGCGGGCGTCGGTATGCAGCACCGTATCGTTCTCCTGATAGGGAATGGCACCCAGGATGTCCCTTTCCGCCGGCGTGGCATCCGTCAGCAGCCGCAGTGCCTGGTCGGAATGAACGGCCACAACGACCTGGTCATAGGAAACCGTCTCTCCGCTCCGATCGGTAACCTCCACCCGATCGCCAAATCTCCGGATACCGGTTACCGGCATATTCGTCCGGATCCGGCCTGCGAAGCCGGCCGTCATTTTTTCCACGTATTGCCTGGACCCGCCGCAGATGACCCGCCACTCGAATGGATTGCGGATATCGAGAAATCCGTGGTTTTTAAAGAACCGGACAAATGTCTGCAGTGGAAACTGGCTGAACTGTTCCGGATCGGCCGACCACAGAGAGGATCCCAGGGGTGTGATGAACTGTTCAATGAAACGGGAAGAAAAGCCATGGTCACGCAGGGTTCGGACCAGGGGAACCCCCGGGTCCGAAACATCCAGATAGTGTTTGAACCGGCTCCGGAACCGGAAAATTTCCAGGATCATCCGCCAGAAAGACGGCGAAACCAGGTTTTTCCGCTGGGCGAAAAAGGTGTCGAGGTTGTGGGAATTGTATTCCAGCCCCGTTTTTTGGCATTTGACGCTGAAGGTCATCCGGCTGGGCTGAGAGTCCACTCCTAACCGGTCCAGTATCCGGCAGAAATTCGGGTAGGTGACTTTGTTGAAGACGATGAAACCGGTGTCCACCGCATAGCGGCCTTCCGGCAGATCGACATCGACGGTGTGGGTGTGCCCGCCCGCATAATCGCCGGCTTCATAAACGGTGAGGTCGAAGTCCCGGTGCAGCAGCCAGGAAGCCGTCAAGCCCGAGATGCCCGATCCGATGACGGCGATTTTCATCGGGCCACCGCCTTCCGGAGGGCGCGGCATCAAGCGGCCCGGCCGCCCCGGTAGCCCCTGTGAAAGATCCGGGAAGCTCATGCCAGCCACCGGTCCAGGTAAGCCGCCAGACTTGTGGTGACGGCGCACAGCACGCCGCCCCATAAGATATCGATCAGGGAAAGCTTGAGGGACCATCCGGCCAGCATGGCCAGGTTGGTCATGTCATAGATCCCGTATAGGACCACCCCGTAGACGAAGCCCCAGAAGAGGGATGAGCCGGGCAGGCTCTCAGGGGACACATGGGGAAGGGCAAACAGGACGATCCCCAGCGGAATCAGAAGATAGACGATACCGGCGGCCCAGATCAGCGGATCGAGGTCCTCCCCTGCCCTGCGGGCCAGAAGTCCGAGTTCCTGTTTATAAAACCCGCCCATGATCTTCCCGAGCCAGAGGTAGTCGAAGAAAAAAAGCACGGGTATCAGTATCAGAAAGAGTTTGATGTTGTGCCACATGGGTGTCAGCCCTCCTTGCGCGGCGGAAGCGGGAAAAAAGCACTGGTGCGCCGGGCGTATGCCTGAAATGCCGCGTTCTCGGCATATTTGCTTTCCAGCAGGGGAATGCCGGAAACTTTAAGAATCAGGAAGGTAATGGTCAGGGGCCCGATGATCGTCATCCAGCCGCCCGGCACAGGCAGTGCCATCAGGTAGATGCCCCACCACAGGGTGACCTCGCCGAAATAATTGGGATGCCGCGAATAGCGCCAGAGCCCCTGCTGGATGATCTTCCCCGGTTGGCCGGGTCTTTCTTGAATTGGGCCAGCTGGAAATCCCCAACGGCTTCGAAATAAAACCCGGCCATCCAGACGGCCAGGCCGAGCGCATCGAGAGACGGTCAAGCTGCTTGGACCGCGCCAGAAACAAATCCGGATGACCGGAAGGCAGATCAGGTATATCAGGAAACCTTGAAGCAGGAAAACCTGGAGAAAGAGCGAAGGCGCCAGCCGTGCCCCCACGCCTCCCGCCACTTGCGGTAGCGCTCGTCCTCGCCCTTTCCCAGATTTCGCAGGCCGATGTGCACCGCCAGCCGCCCCCCCCAGAGGACCACCAGCAGCACCGCCATCCAGGCGCGGGGCATTCCCCCGGTCCGGAGCACGCTTCGTCAATGCCGCCGCGATGAATCCGCCGCCCCAGGCGATATCGGCCAGACCATTGCGGCGGCGGCGCAGGGCCAGCAGAAACCAGCCGGTCATATACAGCAGCACAACGAGAAGGATGAGCAGGTAGGGGGTGATCATTGGCGTCCCAGCTTAATATATTGCTGATATCGGCTTGGTCTTCAAGCCGATCGCGGTCTGAACTCAGCCCAGGATTGGGCTTGCGTCTGCAGACAGTACCCAACCCGGGGAGGTAACAACTTATTTTAATAATAATTATCACTTAACAAAAAAGCTGTCAATGGCATTTATTATCCGATTTCCCGATAATTATGAGTAATATTAAGCGTTTCATGCCCGACCCTTGACTCTGACATTGAGTGGCTGCAAGTCCTGTTTTTCGTGATCAAAACCCTATTGACTCGCCAGATCCTTCCCAATATACTCGTAATAACGGGAATGAAAGTTGTTCTCCCGTCTGCTTTCTGGTTATATTTCGTTTGGTTCCATTGTAGCATGCCGCCGCTCGGAAAATGGTTATTATTGCATTGACTCAGGCCGGATATCACGTTGTCTCACTGCCGGGTCATCGCGTCTGAGAACGGCACAAGCCCACGACGAGGTCTTAATCACATGAACGATGAATCGCCCAATGTCCTGTTGACGGGGGCCACCGGATTTATTGGCGCCCGACTTTTAAAAGAGCTTGCATCACGGGGCATCCGCGCACGGTGTCTGGTTCGGTCAACAAAGCGTTTTCCGGTCGATGTTCCTTGCGATATGGAACCGCAGGTAATGGAAGGAGACCTCCTGAAACCCGAGACGCTGCAGCCGGCCTTTGATGGTATCGATACGGCCTACTACCTGGTTCACTCCATGGGAGGCCGGAGCCTTTTCCAGTACAAAGCCTACCTCGAAAAAGACATCCAGGCCGCACGTAACTTCACATGGGCCGCCGATGGATCAGGCGTCAAACGCATCATCTACCTCGGGGGCTTGGGGGAGATGGCAGACAACCTCTCCGAGCATTTAAAAAGCCGACAGATCGTAGCCCGTGAGCTTCAGTCTGCCCGGGCCCAAACCACGGTACTGAGGGCCGCCAATATTATCGGGGCCGGAGGCGCCCCGTTCGAAATGCTGCGTCACCTTGTGGAACGACTCCCGGTCATGGTCTGTCCCCGCTGGATCGAAACGCGCTGTCAGCCCATTGCTGTGGAAAACGTCATCGAATACCTGGCGGGCTGTCTGCTTGAACCCGAAACGGCAGGGAAGACCCTTGACATTGGCGGCCCGGATATCATCACTTACCGACAATTGATGGTGAAATATGCCCGTATTCGACGGCTGCATCGCCTGATACTCACGGTTCCGATTCTGACCCCCCACCTTTCATCCTATTGGATAAATTTTGTAACGACGGTTCCGGCTGGTGTTGTGATGCCGCTGGTGGAAGGACTCAAGAACGAAGTCGTGTGCAAGAACAACGAAATCCGAGAGCTCATCCCGGTCCGCCTTGTTTCCATGGAAGAAGCCATTCGCACTGCGCTTTCGGAAACGTCCCCCGACTCGGAAAACCCTGTATCCCGCCAGTCATGCCTCAGGACATGAGCCGCTTGATCCGGAACCGACGGATACATACTGAGATTGAAATCAACGCGCCCAGTGCAGTCGTTTGGAAAGTCCTGACGGATTTTCCCGGTTACGGTTCGTGGAACCCTTTCATCAGAAGGATTGAAGGGGAGCTGATCGGTGGAAAACGCCTTCGGGTTCTTGCCATCCTGCCCTGCGGGTTGCCGATGGCCCTCCGGCCAAAAGTGCTGGATTTCGAGGTTGAGCGGAAAATCAGATGGCTGGGCAACTTGCTTTTCCCTGGTCTGCTGGATGGGGAACACCTTTTCATGCTGGAGCCTCTCGGAGAAGACGGGGTCCGTTTTGTTCAAAGAGAGGCGTACAGCGGCATATTATTGCCGATCATGTGGCCTTGGCTCAAGGGCCAGGGCCTCGAAGCATTCGGAATGATGAACCGGGCGCTGAAGGCAGCAGCGGAGCAGTCGGATGCCCGCTCGCTCTGATTTTCGGATTTTTCCAAAATCTTCGAATAAATCATCGATCGCGCCGCAAGGAGCTTTTCCCGCTGAGGCTGAGATCTGATCGAAGCCGGGTGAGGGCGGTTCCTCCAAAAAAATCGCATCGTGCTGCCGCATCCACCCGGCAATGAAGGGCAGCATTTCCGGCCGATGCAATGAAAGCCCTACGGAAACCTGTTGCATGGAAAAATCCGTCCGACGATCCTCGGTTGCCTATGCACCGGATTACGGGGCGCCTCCCTTGCGCGCCACAAAGCCCAGAGTCTGCAGGCCGGTGGCCGATGGCGTTCCGGCGATCTGAGCCAGATAGGTTCCGTCAAGGTTCTTGATGTGACCGCTGACATTGTCGAAGTAGTTGTAATGTATCTGCTCTTCGTCGATGATCTGCTCCAAGAGCTTGGCGCTGGAGCTGTCGCCGTTATCTCTGCACACCTGGAGAAAGCCGTTATAGGTGTCCACGGTGTTGTCCTCGAGGGTCGCATCAAAGGGAAAGATCGCTTCCACGCTCTGGCCTTTGACTGCCTTGGCAGCAGGATCCGTCACCGGCTGACCTCCGAGTTCTTCCACCCGTTCCGCAAACATCTCCGCATGCCGCATCTCGTCAATAGCGATGAGCTTGACCTTTGCGGCCATATCCCCGTAATCCCAGTTGTCCAGATTGTAGTGCTGGTTCATGTACTGGCTTATGGCGTGCAGCTCCATGGCGCGCGCTTTGTTCAGCACTTCGATCACTTTTTCCTTGCGTTTTTTTTGATCAATTTGAGCCATACTTCGCCTCCTTGTCTGTTTCAGGTTATTTGCCGTTCTGCCGCTTTTGAGACGATCCCCGTTGAGCTCTGACATCAGCCGTACGACAGCCAATTCCTTTGCCTTGGCTTCCAAATCAACCGTCATTTCCCTCCCCCGCCAGCATGCAGGAAAATCAGCCGGGTCGATATACTCTGCGTGCGGTTTCGGGTCCCCCCCTGCCACCCGTTGCGGGGAGAGGAGATGTGACAGTACTGCTCCCGTCCCGAGGCCAGCCAGGTGTGTCCCGCCAGCGTTGTCGCCGCTGAAACCGAGAGAGAGTCCGGGTTGCATCGATGATGGTGGACGTCATACACCAGGGGTATCGAAAGACGTTCACAAAAGGTCAGCAGATCCCTCGGCGTATAGCTGACATCATCGTTTTCAAGCGTCAACCGGGTTCTGACAGCACTCGGCAGATCGGAGACAACTGATTCCAGGCGCTGCAATGCCAGGTGTTTATCCCCATACACGCCGCCGGCATGAATATTGATCACGTCCGCCCCCACCGCCTCGGCCAGCATCCCCTGATATTCGAGTTCACGGATGGAATTCCGGACCACGTGCGGCCTGACAGACGACAACACGACAAACTGGTCGGGGTGAAAACTCAGCCGGATATCATGTCGGCGGGCAAATACCCTGGTTTTATCGAGCTGAAGCACGATTTCCGATGCATCCGGCAGATGCTCCAACCGGTAACCCGCATCCGGATGCGTCATGCGCGGGAAGAGCGGCGACATGATTCTGAATGCCCCGATGCCCAGGCGATGGACTGTCTCCAGAGCCAGATACAGGTTATTCACGTTGTGAAAGCAGATTTCAGAAACTTTCTGCAGTCGCCGGTGGCGGCCAAGCGACAGCAATCCCTTGGCGGTGGTTGTGCGAAATGAAACCGGTTCTTGTTTAAAAAGGCAGCAGAGGCCAAAGCGCATCGGACATCTCCTATCCGGGGCCGGGGCGATCCTGGCCCGCCCAACGGCCGGCATCCCGAACATCAGACCCTCCCGAAAATGGGCCCTTAATATGAATAAACCTCATTTGGGGTCTGGTTGTCAAGCCCTTGGTGAAAGCGGCCACTGGAATGAAACCGATATTCGCCGACAGAAACTGCAGATTGGCGCCGGCGTAAGTTGACAAAGTGAAGCTCCCCTTTCCATTTTCCAGTGGCTTGTCAATTCTATTGAAAAAACTGTTGAAAATAAATCGGTTTGTATTAGTGTATAATAATACATTCAATCAAGGAGGCTGTTATGGATGAAAACGATCAGAGAGAGCTGTACGTCAGGGTCCGGGACGGAAGCGGTGAGGAATTCGTCTGCCCCCTCAAAGCCCTGCGAAATCCGAAGGATCTGGGGCCGGAAGAACTCGAGAACTGCGTGGATAGCGCCACGGTCGGTCGGTATGCCGGGGATATCAAGATAACGGACGCCAAATAATGAAACGGGGGTGGATCGGTTTCGCCGAGTCCGGCCTGATCCCTGATGCGGTTATCCGACGCGGGATCGGCCTGCTGAACCGGAAACGGCTTTGCCTGGAAGGAGCCGGATATGCGGAAGCGCGGCAGGTGAAAAAGAACGACTTCATCGACCGTCTCAAAAATAGTCCGGTTGTTCTTCAACCCGAAAAACCCAGACAGCAGCATTACGAGTTGCCGCCGGCCTTTTTCCGGCAGGTCATGGGGCGCAGAATGAAATACAGCTGCGGCCTCTGGACGGATTCGGTTCAGACCCTCGACGATGCCGAGGAAGCCATGCTTGCGGAAACCTGTCGCCGGGCCGGCATCGCCGACGGCCAGCGCATTCTCGATGCCGGGTGCGGGTGGGGAGCCTTGTCTCTTTATATTGCCGAGCGGTTTCCCGGTTGCCGGATCCTGGCAATATCCAATTCGACCCCCCAACGAAATTTTATCGAAGACCGGTGCCGGGAAAAGCGACTGACGTCTGTCGATGTCAGGACGGTAGAGATCGACGCGCTGGATCCCGGGCAGTCGTTTGACCGGATTGTCTCCATCGAGATGTTCGAACATCTGCGCAATTACCGGGAGATCCTGCGCCGTTTTTCCGCCTGGCTCACGCCCGCAGGGAAGGTATTTATCCACATATTCTGCCATCGGGAATACCCCTACCTGTTCGAATCCGAAGGGGAAGACGACTGGATGGGCCGGTATTTCTTTACCGCCGGCATGATGCCATCGGACGACCTGCTGCTCTATTTCCAGGAAGACCTGAAACTGGAGAGACACTGGGTGGTATCGGGCCTGCACTACCGGAAAACCGCCGAGGCCTGGCTTCAAAACCTCGACCGGAGCCGTGATACCGTGCTTCCCATCCTGAGCCAGGTCTACGGAGCGGGAAATGAAAAACGCTGGTTTCAACGGTGGCGGATTTTTTTTATGGCCTGCTCCGAATTGTGGGGTTTCAGAGGCGGTGAAGAATGGCGGGTGGGCCATTACCGCTTTGGTCAACGCGGATAGATTGTTCCCGATATCTTCTGGCAGAAAAAACTGACGGCGCACAGCGCGGCATCACGCCCGTCATTCATAGTCAACAGGCGTGCGCTGAAGGGCTCTGCGGCGAACTGAGCCTTTTCCGGGACAAAGCGTTCCATATTCCGAGGATGTGCGGATGAACACAGACACCCATCAGGATCTTTCGAAGATGCGCGGCGCGCTATTCGGAATGTGTATCGGCGATGCGCTTGCCATGCCGGTTCACTGGTACTACGACCGCGGTGCGCTTTTTCGGGACTACGGCCGGGTGACGGATTTCCTCTCACCGCTCAAAGAACATCCGGACAGCATTCTCTGGCGATCGGAATATCGGGCACAAAACGTCAAAGGGGAAATCCTCCATGATCAGGCCAGATACTGGGGCAAAAAAAATGTTCACTACCACCAGTTCCTCAAGGCGGGCGAAAATACGCTGAACGTCAAGATCAGCCGCCTTCTCATGGATTCTCTCATAGAATCCGGCGGATACGCTTCCGCCGATTTTCTCCAAAGATATATCGCCTTTATGACGACGCCCGGAAGCCACCGGGACACTTATATCGAGGAATGCCACCGGAATTTTTTCACCAATTACGCAAAGGGACAGCCTCCGGAGAAATGCGGCGCTGTGGAAAAACATATCGGCGGCATTGGCGGCATCCTGCCCATCGTGGTTTATTACCGCAACCAGCCGGCCCTTGCCCGGACTGCGGCCCTGGATCATCTTGCCCTGACGCATGCCGGAATGAAGATGCGGACGGCGGCAGCTCTGGTCATCGATCTGTTGCTTTCGGTGCTTGCAGGCACCCCGCTGCGGGAGGCGGCAATCGCACAAATTGCCGCTCAGAAAAATCCGCTCCTGGGACATCCCTTTATAAAATGGCTGTCCGAAGCCGACGACATGGTCGTGGGCCGGCGATTGAGCACGGCCTGCTATGTGGAAGACGCCGTTCCCGCTGTCGTATATCTGGCGCTGAAATATCATGACAACCCGGAAGCGGCGCTTGTCGCCAACACCAATCTCGGGGGCGACAATGCCGGGCGCGGGGCGGTTCTGGGGGCCCTGATAGGCGCTGCACATGGTCTTGACGGCTTTCCGCCCCGCTGGGTTGAAACCCTTCTCGATCCGCCGCCGGATCTGTGATGCCGCCATGAAAGCGCCTTTTGAGTTCAGTATCGATGTTGAAAAACCGGATGGGATGACGCATGTCCTCAGGACCGCCATGCGCCTGCCACTTGACATCGCGGCGGTTTTTGCCTTTTTCGGCGACGCCGCGAATCTCGAACGCATCACGCCCCCGGAGCTTCACTTCCGCATTGTCGGCCCCCGGCCCGTGCAACTGAAAAAGGGAACCCGGATCGATTACCGGCTGCGGCTCTTCGGCTTTCCCTTCAGGTGGCGAACGCGGATTTCGCTGTGGGACCCTCCCCGCCGATTCGCGGATACGCAGATATACGGCCCCTACAGGCTGTGGGTACACACCCACCGATTTCATGAAGAAGGCGGGATGACAACGATTCGGGACGAGGTTACCTATCGCCTGCCGCTTTTTCCTGCCGGAGAGCTCTTTCACCCGCTGGTA
Organism: uncultured delta proteobacterium; assembly: GCA_963789395.1. Taxonomy (GTDB): domain Bacteria; phylum Desulfobacterota; class Desulfobacteria; order Desulfobacterales; family Desulfatirhabdiaceae; genus RAAP-1. The sequence goes on along the minus strand of CAWBKP010000021.1, from coordinate 126,710 downwards.
GCGGCCCAACTCAGGCGGATTTTTTTCTTCAGAAAGCAGGCAATCGAACAGAACCTGTTGGCCGGCCGGCCATTATCCCGGCCCCGGAAAGGAACCCATGGATAAAGACCTCAGCAACGTCAAGCGCGACCTCGGAAAGCTGTTGCGTTCCCAGCCCCTGGCCGTTCTGGCCACCCACGACAGAGGTCAGCCCTATACCAGCCTGGTTGCATTTGCTTCAAGCCTCGACCTGAAGTCCCTCTATTTCGCCACCACCCGTTCCACCCGTAAATATGCCAACCTTTGCGCCGATCCGCGGGTGTCCATGCTCGTGGACAACCGGTCCAACGAAGCATCCGACTTTCGCCGGGCCATGGCTTCAACGGCGACCGGCACGGCCGGGGAGGTGCCCGCCCTTGAACGGGAAAATGTTCTGGATAGTTATCTTGCCAAACACCCCCACCTGAGGGAGTTTGTCTTGTCGCCCAGTTGCGCCCTCTGCCAGATACGGGTTCGGTCATTTTTCGTGGTCACGCGTTTTCAGAGTGTTGTGGAGGTTCACATCGGACAATGAAACCGGTCCTGTCTCTTCATGAAATCACCCGAAAGGACCGGTCCCGGACCGGCGGCAAGGGCTTTGCCCTGGCAATGTTGCGAAAACACGGCTTTCATGTTCCGGAGGCGGTCGCCATCAGCACGGAGGTCTATCGGGACTATATGTCATCAACGGGGATACGGGATCAGCTTTACATGGAGCTCTACCGAAAGCCCTTTGAACAGATGCGGTGGGAAGAGCTCTGGGATACGGCGCTTCGCATCCGGAACATGTTCATGAAGACCCCTTTGACTGGAAGTATCCGGGAGCAACTGACGGATATCCTTGCCACCCGGTTTGCCGAGCGTCCGGTTTCGGTCAGGTCATCGGCTCCTGGGGAAGATTCTTCAAAAACATCCTTTGCGGGTCTCCACGAATCCTTTGTCAATATCCGGGGCACGGCATCCATTCTGGAGCATATCCGGCTTGTGTGGGCGTCCCTGTGGTCCGACCGGGCGCTTCTCTACCGGCAGGAGCTTGGCCTCGATGTGGGAAAAAGCGCCATGGCGGTGGTGGTCCAGGAGATGGCTTTCGGCCAGCGCTCGGGGGTTGCCTTCGGCATGAGCCCGGTTCATGAGAAGCAGTCTGCCGTCGAGGCCGTCCATGGACTCAACCAGGGACTGGTAGACGGGACCGTGGAACCGGACCGGTGGATCCTGGACCGTAACAGCGGGCGGATTTTATCTCATTATTCGGCCCGCAGAGAAAAGATTCTGATGCCCGGACCCCGGGATGTCCGGTTGGGGATTCTGCCGCGCCGGCTGCGGAAACGCCCCCCGCTTAACGACAGTGAAGTCGGGGAGGTTTACGGGCTTGCCATGCAGGCCGAATCCCTGTTCGGCTCCCCCCAGGATGTGGAGTGGACGTATTGCACGGACAGCCTGGTGGCGCTTCAGGCACGGCCCATCACCACCCGAACCCCGTCTGAGGACCAGCGCCCGTGGTACATGAGTCTTCACAGAAGCTTTGAGAATCTCAACGCCCTGCGGACATCGATCGAAAAAGAACTCCTGCCCCGGATGGAAAAAGAAGCCCTCGATATGAGCCTGGTGAATCTTTCCGCCCTCCCGGATTCGGCCCTTGCCCGGGAGATCCGCAGGCGCAGGCGGATTTATGAGGATTGGGAAGAGATCTACAGACGCGACTGCATTCCTTTTGCCCACGGCATGAGATTGTTTGGAAAAATCTACAATGATGTCATGAAACCGGAAGACCCCTTTCAGTTCATGACCCTGCTTGGGAGCCCCGGCTTGGTCAGCGTCCGCAGAAACCGGATGCTGGAGGATCTTGCGACATTGATCCGAAAAGATCCCGGCGACAGGGCCTGCATACTGGCAGGAAAGGCCGGCGACTGCCGTTCGGAGGTAAAAGAACTGCTGGAGCAGGTTCTGGAGCAATTCGGGGATCTGGCATGGGAGGATGGCCGGTTGGGGCAGGATTCGGGCCGGCTCCTGGACCTTGTTTTACAGATGACGTCACGCCCGGAAAATGAGCCCTCCCGAAAAATGCAGCACCCGGAGCAATCGGATGAGGCGTTCTTCTCCCGTTTCGAAAAAGCACAGCGGCCTTTTGCCCTTGAACTGCTTGAACTGGCCCGGGCCAGCTATCGGATCCGGGATGATGACAACATCTACATGGGGAAAATCAAGGGCCAGCTGCTGGCGGCTGTGGATGAGGGACGCCGTCGCATGGCGGCAGGGCAAGTATCTGAAAACGAGATATCGGTATCCGATGATCTGCCGCGAGCGGTGCAAAGTGAGACCCGCCTTGAAACGCCCGAGCGCAAGGCACCTGGATCTAATAAAAAAAAGAATGGCTTTTTTCTAAAGCCGAGACAGATTCTCGGTCAACCGGCCGGACCCGGCGTGGCACTGGGAAACGCCAGGGTTGTTCTCGATTCCGCCGATCTTTTCAGTTTTCGCAGCGGGGAGATCCTCGTGTGCGACGCGGTGGACCCCGGAATGACCTTCGTGGTCCCCCTTGCCGCGGCGATTGTGGAGAGGCGCGGAGGCATGCTCATCCACGGCGCCATCATCGCCAGGGAGTACGGCATCCCCTGCGTGACAGGCGTGACGGATGCAGTGAATCAAATCCGGACAGGGGATTTCATCACCGTGGACGGACATCTGGGGATCGTGATCATCGGAAAGCCCAGACGCTGAAGTGATAAGCGAAAAAACCGAAAAAAAAGAGGCAACCGGATTACCGGTTGCCTCTTGGCTTGCAAATTGTCATCTTAGCATCATTGCATGCGTGCATACAAAGCGTGTGATAACTGTTTCCTATCAACCCGCAATGGAAACAGGCGCCGCTTTGCCGATCAGTTCCATGGTCTCTTCATACTTGCTTCTCATGTCAACATGACCCTTGTCGATCTCTTTTTTGACAGGGCTCCACTCAGTCGGACATTCATTAGAAAGTTTTGCAATCCGCTCTTCCATGTCGCCGACAATCATCTGCAGAGCGCCCATGTGGCCCAGAATCTGCTGTTTTACGTTGCTCGGCAATGTGTCGATCTTCCGGTTTGCATCATAAAGCCTTGCTTTCCATACCGTCAGTTCCTGCTCAACATTCTTGCAATAATCGTTTACTTTCATGTCAGCCCCCTTTGATTGTAGTTGGTGTTGTGTAATTCGCCTCCCTACCGTAGATCTGAAACGAAGTTCCGATAATAAAGTAATGTGATAACAAATAATTAAACAAATATAATACTTGTTCCGTATGCTGTCAAGGGGTCATAGCAAACCGGGATTTCAGGCAGGCGGCATCCACTATCAAGCAGCGCAGCCGCATTGATCTTTGCAATCCCGGTCCTTGATTTCAACGATTGCCATTGTCTCTTGAAGTTCCCTCAGCGCCTGCAGGGTGGAGTTACCGTCAATCACCCTGAATTTGCCGTTTTCCGTCTTCACGACGTCAATCGGTTTTCGTTTGTCTCTTTTTCCGGCTCTTGGCTCCATCATCAGTTGACGGGCGCGTTTCACCCGTTCCGGGTCCGGAGTATCCCGTGCCACGATATCCGCCAGTGGGACGGCAACACTGTCCGGGGTATTCACAAAAAACGGGGAATCTGCAGGAATGTCGATCGTCATAAAATGGCCCAGCGCCACCGCCGGTTCCTTTTTGGGGGCTTACGCCAGCACATGTTTATCCAGAACAAAGCAGGTAAAGCTTCCCGAAAAAACGAGTTCGTCATTTCGCGAAACGGTCACCGCGACGACTTGTTTCTTGCCCTGCCTTGCTTCGGCGGTTGCCGTGGCAATCACCGTCTCCCCTGCCCTGACGGGCTTTAAAAACTTCACCTCCGATGAGCCCAGAACCACATTCGGGTGATTGACCGCGATCATGGCGGCATAGTCCGCAAGGCCGAAAATATACCCGCCGTGCACGAGTCCGCTTTCATCCACTGCCATGGAAGGGATTGTCAGCAGCGCCACCCGGCTTTCGCCTTCTGCCAGATGAACCGGAATCCCGAAACATTCCCGGTTGATTCCCTGATGGGTTTGAATGGTCATCATGGTGCGTGTTCTCCTTTGCATGGATACAGACCGTTTGATTTTAATGTGCGGCAAATGTGGATACATCTCGACAGGCAAGGACGCCGCCGAATTGAAATTATGTTTTACTATTAATTCAATTCGGCGTATTTTCCAAGGATATTCATTACCGGGCTGCAAGGAAAGAGATCTTATGAATACGGTTGCTGGAACATCAGTTAATGCCTCGTTCCCGTGTACAGACGGATCAGGGGTATCCCGGATTCCCGTTAAGTCAGCGATACGGATGCCGGGTTCTCCTGCCAGGGTCTTTCTGGCCGGAGTAAGCAGGGGGGCTTCCGAAGAAGCTTTGAAAATGGCGGTCCGTAATGCGGCCGAGGCCGCAACCGACTTTTCATGGCTGTCCAGAGGGGATGCCGTGTTCATCAAGCCGGTCAATAATTCCGGAAATCCCTATCCTGCCACCACCAGCCCGTCGGCCATTGCCGCCATGGTCGAGATCCTCAGGGAAAAAGGGGCCAAACGGGTGATCGTGGGGGATATGGCCGGAGTCCAAAACCTGCGGTTTTCTCCCACATCGCTTTCCGGAAGCTCGCGCGCGTTGATGGCGTCTTCTGGCATGGCCGGGGCGGTTCAGGCATCCGGAGCTGAACTGCATTGTTTCGAGGAAGGCGGGTGGAACGCATTTTATGAGGACTTTCCCGCAGCCGGATCACACTGGAAACACGGCATCATGATGCCGAACATCCTGAAGGACGTCCAGCACATCGTCCTGATGCCCCGCTGCTCCCGGCATATATTGACCGGGAGCACGTTGGGCATGAAGGCCGCCGTGGGCTACTGGCGTCATGACACCCGCCTGGAATACCACCGGGATGCCGCCACGCTGCCGGAAAAAACAGCCGAGGCCAACACGGTTTCGACCCTGATGACCAAGCAGCGCCTGGTGATTACAGCGGCAGACAAGCTCCTCACCACATTCGGCCCGGACAAGGGGTATGTCTTTGCGCCTGATAACGGCCTGATCATCGCCTCTGATTCGGTGCTGGCCCACGACATGGTTTCGCTGGCCTGGCTCCTGGAGAACCGGCGCATGATTCCTGCTTTGAAAAGGGATGGTTTTATCGATACGAGCAAGGTGATTCCCAGGTCGTCAACCACATGGTAACCTGTTGGCTGGGTGGATGGAAACCGGCGCTGGCATCTGAAACGATAACCAAAAACGACTCAACACCATCTGGGATGACAGGGTCCTCACCCATAGTTATGAAATCCTTGGAGGCGTTCCTGACATCCTTCTTGAGTCTGCCAACAGCGCGCTTCCGGAAGACCTGAAAAATAGCCTTGCCAGGATGACCGCACCCCCGGCCTGAATCGGCATTGTTCCCTGCCCAGATAGCATATACAAGAGCCGTCATCGGACAATTTAAACGGCATGTCAGGAACCGGGAGATATCATCATGATTATTTCCCGGACCTTGCCGTTTCCGATTTTCCCGTCAGTATTGCAATCATATTTTCCTGAAACCCGCTGAGGGCCGCCCGGAAGTCGATCGGATCTTCATCAAGAATGACCGAAAAAAGCGCCATGCCCTCAAGAAATGCTACCGTGGCTATAGCGATCCGGCGGGATGCGGTGGCATCGTCCGTAACGGACATGAGCATGCCGTTCAGAACCTCTATCCATTCCCGGTATGCCAGTTGCAGCTTTACGCGGACTTTGCCGTTGTAAAGCGCGATCTCCCAAATCTCGATAAAAACAGTGGAAAGCGTTTTATTGAGCGTAACTTTCTCATGCATGAATTTAAAAAACTCATCCAGAATACTGCTACCGGCATTCGGAGCCTTTGCCCGTCTTGCTTCGATCCAGTCATCGAACATGGACCGGTACAGATGCAGGACATACTCGATATAGTGGATTAAAATATCTTCCTTGCTTTTGAAATAATAGTGCAGCAGTCCGTGATTGATGCCGGCGGCCAGCGCGATATCCTTGATGGATGTCTGGTCAAAAGGCTTATGCTGGAGACACTGACCCAGCGCTTGCAGTATCCTGATTTTCTTATCTTCAAAATCTATTTTCCGGGTCATACGGGTGTCCTTGAGCGGAGAGAAATAAATGATTGACATCAGCCATTGAAATATATACTTAGTTAGTCATCCAACTTAATCATCCTTCTGTCATTTCGTCAAGATCGATTTTTTCAAAAGGAGGTGTGGCATGTCGGATTATCGTTCCAAAAGCTGGTGGCTTGAATCGCTGCCGGAAGCCATTCAGCCCAATCCTCAGCTGACGGCCGATGACAGCGCCGATGTCGTTATTATCGGCGGGGGGTATACGGGATTATCCACGGGCTACCATCTCAAGCAATTAAACCCCGGGCTGGATGTGCGGCTGATCGAATCGGACGTGTGCGGTTACGGCGCATCGGGTCGAAACGGCGGTTTCTCCATGACCCTGTTCGGCCTGACCAAAGGTATCACAAGGCTTCGGTTCGACGACCAGAAAGCCCGCGCAGCCCAGGCCTATATGGAGAACGCCGTCGATTATCTTCATGATTTCATCACCGCCAATCGGATCGATTGCGATTATGAACGCAGCGGTTATCTTCTGGTCGGCACCAGCCCGGCCCAGGTCAAGCGGGTTGAACACGATTTTAAAATCATTGAAAAATGGGGCTTAAGCGGCGTGGAACGATGGTCCCGGGAACGGTTGGCATCGGAATTCAATACCGATTATTACAAACTGGGATGGTTTGAGCCGCGTTGCGGCATTTTGCAACCCTGCCAAGCTTGCAAGAGGGGTGAAAGCCCTGGCCGAAGGCGCCGGGCTCACGATTTACGAGCGCTCACCGGTTACAGGCTTTGACCGCGGGACTTCATCCCGCTTCACCATCCGAACGGAAACCGGCAGCCTGAAATCCGATTTCCTGGTTTTCGCCACCAATGCCTACTCGATCCTGTTTCCGCAATTAAAATCCATGCAGTTGCCGGCCTTTACACATATCGTCATGACCGAGCCGCTTTCAGCATCGCAACTGGATGCCATTGGCTGGCAATGCCGGGCCGGGGTGGAGGATGCGCGGGATCTGATCCATTATTACCGTCTGACGCGCGACAATCGAATCGTCATGGGCGGCGGCGATGTGTCCTTCGGTTACGGCCCGGATCTGAACCGGGATCTCAACGATAAGGTATTTAAGCATCTTGAGAATCATGTAATAGACGTTTTTCCGCAACTAAAAGGGATCGGTTTTACCCACCGATGGGGCGGACCGGTTTCCGTTACCCTGGATATGGCTCCGGCAATCGGATATCTCGGCGAGGACAAAAAAGCCATTTTTTCCCTGGGATGCATCGGGCACGGGGTTTCCATGACGACCCTGAACGGCCGGACCGTGGCCGAGCTGATTTGCGGTCTAAAAACTTCCCGTACGGAAATGTTTTTTGTCGGACGAAAAATCATTCCCTGGCCGGCCGAATCGATCTCCTTCGGGACAGCCCATGCAATCCGGGGATTCATGAAGCTGGAAGACCGGCTTTATTATAAATAGTGAAAATATGACTGTTTTTTGAGCAGTTGACCGGAAAATGGATGTGGTCAGGTTCGATATTCACTTTCACGATGTGCCAACCCAACCTGCCGCTGAATACCTGTAAGCAATAGAAGCCGTCCTCTGACCCTGCCCAGGGGACGAGGGTTTACAAGACAAAATAAATACCGCTCCCCGAAGCAATTATCCAGTCCTGTCCATGCGTTGCCGGAAGTGCAACATACACCACATTTTGTGGTCAAAACCTTCTTGACACACAAGATCCTTCTTCATATACTCGCCAGCATTTAAACAAGGCAACGCATATCAATTTGACAAAAACCAGGAAATGAATTAGTTGTTTACGTTTAAGTTGATAATTATCAACGGGGAAACTCGGCTTTTTGTTTTATTGTGCCGCCCCTTGGAGAGTAACCAGCGTTCAGGCAAAGAGAATCTCATCAATGGACAATGAAAAATCAAGTGACGTTATCGACAAGCGAAGAGAAAAACTGGCTGAATTGAAAGCCCGGCATATTGAGCTTTTCCCTAATGACTTCAAAGTATTGAATACGGTTCAAGATATTCTGTTTCAGACCGAAAACCACCCGGAATCCATTACGCCGGATACACCTGTATTTGTAACTGCAGGCAGGATGATGGCCATCAACCGATTCGGCAAATCCACGTTTATCCGCTTCCGGGACCGGACCGGCCAGCTTCAGGCGTATATCAAAAAAGACAGCGTCGGGGATGACGCATATGATCTTTTCAAGCAACTGGATGTCGGCGATTTTGTAGGCCTGAAAGGGGGAATGTTTCAGACCAAGACCCGGGAATGGACACTTCTGGTCACCGAACTCCGGCTGCTCTGCAAGGCCACCAGGCCCTTGCCCGAGAAATTTCACGGGCTCAAGGATCCTGAAAAACGCTATCGTCAGCGCTATATTGATCTGATCATGAATGCCGATGTTCGCGACATCTTCATCAAACGCAGCCGGATGATTCAGGCAATTCGCTCTTTTTTGCTGGAACGGGATTTTCTGGAAGTCGAAACGCCCATGATGCAGACCCTTGCCGGAGGCGCGGAAGCCACCCCGTTTGTCACCTTTCATAATGCCCTGAACATCGATCTGTTTTTGAGGATTGCTCCGGAGCTCTATCTCAAGCGCCTGGTTGTCGGCGGATATGAACGGGTATTTGAAATCAACCGGAATTTCCGAAACGAAGGGGTTTCCACCCGCCACAATCCCGAATTTACCATGCTGGAGTTTTATCAGGCATATGCGACTTATGAAGATCTGATGGATCTGACCGAACGCATGTTCTCAGAAATCGCTTCAGCGGTTACCGGATCGACCCGGATCGTCTATCAGGGAAACACCATTGAGATGTCCGGAAAATGGCAACGGATGACCCTGGCCGCCGCCCTGTCAGAAATTGCAGGGATCGACCCGGGCCTCTTGAATGACAGACAGGGGCTTCTGGACGTTGCGGCTTCAAAGGGAATCCCGATTGCCCATAAAAACCGCCTGGGAAAAATTGTTACCAAGCTCTTTGATACCCTGGTGGAGCCGCATCTGATCCAACCCACCTTTATCACAGGCTATCCGGTTGAAGTGTCCCCGCTTTCCAGAAAAAGCGACCTCGACCCCCGGATCACGGACCGCTTCGAATTGTTTATTGCCGGCTATGAAATCGCCAACGGCTTTTCAGAATTAAATGACCCACAGGACCAGAAAAGTCGGTTTTCCCAGCAGGTCGCAGACCGAGATGCCGGTGATCAGGAAGCCCACTGCATGGACGACGACTATATAGAAGCCCTGGAATACGGGCTTCCGCCAACAGCCGGTGAAGGGATCGGCATCGACCGGCTGGCCATGCTGTTGACGGACTCGGTTTCCATACGCGAGGTGATTCTTTTTCCACACATGAAACCCCTGACAAAAACCGCTTCCGAAATTGCGTAACCCCTCAATGTGAAATACAGCGATGCAGTTTGAATTATTTATCGGCGCCCGCTATCTTCGGGCCAAACAAAAAGAGGCGTTCATCTCCCTGATTACCCTGCTGTCCATTGCCGGGGTCACGGTCGGCGTGATGGCGCTCATCATTGTCATTGCCGTGATGGCCGGATTCGAGTCAGATCTGAAGTCCCGGATTCTGAGCGTAGAATCCCATATCGTAGTGATGCGGCATGGCGGCAGCTTTACGGACTACGCCAAGATCGACGGGTGGATCAACAGTGTCACCGGCGTGGAAGCTTCTACGCCCTTTATTTTGTCCCAGGTTATGATCCGGTCCGCATCGGGAATGTCAGGCGCTGTCATCAGAGGCATTGTGCCGGAAACCGCCGGTAAGGTCATCACATCGATCGGCCCGGATGGCTTAAACGCCCTGACCCCGCGCAGCGCTGCAAAACCGTCTGCAGCGGATATCCCGGGGGTTGTTCTCGGCAAAGAACTGATGAAGAATTTAGGGGTTGCCAAGGGTGACATGATTCACATTCTGTCTCCGCGCGGCATGATTTCTCCTGCCGGCCTGATACCCGTCATGAAACGCTTTCAGGTAGTCGGCGAATTTGAATCCGGCATGTATGAATATGATGGCTCTATCGCCTACATTCACCTGAGTGACGCGCAGAAATTTCTCCACATGGAGGATGCCATCACCGGCATCGAGGTTCGGGTGAGCGATATATATCAGGCCCGGCAAATATCCGAAACAATCTCCAGCCGGCTGGGTTTTCCGTATTGGTGCAGAGACTGGATGCAGATGAACCGGAATTTGTTTTCCGCCCTCAAGCTTGAAAAAACCGTCATGTTTATCATTCTGGCCTTAATTATCATGGTGGCTGCCTTTAACATTGCCAGCAGCCTGATTATGATGGTAATGGAAAAAACAAAGGACATCGCCATTTTAAAGGCCATGGGGGCAACCGATAAAAGCATCCGGCGCATTTTTGTGTTTAAGGGCATGACCATCGGCGTGATCGGAACCACCCTGGGGGTCAGCCTTGGATATGTATTGTGTAAACTCCTCGAGCGCTATAAATTCATTGAACTTCCGGGAGATGTTTACTATATTACCAAACTTCCGGTACTCTTAAAAACATTTGATGTTGTTTCAATTGCTACGGCTTCTCTGATCATCTGTTTTATCGCCACGCTGTATCCTGCCCGACAGGCCTCACGGCTTAATCCGGTTGAAGCGATCCGTTATGGATGACAGCTTTTTACCCGGCAGGCGGCGCGTTTACCGGTGTGTGGATATACGTTTTTTTTTCAAACACCACCCTGCTGAGGCGTGCCGCTGAAGCTGGACATGTCACGCTTTTGATGAATATAGATTGAAATGAATGGATTGGATTGATCATGGAAAACAGCCGGGGAAATGGCGGCAAGGAAACAGATGAACCAGCGGCAAAACATCTTGTTCTGGCAAGAGACCTTAAAAAAAGTTTTATCAGCAGCGGATCACGGATTGATATCCTGAATGCAGTTGATCTCACCCTTGACGCCGGGGAAACCGTTGCCATTGTCGGCGCATCCGGCATCGGCAAATCCACCCTGCTCCAGATTCTGGGAACGCTGGATCACCCGGATTCCGGCAATTTATGGTTTCAGGGGAAAAGCATATTCAACCTGGAACCTTTTCAACTGGCGAGTTTCAGAAATGCGTCCATTGGTTTTGTGTTCCAGTTTCATCACCTGCTGCCGGAATTCACCGCAATTGAAAATGCCATGATGCCGGCGCTCATCAAGGGATTATCCGTATCCAGAGCCAAAAATCTTGCGGAAACGATTCTGGTGCGGGTGGGCCTGAAGAGCAGACTGCATCAGCGGGTCACAAAACTTTCCGGGGGCGAACAGCAGCGGGTGGCCCTTGCCAGAGCGCTGGTCTTAAAGCCGGCCCTGCTTCTGGCGGATGAACCCACCGGGAATCTGGATCAAAAAAACAGCGAACAGGTGCATGAACTGTTCACGGAGTTAAATCGGGAACTGAACATGACCATGGTGGTAGTGACACATAATATGAACCTGGCGTCCCTTATGGCCAGACGCGTAACGATCCTGGACGGAAAACTGGTCGAAGCAAATTGAGGTGTGTATATGTTAAAACGGTTATATCTCATCATTATCGGTATCTTATGCAGTTTTCCTGTTACGGGTTTTGGCGCCGAGCGCATCCAGGTAATGGTATTGCCGTTTGAAATTCTCTCACAGCAAAATTTAGACTATCTAAAAGATCAGGTTCCGCAACTCATTCAAGTGCATCTGGAAAGGGCCGGGGCAACCATTATCAAACCGGATTCGGCCGCTGCAATATCATCGGGCAACATGCCGACGATTGAATCCATCCGATTGCTCGGTTCCCAGAAAAACGCCGATGTGGTCATCTGGGGAAGCCTGACCTGGCTGGGACAAAATTTCAGCCTGGACGCCAAAATGCTTGACGTTCACATAGACAAACCACCGGCTTCATTTTTTTCCGAAGGAGAAGGTATTGAAACCCTTCCCGCTGCCGTCAAATCGCTTTCCGATGCCATCAGCTCACGGCTTTTCAAACGGGAAAAAGTCGCAGAAGTCCGTATCATCGGGAACCGACGCATTGAGCAGGACGCCATCAAACGCATCGCCAAGACCCAGCCGGGCGATATAGTCCTGAACAAGAATATATCCGAAGATATGAAGGCCATTTATGCCATGGGCTATTTTGATGATGTACGGGTTGAATCCGAAGACAGCCCCGCTGGGAAAATCATTATTTTCGTCGTAAAGGAAAAACCGACCATACGACAGATCTATATCAGGGGCGGCAAGAGCTCTAAAGATGCCGGCGGCAAGACATTCAAAGAAGAGGAAAAAGATGAACTTGTTAAAACGGGAAACCTGATCTTTGAAGATGAAAAGATTTTGAAAAGTCTGGATATCAAAACCGGTTCCATTTTAAATATATTTAAAATTCAAAGTAATATCAAACGTATAGAAGACATGTACAAGGAGAAGAATTACCACAATGTCAAAGTGACCTATGTCATCCATGAACAGGACAACAATCAGGCGGATCTTGAATTTATTATTGATGAAGGTAAAAAAATTCTTATCAAGGAAATCCTGTTTGAGGGAAACGAAGCCTATTCTTCCAAGCAACTGAAAAAAATCATTAAAACCACTGAAAAAGGCTTCTGGTCCTGGATAACCTCATCCGGAGACCTCAAGACGGAAGATCTGAATCAGGATGTCGAACTGCTGACGTCTTTCTATCACAACAACGGATATATTCAGGCCAAAATCGGTGAGCCCATCATTGAATTCAAGGAAAACTGGATTTATATCACCATAAAAATCGACGAAGGAAAGCGCTTCAAAGTGGGCAATGTCCGGATTGCCGGAGATCTTCTCAGACGGAAGAAGAACTGATGAAGATGATAAAAATCTCAAAACAAGAATACTTCAGCAGGCAGGTTCTTCGGGATGACATCATTGTCATCGGGGATTTTTATTCGGATGAAGGATATGCCAATGCGGATGTTGTTCCCAATATTGACCAGGACAATGAAAAACTGGTCGTCAATATCACCTATACGATTTCAAAAGGCAGTCTGGTCTATTTTGAAAGAATCAGCATCTCCGGCAACACAAAAACCCGTGACAAGGTCATTCGCCGTGAACTCGAAATCTATGAACAGGAATTATTCAACGGCAAGAAGTTAAAGGCCGGCATCCGGAACCTTAACCGACTCGATTTTTTTGAAGATGTTAAAGTAAACACCACCAAGGGAAGCGAACCGGACAAAATGATTCTGGACATTGCCGTCAAAGAAAAACCCACGGGCACATTCAGCGTCGGCGGCGGTTACAGCACGGTGGAGAATATGTTCGTAGTCGGCTCCATCGCCCAGCGAAATCTGTTCGGTTTAGGAGAGCAGCTGAAACTAAAGGCCGAAGTCGGCGGCAGAACCACCTCGTACGACATATCCTTTACCGAACCGTGGCTGTTTGACATACCGCTGTCGGCAGGAATTGATCTGTTTAACCTGTACAGAGACTATGACAGCTACGATCTGAAATCCATCGGCGGCAATCTTCGCTTCGGGTATAAAGTTTATGACTTCACCCGGGCCTATCTGACGTATGGATATGTCGTCAGCGACATGTACAATCTGACCGAACAAGCCATGCTATCTCCCTATTTCAGGCCGCTGGCCGGAACGAATATCACCAGCAGTATTACGCCAGCCATCCGCTATGATTCCAGAGACAAAGCCTTCAACCCGACCGAAGGTTCCACCATCATGGCATCAACAGAATATGCAGGCGGGTTTCTGGGCGGCACTATCGGCTATACCAAATATCTGGGAGAAGCCGGCAGATATTTTCCGCTGTTCTGGAGCACGGTGGGATCTCTGCATGTCAAGACCGGTTACGTTCAGGAGCACGATGGCGAGTTGCTGCCGCCATATGACCGATTTTATATCGGCGGCATCAATTCGATGCGCGGGTTTAGCTGGGATGAACTGAGTCCGAAAGATGCATTTGGCAATGCATACGGCGGCGATAAATTTATCGTGTTCAACATTGAATATATTTTCCCGCTCATAAAAGACATCGGTTTGATGGGTGTCGTATTTTTTGACACCGGCAACAACTACGACAATGGTCAAGACATTGACTTGAACAATCTGCGCCAGGACGCAGGCTTTGGTTTCCGCTGGTATTCTCCGTTAGGACCCATCCGGCTGGAAAACGGCTTTATTATCAATCCGCAAAACGGTGAGAGCTCAAGCGGCCGCTGGGAATTTACCATGGGCCAGGCCTTCTGATAAAACACCGGCCCCGATTCGCCTGCAACACGGGACAAAGGAGTTTTAACAAACAACTGACTGAACAGTTAAAGTATCGTGCATCTGAACCGGACCTTTACCGGGCCGGCTGCATTCCGACATTTTCCATACAAACACGCACCATATATCTGAAAGGGGTTTTAGCAAATGAACATGATGAAAAACATTCTGGCTGTTGGAGTATTATCTTTTTTCTTTCTGACAGGAATATCATCCGCGGCTGACGTCACCAAAATAGGCGTCGTGGATTTCCAGAAAATCCTTGAGATTTCAAACGCCGGCAAAACCGCTCAGGCCGAGATCAACAACCAGGGAAAACTGATGGAATCCGATCTTAAAAACAGAGGCGCCGAGATTGAAGAAATTGAAAAAAAGATCGACAAAGAATCTCTGGTCATGAGCAAAGAAGTCCGGGATGAGAAACAACGGGAAATCAGAATCAAGATCGGCGATTTCAAGGCACTTCAGCAGAAATACATGGAAGATTTCAAAGCGCTGGAAACGCGAATTATCAGCCGGATCCAGAAAGAAGTCGTGGAGCTGGTTCAGGATATCGGAAAAAAAGAAGGCTATACGCTGATAGTCGAAAAGCGGACCGGCGGCGTTGTCTATGCCCCCTTGTCCATTGATATCACCGATGCCGTGATTCAGATTTACAATACCCAGGCCCCGAAGCCGGAAGAAACATCGGCAGCACCAGAAAAAAAGAAAAAATAAAGGCTGATTGTGATGAAGTTGACGATTGACCAGATTGCCTCGCGGGTTCAGGGCCGAATTCAGGGGCATGGCCAGCAATGCATTACAGGCGTTGCGCCGTTTGAAAACGCGGATGGTTGTGATATCACCTTTGCCGGCAGCCCCAAATTTCTCAAAAGGCTTCATGACACCGGAGCCGGCGCCATCCTGGTTCCTTTTGATTTTCCGGGTGAAGATGACCGCGTTATTCGGGTCAAGAACCCTCAGCTTGCTTTTTCCATCGTGGTTCGAATGTTTCACCCGTCATCTCCGGCATGGTCCGGTATCAGCCCCGCCGCCCATATCGGCCAGCATGTCCAGATGGGAAAAGGGATCGCCATCGCACCTTATGCCGTAGTTCAGGATCATGCCTGCCTTGGAGATCGGGTAATCCTTCATCCCCATGTGGTTCTGGGAGACCATGTCGTCATTGGCAACGATGTGGAAATTTTCCCCAACGTCACCATATTGAACGGCACCCGGATCGGCAACCGCGTGACCATAAATGCGGGAACCGTCATCGGAGGCGACGGATTCGGATTTACGCCCGATGATGGCACCTATCACAAAATTCCCCACCTGGGAATTGTACAGATAGACGATGATGTCGAGATCGGGGCGGGAAACACCATCGATCGCGCAACTTACGGAAAAACCTGGATTCAAAAAGGCGTTAAAACCGACAATCTGGTACACATCGGCCATAATGTTACCGTGGGAGAAAACACCCTTCTGGTGGCCCAGGTCGGTGTTTCCGGAAGCACGCGCATCGGCAGGCAAAGCATACTGGCAGGCCAGGTCGGGGTGTCGGGTCATCTGACGATCGGCGACCGGGTGACCATCGGGCCCCAGGCCGGCATAGCCGGTTCCATTCCCGACGGTGTAACCGTTTCCGGATCACCGGAAATGCCTCATAAACTATGGCTGAGGGTTCAGCGGATCATTCCAAGGCTCCCCGAGATCAAAAAGAAACTGGGCGAAATGGAAAAGCGGCTGAATGAAATTGCGACCACCCTGAAAAACATGGAGACATAATATCGTGCCTGTCATGGATATCTCTGAAATCTTAGCGCTGCTGCCGCACCGGTATCCCATGCTGTTGATCGATCGGATCATCGATCTGGTTCCGGGAGAAAAATTGACGGCATTAAAAAATGTCACCATCAATGAGCCTTTTTTTACCGGGCATTTTCCGGCTACGCCAGTTATGCCCGGCGTTTTGATCGTTGAGGCAATGGGGCAGGCAGGCGGTGTTCTGATCCTGTCGGATCTGCCGCGTAACAAAATGCCCAGTGCCGTTTACTTTATGGGATTTGATCACGTCAGATTCCGCATACCGGTAACCCCCGGAGATCAATTGATTCTGGAAGTCAAAATTATAAAAAAACGATCGAATGCCTTAAAACAATCTCATGTCGTAAAAATATCCGCAACAGCCATGGTCGGTGAAAAACTGGCGGCTGAAGCTGAATTAATGGCCACTTATGGAGACAGTGTATGATTCACCCTACCGCAATTATCGGTCCCAAAGCTGAAATAGGTGCCAATGTGACGATCGGCGCCTATTCCGTTGTCGCGGATCATGTCCGTATCGGCGATGGCACTGAAATTGGACCGCATGTTGTGATTGATCCCTATTCGAGTATCGGCGAAAACTGCCGCATTTTTCAGTTTGCATCCGTCGGAGCGATTCCCCAGTCCCTTAAATTCGAAGGAGAGAAAACCCTGCTGACTATCGGACGGGGAACCACTATCCGGGAATTCGTCACGATCAATCGCGGAACGGTTTCCGGCGGGGGAATCACCCAAGTGGGTGAAGAAAATTTTATCATGGCGTATTGCCACATCGCCCACGATTGCATCACAGGCCATAATGTGATCCTGGCAAACGCAGCCACCCTGGCCGGCCATATCACCATTGGCAATTACGCCACCATCGGCGGGATTGTCGCCATCCATCAGTTTGTCCGAATCGGCGATTATGCTTTTGTAGGCGGTGCTTCCGCCGTTGTCAAGGACGTCCCGCCTTTTGTGATCGCCGCCGGTGATCGGGCCGCATTGCACAGCTTGAACTCGGTTGGATTGAAACGGCATGGTTTTACCCCGGCAACTTTGTCCGCTTTAAAAAAAGCCTATCGCATCATTTTTCGAATCGGTTTAACCCTGAACGAAGCCATCGAAAGGGCTAAGGCCGAAGTGGATCAGATCCCGGAAGTCGTTCAGTTTATTGACTTTATCAAATCATCCCAGCGGGGCGTCACCCGCTGCGGCAAAAGCAAGGATTAGCGATCTTGTTGACCGATATGAAAAAAATACGATTGGGAGTCATTGGCGTCGGGTACCTGGGAAAATTCCATGCTGAAAAATATGCGGCAATGGAACACGTGGATCTGGTTGGCGTCGTGGACACCCAACGCAGCCTGGCGGATGGAATCGCCTCACAATTCAACACGCGGGCATTTTACGATCACCGGGATCTGATCGGAAAAGTGGATGCCGTCAGCATTGCCGTGCCGACCCCTGAGCATTTTGTCGTCAGCCGAAATTTTCTGGAAAACGATATCGATGTCCTGATTGAAAAACCGATTACCACTTCCCTTGAAGAAGCCGATGAACTGATTCACCTGTCTGAATCCAGAGGGCTGATTGTCCAGGTCGGGCATCTGGAACGGTTTAACCCGGCAGTTGCGGCATTGCAGGGCGTCGTCAAAAAACCCATGTTCATCGAATCCCACCGGCTCAGCATGTTCAAAGCCAGGTGCACCGACGTCAGCGTGGTTCTGGATCTGATGATTCATGATATCGATATCATCCTGAATTTCGTCAAGTCCGATATCAAGAGCATCCATGCTTCCGGAATTTCGGTGATATCCAGTCATGTAGACATCGCAAACGCGCGTCTGTCCTTTGAGACCGGATGTGTCGCCAATGTCACCGCAAGTCGGATTTCCACAAAAAACGAGCGAAAAATCCGCCTTTTTCAAAAAGACGCCTACGTTTCCGTGGATTTTGCCAACCATGACATTACGCTGATTCGAAAGAACGGCACCTCATCCGGCGGCATTGTCCCCGGTGCTGAAATTCAGAAGCTATCCTTTCTAAAAGGCGACGCCCTGGAAGATGAACTGACAGCCTTTGTAAAAGCCGTATCCCTTCGCCAGCAACCCGAAGTTACCGGCCAGATGGGCCGCGATGCCCTGAAAATCGCCCTGCACATCATGGATCAGATTCAGGCCACCAGCACCCGCTATGCAACTTAACCGCTTCTTATGAATCCGTCCAACAGAGCGCACCGTATTTTCTTAATTGCCGGCGAAGCTTCCGGAGACCTTCACGGGGCAAATCTGGTCAAAGCGCTGCAGGAAACTCTCCCCGCATATTGTCTGCAGCGGCATCGGCGGCAAGGCCATGCAGGATGCCGGCGTCGAAATTCTTGTGGATGCCGCAACCTTATCGGTTGTCGGGATCACCGAAGTCTTTTCAAAACTGCCCGGTATCCTCAGCGGCATGGCTGCCGCCAGATCGTATCTGAAAAACACGCGCCCGGATCTCTTGATTCTGATTGATTTCCCGGATTTTAATCTGAGGATGGCTGCAATCGCCAAAAAATTGCGCATACCGGTTCTTTTCTATATCAGCCCGCAGATCTGGGCATGGCGATCCGGAAGGGTCACGAAAATCGGCCGACTAGTGGATCATATCGCGGTTATTCTGCCGTTTGAAGCCTCTTTTTACCGCAAACATCATATTCCGGTAACTTTTGTCGGCCATCCGCTGCTGGATGAGTTCAGGGGGCCGCTGCCATCTCCAGAGCCTCCCTTGAAGGGCTGCCCGCCCGTCATCGGCCTTCTGCCCGGGTCCAGGGAAAGCGAGATTGTCCGTCATCTTCCGGTCATGCTCCAGGCAGCCGGAATTCTATCCAGGCGGATGGATATCCGGTTTGTAGTTTCAATGGCCCCCGGAGCGCCACACGACATCATAAAAGCCCTATGCCTTCCCTTTCTGAATGAACTGAGCCTGGAAATTGATTCCGATGGGGCCAGATCCGTATTTGCCAAAACCCATCTGGTTGTCGCTGCCTCCGGAACCGTAACCCTGGAAGCAGCGATTGCCGGAACCCCTGTCATCATCATCTATAAAGTTTCACCGCTAAGTTACCGGCTGGGCAAAGCCCTGATCAAGGTTAACAACATCGGGCTGGTAAACCTGATCGCGGAAAGGGAAATTGTCCCCGAGCTTATTCAGGATCAGGCATCGCCTGAATTGATTGCCGAAACCGTACTGAGGCTTGTCAGCAATCCGTCTGCACTGGATGCCATCCGCCTTGCCTTTGAAAATGTCAGATACCGGCTTGGCGGCCCGGGAGCCTCTTCCCGGGTTGCCGATATTGCCCTGAATATGCTTAAGAACCGTAAGAACGTGAGAACGTAAAATGGCAACCATTTTCCGCTCTCACGTTCTCACATTTTCACCCTCTCACGGATTTTAAATGATTCGCCCCCTGCTCAAAAACCGACACAAGCGCATCTTTGATTTGATAAAAGACAACCGGCTCCGGCTTTTTCTGGCCATGCTGTGCATGCTGGTCATGGCGGCGGCAACTTCCGCAACCGCCTTTCTGGTGAAACCGGTACTGGATGATATTTTTTTCAACAAGAATGTCCGGATGCTCACATTGATTCCCGTTGCCGTCATCGTGATCTACCTGCTCCGCGGATTTGGCATGTACGGCCAGGAATATCTTATGAGTTATGTGGGCCAGGGAATCGTCCGCAGGCTTCGGGATATGCTCTACGATCATATTCAGGATCTGCCGCTGTCTTTTTTTCATGCGGAAAAAACCGGTGTACTGATGTCGCGGATCACAAATGACGTCAATATCATCAAATCCATGGTATCCACGGCCGTCACCAGTGTGCTGCGGGACTGTTTTACCGTTATCGGTCTTACGGGCGTGATATTTTACCGGGACTGGAAGCTGGCTCTATACGCCATCATCATTCTACCCGTCGCCTTTCTGCCCATCGTTCAGTTCGGCAGGCGCGTCAGGCGCGTCAGCACCGGGTGCCAGGAATCCATGGCGGAACTGAATTCTTTTTTGCATGAAACGTTTTCGGGAAATAAAATCGTCAAAGCATTCGGCATGGAATCCTATGAAAAACAGCGGTTTCATGAAAAGACGCTCAACCTCTTTCGTCTGGAAATGAAGGCAGTCATTGCCCGTTCGCTTTCTTCACCCGTCATGGAATGTCTGGCCGGGCTGGGAATTGCCTTCATTATCTGGTATGGCGGATATCGGGTCATCAGCGGGGAGTCCACTGCCGGAACTTTTTTTTCTTTCATGGCGGCAGTCTTGATGCTCTATGACCCGGTAAGAAAACTGAGCAGCCTGAACAACTCCATCCAGGAAGGTCTGGCCGCAGCGGACAGGGCCTTTGACATCATCGAAAAACGCTCGGATATTCAGGAAACCGATCATCCTGTCGAGATTCCGTTTTGCCCGCATGCCGTATCCTTTGAAAACGTCGGATTTCGTTACGATGAGACCCAGGTGTTAAAGAGCATCAACCTGACGGTCAACGCCGGTGAAATTCTGGCACTGGTCGGCATGAGCGGCGGCGGAAAAACAACCCTTGTCAATTTAATCCCCAGGTTTTATGACGTTACAGAGGGCGTCATCCGGGTGGATGAAACCGATATCCGCAAGGCATCCCTGAAGTCCCTTCGCGAACAGATCGCCATCGTGACGCAGGAACCCATTCTGTTTAACGACACCATTGGCAACAACATCGCCTATGGCAACACCCTGGCCCCTTTTTCGGACATAGTGTCCGCTGCCAAGGCAGCCTTTGCCTATGATTTTATCGAGCGCCTTCCCAGGCAGTTCGACACGTCCATCGGCGAGCTGGGCAGCCGTCTTTCCGGCGGCGAAAAACAGCGGCTGTGCATTGCAAGAGCCCTTTTAAAAAACGCTCCCATTTTGATTCTGGATGAGGCGACATCATCGCTCGATTCGGAATCCGAAATGCTGGTGCAAAAAGCCCTGGAAAATCTCATGAAAGGCCGCACCACCTTTGTCATCGCCCACAGACTCTCAACCATCGGATATGCCGACCGGATTATCGTTATTGTGAATGGCCAGATCATTGAACAGGGGTCCCATGATGATCTGATGGCCAGACAGGGGGAATACCACAAACTCTATGAAATGCAGTTCGTCTGCAGGTAGTGCGATGGTGGGCCTGTCACGGATTTTTCCAGGTCCATTCTCGCCACCATACTTTACGGCGCTGTCGCGGGACTGGTTCGAACCCTTTAAGGCGGTTATTTCCTGAGCGATATCGTCCTTGCATTTTTAATCATCTATGCCGTATCGGCTGTTGTATACCAGATTATGTTCGAAAGGAACCCCCCGCGTGAAACTCTCCATCATTATTCCGGCCTATAATGAAGAAGACCGGATTATTCATACCCTGGAAGCCTCCCTTGCCTTTTTAAACCGGCAGCATTTTCACAGCGAAATCATTGTTGTCAGTGACGGCAGCTCGGATCACACCCGATCGGTTGTGGAAGGCATCGACTCCGGAGACAGGGTTGACCTGCGGGTGATCGAATATCATCCCAACCGGGGAAAAGGGTATGCAGTCCGGACAGGCATGCTGGCCGGAAACGGGGAGATGCTCCTGTTCATGGATGCGGACTATGCGGTACCGATCGAAGAGATCACAAAAGGAATTTACCTGATTGAGTCCGGGTTTGATGTGGCCATGGGCTCCCGGACCGCAGCCGGCGCCGTGGTCGCGGACCATCAGAATTTTTTCCGGGAGCTTTCCGCAAAGCTCTATACCCTGATCCAGATGGCATATCTGGGGATTTTCTACAAGGACACCCAGTGCGGGTTCAAAATGTTCACCAAAGCCGCTGCCCGGCGGCTGTTTTCCCTGCAGAAACTCAGCAGCGTGATCTTTGACCCGGAAATCCTCTGGCTCGCCCAAAAAGCCGGATTCCGAGTTGCGGAATTTCCCGTGAACTGGCGCCACGTGGGTAACTCCCGAATCCAGTACGACAGTCTGAAAAAATCGCTCTTTGTCTTTCAGGAACTCTTTCGAATCCGAAAACTGCACGGATAACCGGCCATTCCCGAAAAAAAGCGCCATGATGGCGTATGAAACACCGCCCGGATATCCGAAATGCTTGACGAATCATCCGAATCCAGGCCAGATTGCAAGAATAAATACAATCGCAGACTGCAGCACGGCCTGGGACCCCACAAAATCACCCAGAAAATTCAGGTGCAGAACAAAGGATTCATTCACCCTGTTTTGAATTTCAGATTTACAATCATAACCGTGCTTCCGAACAGACCTAATATTAATCCAACCTTTTCCGGAACAGGCGGACAGCGCCCCAGAACACCACCGAGCCAAGAACTAAAAGACCGATAAACTGGGGCCAGAGGGCGTCCAGTCCGGTCCCTTTTAAAAATACCCCCCGGATAATAATTAAAAAATATTTCAGCGGGTTCAAGTAAGTCAGCCACTGAACGACTTTGGGCATGTTGGCGACGGGAAACACGAACCCGCTCAGCATAAAAAACGGCAATATAAAGAAAAACGTCGTCATCATGGCCTGCTGCTGGGTTGCGGATACCGTGGAGATAAACAGGCCTATCCCCAGCGTGCTGAGCAAAAACAGACAGGTTGCCACCAGCAGCAGCGAGATGCTGCCCACCAGGGGAATGTCGAACCAGAACACCGCAAACAGCGTCACCATGATCATCTGGGCCTGGGCGATAAGGATGAAGGGAATGGTTTTTCCCAGAATCATCTCAATGGGCTTTAACGGGGTAACCATGAGCTGCTCCATGGTTCCGGATTCCTTTTCCCGGATAATGGCCATCGAAGTCAGGAGCATGACCAGCAGCATGATCAGAAACGCCACGATACCGGGAACGTAAAAATTGCGGCTGTCCAGATTGGGGTTATACCAGGTGCGAATGCGGTCATCGGCCTTTCCGTAGGACATTCTTACAGGATGAAGCTCCCGGATCATCTGATTGTTAAACCGCTCCAGCACCGTAAGCATATAGGATATCCGCACAGCGGCCATATTGCTCATGCTGCCGTCGGCCAGAATCTGAACGTCGGCGGTTCGGCCTTTGCGGATTGTTGCGCTGAAATCCGGCGGAATCTTGATCCCCAGGTTGACCTTGCGCATCAGCATCAGCCGGTCCAGCTCTTCAGGGCTTTCGACAACCTCGGTGATGCGGAATGTCTTGTTTCCGCCGATTGCGTCCACCAGCATCCGGCTCTCCGCAGTGTGGCTGAGATCCAGCAGGCCGACGGTAATGTCGCGGACATCGGTTGATACCACATAGCCGAAAAGAATGAGCTGAACGAGCGGCGCAACAATCAACAGCGGCCGGTTTTTTTTATCCCGGAACAGCTGGATGAATTCCTTGCGGACCAGTTCTCTGACACGTATCCAGTTCACGGCTTGAAGCCTTTCACACGCATCTAAAGCCCCTCTTTTTTCAGGACAGCCAAATTCAAAGCCGAAAGCACACAGAACATGACCGTCAGTATCAGATAGCTGGGCCAGAGCGTCGAAAGCCCGAGATTCCGCAAGTACAGGCCATTTAAAATATCGATAAAATAAGTTGCCGGTACGATCCGGGTCACCAGCTGAAGAACTTTTGGCATGTTCTCCACGGGAAAAACGAAATTGGACAGAAGCAGCGACGGCAGATAGGTGATTAAAACCGCCAGCTGATTGGCGACTAGCTGGGACTTGGTCACACTGGATATCAAAAGACCCAGACTGAGCGCCACGCCAAGATACAGGGATGAAGCCAGTATCATGAGCCAGAAACTCGATTTCATGACCACGCCGAACAGGATCTGGCCCATGAATATCGACACCAGCACATCGATCAGGCCGATGATGAAATACGGAATGGCTTTTCCGATTAAAAACTCGGCGGCAGGCACCGGCAGGGAGCGGATGGTTTCCATGGTGCCGCTTTCGTATTCCCTGGCAACCACCAGCGAGGTGAGCATGGCGCCCACAATCATGATAATGATGGCGATAATGCCGGGAACAATGAAATTGCGGCTTTCCAGATCCTCGTTGAACCATACGCGGATGCGGCCCTCAACCGGCGGATGGATCATATCCCTTCCCTGCCGGTTTAAAAAACCAAGGAGCTGATTCTGGTTGTATCGCAGGATGAACGCCGTCAGGTAGCTTCGGGTAATGCCGGCGAAATTCGGGTCGCTGCCATCGATCAGAATCTGTACCGGACTTTCCCTGTCCGCCCGAATCTCCGCAGTCCAGCCAGACGGCAGGATAATCGCAACGGACGCCCTGCCGTCATCCAGATACCGGCTGGCTGTCCGGTCTTCCGGTACCTGGGCGATGACATGAAAATAAGAAGAGGCATCCAGTTTTTGAATCAAGTCCCGGCTCAGATCAGTCCGATCATGATCCACCACCACAACCTGGATATTGTCCACATCCAGGCTGAGCGCATAGCCGAAGAGAAAAATCAGCAGCAGCGGAATGATAAATGCCAGATACAGGCTTCGAAAATCCCGGATCAGATGATAATATTCCTTTCGGCTGATGGCCTGAATTTTAATCAGATTCATGATCGGCTCCGGGTCATCAGGTGGATAAAGACATCGTTCAGGTCGGCATCCGTTCTTTCCGGGAACAGTTCCTGGACAATCCGGGCAGGCGGGCCGGACACCACGATCTTACCTTCGTTGATCATGACCACCCGATCGCAGTGCTGGGCTTCATCCATGTAATGGGTGGTCACAAACACGGTAACGCCGGTTGTGGTCAGATGCCGGATAAACGCCCAGAAATGCCTTCGGGTAATGGGGTCCACTCCGGATGTCGGCTCATCCAGAAAGAGTATTCGGGGCTCATGGAGCAGGGCGCAGCCAAGAGCCAGACGCTGGCGCCATCCCGGCGGCAGTTCACGGGTCAGGCGGTTTTTGGCGTTTTCAAGCCGGGTCATCTCCAGAACCCAGTCGGTCCGCTCCTTCCATCTTTCCGGAGGGACGCTGTAAATCCCGAGATAAAACCGGATATTTTCAAACGGGGTCATGTCCTCATACAGGGAAAATTTCTGAGACATGTAACCGATGTTGTGTTTGATTTCCTCGGACTGGGTAAAAATGTCCAGACCCGCCACATTTCCCGCGCCCGAGGTTGGCATGATAATGCCGCAAAGCATGCGAATGGTGGTGGATTTTCCGGCGCCGTTTGGCCCCAGAAAACCGAAAATCTCGCCTTGCTGGACCGAAAAGGAAATCCGGTCAACGGCGACAAAGCGGCCGAAGCGCTTGACAAGATTCTGAACGGAAACAACTTCAGATGTCAAAATGCTCCCCTGAGAGAATCTTGTCCGCAGCCTCGATACGATGAATCATGGCCTGCTCCAGGCTGGAAAAATCCGCACGAAACGCGGCAGGCGCCGCCTGATCCAAAACATGGGCATTGTGCATCAGGATAATCTGGTCGCATTTTTCCCCTTCATCCAGATAAGCTGTTGACACCAGGATGGTCATCCCCTCGTTTCGCATGGCACTGAGAATTTCCCAGAACTCCTTTCTGGAAACCGGATCCACGCCATTGGTCGGCTCATCCAGAATCAGCATGCTTGGCTGATGCACCAGCACGCAGGCAAGCCCGAGTTTTTGTTTCATCCCGCCGGAAAGATCCCGCGCCAGCCGATCCTGAAACGGCGTCAGGTTGGAAAACCCCAGGTACTGGTCTTTTCGTTTTTTTCTTTCAGATCCGAAAATCCCGAAAATATCCATGAAAAAATCCATGTTTTCCGCAACCGTCAGATCCGAGTAGAGTCCGAAGCGCTGGGGCATATAACCAATCAGTTCCTTCACCCGCGCCCTGTCCTGAACCACATCCAGCCCGTTGATCTGAATATGGCCGGCTGAAGGCCGGATCATGGCGGCAATCATCCGAAGCAGCGTGGTCTTTCCGGCCCCGTCCGATCCCACAAACCCGAAAATGGCACCCGCCTGAACTGAAAACGACACCCGGGACACCGCCTCGACTTTTCCATAATACCGGGACACCCCATCCACCCGAAGGATCGGAGAATCGGCTGTGTCCGGTCCCTGCAACGGTAGACCTGTCTTATCGAAACCAGGCATCGGCAGGCATTCCGGATTTCAATTCGAGATTGGGATTGGCCAGCGCTATCTTTACCAGATACACCAGTTTCACCCGCTCTTTTCGGGTCTGAATGATTTTAGGCGTAAATTCGCCTTCAGGCGAGATATAGGATACATATCCATCATATTTTTTGTCAGGGAACGTGTCGATCTTCACCTCTACCTGCTGTCCGGGCCGGATTTTACCGATCTGCGTTTCATCCACAAACACCTTCAGGTCAATCCGGGAAAGATCGGCAAGGGAAATAACCTCTCGCCCCGGGGTCACCACTTCGCCCGGTTCGACGTTCCGGCTGGTCAGGATGGCGTCAAAAGGGGCAAGAAGGCGGGTATAGCCAAGCTGAATTTCCGCCAGATTCACCGCGGATTCCGCTGATTGAATCCTGGCGACGGCAGCCTGAATATCGGCCTGAACTGCCTCAATTTTTTTGAGATTTCCCTTTGACAGCAGCAGCGCGGCCTGCGCTTCTGATAGTCTTGCCCGGGCAACGTCAACGGATTCCTTCCGGAAGCCTTCTTTCGCCAGAGCAAAGACTTCCGCAGCACGTTGTCTGACTTTTACAGCGGTTTCATATTTAAGATCGGCTCCATCCCGTTCTTTTTCGGCTATAAATCCGCTTTGGAAAAGATCGTCAAACCGGCGTTTATCCTTGCGGGCATCATCCATGGCAATCTCAGCCTCCTGAAGCGACAATCTGGCCCGCTCGATATCCTGGGTCCGGTTTCCCGCCTGCTGTTCGGCAAGCTGCGCTGCAGCAGCCTGAACCGCGGATTCCGCCCGGCTGACATCCGCGGGAAGCGTTTCCTGGTTTATTTCCAGGCTGACTTCAAGCTGTTTGCGGTTTTCGATAGCTTGATTCAGGTTGGCCCGGGCCTGATCCAGGCGCGCCAAAAATTCTTCCTGTTCCAGCTCAGCGATACACTGACCAGTTTTCACATACTGGCCCTCGTTCAGATTCACCGTTTTAACCTTTCCCGATACCTGAAAAGACAGATTGGACCGGATGGCTTCCAGTGTCCCGGAATAATAGAGATCCGCACTGCGTTGCTGGTGCTGGCCCCAGAAAACCAATGCGCCGACACCCACCAAAAGCAACAGAACCCCTATCAATATGACCTGTTTTTTCACAACCCCCTCCTGGAAATCCTATCAGATGTCAGGGGATAGATGATTAATGCGCTGCCCCTTGCGGTTTCCTGTCATCTGATATCTCTGCCCATTTCATTGACTTTTTTTCAGTTTCAGGATCACCTCTGTACCCTGGCCAATCGCGCTTTCCACATCCAGGCGCCCGCCATATGTTTCCAAAAGACGATGGACAATGGCAAGCCCCAGCCCTGTACCGCTGGCTTTTGTCGTAAAAAAAGGATTAAACATCATCTGGATGTGTTCAGGAGATATGCCATGTCCCGTATCCGAGATGTGAACCTCCACATACCTGTTTTGCTCGTTTTGCATATGGACATGGATAGTCCCCTGTTCCCGGATGGCTTCGGCGGCATTTAACAAAAGATTCCAGAGAATCTGGCGGAAATGAATCGGATCCATAGCGATCCGAACATCCGGAATCAAATCCGTTGTCATGGATATCCGCCGGCAGCAGTTCGCATCGTTTTTAAAGAGAGCCAGCGTTTCCACCAGAACCTCTTCCACGAGAATTTCTGTAATATTACCGGACTGCGGTCTGGCGAACAACAAAAAATCACTCACTATCGAGCTTAACCGGTCCGCCTCTCTCAAGACAATCCGCATCAGTTTTTCCTGGCCGGTGCAAACTGGAGTTCTTCTTTCAGTATCTGAATGGAACCGGTCAGGGATGCCAGGGGATTTCTGATTTCATGGGCAAGTCCGGCAGCCATTTCACCCATATAGGCCAACCGTTCAACGCGACGGACATGTGCTTCCATGGCCAGCAGTTCTTTCCGGGACGATCTTGCCTGATCGGCCAGAATAGAGCTTAACCAGGCCACCGCAAAACAGGCTATCATGGTAATGACGATCTTATAGGTTACCAGCGTCAGATCGTCTGAATGCAGCAGTGACCGGGACGGCACAAATGGTTTTAGAATGCCGTAAAGCTCGAGTTCAACCATGATGCCATACTGGATGCTCGACAACGCAGCGATAAACATGCAGCTTTTTCGGGAAAGAAGCATACTTGAATAAACGATGACCAGAAGGTACAAAAATGAAAATATACTTGAATAACAGCCTGTTGCAAATACGATCATGGAAACGATGACCGTATCCAGAATGATCTGGAGGAAGGCAAAAGCAGGATATAATAATGTCAAATTTAAAAATGATGGCATATCCGATCGATAGAATCAATACGACGGCATTAATGCCATAAAGAATACCAGTTGAGGGCTCGCAAAACTGAGCTGCTGCCCGTACTGAACGATGATCGTCGATCCCAGAAGGAAGACGGTAAAAAGCACTCTGAAAAACATCAACCATTTAATTTTTTTCAGAAAGTCATTGTCAGTCCGGACAGTTGTTTCCATTTGAATTGCGGGCTATCTTTTGACTGAATCAGCCGGAAATCGCCCCGGCCAGCTTGAAGATCGGCAGGTACATGGCAATAACCAGCCCCCCGATGGTGACGCCCAAAAATACCAGCATAAAGGGTTCTATCAGGGATGTGAGATTTTCAACCGCCTGATCCACTTCCTCATCATAAAAATCTGCAATTTTACCGAGCATGGCATCCAGAGCGCCCGTGGATTCGCCCACTGAAATCATCTGGCAGACCATTGCGGGGAAAACCCCGCTTTCAGACAGCGGTTCGGCCATGGTCTGTCCCTCGGCAATTGCGGTACGTACATTGTAAAGAGCGCCCTCAATGGTCTTGTTGCCGGAAGTCTTTGCGGTAATATCAAGGGCATCCAGTATGGCAACCCCGCTGGAAAGCATGGTGCCCATGGTGCGGGTGAATTTGGCCACAGAGACCTTTCGAATCAGCATACCGACAACAGGCAGCGTCAGCACGAACCTGTCGACAATAATTCGACCTTTGGGCGTATTGTAAAACCGTTTGAAGGCAAAAATAAAGATGACAAGGGCCGCCAAGAATATACAGGATCTTGCTTTTGACAAATTCACTCAATGGCGACGACTATCTGGGTGGGCAAGGGCAGTTCCTTGCCGAAATCAGCGAACATCTGCTGAAACACCGGAATAACAAATACCAGAATGACGGCCAGTACGATAAAGGCAATGACCAGGGTGACAATGGGATAGGTCATGGCGCCTTTTACCTGGGCTTTGAGTTTGGCTGCCTTTTCCATGTATCCGGACAGCCGTCTGAGAATTGTGTCCAGAATACCGCCTGCTTCTCCGGCGGCAATCATGTTCACGAAAAGTTCGTCAAACTGCCTCGGAAATTTTTTCAGTGCATCTGCCAGAGTGGAACCGCTTTCAACCGACTCCTTGATATCTTTCAGCATTTTTTTGAACGTCTTGTTTTCCTGCTGACTGAGTAAGATATCCAGACATTGCACAATGGGCAGTCCGGCATCAATCATTGTGGAAAATTGCCTGGCAAATAAAATTATATCTTTTTGAATAACCTTGGGCTGGA
Source organism: uncultured delta proteobacterium (assembly GCA_963789395.1). Taxonomy (GTDB): domain Bacteria; phylum Desulfobacterota; class Desulfobacteria; order Desulfobacterales; family Desulfatirhabdiaceae; genus RAAP-1. Next base: position 96,733 of record CAWBKP010000021.1, on the reverse strand, counting down.
GAAAGGCTATGTTTTCAAAAATATCCTTGGGTTTTTCCTTGACGCGTGTCGGGGTTATACGAAGCCTTGCCAAATGAGACTTTACCGCCTGCTGGCTTGCCGACTCCATCTCCCCTTTCTGAATTTTGCCTGTCTTGTCTTTTCCAGTCCATTGGAATACAGCCATGTTCCCCCCAATCATTCAAGGTCTGCTCGGCCATGAATATCTATTATTAAATTCGAATTTCGAAGCACGAAATCCGAAACAACTCTCTAAACCAAAATAAAAAATCTATAATCAAAAGCATGTCATTCCAGATTGATTTTTGTCATTCTGATATTTGAATTTGTTTTGAATTTTGGATTTCAGTATTCGCATGGTTCAGGTTTTCTCCCTCAAAACGATTCAGCCTGAGGGGCTCAATGGAAATATCCGTGGGCTCACCGGTAAGGATCTGCGCCATCAGTTTACCCGTAATCAGACAAAGACCGATGCCATCCCCTTCATGGCCTGCAGCCACATAAAAACCCGGAACCCGAGTATCGGAAACAATTGGAAAATGATCCGGCGTATAAGGCCGCAGACCGGCATAGCTGCGAATGATCTGAATTTGCCGGATCACGGGAAAAAACCGAATGGCTCTTTGGGCAATGGCTTTCAGCACGCGAACGTCCACTGCAGTATCCAGATCGGCAAATTGCCGGCTGCTGCCAACCAGAAAATTACCGGCGCCGGTGGGTTCTAAGACAAACGCAATACCGTATTTACGCATTTCCGGTGTGATACGCCGCTGATAATCGCCTTTTCCGAATTTGGCCATCAGGTAACCGAATTCAATGACTGCCCGACTGGCAACCCGATGGGTGCGCTCAGTCACCAGAAGTTGACCTTTACGGGGCTTAACGGGAATATCCATGTCAACCATCTTTCCAATGACTGGCGCCCAAACCCCCGCTGCATTTACAACCCGCGGAGTCAGGATGTTGCCCTGATCCGTGTCAACCCGGCAGATGCCGCCTTTGGCATCCAGTCGGATACCGGTTACAGTGGTTCCGGTTCGCGTCACGGCCCCCATACACTGAGCCTTTAATGAAAGCCCCTGAGAAAGAGCCATCGGATTCAACGCGCCATCGCAGGCGAATTCAAGCCCGCCGATAATATCTGCAGCCAGATTGGGCGCATTCTCGTGGATTTCCTGCGCATCCAGCATGCGGACCGGAAGTCCTTCGGCGACCATCTGCCGGCAAAAGACTGCCGCTGCATCCAGTTCTTCTGCGCTTTCAATCACCAGCAGGCTTCCCTTACGGGTCCATTCAATGTCAGTGTCGATTTCTCCGGCAATCACCGGAAAGAGTTCCTGGCTAAGCCTTGCAAGCTGACAGTCAAAGCCCGGCAGCTTGTCCTGAACCAGAACATTGCCTTCACAGCGACCGGATGTTCCGCAGGCAATCCCCCCTCGTTCAATCAAAGTGACATCCAACCGATGCTTTGCCAGAAAATATGCAACTGCCGTGCCAATAACACCCCCGCCGATGACCACGACATCCGTTGTTGTTTTCAAGCTCATATAAACTGCCCGGATACCCCGTTACAATTCGTTTGTCTTTCCAAAGGCTTTGTCCATAACGCTCCATAACCAGCCCGCCTTCCAGCACAAGATCTCAATGGGCAATCTCCAGCACGGTTTCTGAAAGACACTATCCGGGTTAGAAACAAATACCCCCCCTTCACTTGAACAAAAAAAAGCACACGGCATCACTATTTTTGACAGGAACATGCCGTATGCCGATTATGAAAATGAATCGATTTACTTATAAAGCGCCCAGGAGTTTCCTTTGGCAATCAGTACAACAAAATTGCTTCTGGCCAGGGTATTATCAGGCTTAAAGGAAATGGGACCGGCAATGCCCTTGAATTCCTTGGTTTCCTTCAGGGCTTTTGCAATGGCTGCTTTATCCACAGTGCCGGCTCTGATAATGGCATCCGCTAATAAGTTCATGCCGTCATATGCCAGTGCAGAGTAAGGACCGGGCTCCTGATTGAATTTTTTCTTGTAACTATCAACAAATGCTTTGGATGCGGGCAGATATTCAATCAATGGCTTTGAGAAACAGTAGACGCCTTCAGCGGCGACACCGGCAGTTTCGATTAGTTTGGGAGAATTGGAGCCATCGCCCAGTGCAATCAGTTTGCGAAATCCGACTTGTCGAAGCTGCTTAATGACCAGTGGGCCATCGTCGTAATAGGCCGTCCAGAAAACAGCATCAGGGCCTTTGTTTTTCAACCGCGTCAATTTCCCAGCGTAATCCTTCTCCCCTTTGTTGACCACTTCAACGGCAACCACTTCATGCCCCATTGCCTTCCATTTCTTTTCGGTCAAAACAGCCAACTCCTTTGAATAGTTGTCTGTTTGATGAATAATTGCCAGTTTCCTGACTTTTTTTTCCTTGAAAAAATTAACCGCGGTAATCGCCTGATCAATTCCCGTGCTGTTTATCTGAAATCCGTTTCCAGGGTTTACACCAACCAATTTGATGGAATCAGCCACCGGAATGACAATGGGAATACCGGCATCGTCAAATATCTTCAATGTGGGCGCAGTCGCAGGAGAGCAATACCCGCCGACAACCGCCACAACATCTTCAGTAACCAGATTGCTGGCGGCTGAAGTGGCCTGCCGCAGGTCACAGGCATCGTCGCTGGTTATGGTCACAACGGTTTTCTCCAGGATTCCGCCTCTGGCATTGATTTCAGAAACAGCAAGAAGGATGGCATTTTCAAGGTCCTTTCCGTAAGCCGCTTCAGAACCTGAGATCGGAACCATTATCCCAACTTTTATTTCATCGGCTGCAACGCTTTGAACTGCCAGAAAAAGTCGCATCACAGAAACAAATACCGCCATCAGAACAGACTTCTTTATCAAATATCACCCCTATTATTTTATCATCCGAATTGGTACTTGAGCTGAAAAGACGTTCAGGGAAAGTTCGAATATCAAAATCCGAAACAAATTCAAAATTCTGAAGTCAAAACTTTCAGTTGAAAACGCACCGTTATTGGCATTGAGATTTTTGGTAATTTGATCGGCGTATCGAGTTAATCATTGTGTGATTATTATGAGAATCCCGCTCTTGAAGAGCTGTTAAGCGATTGAGCCTCTTGCAAAAGCCTTCAATTTGCCGCTTCCGTCATACTGGCAAAAGCCTGTATCCAGCGAACTTAAAGGCTTCTGAACCCCGGTTTTCACCGGGATGACGAACAACGGCACTTTTACAAGCGGCTCGATAATATGAAAAAATCGGTTATGTCTGAGATGCTGATTTGGATTATTTGTATTTACATTCGTTTATACCCTGAATTTTCTAAACTACATCTGAATCTTCTGTCAATCTTTATTTCATTTCAACCATGCAGACAATTGACAGCTGAAAACGCATCAATTTCCAGTTCTCTAATATTGCAGAATACTATTTCTATCAAGGGTTTTCTAATCACTCGATGCTCCAAAAGAATTCCACATTGCTCCTTTCTTGTTTTTTGGGGAAACTTGTGTCAATGATGGGTCGAACATGTTTGGTTACGGCGTGTTCAGTCCTACCGGACCACATTGATATACCGGAAGTGGCGATTTGCCTGACATGGATTGGCATTCGCGGCGGTTTCTATCTTGCCGGTCAGGTCACAAAACCAAATCATTTCAGCGTAAAAAGGAACGGATCATGTCGGAATTCAACCATATCAGCATCATCAAAAAAGCCAATGTTTACTTTGACGGCAACGTCACCAGCCGCACCCTTATTTTTCCTGACGGTTCCAGAAAGACGCTGGGGATCATGCTGCCCGGAGACTATCACTTCAACACCGCAGACAAAGAACTTATGGAGATTCTTTCCGGTGACCTGGAGGTGCTGCTGCCCGGAGCAGACGGTTGGAAGCCGGTCAAAGGCGGTGACGCATTTGAAGTGCCTGCCCAGTCCGGTTTTGATCTGAAGGTCAAAAGCATCACGGATTATTGCTGCTCGTTTATCAAATGAGCGCGGCAAAGCCATGGCAAATCCCCTGTTCGATCTGCGAAAACGCCATTTAAGCGGTATGATTGGTGGCATGGTCGCAGTGTGCTCGTCGCACCCGATGGTCCTTGAAGCTGCCATGGAACTGGCCGCTGCGGAGACCCGCCCCCTGCTCGTTGAGGCCACTGCCAACCAGGTAAACCAGTCCGGCGGCTACACAGGCATGACTCCCGCCGATTTTTCAGCCCTTATCCGCCGGCTTTGCCGAATCCATGGGCCTTTCGTTTGATCAGATCATCATTGGCGCCGATCACTTGGGGCCCCAGGTGTGGCGGAAAGAAAGCGCTGCAAGCGCGATGGCAAACGCTGCTGAACTGGCATCCCGTTGTGTGGCCGCGGGGTTTCGCAAAATTCATCTGGATACAGGGATGCGCTGCGCCGATGACCCGGGCATTATCCTGCCTCCGGAAATCGCCGCCAGAAGGGCTGCGACACTTTGCCAGGCGGCTGAAGCGGCTGCAGGCGATCTCAGCGATCAGGACATGCCGCTATACGTGATCGGAAATGAGGTACCGCCACCTGGCGGCGGTCTGGAAGATGACTGTCCTCTGACCCTAACCGATCCGGACAGCCTGTTTGTATCCTTGAAGCTTTATGAACAGGCTTTTCAGGATGCCGGACTGTCGTCGGCCTGGGAGCGGGTGGTGGCTGTGGTGGTTCAGCCCGGTGTGGAATTCGGCGATAGGGTGATCGCCGGTTATGACCGGGATCGTTCAGCAGCACTGGCTGCATATCATGCCAGCTTGCCGGGCTTGATGACGTTTGAAATTCACGCCGCGGATTATCAGACCCCGAAAGCACTGAAGCAGATGGTTCAGGATCATTTTATCCTTCTGAAGACAGGCCCCTGCCTGACCTTTGCCTTCCGCGAAGCGGTTTACGCACTGACATACATTGAGGAGGCATGGCCCGTTATCCATCTCCACTCGAATCTGCGCCAGATAATGAAAACCCTGATGGATGTCCATCCCCGTTACTGGCAGTCCCATTACCAGCAATTCCCGCCAGAAACGATTGGTTTTCTGCAAAATTTCAGTTACCGTGACCGCATCCGGTATTACTGGGCATATCCCGAGGCAACAGCCGCATTTGAACGCCTGATCCGCAACCTGAAACGCCCCATCCCGGACGCCCTTCTGCGGCAGTTTTTTCCCGACCTCTATCCGGAAATTGCGTGCGGCGCTCTTGAACCCGATCCGCGAGCTCTCATTAAGCGCCGCATCCAGAATGCCTTAAAACCGTATCTGCAGGCTTGCCGATAACGCAATGAACCAAACAGCCAATCTCCGGGAGCAGAATCCTTCCTGCAAAACGCCGCTTCCTGCCCTGATTGCAGCATTGATGAAGCCGGACAGTTATGATCATCCCGTGACAAAATGTGAGCTCATCGAAACCCATGCATCATGGGTTATTTTGACCGGAACAATTGCCTATAAGATCAAAAAACCCGTCAATCTGGATTTTCTCGATTTTTCCACCCTTGAAAAACGACGATTTTGCAGTGAAGAGGAGGTGCGGCTGAACCGGAGGCTGGCGCCTGAAATTTACCTGGGACTGGCTCCTGTTTACGGCTCGCCCGAACGACCGAAATGGACCGGAGACGGCAAAGTTATCGAGTACGCCGTCAAAATGGTGCAGTTTCCGCAGGAGTCCCAGCTGGATCGGGCTCTTGCCGGCGGAAAACTGCACCCAAATCACATTGATGCGTTTGCCCGTCTTATCGCACAGTTCCATCAGCAGATCGCCGTTGCCGGAACAGACAGCAGCTTCGGGAACCTGGATCATATCCAAAAGCCGGCCCTGGAAAATTTTATTCAGATCCGCGGGCATCTTCCTGAATGGAAAGTGCCGGAACCGCTTGCCAAACTGGAAGACTGGACCCGGGCCGGATTACATGCGCTGGAGCCGGTCTTTGTGCGACGCAAATCCGAAGGATACGTCCGGGAATGCCATGGCGACCTTCACCTGCGGAATCTTGCCTGGATTGGCGATGCCCCGGTCGTGTTTGACTGCATCGAGTTCAATCCCGATCTCAGGTGGATCGATGTCATCAGTGATGCTGCGTTTTTGGTCATGGACCTTCAGGATCGGCATCAGCCCCAATTGGCTCAGCGATTCATAAATCTGTACCTGGAAAATACCGGCGATTATAGCGGCCTTCGCATTCTTCCGTTTTATCTGACATACAGGGCATTGGTGCGCGCAAAGGTGAATGCCATTCTTTCAAGGCAGCCCGGCGTCAACAAAAAGCTTCGCGCTGAAGCTGAAAAGGATTGTTGCGGCTACCTGCAGCTTGCACAGCGTTATGCCAGTCCGGGCAACCCCAAATTGATCATTACCCACGGACTGTCGGCATCGGGAAAAAGCACGCTGAGCCAGTTAATCCTTGAGCATCTGGGGGTGATCCGAATCCGCTCCGATGTCGAACGCAAAAGAATCTATGGCGTGAAACCGGAAGACAGCTGCCATGCGGCCACCGGAAAAGGGATATATACCGACGAAGCCACGGAGAAAACTTATAAAAAACTCCATGTACTTGCCGGCCAGATACTGAATGCGGGATATCCGGTGATTGTTGACGCCGCATTTCTTAAAGCCGATCAGCGGCAGCAATTTAAACTGCTGGCAGCCACAAAACAGGTTCCGTTTCTCATTCTGGAATGTACGGCACCTTCCGAAACACTCCGGCGCCGGATCATCGAACGGCCGAAGAACGTATCCGATGCGGATCTGGCCGTACTGGAGCACCAGCTCCGCAACCGGCAGCCTCTGAGCGAAAACGAAAGGCTTCATACGCTTGAAATTGACACCAAGACAGCGGCCCCTTTTGATGCCCGGTTGCTGACAGATCAGATCAAAAAGCGGTTACAGAATTGTAATTTTCAGGCTGTGTCAATATAATATCGTAACTACTCAGGTATTCAGGATCCAGAATTCAGGAGCCAGAATGAGAAATTCAGCCAAACCGTTCTATCAATATCGCCCAAGGACCACTCGAAGAATCGAAACGCAATTTGATACTTGTCCATGATCTTGCCTGTGATGATGTTGCTGAACCAACCTGCCTGATTGAAGCAGTCAGTAAAAAGCTGGTTTACGCCGCTTCGCGGCGCTGTATCAGAAAATAACTTCGGGGAAGTTATTTGAAAGGCTCGAAGTTTACATGCGGGCCATTCTGAATACTGACTCCTGAATTCTGTATCCCTGCGCAGCCGCATAAAATCAAAGTGAAGGGCGCAACAGAGGCGTTTTGTTTTAATCACAGACATTGGTTCAAAGTTGAAAAGATCGCACCTGCGGTGGATGTAGTTCCGGATCAAATCCAGCATCAAATATTTGCTCTGCTACCAGCGCCCTTCCATTTCTATTGATCAACATTACCGACGATGACCTCGTGCCGTATCCTGGGCTCTGGATAAAAATCGGAGAAAGGATCCGCTCCCATGCAATGCCTACGCCTGTATCCGGGAGCCTGTCATCCGGCGGAGTCTCGCGGTTTTTCAGAAGTTGAAAGATCGGGTCAATCCTCACGGGACCCGCATTTAAAACCGCTGATTTCAGCAAGACAATCCCTTTTCCCACTTTCGGCCAGGGCGTGTTAAGCAGATGGTTGCTCAGGCCGTACCATCCGGGGGGAAGCCGGTGGATTCCGTGCCCCCGATTGGAATAGTAAAACAGACCGGATGCATCCCCGACGATCAGGTTGAATCCACTGTAGCTCTGGCCGACAGTCTGAAACTCCCTCAAAATAGGTTTGAGAAGAACTGTCTCCAGAAAGAAAGGCGCTCACCAGATGACCGCGTGAGGGGGCATCGGGTTTGGGACCGCCGGGTTCCCGGTAATTGGTGATGGCTGAAAATCTGCCGGATCGGGATATGCCCAGCCAGGTTCCGCCGCCTTTTAAATCCCTACCTGCCAGAATATCCGGGTGATCTTCCCAGAACGCCATGGGCAGGGCGGGACGGTCATAGAACTCGTCGCGATTGGCGGCCAGAATGAGGCGGTATTCCGGATGGACGTCATAGGCCAGAAGAATCAAACACATGAACTCACCATTGACCCAGTAAAATGATTTGTGATATCTTTATCGATCAATCAAGACAGGTCATGCCCGTAAAACGAATTCCCCATTTCACAAACGAATGACTTCAGTCTTTTTGACATTTGAATTGCTTTTGTTTCGGATTTTGTTATTCGGATTTTTCCCGATCAGACTTTTTGATCAGGCACGATTTAATTGTACGGCATTTATAATCATATTTCGTTATGGAGGATATTTCAATGAGAGAAGTGGTGATTGTCAGTGGTTCCCGGACTGCCATCGGAAATTTTGGCGGAGCCTTGATGAATGTTCCGGTTGTCGAACTTGGCGCGGTGGTGATGAAAGATGTTTTAAAGAAGGCATGCCTGCGGCCGATAGCAGATGACGCCATGAAAGCCAATGCGCCGGATAAGTTAAAAGACCAGGGATTGATCGAGCTTGAAAAAAAGGCCTGTTCCTGGGATGACAAGGCCGTCCCGATTGCCATTGATGAAGTCATCATGGGGAATGTGCTTCAGGCAGCTCAGGGACAGAACACGGCCAGACAGGCCATGATCCGGGCAGGGCTACCCAAGGAGACCCCTGCGGTCACCATCAACAAGATCTGCGGTTCTGGCTTAAAGGCCATTGCTATGGGAGCTGCTTCCATCATGAGCGGCCAGGCGGATGTGATTCTGGCCGGTGGTCAGGAAAACATGAGTCTTGCACCCATGGCTCTTCCCAAAGCCCGCTGGGGACATCGTATGGAGCTGACCGGAAAGGGTGAAATTACCGATTTGATGGTATTTGACGGGCTGTTCGAGATATTCTATGGATATCATATGGGACTGACCGCAGAGAACATCGCCTCAATGTACGGCATCAGCCGCCAGGAGCAGGATGAACTGGGCGTATTAAGCCATAACCGGGCCATGGCTGCCATAAAGGGAGGTATCTTTGCCAAGGAAATCGTACCGGTCACAATCGCATCCCGAAAAGGCGACATCGTTTTCGATACGGATGAGCGGCCCATGGAAACCAGCCTGGAAAAAATGGCCAAACTCCGGCCGGCATTTAAAAAAGACGGTTCCGTCACTGCGGGAAATGCTTCCGGCATCAATGACGCCGCTGCCGCTGTTCTGATGATGAGTGCCGAAAAAGCCAAAGACTTGGGCCTTGAGCCCATCATCCGGATCAAGGGCTTTGCAGCCGGCGGCCTGGATCCGGCCTATATGGGGCTGGGACCGGTTCCCGCGGTTCGGAAAGTGTTGAAATCCACCGGCATGGCATTAAAGAACATCGACATGATCGAGCTGAACGAAGCCTTTGCCGCTCAGGCCATCGGCTGCATGCGGGAGCTGGCAATTGAAAATGACCGGCCGAATGAACTGGGAAGCGGCATTTCTCTGGGTCACCCCATCGGCTGCACCGGCGCCAGGCAGGTTGTTACCGGCATGTATCAGATGCAGCGCAAAGGATACCAGACCGGCCTGTTTACCATGTGCATCGGCGGCGGTATGGGAATGGCCATGATTGTGGAGCGATAATCATTTTTTTCTTTACTTGTTCGGTAGTTATTGGTAAGAATACCCAGTTGCTGATCTGTGTTTTTTGACTTCTAACATCCGACAATTGACCCACTAGGAGACAGCAGATGGATATTAGCAGAAAACTGGGGATATTGGTATTTTGCGGGGTTCCGGCAATTATCGGCGGCGGTATTATTTATGGTTTTTTCCACAGTTATACACCGGTTGCCATTTACGAAGTACTGCTCCTGCTTGTTGCCGGAGGATTTGTCAGCAAGTAACAATCTCCAGACAATTCATTTTTACCTGATCCTATCTTGATTTTCAGCCCCGAAATGCGATTTGAATACATTTCGGGGCTCTGACGTTTTTTTCAGCTGGCTTCCACGTTTTTCATTTTGGGACCAGTGGAAAAGCCCGGATTATAATCATCAACGGTTAACCCATTTCACAGAATGCAATCCTTCCATGAACGATCCAGCCAACAGAATGAAGCTGTGGTACTTTCTGGCAATCTTCCTGCTCTCCGCGCTGATGCTGGGATGGCTTCTGTGGCCGTTTCTGTCCGTTATTGTTCTCGCCGCTGTCGTTACCAGCGTCTTTAGTGGTGTTTTCCGTTTTTTCAACAGACATGCCCCCCCCCCGCTATCATCACTGCTGACCTGCATGCTGATATTTCTGATTCTCTTTGTTCCGATGGTGTATTTTGTCGGCGCCCTGTCCCAGGAAGCATATGGCCTGTATCAGATGGGGAAAACCGCAGCCATCAGCGACCAGATGGAAGCACTTCTGGCCAATAACCGGCTCATCGAACGGGCCAACCAGTTTTTATCCAGATTCAATTATGTTCTGACAGGAGATGAAGTCAACAAGGCCGTATCCGAGATGGGGAAAGTCGTCGGGCTTTTTCTCTATCAGCAGGCAAGCGCGATAGCATCCAACATTTTGAATTTTTTATTTTATTTCTTTTTCATGCTGATGTTCATCTATTATTTTCTGGTTGACGGCCATAAGCTGGTTGCGTTTGTTATCGATTTTTCACCCCTGCCAAATGATCAGGACGAAAAACTGATTCAGAAATTCAAAGACATGGCAGGAGCGATACTGATCGGCAATGGCCTGAGCGGACTCATTCAAGGCATTGCAGGCGGCATTCTCTTTTCGCTTTTCGGGTTGAAATCTCCGGTTCTCTGGGGAGTGATCATGTCCCTGGTCGCCTTTCTTCCGATAATCGGTACCGGCATTGTGTTTATTCCTGCTGCAATTTATCTGTATTTGATGGGCAAGTTTGCCGCAGGGATTTTTTTTGTGATTTTTTATCTGGTGCTTTCGGTGATCATGGAGTACATTTTCAAGCCAAAACTCGTGGGCCACCGGGTTAACATGCACACCCTGCTCGTATTTCTATCCATCATGGGCGGCATAAAACTGTTTGGTATCCTCGGGATCATTTACGGCCCGCTGGTGGTCACCGCCTTTTTAACCCTGACCGATATTTATCACACGAGGTATCAATTTCTGATAGAAAACAACTGTATTGAAACGATAAGGTAGTTAACATGACAGAGATCGAAAAAATTCCCGATATTCGCCCTGACATTCGCATCGATAGCGAAATGAAAAAATCCTATCTCGATTATGCCATGAGCGTCATCATCGGCAGGGCCCTTCCGGATGTCCGCGATGGCCTCAAGCCGGTTCACCGCCGCGTGCTCTTTGCCATGCACGAACTGAGCAACGACTGGAACAAGCCTTACAAGAAATCCGCCCGCATCGTCGGCGATGTCATCGGTAAATACCATCCTCACGGGGATACCGCCGTATACGACACCATCGTCCGCATGGCCCAGGATTTTTCCCTGAGATACCCCCTGGTGGACGGGCAGGGAAATTTCGGCTCCATTGACGGCGATCCCCCGGCAGCCATGCGGTATACGGAAATCCGCATGAAACGCCTGGCCCATCATATGCTGGACGATCTTGAAAAGGATACGGTCAATTACGTTCCCAACTATGATGAATCGCTCTCGGAACCATCGGTTCTGCCGGCCAAGATCCCCAATCTGATCATCAACGGCTCCTCCGGCATTGCGGTCGGCATGGCAACCAACATTCCGCCCCACAACCTGAATGAAACCATCGAGGCCATCAAGGCCATTATCGACAACCCGGGCCTCAGCTTTGAAGAGCTCATCTCCATCATCCCGGGACCGGATTTTCCGACCGCCGGTTTTATCTACGGAAAAACCGGAATCCATGATGCTTACCGGACCGGTCGGGGAATCATCCGGATGCGGGCCAGAACCCTGGTTGAAAAGGACAAGAAAACCGGCAGCGAAACCATCGTGGTAACCGAGCTTCCCTACCAGGTCAACAAGGCCAAGCTCATTGAATTTATCGCCGAGCTGATCCGGGATAAGCAGATCGAAGGCATCCGGTTCATCCGGGACGAATCGGACCGGGACGGCATGCGGATCGCCATGGGGCTTAAAAAAGACCAGGCCGCCGAAGTCATCATCAACCAGCTCTATAAACACACCCGGATGGAAAGCAGTTTCGGCATTATTTTGCTGGCGGTCGTAAACAACCGTCCGGAACTGCTGACCCTGAAGGAAATCCTGGAATATTTCATCCGGCACCGCAAACAGATCATCATCCGAAGAACCCAGTTCGACCTGAAAAAAGCCGAAGACCGGGCCCATATCCTGGAAGGGCTGAAAATCGCCCTCGACAATCTGGATGCCGTGGTCAGCCTGATCCGCCAGTCCCCGTCTCCTGCAGAGGCCAAAACGCGCCTCATCGACGCCTTTGCCCTTTCGCCGATTCAGGCCCAGGCCATCCTGGACATGCGGCTGCAGCGGCTTACGGGCCTGGAGCAGGAAAAAATCATCGAAGAATACCAGAAGACGCTGAAAGACATTGACTGGTTCAAGCAGATTCTGGGCAGCGAGATGATTATCCTGCAACTGATCAAGGACGAGCTGACCGAAATCCAGTCGGAATTCGGCGATCCCCGGCGAACGCAGATTGTGGATGAAACCCGCGAGATTACGCTTGAAGATATGATCGTGGAAGAAGACATGGTGGTCACCATTTCAAAAACCGGTTATATCAAGCGAAACCCCATTACGCTGTATAACAGCCAGCGCCGCGGCGGAAAAGGCAAAACAGCGATGGAAACAAAGGATGAAGACTTTGTGGAACATCTGTTTGTGGCATCCACCCATCATACGTTTCTCTTTTTTACCAATCAGGGTCGGCTCTACTGGTGCAAGGTCTATGAAATTCCTCAGGCAGGCCGCGCCAGCCGCGGAAAAGCGATCATCAATTTATTGAATTTCCAGGCTGAAGAGCGTCTGACTGCCGTGCTTGCGGTATCCAAATTCGAACCCGGATATCACATCATGATGGCAACCCGTTCGGGAGTTGTGAAAAAAACCAATTTAATGGATTTCAGCAGGCCCCGGGCAGCCGGCATTATCGCCATTTCCCTGGTTGAAGGCGATGAGCTGATTTCCGCCAAAATCACCGACGGCACCCTGAATGTATTTCTCGGCTCCGCATTCGGCAAATCCATTCGTTTTCATGAATCGGATGTGCGTTCCATGGGCAGAAATGCCGCAGGGGTCCGGGGAATGCGGCTGAGCAAAGGAGATACGATCGTGGGAATGGAGGTATTGAGTCACGGCCAGACCCTTTTCGCCATCACCGAAAACGGCTTCGGGAAACGCACTTCCATTGATGAATATCCGGTCCAGAAGCGCGGGGGCCTTGGGGTCATCACCATCAAGACAACGGAACGAAACGGCAATGTCGTGGCCATTCTTCTGGTGGAAGAAGACGACGATCTGATGCTCATGACAGATAATGGCAAACTCATCCGAATCCCCACCCGCGGCGTTTCCGTCATCAGCCGAAATACCCAGGGCGTCAAGCTGATCGGTATGGAGGCGGCGGAAAAAGTCACCAGTGCAGCCAGGCTTGCTGAAAAAGAGGAAGAAGTAGATGAATCCGGTGAACCAGACGAATCAGATGAATCAAATGATTCAGGGGCCCCTGTTGAGTCCCCTTGATATAAATATCGGCGTGGTCGGGGGCGGAAGCTGGGGTACGGCTCTGGCCAATCTTCTGGGAACCAAAGGCTATGCCGTCGATTTCTGGGTGTTTGAAGAAGAAGTGCGATCCCAGATTCAGAAATTTCGGGAAAACCGGATATTTCTTCCCGGCATTCCCCTGTCCGAGCGACTGAACCCGACCGGGGATCTCAAACAGGCAGTTTCGGGCAAAGATCTGGTGTTGATGGTGGTGCCTTCGCATCTGATGCGGGCGGTTTCCCAGCGCATGGCCGGTGACGTGCCGGACAGCACCCTGATCGTATCGGCATCCAAAGGTATCGAGAACAAGACCCATCTGACTATGAGCGGAGTTCTGGCCCAGACCCTTCCCCATGTTTCCGAAAACCGGATTGCCGTTCTATCCGGCCCCAGCTTTGCCAGGGAAGTGGCGCTGAAGTCTCCGACGGTTGTCACGGTCGCTTCAAAAGATCCCGAATCGGCAACGCAGGTCCAGCATGTTTTTGCCACGCCGGCCTTCAGGGTCTATACCCATGATGACGTCATCGGCGTAGAGCTTGGCGGCTCTGTAAAAAATGTCATTGCGATTGCCGCGGGAATCATCGACGGTCTTGGGCTGGGCCTGAATACCCGCGCGGCATTGATTACACGGGGTCTTGCCGAAATCCGCCGGCTGGGGCTGAGACTTGGCGCCAATCCCCACACATTTGCCGGACTTGCCGGAGTCGGGGATCTGATTCTGACCTGCACCGGCGATCTAAGCCGAAATCATACGGTGGGTAAAAAAATCGGAGAAGGAAACAGTTTACAGGATATTCTTTCAGGAACCCGCACAGTGGCAGAAGGGGTTAAGACCGCCGAATCGGTGTACAATCTTTCCTGTGAACTCGGAGTTGAAATGCCCATCTCTCATGCGGTATATTTTATTCTCTATGAGGGACTGTCCCCCAAAGAGGCTGTATATCAACTCATGACACGGGATCTGAAACAGGAAATTGATGACTGATGACAGGCGGCAGATGTCTGTCATCATTAGCCTGCCGTCTGGACATGTTCTGAACCATCAACACAAGGGGAGACAATATGCCCCGGAAATCATCTGTCAGCGAATATTCTTCGGAAGTTCAGGATGAGCCGGCAACGGTTCCTCCCGGAGTCCGGATATTCCGGCACAAGGCCGAAGGGCATCGGGGGCGGCTGCGGGACAAGTTTCTGGAATCCGGTCTTTCGGGTTTTCACGATTATGAAGTGATCGAGATGCTGCTGACACTGGCCACGCCCCGAAGAGACTGCAAGGAAATCGCCAAGGCTGCGCTTACACGTTTCAAAACCCTTCAGGGAGTTTTGGAGGCTGCACCGGAATCGCTTCAGGAGATTGCCGGAATCGGCCCCCAGAATATCTTCGGCATCAAATTGATACAGGCGGTTGCCGAGCGGTATCTGGAAAAACGGATCACCCAAAAAGACGTTATCTCGCATTCCAAGGCCTTTTTGACTATCTTTATTACAACCTGCGGGATAAAAGCCGTGAATGCTTTAAAGTGATTCATCTGGATGCCAAAAACCAGGTCCTCGGCATTGAAACGCTTTTTGAAGGATCCTTATCGACAACAGCGGTCTATCCCCGGGAAGTCATTCAGTCCGCTCTGAACCACCATGCCGCGGCAGTGATTTTCGCCCACAACCATCCATCCGGAGACCCTGCGCCATCTTCCGATGACATGGCCATTACCCGAAAACTGATTTTCTGCTGCGACATCATGGGAATTACGGTCCATGAACACATTGTCATCGGGGAAAACCGGTATTTCAGCTTTGCGGATGAGGGGCATATCGCCAGAATATACCGTGAAATGGAATCGCTTAACATATAATGACGTTTAGGTAGACAGGATCATGCAACAATCATCATCTCCTTTGCCATATTGTTTTGGCAAACTTGAAAAAGTCTTTCCCGAAGGCGAAGACGGACTGCGAAACTCTCCGGAGTCCTGCGTTCCCTGCTGTCATAAAACCGAATGTTTGCGCGCGGCAATGGCCGGAGCCGGCGGATTGACGCTTCAGGAAAAAAATGTGGACAGGGCCTATGCAGCCGGCATGCTCGGCTTTCTGGGAAGATGGTCCCGAAAAAAAGATCTTCAAAGACGACTATCAGCAAAAAAGGGGTGAGTCATGAAAACGATTAAAGATATTGCGATTGCCGGAAAACGGCTGTTGATCCGGGTTGATTTCAATGTGCCGCTCGATAAACAGCTGCAGATCACCGATGATTCCCGAATTCAGGGCGTGCTGCCGACACTGAAGTACGCCCTGGGTCAACAGGCAAAAATCATCGTCGCCTCCCACCTGGGAAGACCCAAGGGAAAGGTTTCTCCGGAATTCAGCCTGAAACCGGCGGCAGAGCGGCTGAGCATGCTATTGAATCAGCCGGTTCAACTGGCCGCGGATTGCGTGGGGAAATCTGTCGAAGACATGATTGCAGCCATGAAACCCGGAGACATAGTGGTTCTTGAAAATCTCCGGTTTCATCCGGAAGAGGAAAAAAACGCGGACAGCTTTGCCAAATCTCTTGCCGGGCTGTGCGATGTTTATGTCAATGACGCGTTTGCAGTGTCCCACCGGGCCAATGCATCGGTTGAAGCCATCACCCGGTTTGCGCCCCAGTCCGTTGCCGGATTCCTGCTGAAAAACGAGATCGATTATTTTAATAAAGCCATGACCACGCCGGAGCGGCCCCTGGTTGCCGTTATCGGCGGCGCAAAGGTTTCCAGCAAGCTGGCCGCCCTCGAAAACATGCTCCTTCATGTGGACAAGATCATCATCGGCGGCGCCATGGCCAACACGTTCCTCAGGGCACAGGGACTTTCCACCGGAAAATCCCTGGTGGAAACCGAATTGATCGAAACCGCTCGAACCATTCTCCAAAAAGCATCGGAAAAAGGAGTCAGGATTTATCTTCCCGTGGACGGGATCACCGCCGGTCAGGTTGAAGCGACCGCTGCCACCGCGGTTTTTCCGGTTCAGGAAATCCCGGCCGATCAGATGATTCTGGATATCGGTCCGGCTACTTCCCTTTTATACGCCGAAGCGCTTCAGGGCGCCAAAACCATTGTCTGGAACGGCCCCATGGGAGTTTTTGAAATGGCGCCTTTCAGCAAGGGGACGTATGACATGGTGAGCCATGTAACGGCATCCGGCGCCATCACCATTGTCGGCGGCGGCGATACCGATGCCGCCATTCACCGCTCGGGCAAGGCCGACCAGATCACGTACATTTCAACCGGCGGCGGCGCATTTCTGGAGCTTCTGGAAGGAAAAAGTCTGCCGGGTGTGGCAGCCCTTGAGTCCATTTCCCAAAGCAATAAATGACCCGGAAAGCAAAATTCATTTCCGCAACGGCTCTTGGATTTTTGATGCTTGCGGGTTATTATTTTAGAATCCCGATCTGGAAACTGATCATTCATATCTACGATGTCCTGACAGATCGGGAGGCTGTACAGGCCTATATTCTTTCCTGGGGAATGGCTGCACCGCTCATCTTTACCGGGATTCAGATCCTTCAGGTGGTCCTTGCACCCATTCCCGGAGAAGCAACCGGTTTTATCGGCGGGTTTCTCTTTGGCGCATTTAAGGGTTTTTTTTACTCCAGCATCGGCCTGACAGTCGGCTCCCTGATCAATTTCGGCATCGGCCGGTTGCTGGGAAAGCAGTTTATCCGGAAAATGATTCCGGCAAGCCAGTTAAAAAACATCGACAGGCTCGTTCACCGGCAAGGCGCCATTGTCCTGTTTATCTGTTTTTTGTTTCCCGGATTTCCAAAGGATTACCTGTGTCTGTTTCTGGGCGTCAGCGATATCCCATTAAAACTTTTTTTTGTCATGGCAACCTTCGGGCGCATGCCCGGCACCCTGGCGCTCAGTGTTCAAGGCGCTTCCCTGTATGAACAAGAGTATGTCCTGATGGGGATCATCACCGTGATCTGCCTGGTATCTGCGTATTTATCCTACCGATACAAGGAAAATCTGTACAAGTGGATGGAAAAACTGAACGGCAAATGAAGGGCTTGACCCTTGGGACAATTGGTGGTAGCAACTATTTTCGAGAAAAATTCGAATATTGAAATCCGAAACAAATTCAAATGTCTAAAAGTCTGATAGTTCAAGCTGAAAATACATCGTTTTGAGCATTATGATGTTGATCATTTTTCGAATTTCGTGCTTCGGATTTCGAATTTAATATTTATCAGGTGTTCCGTTTAAACATTACTTATATTTATTAAAGGAGAGTTCCTTGACATTCTGGAGCATTCGCGAAGAGCTCAGCCAGGCAAACCGCTTGAGACGATCCTATTACGAACTCTTAAGAGATGAGCTTGATCAGCAGATGATCCAGTATGGACTGATTGATTCCTACAATAATTTTAACTGCAAAAAGCTGGCATTTCCCTTTGTCGAAAAACGGGAACTTAAGCCCCGGGCCCGGATTCCGGACATCGAATACGAATGCCAGAATGCATTTCTGGTCATTTTCGTCGAGGATACCATTCCGGCATCCTGCAAGAAATACATCCGGTTTTTTGACGAAAACAAGACCACCAAAATCAATCTGCTGAAATCCAAAACCCTTCCGCTGTCCGACTCCTTTGACCGGAACCAGAAGTATTTCGAATCCGTTCATTTTGTGGATTTTTTACGAATCCTGCTGCCTGTGGATTACTCCCTTCTGATCCAGAGAGATCCGTCATCCCGGAACCGGGACCGGTACTGCCTGTCGCATTTTCATGTCCGGATTGACTGGCCCATTGCCGAAGCCGCCGAAAACCTGGCCCTGAACCTTCGCTATATTTCAAAAGATCTTTATGAAAAAGGCGATAAATATGCCGAGGACATTCAAAAGAAATTTTTTGAATACCATGGCCTTCCATTGATGGCCGGCGGCAGACGCACCGCGGCGATCGTTGCCGCCCAGTACTTGAAACGCATCCCCTGCATCACCACCGTCTATGTGGGCAGCAGCGAATCCCGGTCCCTGATACGCATTTCCGAACGGGGGGCTTCCAAATATATCCTTTTAAAACTCAGCAATGCAGAGATGGAATCCGTTGCCCAGACCCACCATCTCCCCCTCACAACATTTTACAGGAATTATGTCGTCAACCGGAAAAAAGGATACGGCGTCTGCATTTTTCAGGCAACCTATTCCTACACCAACCAGGCCCGATTCCCGGAAGACGGAAAACTTCGAGAACTGAAGCCGGACCTTTACTGGCAGACCGTTGCCAGCCAGCACATTATACCAAGGCCCGGAATATGGAAGTATCCACCTCTGCCCATAAATGTAATTTATTCCTGATGCGGCCAGAGCACCTGCCTGTTGATCCGCCGGCAGATATCGGTTGCACAAACCAGGGGCTTTTCATCAAGGACTTTAACCGGAACCGCACCCATCAGCGCGTTGGTCAGCAGCACATGATCCGCGGCATGGAGATCCTGCGTCACGAGCGGCCGGTCAATGATCTCATATCCCCATTGTCCAAATATCTCACAAACCCTTGCAGACATAATTCCCGGAAGAACATGGATCGATACCGGCCGGATCAGCTCTTTTCCGGAAATTACCAGAAGGCCGGCGGTATTGGTCTCGGAAACAGATCCATCCGGATTCAGGATGAGGGCTTCGTCAGCATTGTTTTCTCTTGCCCAGTTGCCGGCAAGAAAATAATATAGATAATTTGTCGTTTTATGGCCAGCCAGCGGAGTCTGCCGGGGCTCGGGATAGCTCAGAAGCCTGAGTCCATCCGACTGGAGCATCTCCAGGCGATGGGTGTAGGCGCGCGCCATGACGACAAGATGGCAGTTTAAATAACCGGATGGTTCTTCCCCCTTTACAGCCATCATCTTGACCGCTGCAACTGTATCTTGAAGCTGATTGGCGCATAAGACCTGAGAAATGACATCGGACCAGGAAATGTCCGGGGGATCGCTTTTAAACAGCACTTTCCAGGAATCTTCAAACCGCCTGAGATGATCCTGAAGAAAGCAGGGTGTGCCGTTTACCGTCCGGATTGTTTCAAAAAGACCATAGCCGTACTGCAATCCGTGACCTGCCACTGGCAGGCGGGCCTCTTCCTGCGGCACAAGAACGCCGTTTATCCAGACCACCGGGCAGGCAACGGGATGGGCTTTTTTATCCGTCAACACCCCCGTCAGGGTCTTTCCCTTGTGCAGGGTTTCCGCATATTCATCCGATGGATCCGAGTCAAAAACAATGCCCCCGCCAACGGAAAACAGCATTTTCCCCTTGAAAACAGTCGCTGTCCGAATGGCAATGGAAAGATCCAGGGTATCATGGAAGCTGATGTATCCGATCGATCCGGTATAGATATGCCGGCGGACCGGCTCCATCTCATCAATGATTTCCATGGCCCGTATCTTGGGGCAACCCGTGATGGACCCCCCGGGAAAGGCAGCCCGCAGGAGGTCCACGGAATCCATACCGGAATCCAGAATGCCTTCCACATCCGAAACCAGGTGATAAACATTCTGGTAGGCCTCAACCCGCTTGTGGACGGCAACGCGAACCGAGCCGGGCCGGCAGACTTTTCCGATGTCATTTCGCAGCAGATCCACGATCATGGACAGTTCCGCATCGTCCTTGAGACTTTCGGAAAGCTCATTTTTTAAACGACGATCCTCCGCTTCGGTATTTCCCCGTGGCCGGGTTCCCTTGATCGGTCGGGTTTCCACCCTGTCGCCGTTTCGATAAACAAAGCGCTCCGGCGATGTGGAGATGATCTGGTGGTCTCCTGCCTGAATATAGGCAAAAAACGGTGCGGGATTGCGCGCATACAGGGATTGAAACAGCCGGAATGGATTTCCCTGAAATCCGGTTGAAAACCGCTGGGACATGTTGACCTGATAGACATCCCCGGACCGGATATATTCCTTGATGGTGTCAACGGCCCGAATATAATCCGGCCGGGTAAAACTGGATGAAAATCCGCCGGCACCCGCGGAAAAATCTTCATCTTCCGGCAATGGCCGGGACAGCTCCTTGTGAAACCCTTCCAGGTTGCCGGAACCCATCGATCCGCCTGTCCCGGTGAAGACAGGCACGCTTATCCAGCTTTTCCGGCTGACCCTGTCCTGGACAAGGATCACCGATGGCGCGTACAGACAGATATGCGGCAGCCCCAGATCATCCACGGATGTTCTGGGCAATTTTTCCAGACAGTCCTTCAGATCATACGCAAGATATCCCATCAGACCGGCCCCGACCGGCAGCTGAACATCCGCATCAGCGGCACTGAAATGAAACCGGCGCAGGATCTGCCGCAGCACATCAAATGGATTTTCGGCAACAGGATGAACCTTGTCATGGACCGTGAGCAAAAGGCGCTGGTCCCTTCCGGTAAGTGACAGCCAGGGTCTGATGCCCAGCATATGATACCGGGCACAGTCCAGCCCGGTTCCGCTCATCAGCAGGACGGTTCCGGGAACTGCAGCAAACCGCAAGGCGGTATCCATAAAGGATTCAGTCAGTTCGATGGATTCCGCATGGAAACCGGAAACGGTAAAGGAAATCGGAAGGGTCATGATCGTTTCAACAGTATGTGTTTTTGTTTTTCTTTTTTCTTGACCTGTTTTTCACAGAAAACCGGCGCACCGGTAGCCGGATCAACGCCGGTATGGTACATCAGGGTTGAAACCGTCGACGGCGTGGGAGTGAAGATTTGGACCTGCTCGGGAATCAGGCGAAGATGACGGGACACGAATGTTTTCAGCCGGCTCATGTGGACATTTGTGCAACCGGGATGCGCAGCCATGAAATAATACGTCAGATAGCGCTGCTTTCCCGATTTATTGCAGACCGCATCAAACATGCGCTTGAATGCGATCAGACTGTCCATTCCGGGTTTTCCCATCAGATCGAGCACGTCGCTTTCCGTGTGCTCAGGTGCGATTTTCATCTGGCCGGAAGTATGGTACTGCAACACTTCGGTTAGATAGTGCAGCCCGTTTTTCCGGTCGGAAAGAATCAGATCATACCGGATTCCGGAAGCCACAAAAACATGGCGGACAGCCTTTATTCCCCGAATCGCCCGAAGCAGCTCGATCTGGTGACGGTGATCCACCTTGAGTTGATCACAGATACCGGGGTGCACGCACCGTTTATCCTTGCATGCACCCTTGGCCTGCTTTTTCCGGCATTCGAATCCATACATGTTCGCCGTCGGCCCGCCGACATCTGAAATGATGCCTTTAAACGCCGGATGGGTGGTGATTTTTTCCACCTCGCGCAAAATGGAGGCCTGACTTCGCGATTGAACGCTCCTGCCCTGATGCACGGCAATGGCGCAGAAACCGCACTCACCGTAACAGCCTCTGTGCGTGGAAACTGAAAAGCGGATGGTATCAAGTGCCCGGACATCCCCCTGTTTCCGATAATATGGATGCAGATCCCGCTCATAGTCCAGATCATGGACCGCATCCATTTCAGACTGAGAAAGCGGCAGACAGGGGGGGGTGTGGATAAGATACCGGGCCCCGTGTTTCTGGCACAATCCTTTGGCTGTCAACGGGTCATTGTTCTGATAAAAAAGCTGAAACATCCGTGAAAAGGCTGGAGGATCTGCCGACACCTTCTCGAATGGCTCCATTTCGATGTAGTCAGATCGGGCGCCGCCGGCAATATAACAGATACCGCAGATTTCCGCGTTGGATTCGCGGCGCTCTAATGTGCCGGCAAGAGACAGCACCGCCTTCTCCCCCATCCCATAAATGAGGATATCGGCCTTTGCGTCAAAAAGGATGGATCTGCGGATGGCATTTGACCAGCAATCGTAATGGGGTATCCGCCTGAGACTGGCTTCGATGCCGCCCAGGACGATGGGGACGGTGGGCTTGAAAAATCTGCGGATGAGATTTGAATAAACGATGAGCGCCCGGTCCGGCCTGCGGTCGTTGATGCCTCCGGGGGTATAGTCGTCTTGTTTCCGGCGTTTTCCGGTTGCCGTATAATTGGCCACCATCGAGTCCACGCTGCCGGACGTCACTCCCCAGAACAACAGCGGCTCCCCCAGCCGGGTGATATCACTTCCGGAGTGGATATCCGGCTGCGCAATGACGCCCACCCGATATCCCTGCCGCAAAAGGACTTTTCCGATGACCGCCGCACCGATAAAGGGACTGTCCACATAACTGTCGCCGGTAATCAGAATCACATCAAGATGATGCCACCCCAGTGATTCGACTTCTTCCGGCGTCGTAGGTAAAAACACTTACCTATTTCACCGACAATACCGGGCAATGGGCTTTCAGGACAACATACTGGGCAGTTGACCCAAAAACGATCTTCCCGACTTTGGATCTTCGCCGGACCCCGATAACAATCAAATCGATTTCATTTTCCCTGGCGAACTGAACCAGATCCTCGCCCGCCTCCAATCCGCGAACCGACAGATGGGTTTCGCAGGGAATTTTCGCATCCATGAACTGTGACTGGGCAAAATCCAGGAGATGCTCATGCTTGACAAATTCCTGGCGCGGTACTTCCGGTCCGCCTACCATCGACATCACCAGATATACCTTGGCATTCAGGGCGGACGCATATTTTATGCCGGTTTTCACAGCTTCATTGGAAACATTTGTTCCATCAAATGCAACCATAATCTTCATCAGGGACTCCTGATCATGAGAATAGCAATTTATTGGCTGAAAGAAAAACTATTCAGGGTAATTTCGAAATTCGAAATAAACCAAACTATCATTATCACACGCGTTACGTTGAAAGCATGTCAAACAGCTTGCCGTAGGCAGCTTCATCAAGGGGTTCAAATCCGGCCTTGTCGGTTTTTGCAGGGCTTGCGGCTTTGGATTTGATCAAACACTTGGCTCCGCAGTTACTGCATTTGACTTCAACCGGCCACTGTTCATTTGATAACTCCGGCAGATCAATTTGCGACTGGCATCTGGGACATTTGGTGGTCTGTTTCTTTTTTGCCCCCATTTCAGAAACAACCGCCCGGTCCTGAAAACTTCTTTCGATGGCCTGAGGCTCCGGATTCAGAGATAACACGGGTTCCACCGTCTCAGTGACAACGGTTCCGGATTCAACAGGAGCAGGAGAAATTTCAACCTTATCAGAATGAAATACATTCAGAAGGGCTTTTCGGATACGGTCACTGTCGTCCGCTCCTCCCAGTGATCTGAATCTGTCATAGTCTTCCTTGGAGAGCGTCAGTTTCACTTCAACGGTATGGGAGTTCAGCAAGGCGGTTTGAAGTTGTCCCAATACGGCTGCCATGGCAGCAAGTCGGGATGCGGTCTCCTGAAGCTGGACCTGCAATTTGCTGATCAAATTGATGGCGGGAAGTGTTTGACCCTCGTATGACACTTTAGCATCTGCCAGATTGATAATACTCATGTTGTTCCTCCCATGAAAGCGTGCAGAAAACCGGTTGAGCGGAAACGATGCGACCCCTGTATACTCAAACTTGGGTTAAAATGCGGCAAAAAAAACAGAACCAGTCACCCGGAACCCCGGATACAATTTTTGTTGTACTGTATTCTTGCAAAGATGTACAGATTTTTCAGCAGCCCGATTTTCATTTATTTTCATAAGAGAATTCATCCATCAACGTTTTCCCGCCAATCACCGCCTTGGTTTTGATCTTGTAAACCCCCTTTTCCTTGAAACTGACATCCGCACCGTAACCATTATCCATTCCCATGGTAAGGGTTTTCTGCTCCTTGCCGTCCGGACCGGTAATCAAAAAACCGATCTTTCCGGAAACGAATTTTCCCCCCGGGTCGGTGATGAAAACCATGAGGTGGTTGGTAATATCCGGGCTGTTGCTCATGCCGGGCATTTCCATCCCTTCCATTCCCTTCATCATGGCATTGCGTTCGGCCATATCCAGGACATGGTACATCAAGCCATACCCATCAACCGTGCTCTGACGGAGCATCTGTCCCGTACTGTGAGCGGCGGATGCGTTAAAAGCCATCCCCAACCCAAACAACATCACCAGCATTCCAATCCATATTGTCTTTTTCATTGCCTTCTCCTTTGTTCAATGGCCATGCGCGATGGCGACGATTACAAAATCTTTATCGATCCGCCTTTCAACAAACCGATAAAACATCTACGGGTGTATTGACACAATATGACGCATTACGGCTGTTTCAAGTTTTTCAATTGAAAAAATCCTTTCGGGAGCCGCGCCAGCTTACCTGATGCTTGTCGTCTCTTATGGCGGCATCCGTCTTTGGATCTGAATTAAAAGGCACTTGCGCAACTCCGGTCAGCGATTCAGCGCCATGGGAACTGCCTGAGCCTTTACCGGCTTTATATCCGTGTGTTCCTTCCAGAGTTTATAGATTGCCGGATAAACCAGAAGCTCCAGAATAAACGATGTGATCAACCCGCCGATCATGGGGGCGGCGATCCGCTTCATCACATCCGCGCCCGCGGATGTGGACCACATAATGGGCAGAAGGCCCATGAAGGCGGCGGCTACGGTCATCATCTTGGGTCGTGCACGCTTGACGGCCCCGTGCATGATGGCTTCATCCAGGTCTTCGGAAGAACTCAGCCTGCCCCGTTTTTTGGCATCGTCAATCGACAGGTCGAGAAAGAGGAGCATGAAAACCCCGGTTTCAGCATCAAGGCCCATCAGCGCGATCATTCCCACCCACGCGGCAATGGAAACATTGTAATGCAGAAAGTGAAACAGCCAGATGGCACCGATGGCAGAAAAGGGAACGGCCAGCATGACAACGGTGGTTTTGAAGACCGACTGGGTGTTCATGTACAGCAGAAAAAATATCAGAAGGATCGTTATGGGAATGACAATCTGGAGCCGTTCCCTCACCCGTATCATGTTTTCGTACTGACCGCTCCACTGGAGAATATATCCCGGCTTGAGCGAAACCTTGTCATTCACCCGCTGTTTGGCTTCCTCCACATACCCGCCGACATCCCTGCCGGAAATGTCCACATAGACATAACCTGCCAGAAATCCGTTTTCGTCCCGCAGCATGGCAGGCCCCTGAGCCAGCTTGATATCCGCCAGCTGCGAAAGCGGAATCTGGGCGCCTGTCGGGGTCGGGACAAGCACCCGTCGGAGCTTATCCATATCCTCGCGAAGTTCGCGGGGGTAGCGCAGATTGACCGGATAGCGCTCCCTGCCCTCTACGGTGTAGGTGATGTTTTCCCCGCCGATGGCACCTGTAATGACCGACTGAACCTGGGCTATGGTCAGTCCGTACCTGGCAAGCTGATCCCGGCGCGGCTCAAAGTCCACAAAATAGCCGCCGACCACCCGCTCGGCAAACACGCTCCGGGTTCCCGGGATGTCGCGAATAGCCTGCTCCAGTTCAAGCCCGATCCGCTCGATCTCCTTCAGGTCCGAGCCGAAAATCTTGATCCCGACCGGCGTCCGGATACCGGTCGTGAGCATATCGATCCGCGCCTTGATGGGCATGGTCCAGGCATTGGTCACCCCGGGTATCTGAAGGGCCTTGTCCATTTCGGCGACCAGCTCATCCCAGGAAATATGATCCGGCCAGATCGGGCGAAACAGAAATTTCAGCCGGTCCGGAACCCACGCGGAATACCACCTGTTCTTGCCTCTCCATTGACTTTCGGGCTTGAGCACCACCGTTGTTTCCATCATGGAAAATGGCGCCGGATCCGTGGATGTATCCGCACGTCCGGCTTTGCCGAAAACCCGTTCCACTTCCGGAAACGCAGCCAGCACCCGGTCCTGGGTTTCCAGAAGTTCCTGGGCCTGCGCGACCGAAATCCCGGGAAGGGTTGTGGGCATGTAAAGAATGGTCCCCTCATTCAAAGGGGGCATGAATTCCGTCCCCAGATTCAGATACACGGGAATGCTCAGGGCGACCATGGCAACGGATGTGGCGATAACAGCTTTGGGCCAGGCCAGTACAAACCGGCAGGCAGGCTCATAAACTTTGAAGATGGCCCGGCTGATGGGATGAGAATCTTCCGAGTAATAGGTGCCGACCAGCGTTTTGGTGGTCACCCAGGCAAGCCATCTGGGCTTGAACGAAAACGGATCCATGCGGGTGAAAAACATCCGCATGGCCGGGTCCAGTGTTATGGCCAGAATGGCTGCAATCGCCATGGCCAGATTCTTGGAATATGCCAGAGGCCGGAAGAGCCGGCCTTCCTGATCCACCAGCGCAAAGATGGGAAGAAACGCCACGGCAATGACCAGGAGCGAGAAAAATACCGACGGCCCCACTTCCATGAGGGCTTCCAGCCGCACCTTGTGAAAGTCCCCTTTTCGCCCGTCCGCCTGCCAGTGATAAAGTTTGTTGTATGCGTTCTCGACTTCCACGATGGCCCCGTCCACCAGAACCCCGATGGAGATGGCGATGCCGGCAAGCGACATGATATTGACCGTGACCCCCATGAAATACAGTGGAATGAATGAAATCAGGACCGATACCGGGATGGTGACAATGGGAACGATTGCGGAAGGAATGTGCCAGAGAAAAACAAGAATGACAAAGGAGACGATGATCATCTCGATTTTCAGCTCATGGCTGAGCGTTTCCAGGGCGCGGGTGATCAGATCCGAACGGTCATAGGCGGGAAGGATTTCCACCCCTTTGGGAAGATAGGGCTTAAGTTCCTTTAGCTTTTCCTTCACCCGGTTGATGACATTCAGGGCGTTTTCCCCGTGCCGCATGACCACGATGCCGCCCACCACATCCCCTTTCCCGTCCAGGTCGGAAACGCCGCGGCGGATTTCAGGTCCCAACTCCACCTTGCCGATGTCTTTAAGGAGCACCGGGGTGCCGCCGGGGGTCACCTTGACCACGATACTCTCAAAATCCGCGATGCTTCGGCTGTATCCCCTTGCCCGAACCATGTATTCGGTGCCCGTAAACTCCAGGAGCCGTCCGCCCACCTCATTGTTGGACTCCCGGATGACGGAAGAAAGCATGTTGAAGGAAATCCCGTAAGCAGACAGACGGTTGGGATCAACGGTAATCTGGTATTGTTTGACAAACCCGCCGATGGATGCCACCTCCGCAACTCCCGGAACCGCCTGAATGGCATATCGCAGGGTCCAGTCCTGATAGGACCGGAGCTGATCCAGGGAATAACCGCCGGAATGGTCCACCAGAACATACTCATAGACCCATCCCACACCGGTGGCATCCGGACCCAGCTCGGTTCGCACGCCTTCGGGAAGGCGGGCCTGAATCTTGGAAAGATATTCCAGAACCCGGGAACGGGCCCAGTAAATATCGGTTCCATCTTTAAATATGACATAAATATAAGAAAAACCAAAATCCGACAAGGCCCGGATCGCCTTTACGTCCGGAGCACCCAGCAGGGTTGAAACAATGGGATAGGTGACCTGATCCTCGATGATGTCCGGAGAACGATCCCACTTGGAGTAAATAATGACCTGGGTATCGGAGAGATCCGGAAGCGCATCCAGACGGATGGATTTAAGCGCGTAAACGGCCATGACCATGACGGCAATCGTAAACATGACAACCAGCAGGCGGTTGGTCGCTGAAAATTCGATGATTTTTCTTATCATGGTCAGTCCTATTTTTTCACAGCCATCGCAGCATCGATAAGTGCCCTGAGACGGGACTCGGAATCCAGCAGAAAATTCGCTTTTACCACCACCCGGTCTCCTGCACTTAACCCAGACAGCACCTGAATTTTCCCCTCGCTTCTTGCCCCGGCTTTCACTTCCCGGGGTTCGAACCGGCCTTCCCCTTTGTCCACAAACACCACCTGTCGGGTTCCCGAATCCATGACCGCGGAATCGGGAATAACAATCCCCTCTCCGTAATCGATCATGAGATTGACATCCACATACATTCCGGGCTTCAGCCGCAGATCCTTGTTTTCGAAATTGAACCGGAGTTTCAGGGTTCGGCTCTCACGATTCAAATAGGGATAAATATAGGCGATTTTTCCCGTAAGTCGAAGAGACGGATCATAGGATGTCGTCAGAACGCCTTCCTGTCCGACATGGACGTCCCGGGTTTCGTATTCGTACACCTCGGCATCCACCCAGACAACGGACAGATCCGTAACCGTGTAAAGCTCCATTCCAGGCTTGACTTCCTGGCCTGGAAAAATATCCTTGGCGGTCACAAAACCGTCGGCAGGAGACAGCAGGGTGACCGTCCGCTGGGGTTTTCCGGTGCGTTCGAGTTCCTTGATGAAGTCCGGCGGGACATCGAAGAGCTCCAGCCGGCGCTGTGCAGACTCACGCAATCTCTGAGCGGATGACCGGTCTCCGGCATCCGAGGCCGAGCGCAGCGCCGATTGCCGGATTTTGATGAATTCCTCCTGACTGCTCAAGAGCTCCGGAGAATATATCGACAGGATGGGGCTGCCTTTTTTGACGAGCTGGCCCATATAATTGATCAGCAGGGTTTCCACCCAGCCTCCGACCTTGGTCTGTACCCGGTGGATGCGCGTTTCGTCCGACACGACCAGTCCCACGGTACGAAGGGCCCGTTGGAGCTTTTCCTGAACAGCCATCGCAACCTGAACTCCCGACAGTTTTATCCCCTGATCCGTCATCGTAACGGCACCAAGGCCGGAGACTTTGGTTTCGTCACTGAAAAAATCATCTGCCTGCTGCTGGGCGGATTTGACCGGGGTCGTCGCATCGTCCTCATAAACCGGGATATAATCCATGCCCATTTCATCCTTGGCAGGAACCGGGGAGGTGATGGCCGGATTCATGGGGTTGCGGTAAAAAAGCAGCTTATGGGAGCTGCTTGGACCCGACGGCAGTCTGCTTGCCCCCTGCTGATAGCCAAGGCGCCAGGATACACCGACGACAAGAATCGATGCGACAAGTACGGCCAGGGTGATTTTTAATGGCGGTTTTAGCATTGTTGATCTCCTAGCGTGACGGCTTCGATTAAACCCATCAAACCTATTTCAGTGATGTCCCGACAATCTCTTCCAATTCGGCCCGCGCAATCCCGATTTTGCTTTTTTCCCGCTCGCTTGTCAGGCGGGCTTCAAACCACGTCATGTAAAATTCGATGACATCCCGCATTTCCGCAACGCCGGCTTCATACCGCAAGCCCGTTACTTCCGCGGATAGGCGGGAGAGCTCCTTGATTTTTCTCGTATAGAGCCGCTCTTGCCGGATGGCCAGATCCAGCTTGAACCACCCTTCCCTGACTCTGAAACGCAACCGGTTTTCCGCATTTTTCAGCGCCTTTCCAAGGGCGTCGAGATTGTCACGGGTTTCCCGCAGATAGGCGTCTCCCAGGCCAAACCACGAATTTTTCGGCAACCCCTCTCCCCTGGAAGATTTGGCGACATCGGCAAAAGGCGCCTCTGTTCGGATCGAGCCCACCTGAACGATGGCCTTGTTTTCAAACAAGGATAGATTCTGGGTAAAGCGCGGATAGATTTCCGTCTCTGCCATCTCGATCATCCGCTCCGTTCTGCCGATCATGGCCCGAATAATTCTTACGTCCTGGTTTTGCGCCAACGCCACTTCCGTCACCCTGTCAAGGTCCGGAAGATTCCGGCGGGGTTCTCGGATGACAGGAACCCCGATGTCCGATCCGGGAACCAGATCAACAATTTTACGGATATCCGTCTGAAGATTTCGCTGCTCTTCTTTCAGGGTGTTCTGTTCTTCCCGCAGCTTCTCCTGCTGGATCTGAACGCGGATGACATCCTGAAGCGATTCCTTTCCGACCTCGTAGCGCTTCCGGGCCGAAAGCTCGAGCTGATCGAGAAGCTCCAGTGTGGCGGCGGTAATTTCCTGCGCGCGGCGGTTGTAGGTCAAATTCCAGAAAATTTTACGGCTGTCCGTAACCACGGTTTTTCGGACCGTTTCGAGTTCTTCCCGTGCAATCTTCACTTCCTGATTGACGATCTCACCCTTTAACGCCAACACTCCCGGAAAGGGAAATTTCATGGCCGGAGATTCCTTGTCAGCCATGTCCCCGACGCCTGTCATCACCGCCTGGGTAAAGGCAGCATACTGCCTCAGTATTTCATCCAGGTTTGAAACCTGGCTATAGGATTGAAGTTTGCCCTGAAATGTCCGTTCAGCCGAAATCACCCCCTGGTTTCTGAGAAGCGACAGTATCTCAAGGGTTTCCAGGGTAAAGCTGGGAGTCAACGCCCGTTCGGCAGCCGCTGCATCGCGGCCGGCCGGCTCAAGGGCGGATAACCGGTCCCTGGTCCGGCTAAAAAAACCGGGTATCCGTGCCAGAGGCACCGATCGCAGCCTCCCACTGATGGCTCATCTGCTCGAGCCGCGTTTTCTGGTTCCTGAAATCGGCATCTGACTGCAAATTAACCTGAACCATGTGTTCCGGTGCAATCGGAGCGGACGCAATGGCAGGCGGGCTGTACGTTTCATAACCTTCAAACAAGTTCTGATAATGGGAACAACCCGAACAGCAAACGACTGCCGACACCCATAAGCAGCAAACCATCAAGTCGCTAAGAGCGGAAATCGAGATTTCCCGACGCTTCGGCATTTCCAAGCTTCGATGTATGTAACCTTCGGCGTTTCCGGACAGTTTCATGGCGCTGCCTCCGTCTGCGGCGGCTGCTGGGCAGTTTCTTCCGGCTTGCGGGTGAGGCTGATACCGGCAATTCCCTCCAGCTTGGCCAGATATTTGCCGTAATCGGCTCTGGATCTTGCCAGCGCGAGCTGAAAATTATACCAGACCGCTTCTGTTTCCACAAAATCGGTCAGACTGCCCTGACCCTCGCGGTTCCAGATTTCAGCCGTTTCCATGGCCTTTTCAGCCTGGGGAAGCAACTGATCCCGATACAGTGCAATGAGTCTTTCGGCGTTTTTAAGTCTGAAAAACGTTTCCCGGATCATGGCACGGGCTTCATTGATCCGGGCGCTTACCAGGGCTGCGGCTTTTTCGGTCCCGGCCCGGGCCGCTTCCCGCCTGCCGGCGTTTTTATCCCACCAGATCGGAAGGGTCATCCCGAACTGTATCCCGTACATGTTGTTTGACAGGCCCATCGGGTGTCGACGGCGCATCGTATTCGTATTTAAACCCCACCATAAATTCCGGCAGGTTCTGGTAACGGGCCACATCGGCCTCGGCCCGGGATTTGTCCACACCGGTCGCAGCCACCCGGATTTCCTCCCGATGGGTCTCTGCAAGGGCGTAAATTTCATTCAATCCATAGACAAGCGGCGCCGAGGATTCGTTAATGAGGGGCCCGATCTGTGCTTCAGGCGGCCGATTCATCAGCGCATTCAAACGGGTGATTTCGGTTCTTTCAAGCTCTTCAAGCAGCAGCATGTCATACTGGACCTGTCCGGATTGGGACTGGGCCTTCAGGACGTCATAAAGCGCCGTTCGATTTCCGGCATATGCCGCCTCCCCGATATTTCTGAGGTGCTCCAGCGCCTGCCTGTTTTGATCGGCAATCCGGACAGCCTCGCGGATATACTGGAGTTCATGGTAAGACTCGCGAACCTTGACCGACACATCCCGGACTGTCCGGTCAAGCTCCAGCCTGGCCATCTCCGACTCCGTTACAGCCACTCTTCCGGCAGCCGCCAGTTTTCCCGGAAATGGAATCGTCTGTGAAAATATGGTTTCAAACCGTTTGGTAGCCCAGTCTCTGGAAGGATCATAGGGATAATACATGTTCGTGATCGTTGGATCCGGATACCCGGTCTCTACCCGGTATTTTTCAATGGCGACCCGCCACGACGCCTTGGCCGCTTTTACTTCCGGACTGGCCTGATAGGCATAGGACAAGAGGTCATTCAAGGAGGGCGATCCGGCAATGCGGCCCTCAAGAACCGCCGGATCATTCTCCGCGGCCCGGGAAAATGAGGCGACCGTCATAAAACAGACCAGGGCCGGAATTAATATAAACTTTGTCCGAAGTGTGTTGATAAAATCATTCTGGTGCATACCCACCCTTTCATGATCCGTCTTATCCCTCTTGCCAAAAGGGGCTTAGAAAATTTAATCCGAAAATGTTTTACCAAGCCAAATGGCGATCAAAATAAAATTTTAAGTTTTTGCAGGAGATCAGAATGTTCACGCCGATAGTTGAAGTGTAATGAGGAAATATCCGATGTCAACAATAAAATGACGGAGATTCAGACTTTAAATATGATCCACAATCGGGCGGAGTATCATGATATCGAATTTTTGTAAAGACAATGCAAAGGAAGGTTTCTACGCAGTATGAAAGCAGTCTGAACGGATTTTCACCGTCAATGAAATAGCAATGTGCGTGTTGACCTTAACGGCATTTTCCATTAAAGTAACAGAATATTTTTCCGCCGATGCGGCAAAGGACGGTCATGAAACAGCATTCACATAATTTTGTTGAAACATACTCGGAGCTTGTCGGTTTTGGACTGGACAGGCAGACAGATGAAAATACGGTTATTTACTACCTTCAAAAATTTTCTGACGATCAGCTGATGAAACGGCTGATGCCTTCCCTTTCAGATGCTGATCTGGAAGAGATCTTCGGGCTGATCAACCGCCTGCTGAAAGCCCATCTTTCCGATTCGGAATATCACCGCCTCTTTCTGAAAGAAGACCATCCTTGAAAGCCGGAAGACCGAAGGCTGCGGGTAGCAGGCCTAAGCCGGATACCCGGTATTTGACTATTACCCTACCCCCATTTGTTAAATAATGGATACAAAATGTTAACCGATACGCATTTAAACCGATACGCCGATACCCTGATCTGGGGACTGAAAACCGCCCGGTCCAAGCCATTCCGCAAGCAGGATCTGGTGCTGATCCGATATGATTCCCCCGCGCTGAAGCTTGCGGAGATTCTCTACGCCAGACTTCTGGAAATGGGGCTGAATCCTGTTCAGCGGTGCATGCTGACATCCGGCATGGAAAAATCGTTTTATCAGCTTGCCAATGCCAGACAACTGACATTTCAGCCTCCCGGAGAACGTGAATTACACGACAATCTCAACGGCAGCATTTATCTGCACGCTCCGGAATCCATTACCCACCTGAGCGAAGCCGACCCTAAAAAAATCGGCAAGGCAGCGGTCGCCCGAAAATTTATCCGGGACATCCTCAACAAACGCGAGGAAACCGGGGATTTCAGCTGGACCCTGTGCATGCTTCCCACCATCGAACTGGCCAGGCATGCCGGTCTGTCCATCGACGAATATACCCGGCAGATTGTAAATGCCTGTTTTCTGGATCATGCGTCGCCGGTTTCCGAATGGCAGGCAGTATATAAAAAATCCCGGACCATCAAAGCCTGGCTGAATCGCATGCATGTTCAGTATTTCCATGTTGAATCCACCCATGTCGATCTAAAGATCACCCCCGGCGACCGGCGAAAATGGATCGGCATCACGGGGCATAACATCCCCAGTTTCGAGCTGTTTATCTCTCCGGACTGGCGGGGAACCCAGGGCGTGTATTTCGCCAATCAGCCATCCTACCGAAACGGCAATTACGTTGAAAACGTCCGGCTGGAATTCAAGGACGGCGTTGCCGTAAAGATCGGCGCTCAAAAAGGGGATTCCTTTGTAAAAAACCAGCTTTCCATGGACAAGGGAGCCAGCCGGTTAGGGGAATTTTCACTGACCGACAAGCGCTTTTCAAAAATTGACCGCTTCATGGCCAATACCCTTTTTGACGAAAATTTCGGCGGCGCGCACGGCAATTGTCACGTAGCACTTGGCTCATCATACACCGATACCTACAGCGGAAACTCAGCCGAACTGACGGAAAAGCTGAAAAAAAAGCTGGGATTCAATGATTCCGCCCTGCACTGGGATCTGGTCAACACCGAGCAGAAAAGAGTCACGGCACATTTAACAGCCGGCGGACAGACAACCATTTATGAAGACGGTCGGTTTACCTGCTGATATCCGGCCTTTCATCCAAAACACTTACGGGATAATTCCATGAAAATTCTGATTACCGGAGGGGCCGGGTTTATCGGCTCTCATCTTGCCGAGGCCTACCTTGAAAAAGGGGATGATGTGTATATTATCGACGATCTTTCAACCGGGTCGCTGGACAATCTGCAACCCATGATGGACGATCCCCGATTTCAAAACCGGATCTTTGTTACGGTGGACACGATTTTGAATCACGAGAGCCTGCTGGAACTGACCGGTATCTGTGATGTCGTCTATCACCTGGCAGCTGCGGTCGGCGTTCTCACGATTCTGGAAAAACCGCTGGAATCCATCCGCACCAATATTCAGGGAACCGAAAAAGTCCTTGAACTATGCAACAAATTCAAGAAAAAAGTCCTGATTGCCTCCACATCGGAAGTCTATGGCAAACACCTGCACGCCCCGCTGGTTGAAACCGACAACATCATCTACGGACCGTCCAGCAAATTCAGGTGGAGTTATGCGGCCTCCAAGCTCATGGACGAATTCACGGCCCTTGCCTACTACCGCACCCATGGGCTGAAAACCATCGTCGTCAGGCTGTTCAATACGGTCGGCCCCCGTCAGACTGGGACATACGGCATGGTTATTCCCCGGTTCGTGGATCAGGCCCTTTGCGGCAAACCACTGACCATTTACGGAGACGGATCGCAAACCCGGACATTTACGTACGTAAAAGACGTGGTTCAGGCGTTTATGGCATTAATGGAAACCGATGCGGCCGCAGGCCAGGTGTTGAATGTGGGCGGCACTGAAGAAATTTCCATCCGGAACCTGGCTGAAAAGATCATCGGCATGACCGCATCCGCCTCCAGAATTGAATACATCCCTTATGAAAAGGCTTTTGGAAAAGATTTCGAAGATATGCAGCGAAGGGTTCCGGGAATCGAAAAGATTCATCAACTGATTGGCTTTGACCCCAAAACGTCCCTGGAGGAAATACTTCGCCAGATCATCGCTTCAAAGCAGGTGAGGCAGGATTTCAAATGACGTCGTGATCTGAGCCACGCCACGCACCGTTGCCGCAACCGAGCAGTATTTTTCCTGCGAAAGCCGGATGGCCTGCACCACCGCATTTTCTGTCAGCGCTTCTCCCTTTACCCGATAGTGCAGGTTTATCCTGCGGTAGGGCCAGGGAGGTTCAGGATCTTTGTCGCCGGTAGTGATGATTTCGAGAAAGGACAGGGGCTTTCGCTTCTTTTCCAGAATCCCCACCACATCAACGGCCGTACAGGATGCAAGCGCAACCAGCAGCATTTCAGAAGGCTTTACGCCGATTCCTTGATCTTCTGCGGAAAGCACGACCGAATGGCGGGTGGAATCCACGCCGATAAAGTTTTTTCCGGAAATCCATTGAACACTGGTTTGTACCATTATATTCTCCTTTATCAAGTAACCACTTCGGTTATCTTGCTTCTTAACGGAAAAGATGTTGAATATTTTTTATTGATAATCTAAGAATTACATTTACGCAAGATCGTTATGCTTACATTTTTTTCCAACAGGAGCCTCGGTGGCAACCTCACACAAAGAAAAAATATTATTTGTTGACGATGAAGAAAGTATTCTGGATGTTGCCGCAGAGTATTTTTCAATCAAGGGGTATCAGGTTTTTACAGCCGGAAATGGCGCTGAAGCCCTGCTGGTTCTGGACAGGGAGCAGATCGACTGCTGCTTTACCGATATCAACATGCCGGTGATGGATGGGCTTGAGCTTGCAGAAAATATCAATAAACGCGACAATACCATCCCGGTAGTTATCATGACCGGTTATCCGTCCCTGGAAAATACCATCCGGACTTTAAAAAACGGGGTCGTGGATTTTTTAATCAAACCCATCAATCTGAACCAGCTCGAACTCTGTTTGAAACGGGTTCTAAACCAGCAGCAACTCTTTGTTGAAAACATCCTTCTTAAAAAAGAGATAGAAGGCAAGGCCAGAATAGAATCCTTGAATCTGGAACTGCTTCAGAAAATCGATGACCTGCAGACCTTGAATCGCATCATGAATGATTTTTCGGCTGTCGCCAACAGCGCCGATGTCTTTAACCGGTTGGTTGAGATGGCCGTGGATATTACCCACGCAAGCCAGTCCGTATTCTATATTATCAACGAAGCCGTCACGCGCCCTTTTGCGGTAACTGCCGCCAGCGCCGGCACAGCCGGGCCTGTCGTTTCCCCCATTGATTTAATGAATAATTCCAGTCGCATCCCCAATCGCATGATTATGAATGTGGCCGGGGACCAGTTGCCGCTATTGATATCGGAAGGCAACGGTCTTCACGGATTGGGCGATGACATAGACTCCGTCATGATCGCCCCGCTGACCATTCGCAAAAAAATATTCGGGGTTCTGGCAACGCTCCAGCTGAAGGAACATGGCCGGTTTGCTGAAAAAGACCTGTATTACCTTTCCTATATGACGCATCATGCGGCCTATGCTATCGAAAACCTGGCCCTGTATGAAAATATCTATGAGAATCTGTTTTCAACCATTTATGCATTTGTTAAAGCCATCGGCGCAAAGGATTCCTATACCGAACAGCATTCCAACCGGGTAACCGCCGTTGCAAAGATTCTGGCCCACAAAATGGAATGTTCGGCAGAAGAACTGGATATCCTGAACACCGCGGGACTCCTGCACGATATCGGCAAAATCGGCATTCGCGATGAAATTCTGCTCAAGCCCGGGAAATTGACGGATGAAGAATACGCCATCATTAAAAACCACTCCGTTATCGGCGCAAACATTGTGGGCCAGTTGGGCCTCTGGGAAAGAGAGCACCAGATTATTCGATGCCACCATGAACGCTATGACGGCGCCGGTTATCCGGACGGATTAAAAGGAACCGACATCCCGTTTCTGGCCCGCATTCTCTCTGTTGCCGATGTATACGATGCGCTGGCTTCGGATCGAACCTATCGAAAGAAAATGGAGGAGGCCCAGATTCTGGAAATTATCCAGCGCGGCAAAGGCAGTTTTTTTGATCCGGATGTCGTTGATACGTTTTTTGACGAGTACCGGACCGGAAAAATCCACGAAATCTTTCAAAACCTTGACAGACTAGCGCCCCCAGACAACCTGACAACCGCTCCGGCGTCCCGACATTGTCTCCGCCCAATGGCATTACCCGCGTTTCTTGCAGTAGACGACCAGACTTTTTCCAAACAGCGGATTAAAAAACGCATCCAGAAACCGGGTGATCCTGGGTTTGTTGAGAATATCCCAAGTCAGAAACCGGTGATAGCCGTTGACGATAGGCGCATCCGTCCGCTCCGGACCGGCCAGGCATTTCAGCCACCAGTAGGGGGTATGAATGCTATGGGCAAAATGACTGGACCGGTAAACCACCCCGCCAGCTTCCAGAAGCCGGACCAGCTGCTGTTTACGGTAAATACGGACATGGCCGTTAGCTGTCTGATGATAGGCCTCGGACAGGGCCCAGCAGACCCGCTCCGGAAAATACCGGGGCACGCTGACGACAAGCGGGCTGTTCGGCTTAAGAACCCGTATGATTTCTCTGACAGCTGTTTTCTCATCGACAAGATGCTCCAGAACTTCCGAACAGATCACCAGATCAAAACAGGTGTCTTCAAATGGAAGGCAGGCGATATCCGACACGGAAAGCAGCCACCTTCCGCCCCCATGCTCCCTGCAATGGTCGTGAAACAGCAGCCGGTGTCTGGCCTGCCGAACATCATCAAAATTGAGATCCGCGCCGACAATCGTTATATTCGGGCATTGGTACGCAGCCGCTGTATGCCGGCCAGTCCCGCATCCGATGTCCAGAACGCGACTTCCGGGCCCGATTGCAAGCCGGCTAAAATCTACGGTGACCACCGATAGCCTCCCGGTAAGTATCGACGGTTCTTTCCGCAGCCCGCCTCCAGGTGAAGTGCCGATGAACCCGCTCATATCCTGCCTGCCCGAGACGGCCGGCAAGCTCCGGATTATCGAGCAGTTCCGCAATGGCCCGTGACAAAACACTTGCATTTTCCGGTGGGACCAGCATGCCGGCATCCCCGACAACTTCCGGCAGTGCGCCGCCCGTGGTGCTGATGACCGGCACGGCGCAAGCCATGGCTTCGCCCACCGGCAGTCCGAACCCTTCATAAACCGATGGCACCACCGCCGCAGTAGCCCTGGCATATTGACGCACAAATTCTTCGTGGCTGATTCGGCCGGTAAACGTTATCAACCCGCCGATACCCAGACGGGTAATCAGGCGGACGATGCCACCGTTTTCTTTCGGAGAACCCACAACGATCAGCCGGATGTTGCGGGTTCTCGAAAGATCCGACATGGCGTGAAGGAGATAATACAGCCCTTTAAGTGGCGTATCGGCACTGTTGGTGACGATGATCCGGTTTTTTTCGCGCTGAATTTCCGGAATGGGGTAAAACAGATCCGTATCGATACCATTGGGGACAATGCGGAATTTGTCCTGAGACATATTAAAATCGCTGCAGATATCTTTTCTGGCGCATGCTGAAACCGTAATGATGTGTGATAACGTTCTGGAAACGCGCTTCTGCATGCCGATGAACGAGTACCATCTCAGGTATTTCAATTTTTTCCAGACAGAGCTGACCGAACGCAGCGCAATTTTCCGGTCGATGGTAATGGGGTGATGAATGGTGGCAACAGTCGGCA
This sequence comes from uncultured delta proteobacterium, assembly GCA_963789395.1. Taxonomy (GTDB): domain Bacteria; phylum Desulfobacterota; class Desulfobacteria; order Desulfobacterales; family Desulfatirhabdiaceae; genus RAAP-1. Next base: position 57,480 of record CAWBKP010000021.1, on the reverse strand, counting down.
TGCGCCTGCTGATTGCCCAGACTCCGTAGGACAGGCACTGGTTGTCATGAACGATGTCGTACGCGCCGGTTTTATTCCGCAAATACTGAAAGGCACGAATGCCGAAAGTAAACGGCTCCGGGAAACCCATGGTGGCAGACACCCACCCATTCCGCAAAATTGACGGGATCCGAAAGTTCTTTCAGGGACGGCACCCTGAAGAGATCATCCGGGTTGTACAGATCCAGACAGGGAAGGTGATTGACGGAAATGTCCGAATCCAGCTTCAGCAGCGGAGGGCCCGAAACCACATCCACCGTGTGCCCCAGATCCACAAGCGCCCGGCTCAGGTTTTTGACATACACGCCCTGCCCGCCGCAGTGCGGATTGCTGCGATAGCTCAACAGACAGATTTTCAAAGGCTGGTGATTATCGCCGGACATGGGGCGATTTTCCGGATGGCTCGCTTTTTCGAAAGAATCCGATCAGGCTGTCCGCTTCCGGCAACAACTCATCGGCAATGGCAAAACAGGAATTGAACATCACACAGGTCGGAAAGACGGACAGCCCGTAAGCCACCCCCCAGCCGCCAACCGGAACGGATTCCGGGATCATCATGGCAACAGCAGCTGAAATCGGCAACACACAGGAAATCATCCGTCCGATATTTCCCATCGGGGTAATATAACGCGCCAGGAAAAGGAGTTTACATGCTGCAAGTATCACCAGACAGGTTAAAAACGCCGTCAGGGTAAGGGGGATGGAAAGCTGTTCAAAACCCATGTCCGTCAATTTCTCGATCGTAGTCATGAGTTCGGGATTCGCGTCGACAAATTCCGGCCCCATGGGAGTTTTCAGATAAAACCCGAAAAGCATCTGACAAAAATACAGCAGACCGATGTTCAGCGCATAGCATACCCCTCCAAATATAACGGCCCTCACGGTCAGCCTGAAGCATTTCTTCAAATAGACAATGAGCGTGCCCTTTGAATCTTTTTTTGATTTATCCATACTCTCCTTTTGAGACAGGGCTGCCCTGCCCGTTTGATCCTGCGATCAGTTGTCGTTGTGAGGCACGATTTCCGCAACCTTCTGCAATAATTGATTCAAGGATATGCGGATAAATCGGGGACGATATAAGTCCGCATCCTGAGTCAGCATATCAAAATCAAATGCGTTGATAACATAGCTGATAAGAAGTTCTCCGGGGCGTGATATGCAGGCATGTGATTTGGCGGCATAGGTAAAAAGGGCCGTATCGTTTCGAATGCCCTGAACCTGGTACACCGGAAAAGGCTTTGACCAGGGCCCTTGCGGGTGCTGCGCCATTCGAATCAGGATATGACTTCCAAAGCCATCCTCGCTGTGAACCATCACATACCATCGGTTCTTTCCGATAGTCACCGGTTCAACGGAAAGTTCCGTCGCCAGATGTTCCGCAATGGGATGGCATTCAGATTCAACCGTTCCCCATACCCCGTTGCCGCGATACGCCTGCCAGGCAACCGTATCGTCAACCCGGCCGGCAGGTGATCTGACCAGAATCAGCTTTTTATTTCCAAGATCCGTTTCATCGATTCCGTATATGTAGACATAATTTCCCGTGAATTCACCTGAGACCGGAACAGACAACAGGGCGACCCCCCAACCGATTTTTTCTCCCCTCCATAGACTCAAGGGAACGGAAATGGTCCGAATACGCCAGTCAGAGACCTTTTCACCGGGATTCGCCACCATCACCAACGTGTTTCCACTGCGTGAAAAATTCCACATCTCATTGGAGCCAGGACGTCGAGACAGTTTGCTCATAAAAAACAACAGCCGCAAGCCGTCGAAACCGTCCTTGACCACCAAGCCGTTTCCAGCCGGCCAGTACCAGCTCGAACCACCTGCCGAATCCGGCCGAATCCATGCCTGATTATCCCGCCCGGATCGTCCCCAGAAAAACCGGATGTCTTTGGGCCCGGGTGGGACCCAGTTGCCGGCTTTGGGCGTTTCATGAACAGCCAGCGTATTGTTGACCAGTTCAGCCTCCGGTGCATGGCGCCCCTGCTGGATATCGCCAATCCATGTATCTCCGAACAGCCAGAGAATCCGGCCATCCAGAAGATCTGCCGTATTGATGCCATCGGCTCCTGTCCATCCTTCTTTCCGCTGAAACACGGCCTCCCAGGACGTATCCTCGGCCACGGAAACTTCACCGGGAAGGGTTGCAGGGTTCTTACCAAGCCCGCATCCCAGGAGAAGCGAAAGAAAAACGCCGGCAAACCATGCAACGACAAAATATCTTCTAAAGCGTTTCATTCCCTGACTCCGGCAGGAGAAATCGCAAAAAAACAGAAACGGCAATGCTTTCAGATAGAAAAGAGCTTAAAATCTTTTTTTGTATAAGATTTTTTGGGTTAAGAATCAATGAATAATCCACATATCGCAAGATAAACGGATTCCGTGTCCGGCTGGCACGCAGGGCACGGAAAAAATGCAGGCCGCCGGGCAGACAACGCCTTGTCATCTCACGGCTTGACAGGGTTGATCCGACTTGTTACTAGGTGAGCAGAGAGGCACAAATCCTTCCAAAGGGGAAAAAGTGGCCCATGCATTTTACAGGAGCACGTGAATGAAAGATTTTTTCAATGTCGTCACCATCGAACAGGCCCTGGACTTCCGATCCGCATTTTCCGAAATGGAAATCGAAACCATTCCCCTGATGGATGCTTTTGAAAGGGTTATTGCGGAGACGGTGACAGCACCGGAACACCTGCCCGATTTCAGACGATCCACCATGGACGGATATGCCGTCCGTGCCACATCCACTTTCGGAGCAACCGAAAACAATCCCGCGTTTTTAACCGTCAAGGGCACGGCACTCATGGGAGAAACGCCGGGGTTTTCCATCGGCGGCGGAGAAGCCTGCAGGATTTCCACCGGCGGCATGCTGCCGGAGGGCGCGGACAGCGTGGTCATGATCGAACATACGGAAGCCCTGGACGCAACAACGATTGAAGTATACCGGAGCGCAGCCCCGGGACAGCATGTCATTGAACCGGGTGAAGATTTTTCAATAAATGATGTGCTTCTATCTGAGGGACGAAGGCTTCGGGCCCAGGAAATCGGCCTGATGGCGGCTTTTGGCAGAGACACCCTGCGGGTGTATCGAAAACCGGTTGTGGCGATCATTTCCACAGGTGATGAAGTGGTTCCGGTTACGGAAACGCCGACACCCGGAAAAATCCGGGACATCAACACATATACGCTGACCAGCATGGTAAAGGCCTGCGGCGCCATTCCGATTTCCTACGGCATTGTCCGGGACAATAACAAAAGCCTGAATCAAACCCTTTCCACTGCTCTGAAAACATCAGACTTGATTCTGGTTTCAGGCGGAAGCTCGGTTGGTGTTCGGGATGTCACCATCGAGGCGATTTCAGCGCTGCCGGAGCCGCGTATTCTGTTTCATGGCATTTCGATCAGCCCGGGAAAACCCACGATTCTGGCCATGTCGCAAAACAAAGCGTTATGGGGACTTCCCGGCCATGTTGTCTCTGCCATGATTGTGTTTCTGAAAGTGGTCAAGCCTTTTATTGACTCCATTTCCGGCATCAAAGGCCATGCGAACCAAACGTTTCGGATACCGGCCTTTCTTTCCCGAAACCTTTCCTCTGCCCAGGGACGCGTGGATTATGTCCGGGTAAAACTGACACCAGTCGCTGGAAAGCTTATGGCTGATCCCGTACTCGGAAAATCCGGCCTGATCAACACCATGGTGAAAGCCGACGGTCTGATAGAAATCGGACTGAATATGGAAGGCCTGGATCAGGGATCACTTGTTTCGGTCGAACTGTTGGATTGATATTTACGAAGGAGTGAGATGAATCATCAGCGAAATGTCTATTTAAAGATGAAAACACTGGCAGAAGCCAGAGAGCTTATGTTTACAACCTTTCCGCCCGTTGATCCGCCTGTCTCGGAGACCCTGTCCGTACCGGATGCCATAGGAAGGGTTCTGGCCGAGGCCGTGTTCGCCAAATTGTCTTCCCCCGCTTTTCATGCAGCCGCCATGGACGGCATCGCGGTCCGGGCGGAAAATACTTTCGGCGCCAGCGAGACCAGGCCCAAACAGCTCACCATCGGCAAGGACGCTGTCTATGTCAATACCGGACATGTACTGCCGGAAAGCGCCAATGCCGTCATCATGATCGAACATGTTCAGGTTATCGGCGACACCCTGGTTCAGATCGAAGCCCCGGTTTTTCCCTGGCAGCATGTCCGCAAGATGGGCGAAGATATTGTGGCAACCGAACTGCTCTTTCCACGGAATCACCGGATCACGCCGTACAGTATCGGCGCACTGCTTTCAGGCGGCGTTTTTTCGGTGCAGGTCCGTAAAAAACCCAAAGTGCTGATCATTCCCACCGGTTCGGAGCTGGTGGACTGGCGCACAACGCCGATCGATAGCCTCAAGCCCGGCCAGGTACTGGAAACCAATTCCGTGGTACTCGGAAAACTGGTTGAAGCCTGGGGCGGTCAATACGAACGGCATGACATGATTCCGGACAATCTGGAAGCCATGACGGAAATCGTCCGGCAGGCATGTCTGGGCGATGCAGATATTATTCTCACCGTCGGCGGCTCATCGGCCGGCTCCGAAGACTACAGCCGGGCGGTGATTCAGCATATCGGAGAGGTGCTGGTTCACGGCATTACCGTGATGCCGGGAAAACCCCTGATAATGGGCATCGTCAATCAAAAACCCGTGTTCGGCATGCCCGGATATCCGGTATCAGCCATCGTGGCCTATGAACAGCTCGTCGGCCCCCTGGTCAGCACCATGACCGGTCAACCCGAGCTGCTGCGTCCCACGGTTTCGGTCGAGCCCATCCGGAAAATTCCCTCAAAGCTGGGGATCGAAGAATTTCTTCGCGTCAAGCTGGGAAAAGTCGATGATCGGATTGTCGCCATTTCACTTCCCCGGGGCGCCGGATGCATCACCTCCCTCACCCAGGCCGACGGCATTATCCGCATTCCCAATCACATCGAAGGCATCAAGGAAAACGAGCCGGTTCAGGCAGAGCTGCTCCGGCCGTTATCGTCCATTAAAAACACCATTGTTATTGTCGGCAGCCATGACAATACCCTGGACGTGCTGGCAGATATGATCGGCTACCACCATCCGGGACTAACCCTTTCCTCCAGCCATGTCGGCAGCATGGGAGGGCTGATGGCAATTAAACGCGGCGTCTGCCATCTGGCGGGCGCTCACCTGCTGAATCCCGAAGACGGATCTTATAATATTTCCGATATTCTTAAATTCCTGCCGGATATTCCGGTCAAACGGGTCCAGCTGGTTTTCAGGGATCAGGGATTCATGGTAACCCGCGGGAACCCGAAAGGCATCAAGGGGGTCGAGGATCTGGTTCGAAAAGACATTCGGTTCGTCAACCGGCAAAGCGGCTCCGGAACGCGGATTCTTCTGGATTACCGCCTGAATCAGCTCAATCTGGATCCCGGAGACATCAACGGCTATGATGTCGATGAATTTACCCACATGTCCGTAGCGGCGGCGGTGCTGGGGGGAACAGCGGATATGGGCCTGGGTATTTTCGCGGCTGCCAAGGCCCTGAACCTTGATTTTATACCGGTCGTCACCGAACAGTATGATCTGATCATCCCCGAACGATTCTTTGATACGGAAAACATCCAGCGCCTGCTGACAACGATCCGCTCGCCGGCTTTCATTCAACGCGTTGAAAAACTCGGCGGATATCACACCGAACGGACCGGAGAGATTCTATAAAACAGACGATCGGGCCTTTCCGCCGGGATCGGCGCTGGAGGCCCGGGCCGGGTTATTCAGTTTTAGACCCTTGGCAAAAACAACCTTTCGATATCGGAATTAGCCGGAAATCGCCAGGAACGCAAGCAGATGGAGGCGGCAAAAACGCAAAACCCGGACATGTTTAAAAAAATAAAAGGTTGAATTCTATGGAGTCATACTCACAATTCGGCGAAGACAGGATCATTTTTGAATATTTCTCTTCATTGCCCATCACAAAAGGTTTTTTCCTGGAAATCGGCGCCAACCATCCGACAAAGTTGAGTCAAACCTGGTTATTGGAAACAAATGGATGGCACGGCATATTAATTGAGCCATTGCCGCATTTGGCGGCTTTGTTGAAAGAACACAGAAAAAACAGTCTGGTATTCGAGTCGGCCGTGTCTTCGTCTGATAAAACAGGCAGTGCCTATCTATTGGTAAAGGATGATCCGGCTGAAAGCGAACTGGTATTTGATAAACCCAGTGATGGTAATGCTTATCAAATCGTTCACGTAAGAACCCTGAATGACATCTTAATTGAGGCGGACTGTAACCGAATCGATTTTTTATCTATCGATATCGAAGGAATGGAAATTCCCGCTTTACAAGCATTCGATTTTCAAAAATACCGGCCCAAAATGATCCTGATTGAAGACCATTGTCATAACTTGAAAAAACACGGATTTTTGAAGTCTAAAGGGTATAAAATTGTAAACCGCTGCGGATGTAACAATTGGTATATCCCGAAACAGATGCGATATTCAGGAGAAAAAACGGTTTCTCAATATGAACTCATCAGAAAAATGTATCTTGGCCTGCCGTTTCGAATGATTAAGCAATGGGTGAAAGCAAAAAGAGGGATCCATTGAGAAGGGGCATGGAGATGAAATTTATTGGTTGCCTGCCTTGTTCATGTCGCGAATATCAAACAGCTCGAGAAATTCCTGCAATCGTTTGACCGTGTCCAGCTCCAAGGCCTTGATTTGCGGATAATCCGTCTGCGCGGGACAGGGTCATTTCATGCAATTGTTTGATACCAAGCGGGAAATTGTTTATCATCACGACATTATTTAGTTTTCGGTATGGCGTTAACAAGGCATTTTGAGTGGTCAGGATAAATTTGTTTCGAGACAGATAATCGAAGAATTTCGACGGAAAATTCGTTTGATTAAAGGCGGACATGGTGTCGTTCAACAGGACGAATGCATCGGCTTTTTCAACTATTTCCGAAAATTTATTCTCATCCACAAATCCATGATACTGAACATTCGTGCGGCGTGCGATATGGTCTTTCAATTCGTTTACTTCTTTTTTCGAGGCTTTTCCCGTAATATCAAACAGCATGTCATCGGGCAAATTATCCACATACCCGAGCAGTTCCTGAAATCCGAATCCGGCAGAAAAATTCCCGGAAAAGACGATCCGCTTAACAGGACTTTTTCCCAGTTTTTTATGCTTTTTCAGCAACTCACCATCAATAAATCCATGAACGGTAACAGATGGTTTTTCCGGTTCCATATGGTGTTCCAACCGAAATTTCAGGCGCTCATTTACCAGAATAAAGCCGGAAGAATGATGGCAAACCGTTTTTTCCCAGAATCGGTAAAACGTTCCCTGATAGCCTTTATCCAGAAACAGCCCGTCTTCATAGTCCATAATCGCTTTCATTCCGAATATCCATTTACCCATCAAGGCGGGAAAGCTGAACTCGAAATGATAATTCCAGAAAATAATGGCATCGTAATTTCTGAAATGTGAAATGAGCCAGAATAGGTTAAACATCGTACCGACGGTTCGTTTAAAAAAACTGAGCTTGCCCTTGATTCCGAGCGTCGGCGCGTGTATTAACCGGCTTTTTTTGGACAGGTTTTCGATAAATACACGATGGGTATGTTTTGAATACGATATCGAGCAAATATCAACCGTATGCCCCAGCTCCTCAATTGTTTTTGATAAGGCCAACACTTTTTTACGTCCGGAAACGCTGAGATAGTCCTGGTTTTTTCGATATTGCAGGCATCGTTCGGTTATGCAGTTTCCGAAAATCAGTATGTTCATCGGATATCCTCAAAAATTTTCCGTGTCAAAACTCATTGCCGGAAACCACGTAGATGATCACTTCTCGCGGTCCGTGTGCCCCGTGAACCATGACCGCCTCGATGTCTGCGGTTTTGCTGGGGCCGGAGATCAACGTCATGCAGCGTGTCATGCCTTCTTTTTCCGCATCCGGTTCCTGTTTCACCAGGGCGTAGCATTCGGCAAGGCTTTCCAGCAGATCTTCTTCGCAAATCACCGCCACATGAATGGACGGCAGCAGCGAAACCATTCCGGGCTGTCCGGGACGGGTTTTCAGAACCAGACTTGCAGATTCGACAATGCAATAGTCCGCGGCAGTCACACCGATCAGCGCGGTTTGCGCCTGAAATCGAAACAGGCCGGGATCAGCCGTCTCCGGATCCGGCACATAAACCGGAATTCCCTGACGCTTCAGGCGCTCAGGCAAATCCAGGCCGTCGATCAGCGGATGCCGCCAGGCGACCAGACTTGGGGCATCGCTCCATTCAGGCATCCGATTCGTCGCCAGTTCTGTAATGGCCTGTGCGGCCTCTGCCAAGCTCGGGACGGGAATCGCCCTTAGATTCAGCAGGCTGCCTTCGCAAATCAGGCGATCCAGCAGCCGCTTTCTGTCAAAGGCTGACCGGCTTTTAATTTTGTTCAGCAAAAGAGCGGAGTTGGCTTTCATCTCCGGAAAACACCTCCGAAAATTTTCTGCCTTCCGCCGGGTGCCGTACCAGGGCGGTCCGGATCTTCTGAAGAAAACGCCTCTGATTTATAACAGGCTCAGGGTTCATGGAAATATCCGTTTCATCAATTGGCTGCCCAGTTCAAAGCGTCTACGATCCTGCATCATCCAGGACCAGATCATCCATCCTGCCTTTTCCATCAGGCTGTTTCGCCGCACCTGCCAGGACGGATCTCCGTCGGCCAGCATGGACCTTAATTCCAGAAGCATCCTGGGGATATCGATATGAACCGGGCAGGCTTCCCGGCAGGCCCCGCAGAGGGTTTCTCCCAGACACAGGTCCCTGGAGCGGTTGACGCCTGCCAAAAGCGGGGTCACCACCGCACCGATCGGACCGCAATAAGCCCCACCATAGGCATGCCCACCGATTTTGGCATAAACCGGACAGACATTGAGGCAGGCTCCGCAGCGGATGCAGCAGAGAATTTCCCGGAATCTTTCATCCGCCAGAATCCGGCTGCGGCCGTTATCCAGTATGATCAGGTAATAGCTTTCCGGGCCGTCCGAATGACCGGGCCGGCTGGGACCGCTGATATGACTGACATAGCCGGCCATCTTCTGACCCGCGGCCCCCCTTGCAAGCAGTCTTAACAGCACATCATGATCTTCAAGCGTTGCGGCCACGCGTTCCATGCCCATGACAGCCACATGAACTTTGGGAAGCGTGGTGGCCATGCGGATGTTGCCTTCATTGGAAAGAATGGCGATATGCCCGGTTTCCGCGCAGGCCAGGTTGCACCCGGTAATGCCCATGTCCGCGGCCAGAAATTTCTCCCGAAGGGCTTTTCTGGCTGCCAGGGTCAGTGCCGGCGGGTCATTGATGTAAGGGATGCCCAGTTTTTCAGCAAAAAGTGCCCCGATGTCGTTTCGCGTCTTATGTATGGCCGGCGCAATGATATGGGAAGGATGTTCCGCCGCCAGCTGCACGATGTATTCCCCAAGATCCGTTTCAGTCACCTCGATGCCGTCCGCGATCAGGCCGGAATTCAGACCGATTTCTTCGGTCACCATGGATTTCCCCTTGACCACGGCCCGCACCCCGTGCTTTCGGGCAATGTCCCTACAGGCTTCGACCGCAGCCCTTGCATCTTCGGCAAAGATCACCCGGCCCCCGTTTTTTTCAACCTGAACGGCCAGTGTTTCCAGCAGCAGATCCAGGTTGTTGATAGCCTGCATACGCAGTTCATGGGCTTTGTAACGAAGATCCGGCCCTTCGGCAAGATTGAGGTAGGCAGCGGCCGCCCCCTTTCCCAGCCGTTCCTGAAGATTGACCAGCGCCGCCTGAAGCACGGAATTTGAAATGGCCTTTCTGGCCTCATCGATATACGGTTGCATGTATCTGCTTTCCTGATGACTTTTACAAACGCATCGCCGAGGAGCTGAGCGATATGCAGGGCCTTGATGTCTGACCCGAGGCGGATCAGCTGTTTTTGAATCCGCATCAGGCACCCCATGTCGCAGCCCACGACGACATCGGCTCCGGAATCGATAACTGCCCTGACCTTGTCGGATACCATGGCCGCCGAGATCTCCGGGTATTTCAGGAAAAAACTTCCCCCGAAACCACAGCACCGGTCGGAATCCTTCATTTCAACAAGGGTTGCCCCCTCAACGCTCCGGATCAGCCGCCGGGGCTGGGATCGAACAGCAATGCCCCGTAGCAGGTGACAGGAGTCGTGATAGGTCACCTTGCCCGGAAAAGACGCGCCGAGATCCTCCACCCGGAGCACATCCACAAGAAACTCCGTCAGTTCGAAGATGCGGCTTCCTATCTCAACGGCTTTGGGATAGTATTTCGGGTCATTTTCAAACAGGAGCGGATAATGATGCCGGACCATGTTCACGCAAGAGCCTGAAGGACAGACAATGATTTCAGCATTGCCGAAAATATCAATGAATCTGGCGGCCGCTTTTCTGGCCTCTTTCCGGTACCCCGCATTAAATGCCGGCTGGCCGCAGCAGGTCTGATCCTTCGGGCAGATGACATCACCCCCCATCCGGTGAAAAATAGTCTCCACCGCATCCTTCACCTCGGGAAAGAGACTGTCGACCAGACACTGGACAAAAAGCGTAATGGATCGGCCGGATCCAGGGATAGCGGAAACCGTCTTACAGCTCGTGGTTGCCAAGTTTTGCATGGGTTAAATCCAGAGTCCGGTGGTGACGCCGTTCTTCAGGTTCACCAGGCCGTCATCACAAATTCTTAAATACGGTATGGCCGCACCGGTCAGGGTGACAAGGGTCAACAGCGGATCGGAAAACTTCACCCCCAGGGTACCGATGGCGGTCCCGAAGGCGTCCAGTTGCCGGGCCATCTCCAGAACGGGAATCTGGGCCATGATACCCATCACCGGTAGCGCCACCTCGGCCAGAACCGCACCCTGATCGCAGACAACGGCGCCGCCCTGCAATTCCCGGATGCGGTTTACCGCAAGGGCCATGTCTGCATCCGATGCCCCCACCACGATGATGTCCGATGTATCCCAGGCGGCGCTCGAAGCAAAGGCCCCGGATTTCATGCCGATTCCATGGATAAGGCCCGCAAAGCGTTTTCCGGGCTCATGCACGCGGTCGATCGCCGCCACCTTGATGATGTCTTTTCCGGTATCGGCAAGGATTTCTCCGCCCGTAACCGGCATCTCCGCCTGCAGTTCCTGGGTGACCAGTTCTGTGATCATATCAATGATCCGAACCCGGACAATCGGCGTATCCTGCGGGGCGAGGATTGAAAAATCAGCGGGCTTTAAAGCCTCCGGGATATGGACACTGGCAAGGCTTTGCTGTGAAAACGCATGCCGCCGGGGATGTACGAGAGCCTGTCCGTTTTCCGCCACCACCCTTCCCCTGCTGATCACGACCTCGGGAACAATCCTGGCAGGATCCGGGATAATCAGCATATCGGCGTGTTTTGCAGGAGCAATACCGCCGACAAGGGCATCCAGGCCAAAATGCTCCGCCACGTTCAAGGTCGCCATCTGAATGGCGGTAACGGCGCCGAAGCCGCAATCAATGGCTTTTTGCACCACATATTCCATATACCCCTTGTGGATCAAATCCGACGGCGTCACGCCATCGGTGACCAGAATCAGCCGCCTGAAATCAACATTAAACTCCCTGATTTTCGAGATTGCCTCCAGATCCCTTCGAATGCTGCCTTCACGGATCATGACATAGAGCCCCAGCCGGAGGCGGGAAAGGACTTCTTCGGCCGAAATGGGCTCATGGCAGGAAGACACACCGGCGGCTGCATACGCCATGAGCTTTTTACCGCTTGCGCCTGCGGAATGGCCTTCCAGCAGTTTGCCGGAAGCCAGCACCCGGCCGAACATCGGCAGAAATATTTCAGGGTCCTGAATGACGGCCTGCCAGTATGACTCCCCCATACCGACCATTCCTTCCTGGTCGAGCAACGCTTCAAGCACATCAACGGGCATTCCCCTGGTTTTTCCGCTGATGGAAACCATGGCCGGCGCCGTAGTGAATATTTTAATCGGCTGGTTTTTGAGAGCTGCCAGAAACTCCTTTACCCCGGCGCTGCCCCGGATCGGAAAGGTTTCCATGGTCTCGGTGATCAGCGTTGTCATGCCGCCTTTCATGGCGATTTGCAGAAATTCAGCCGGGTCCGTAAGCCAGGCCATGTGGGTATGGCCGTCGATTAAGCCTGGAATCACGGTTTTTCCCGTGGCATCGATGACCCGGGTACGGGTTTCATCCACTTTCTTCGGGGCATCCCCCACCCAGGCAATCCATTCGCCCTTGATTCCGACAGAACAGTTATGGAGAATCTCTCCGGAATACACATTGACTACCCGGGCGTTCAGGATTGCCAGATCCGCATCATCCAGGCCCGATGCCACCCGGGTCAATGTCGCCAAAGGCATGTTTCGAAAATATGAAGCTGTCGCTGTCATGATCGCGCTCCTTTATCTGAATACACTTTCCACCGTCTTGCCACGGCCGTTGAAAGAAAAGGAATTTTGACATTTATCAAAAACGTCCGTTATAATGATTCCCCATGGAATACTCGTTTGAACCGATCGGCATCATCGATTCCTGTTTCAAGGAAAAATTCGGCATTCCCCGCCAGCCCGGCCTGGCAACGGAAGCCCGCGCCGTACTGAAAATGTTTTCACCTTTCGATCAGATGGAAGCATTTAAAGGATTGGCGGATTTTTCCCATATCTGGGTCATATTTGTCTTCCATTCCGGCATGCGGGACACCTGGAAGGCGACCGTCCGCCCGCCCCGGCTTGGCGGAAACCGCAGGACCGGGGTTTTTTCAACCCGTTCCGGATTCCGGCCCAATCCCATCGGCCTGTCGGCGGTCCGGCTCGATAAAATTGTCCGGGAAAAGAAAGAAACCCGTCTTTACCTGAGCGGCATCGACCTGATGGACGGCACCCCGGTTCTGGACATCAAGCCGTATCTGCCCTATGCCGACGCCATTTCCAATGCCTGCGGCGGATTTGCATCGAATATCCCGGAAGCCCCCGTGCGGGTCGATTTCAGCCCGCAAGCCAGTGCCTTCTGCCATGAAAAAGAACAGTCCGGATACCCGGGGCTGATGCTGCTCATCGAACAATTGCTCAAAATGGACCCCAGACCCGCCTATTACAAAGCCGCACCTCAAAAAAGCCATTTCGGCATGAAGGTGTATGACTTCAATGTGCTGTGGAAAATTGCTGAAGGCACCGCATACGTCACTGCCTGTGAGGACGCCGGTAAAGAACCGGACAACGTGATGTTCCCGCTTATTAATGATGTTTTTATAGATCGAAACCCATATGAAATGCAACCCTGACAATCACTATCATTGCCGGTATTTTTTTGATGCTGGAATTCGATTTGAATGCCGGCGCTGCGGAACCTGCTGCACGGGAGACCCCGGCATCATCCGCATCAGCGAGCAGGAAATCGAATTCTGGCCGATTTCCTGAAGCTGTCCCTACCCGATCTGGTCCGGATTCATCTGCGGCCGATTGCATCGGGTTTCAGCATTGTCGAGGAAACTGACGGCAGCTGCCGGTTCTATGACCAGGGCTGCCGGATTTACCCGGTCCGGCCGCTCCAGTGCCGCACTTACCCCTTCTGGTTCAGCCAGATGCGATCCATTCAGCAATGGGAAAAAGCCCTCTGTCAATGCCCGGGAATCGGCAGCGGGCCCTTGTATTCCAGAGAGCGCATTATTCAATTGATTTCCCGATCCATGGATCATTTAGAATCCATCAAAGATTAGGTGTCAGCTTCCACAAAAGCCTCTTTGGCGTCCCGCCTCCCGCAGAAATTCCAAGGGAAACCTGATCTCATCCTTGTCCATATCCAGAACAAGCCGGCGCGGAACCCGTTTGTTGAACTCCCGCACCGCGTCCGGCAGTGCAATCTGATCTTTCGTCTGCAAATAACCGGACATTTTCTCTCCTGAAACCACATGAATAAGTCAATGATTCAGACCCGGTTATATTTTGAATTTACGGAAGATTGGCAGCATCATCCGAATCGGCTGCCGTTTTTTGGCGACTTGGGTATTGACAAAGTGTTTCCAAATATTCTATGTTCACGCACAAAAGGCCTTTTCGTGCCCACCGTATCTGAAAAATACCTCTTCAGATATCAGATAACCCATTGAAAGGAAATACAGAATACTGGTAATGTTGTCATTGGCTCGTTCAGTTTGACATCCTGAGTCCAGGAGGCAGGTTGTCTGTTCAACGTAATAGATTTTCTGCCGGCACCTCATCTTGTTACCAACGAATGTGAAACAATGAAAAACCAAACCGTTAATATCAAAAGCTTTCAGATACTTTTTTTCTGTCGTCTGTTGCCTTCTTTTCATCCTTGCCACCACACCTGTCCACGGCAAACAGACTCCAGTAAAACCCGCCGACACAAAGAAAACCGATTGCCACAAAATATCGGTAAAGACGGCTGATAAAAAATCCAGTGCCAACCGACAGAAAAAAAAATCCACTCCGAAACTCTCCGAAAAAACCACTGAAAAAAAACGCAATACAAAGAAGCATTCCCTATCGAAAAGAAAGTCGCCCCCAACGGTAACCGCAAGCAGAGGCAAGGAATCCCAGTCGAGCCCGTTTCAATATTCTCCATCGGATTTTCCGGAGCAGAAACTTCAGGCGGAAATGAAAGAATATCTTGGCATTCCCTACCGAAGCGGGGGAACCAGTTTAAACGGCATGGATTGCTCGGGATTCGCCAGAACGATTTATGCCAATCTTTTTGGAATCGATCTGCCTCACAACTCCGCGGCCCAGTTCAGTTTCCCCAAGCTTCAAAAAATTGACGAAGACGAACTTCAAACCGGTGATCTTGTATTCTTCTCCCGAAAAAAACGCATCAATCATGTGGGGGTTTATCTGGGGGATGGCAATTTCATCCACGCCACAAACGGCAGCGGCATCACGATATCCAGCCTGGACGACCAGCACTGGAAATCCCGTATGGTCGGGACCAAGCGGTTGATGTCATTTGACAAAACAGGCATGGAAACCCTGCAGTTGCAGGGAAGCTTTGACATTCCGCTCAATACCGGCCACATCAAATCTTATGCCCGTGATGAATTCCGACCCTCGTACGATTTTGGTGATTTTGGCCGGTCCTCCGCGTTTCGCGAAGCGAACAATGAAGTCTATGTGTTTAATTATGGTCACCGGTATACGTATGAAGTTGAACTCAGTCACAATTTCTGGAATGACACGTGCAACGTCAGCATGAGCGCCATTCGGGAAAAACTGGATAAAGCCAGCGCATGGAATGTTTATGACCGCGAGATGGATGATGACTGGCCATTACATCAGCAGACCGATTGGACGATTCGTCTTCAACACTCCGTCACGGCTTTAAGCTGGCCAGCGTATTCACTCCGCTGGAAGGACTCAGCATCACACCATCCTTTATGTATCTGCATTACGATCAACATTCTCAAGTCAAGGACACGCTGGAAGTTCCCAAACGCATCTTCGGCCTGAATACAAAAATAATACCGATGACAGGCCCCTGGTCCGTTTCCATGGCACTGCATTACGCGGATCAGCTGGACATGGCGGACTCGCTGTTTAAAGGATCCGACATGTTAAATACCATGGATATGTCTCTTAAACTGGGATATTATTTTTCAAAAAATCTCGAACTCTCCATTATGGGAAAACATGACTTCATGGGCATACCCGGCCGGGGCGGATCTCTCGTCAGCCGCTGATTCATCATTGAACAGCGATTTTCTGTTTAAACTGGACATGAAGTACTAATAACGGATAAAGGCCGAAGACACGTCATGCTTCAGCCTTTTTCTGCTTTACTCCCGTTTATCGATCGGCGTATATCGGGTCTCGCATAGACCGGTATAAATCTGCCGCGGGCGGCTCAGCCGCCAGTTGGGGTCGTCCAGACTTTCCTTCCACTGGGCAATCCAGCCCGGAAGCCTGCCGATGGCGAACATCACGGTAAACATGTTGGTGGGAATTCCCATTGCGCGCAGCACAATTCCGCTGTAAAAATCGATGTTCGGGTACAGATTGTGTTCGATAAAATAATCATCGGTAACCGCCGCATCCTCCAGCTGTTTTGCGATGTCCAGCAGCGGATCACTGATATGTAACTTGTCCAGTACCTTGTCGCACATTATTTTCATGATTCTTGCGCGCGGATCGTATGTTTTATACACCCTGTGACCAAACCCCATCAGCCGGAACGGATCGTTTTTGTCCTTTGCCCGCGCAATGGCCCGCGTGACATCCCCGCCGCTCTTTGAAATGCTTTCCAGCATTTCAATCACCGCCTGGTTCGCCCCCCCGTGCAGCGGCCCCCAGAGCGCCGCAACCCCTGCGGAGATCGCCGCATAAAGATTCACCCGGCCGCTTCCGACCATGCGAACCGTTGAGGTCGAGCAGTTCTGTTCGTGATCCGCGTGCAGGATCCAGAAGACATTCAGCGCTTTGACCAGCGTGTTGTCGATATGATACGGCCTGACCGGATTATCAAACATCATGTTCAGAAAATTGGCGCAGTAGTTCAGATCCGGCCGCGGATAAATCACCTTGTGGCCCCGGGATATTTTATATGACATGGCGGCAAGGGTGCGAACCTTGGACAAGAGGCGGGTAACCGTCAGGTTGATCTCTTCTTCTTCGTTGATTTTCAGCTCCGGATAAAAGCTTCTCAGTGCCGTCACCATCGCGGACATGATTCCCATGGGATGGGACGCCCTGGGAAAATTCTGGAAAAAGAACTGCATATCCTCATGAATCAGGGAATTGTCATTGAGAAGGACGGAGAATTGATTCAGCTCCTGGCGGTTCGGCAGTTTTCCGTTAATCAGCAGATAGGCTGTCTCCGTAAAAATGGAATGCTCCGCCAGATCTTCAACCGGAATTCCGCGATATCGCAGGATGCCGTTTTCTCCGTCCATGAACGTGATGGCGCTGGTGCAGCTTCCGGTATTGGCAAAGCCCGGATCAAGGGTTATCAGGCCGGTGGTCTGACGCAGTTTTGAAATATCGATTCCTTTTTCACCTTCCGTACCGACAACGATCGGCAGTTCACAAACTTTATCCCCATAAATGAGCCTCACTGTTTCCATCTTGAATTCTCCCTGTCATTTCCATCTTCTTGATTCAATTTCATTGACATCACAGCCGGTATTCCCATAATATCACATTCATGAAAGATACAACTTCCAGACCGCTTGAGCATATCAGCCTCATTTTACCCAGAGCCATGAAAGCGATGCATACGGATAAAATCGACACGTTTATCGCCATCTGCAGCCTCTGGGACGACATTGTCGGCAAGTCCCTGTCCGAGCATGTCCGGCCCGCCGCTTATAAAGCCCCCCTTCTCATCGTGCATGTGAACAGTTCGGCCTGGACCCATCACCTGCAATTCAGCAAAAAAGAAATGATCCTGCAGATCAACACCATGCTCAATAAAAACGTGGTTAACGACATCCGGTTTAAAATCGGTCCTGTCTAACCCCCCCTCCGGAGCGCTCGGGCTGAAGGTTTTATAGCCCGAGACAGTCGTTGCGTTTATCCCCTGTTATGTGGCGGGTAACATGTTCACTCTCGGCTATCAATACAAAAAAACCCGAGCCGGCGAACCGGTTCGGGTTTTTTGACATTTTTATTTACCGGTAACGTCAGTCCACAACCGGCCTGGGAAGAACTTTCGCTCTTTCGGCGATTTCCGGAACCTTGTGCTCCCACTCAATGGCCATCAGGTGAACGCCGGCCACGCCCTTGAGCTCCTTGAATTCTTCGATCTGCTCACAGGCGATCTTGATGCCTTCATCGGCAACCTTTGTCTTGTCAACACCCTGAAGCCGCTTGATGATCTCATCTGGCACATCCATGCCCGGAACCTTTGCTTTCATATATCTTGCCATACCCACGCTCTTCATGGGCGTAACCCCTGCAAGGATATACACTTTTTCGGTAAGTCCCATGTCATTGGCCATCTTGATGAAGTTGCGGAATTTTTCCATGTTGTAGATGCACTGGGTCTGAATAAAATCCACGCCGGCCGCAACTTTCTTGGCCAGACGATGCACCCGCCACTCAAACGGATCGGCAAAGGGATTGGCTGCCGCGCCGATAAAGATTTTCGGCGGATGCTCGATTTCCGTTCCACCCAGAAACTTGCCTTCATCGCGCATGTTTTTGACCATGGAAATGAGCTGCATGGAATCGATGTCAAAAACGCCCTTGGCCTGCGGATGATCCCCGAACTTCTGATGGTCTCCGGACAGACACAGCATGTTTCGAATACCAAGGGTGTAGGCACCCAGAATATCGCTCTGCATGGCCAGTCGGTTTCGATCGCGGCACACCATCTGGTAATTGGGCTCAAGGCCTTCCTGAAGCACGATCAGGGAGGCGGCCCAGCTCGCCATGCGAACCACGGCGGTCTGGTTGTCCGTAATGTTGACGGCATCCACCATCCCCTTCAAGAAAGAGGCTTTGTGTTTGACCTCATCCATGCCGGTTCCCCTGGGCGGCCCCAGTTCGCCCGTAAATGCAAAATGACCAGCCTTTAAGATTTTTTCTAAATTGCTTCCTGATTTCATATCGGCTTCCTCATTATTTTCCGGCTGTTTCCGGTTTGCTGTAACCGGGCTGAATGACGGTTCGTGGTATCTGGTTCTGCCAGTCATTGGCCGGGGTGATTTCCAGAATGCATTCCAGGCGACCCTGGCCCTTTAAACGCTCGTAAATCGCATACCAGGCGCAAGGCTGGTTGGGATCTATTTCGCAGTTTCCCTTATTGGTGCCGCCGCAGGGGCCGTTATAGAGGCCCTTTGGCGCACATGGTCACCGGACAGATACCGCCGGTTTGCCCCAGAACGCAGCTGCTGCAAGACCGGCATCTTTCCTCGTACCAGCCCACGGCCTGATTCACGCCGATAAACGTGGTATCCACCGCCGGCAGCACCGGGATATTGGGATAGCGTTCCGCCAGAAACTGAATGCCGGCGCCGCAGGCCATGGACAGCAGGGCCTCGTACTCGCCGACTTTTGCATCCAGCGCTTCCAGATATTCCCGGTCGCACTGGCGCTCGATGGTTATCCCGGATATCTCGATCGGGTTGTCATCGATTCTTCTGGCCATATCCAGCTCCGCATTCAATACGGAAACTTCTTTTTCACCGCCGGCCAGGCAGACCGCGACGCAGGTTCCGCATCCCACGTTCAGGACTTTTTTATAGCCCTTGAGAAGCTGCTTGATTTCTTCAAACGGTTTTCGTTTGGCAACGATCATATGCCCTCCTTTATATTATTCGGCCGTCTCCGGATGGAATACATTCACTTCTTTCAGATCATCTCCCAAGTATTCCCGTTCGTTCGGTCCGAGTACTCCCAGAGAAAGGCAGATGAGGGTCCAGAGATGGACGACCGGATAGTGTCCGCCATAATGCTCGCTCAGTTCGTGAATCTGGGCATGGCAGTTGTGACATCCGGCAATGCAGTAGTCCGCTCCCGTGCTTTGATCTGCTCATCTTTGAGCTTTCCATATAACAGACGCTGGTCCTTGAATCCGGACTGCAGGAATCCGCCACCGCCGCCGCAGCAGTAGTTATTCGATTTGTTGGGCTGCATGTCGATAAAATTTTCTTCACCCACTACGGATTTGACCACGAATCGAAGATCTTCGGCAATGGGATCGCCAAAGGTCTTTCTAACGATCTGGCAGGGATCCTGAACCGTGAACTTGATCTTCAAATCCTTGTTCCAGTCGGAATTGACCTTCAGTTTTCCTTCACGGATCCATTTGGCATAATATTCATAGATGTTCTTGACTTCAAAATTGTGTTCGATGTTGAATTTTTTCAGTCCGGCCCGGACTGAGAATGTGACGTGCCCTCACTCGGTATTGAGAAAGATCTTACACCCCAGCTTATTGGCCTGATTGACCGTTGTTCGGGTATTTTCTCCCAGGAATCATTATCCGCCAGAAACAGGCAATAGTTTTCTCCGGCCCAGCCATGGCTGCCATACGTCCAGTCCGCCCCGGCAAGATGGAGTATTTTCCATAAAGGAACCATTTCATTGGGTTCGGTCACGGGCTCCCTGGAATTCTGATTCAAAAAGAATTCCGCACCCTCTTTATCAATGGGCGCCTCCATGTCTGCAAATTCCGGCTGCGCTTCCCTGAACTCCTCCAGCACATCCTGCACCACAAAGATAAAATCGTCCGGAGATGTTCCCATGGCGCTGGTGCTGTCGTTTCGAAGCGCCATATCACAGGACCCCAGAATGCCTTTGGGACGCTGATCCCGGGGTCTGCAGCCGCGGGCATTGTATACGAGCTGCGGAATGTCTATCTTCATCGGACAGACATAGATGCAGCGCTGGCACATCGTACACATCCAGGGCCAGTCCGATTTGATGATTTCCTCATCCATCCCCAGCGCCGCCATGCGCAGGAATTTTCGGGGATCCATTCCCTCAAGTCCCGTCGCAGGACACCCGGAAGAGCAGGCCCCGCAGGTCAGACAAAGATTCAGATTTCCCCCGTCCGGGATAATCTCCTTGACTTTGTCGATGAACATACTTTTCTTTTTACCGCCTAGTTTGATTGCTTCCTCTGCCATGATCTACTCCTTAGGTTATGCTTTTGCAGGATGTTCCACCCGTTTTTTTAATGGATTGGGCCCCAGCACCTTTATATGTTCCGTCATTTCTTTTGCATACGCCGCAAATGTCGGTCCTTCACCGGAAGAAAGATTGTACATGCGAACGCGATCCCCTTCCAGACCGACTTCCTCAAGCAAAGCGCGGGCCTGTTCCACCCGCTGTCTGGCCTTGAAATTTCCCTCTTTGTAATGACAGGAACCTTCCAGGCAGCCTACTACATAAACGCCGTCAGCGCCTTTCTGAATCGCGCTCAGCAGGTACATCAAATCCACTTTCCCGGTACAGGGTACCCGGATGATTTTAATATTTGCCGGATAATCGAGTCGCATCGAACCTGCCAGGTCCGCGGCTGAATACCCTCAATAATCGCAGCAAAATGTGATAATGGTTGGTTCAAATTCGGCCATCACATCCCCCCCGCCAACAAGGCATCAATTTTACATAGTATCTGATCATTTTCATAATAATTGAGCTGAATCGTCTCCCTGGGGCATACGCCGGCGCATATGCCGCATCCGTGGCAGATGGCCTCATCTATTTCAATGACCTGTTTTTCGGTATTAAAGACCGGCACGTTGAAGGGACAGGACCTGACACAGGTCAGGCATTTTACGCAGTGTTCCGTATCCACTTGGGCGGTAATGGCCGAAAGTTTGATTTCGGATTTGGATAAAAACGTCGTGGCCCGGGAAGCTGCTGCCTGGGCCTGGGCGATGGTTTCTGTTATCAGTTTGGGACCATGGGCCGTTCCGCAAAGAAATATGCCGTCTCCCGGCATATCCACGGGGCGCAGCTTGACATGGGCTTCGATGAAAAAACCTTCCGGGTTGCGGTTGAATTTCATGATGCTGCAAAGCTCGGTGGTGTCTTCAGCCACCATGCCGGCGCTCAGGACCACCAGATCGGCCTGAATCTCCAGATCCCGTCTCAGGATATGGTCTTTTACCGTCACCATCATGCCATCTGCACCAGGTGCAACCAGAGGCGGATGGTCCGCTTCAAACCGGATGAAGATAACCCCCAGATTACGGGCTTCCTTGTAAAAGTCTTCCATCAAGCCGTAGGTCCGAATATCCCGGTACAGCACAAACACATTGGTTTCTGGGTTCTGTTTCTTGATGATCAAGGCGTTTTTAACCGCATTCTGGCAGCAGATCCGGGAGCAGTTTACATTTTCCTCGTTTCTGGAACCCACACACTGGATCATGACCACCGATGACAGATCACCGGCGCCTTTTTCCTCCAGGATATCCCCGAGCTGAACCTGCGTCACCACCCGCGGATCCTGATTAAAACAATATTCCTTGGGCATATATTCCCTGGCGCCGGTGGCGACAATGATGATGCCGTGCTTGATGGTGCGCTTTTCGTTTTCCGGGCCGACCAGAACGGTGGTTGAGAAATTTCCCTTATATCCGCTGAAGTCCGTCACCCGGGCGCCCGTAATCACTTCGATTTTATCGTGGGTTGTAACCTCCACGATCAAATCGTTCAGATACGCCTGAATATCTCCGCCTTCAATGGTATGGTGCAGCATCCGGGAGTAGCCTCCCAGCGAGGTCTCTTTTTCAAGAAGCGCCACCTGGAATCCCTGTTTTCCCAGCCCCAGGGCCGCATTCATTCCGGCAACGCCGCCGCCGATAACCAGGGCCTGCTTGTTGACGGAAATGACTTTTTCCTTGAGCTGCTTGAGCGTTGCGGAGCGGGCCACGGCCATTCGAACCAGATCCTTGGCCTTCTGGGTGGCGATTTCCGGCGTCTTGGAATGAATCCAGGAATTCTGATTGCGGATGTTGGCCATTTCAAAGAGATAGCGGTTCAGTCCGCAGGCCTCCAGGGTTTCCATGAACATCTGCTCGTGGGTCTTGGGACTGCAGGATGCCACAACCACGCGGTTCAGCTTGTGCTCGATGATCTTTTCCTTGATCTTGTCCTGAGTATCCTGAGAACAGGTGAACAGGTTCTGATCCGTATAGGCCACATATGGCAGGCCAGCAGCATATTCGGCGACCGCAGGAACATTCACAACGCCGCCGATATTGATGCCGCAGTTGCAGACAAAGACCCCGATCCGCGGTGTTTCCGCTGCCACATCCTGCTGATCCGGCATCTCGATGACCTTGGTATCGGTGCCGCGGGCCACGCTAAGATCTGAGCCTGCCGCGCAGGCTGCCGCGCTTGCCTCGGTGATGGAGCCGGGAATGTCCTTGGGCCCCTGAAACACCCCGCAGGTATACACCCCTTTCCGGGATGTGGCTACAGGCGTGAAAGGATCGGTTTGAACAAAATTGTACTGATCCAATTCGATTCCCAGCTGCTGGGCCAGAATTTTTGAGGTTTCAGGCACCTGAAGCCCGACTGAAAGCACCACCATGCTGAACGTTTCTTCCAGCGTCTCTCCTGCCTCATTCACGTATCGAACGGCCAGGTCCCCGGTTTCCGGAATTTCGGTAACCGTATGGACCCTGGACTTGATGAACCGGACCCCGTCCTTGTCTTTGGCCCTCAGGTAATATTTTTCATAATCCTTGCCGAAGGTGCGGATGTCCATGTTGAAGATGGCGCAATCCAGATCGCAGTGGGCATGTTCCTTGGCGATCATGGCTTCCTTGACCGCATACATGCAGCAGACCGAGGAGCAGTAACCGTTTCCGCATTTATTGGTATCCCGGGATCCGATGCACTGGAGCCAGGCGATCTTTTTGGGTTCTTCCCGGTCCAGAGGCCGGCACAGGTGCCCCCGATACGGGCCCGAAGCGCTCAAAATGCGTTCGAATTCCTCGCTGGTGACGACGTTGGCGGATTTGCCATACCCCAGAAAATCCAGCTTGGAAGGATCATATCCCTGACTGCCGGAGGCAAGAATGATGGAGCCGACGGTCAGTGCGGACTCCCGCTCGGTGTCATCATACACAATGGCTTTAGCGACGCACATGTTTTCACATAGCCCGCACCCGATACAGGTGTCGGTGTCGATGCCGAAAGCCAAGGGAACTGCCTGCGGATATTCGATGAAGGTGGCCCGCCTATCGTCAAGCCCCTTGTTGTAGCGGTTGACCGCGGTGACCGGGCAGTGCCGGGCGCATTCCCCGCAGCCCGTGCATTTGACCGGATCAATGTAACGGGGGTGGTTGACCAGGGTGACGGTAAAATCCCCGGGCTCTCCTTCGACTGTTTTAATTTCGCTGTTGGTGATGATATTGATGTTCAGATGCCGGCCGACCTCGACCAGTTTGGGTGAGATCACTCACATCGCGCAGTCATTGGTCGGAAAGGTCTTGTCCAGCCGGGCCATCATGCCCCCGACCGTCGGCAGCTTATCAACGAGATGCACATAATAATCTGAATTGGCCAGATCCAGCGCAGCCTGCATACCGGCAATACCGGCACCCACGACCATCACTGATCCACTTGTCTTGCCATGAACCGATCCCATGATAACTCCTCTAGCGCAGAGAACGCTACGCTATGTTAGACGTGATGTTACTTTATTATTTCAGCAGTAGTAAGTATAAGCAGGCAACAGGCCGAATGCAAATAATGATAAAAGCATTCTGCCTTCAGCCGTTTTTATAACGCTCCGAACACCGGAACACACTCCGTATGCCCTTTGAATTCGACCATATTTGTCTTTTCCATATCCGCCAGCAGATAGGAAATCCGTTTTAGATTCAGTCCGATTCGCTGGCTGATGGCTCTGACGGAAGTATGCCCGGCAAGGATAGCCTGGCGAATCAACTGCATGTGATATTCCCTTTCCAGCACGTCATCCAGAATCGCCTCAAATCGCGCCTTTTCCCATTTGCGGCCGTACACATCACCTCTGGCCAGCAGTTTCACTTCTTTTCCGACCATCCAGCGCAGGGTTTCGGCTTTCAGTGTTTCTTCGGCAGCAGCCAGCTCCATAGAAAACAGCTCGGCATCGAATTTTCCCTGGGACTTGACATCGTCGATAACCGATGAAGATATATCGACAAACCGCTGGGCTTCGGCGGAAGAAAGCCATGCCAGGTGAAGCCGTCCCTCGCCGATCCCGGAGAGTTTCAGCAGTTTTTGGGTCATGAGAATCTTTTTTTCAGCTTGGATATTACCTTCCAGGTAATGGCAGTCGCCGAAATGTCAGCCGGCCACCAGAACCCCGTCGCACCCGCTTTTCAGTGCCTGAACAATAAAGAGCGGATCCACGCGCCCCGAACACATGACCCGGACGGTTCTCATGTTCGAAGAGTGCTGAAGCCTGGACACCCCTGCCAGGTCAGCTCCGGCATAGGCGCACCAGTTACAGAGAAACGCAACGATTTTGGGTTCAGCTTGTTCCATATTTACACCTTTTGGATAATGATTAATAATTCACCTGCGTTAAACTGCCGCACAGACAGCCGCAACGATCTGATCATCCCGGAAATGCAGCATATCAATGGCCTTCTTCGGGCAGGACGAAGCGCAAAGCCCGCATCCCTTACAGGACGCGGAAATGTTTTTGGCTTTAAAGCCCTTGCCATCCACATCTTCCTGAATAATGGCGCCAAAGGGGCAGACTTCGGTACACAGGCCGCAACCGATACACAGATCCCGGTTGACCTGAGAGACCAGCGGGGATATCTGGATGGAGGTTCTGGCCAGAACCGTGGCGGCACGTCCGGCAGCAGCCATTGCCTGGGCAATGCTTTCATCCAGCGACTTGGGATAATGGGCCAGACCGCAGACAAACAGGCCGTCCGATGCAAAATCCACGGGCCTCAGCTTGGCATGGGCTTCCATGAAAAAATTCTCGGCATTGACCGGAACCTTGTAAAATGCGGCAATATCCGCATTGGTGGAAGGCTCGATAGCGGTTGCCAGATTCACCAGATCCGCATGAATCAGGAGCTCTTTCTGAAGAATCGGGTCAAATACCCGGACGTCGAGCCCATCGGGAGCTTGCGACACAACGGGTTTTTTCTCCAGGCTGTAGCGGACAAAGATCACGCCTTTTTCCCTGGCCTTCTTATAGAGAATTTCCCGTTCACCAAAGGTCCGGATGTCCCGGTAAATGACAAATACATCGGTTTCGCGGCTGTTTTTCCTTGATGGCAATGGCCTGGGATACGGATGCCGAACAGCAGATCCGGGAGCAATAAGGCCGCTTTTCATCCCGTGAGCCCACACATTGAATAAAGACAACGCTTCCTGCTCCGGACAGCATTTCCGGATGGTTCTCCAGATCATGCCACCGGGTGACTGACGGATGCTTGCCGTAAAGATATTCTTCGGTTCCGGCCGCCTGACCGCCGGTTGCCACAATGGCAACGCCGTGTTGAATCACATGGGAGTTATCGCCGGCCTGAACCCGTGTTTCAAAATTTCCCACAAAACCGGACGCCTCCACGACTTCAGCCCAGGTCAAAACCGTAATCCGGGGATGCCGGCTGACACGCTCGATCAGATCTTTCAGAAACAGCTGTACATCTTCCCCGGACCAGGTCGTGTGCACATCCCGGGCAGCGCCGCCCAGACTGCCTGACTTCTCGACAAGTGTTGCGCTAAAGCCTTGGTCCGCAAGGCTAAGGGCCGCGGTCATGCCGGCAACGCCCCCGCCGATAACCAGGGCGGACTTGTTGACGTCTACAGACAGGGAAGGAATCGCCTCCAGCAGCGTTGCACGGCTTATTGCCATCCGGACCAGATCCTTGGCCTTGTCCGTTGCCTTTTCCTTTTCCGCCGAATGAACCCAGGTGCACTGATTCCGGATATTGGCCATCTCGAACAGATAGGCATTCAATCCCGCGTTTCGAATGGTTTCCTGAAACAGCGGCTCGTGCGTTCTCGGCGTACAGGCCGCAACCACGATGCGGTTCAGGCGCTGCTCCTTAATGACCTCGACCATTTTCTCCTGGGCATCCTGGCTGCAGGCAAAAAGAGGCTCTTCGGTATAGACCACATGACCCAGTTCCCTGGCATAGGCTGCAACAGCCGGGACATCGGCAATGCCGCCGATATTGATGCCGCAGTTGCAGACGAATACGCCGATTCGCGGCTCCTGGTCCTGAACTGCCAGTTCGTCTGGAAAAGCTTTATCCTTGACCAGCGTTCCTCTGGCCGCTGACAGATTGATCCCTGCGGAACAGGCCGCTGCGCTGGCTTCGACCACGGACTGGGGAATATCCTTTGGGCCCTGAAGCGCGCCGGCCACAAAAATGCCTTTCCGTGATGTGGCAACCGGGGCCATATCGGATGTTTTGACGAATTTATAGGAATTCAGCTCCACGCCCAGGGTTTTGGCAGCCTCAATGGCGGATGCCGCCGGTTCCATGCCAACGGAAAGCACCACCATGTCGAAGTCTTCGGACACCCGCTCCCCGGCGTCTGTTGCGTACACCAGGTTAAGGGTTCCGGTTGCATCGATTTCGGTAATGGTATGAACCCTGGAGCGGATAAAGCGGACTCCCTGGGATTTGGCGCGGTCGTAATATTTTTCAAAGTCCTTGCCGTGGGTCCGCATGTCCATGAAAAAAATGGCGGGCTCAAAATCCGGCCCGAGATGCTCCTTGGCGATCACCGACTCCTTGATGGCATACATGCAGCAGACAGACGAGCAGTATTCATTGTCGCAGCGGTTCATATCGCGTGATCCCACGCACTGGAGCCAGGCGATCTTCTTGGGTTCTTTTCCATCCGAGAGACGGTGGATATGGCCCCCGAAAGGCCCGCCCGCAGACAGAATCCGCTCGAATTCCATGCTGGTCACCACATTGGGGAATTTGGTGTGCTGGTAATTATCGAATTTGCCCGGATTAAACGGGGTAAAGCCGGCTGTCAGGATGACCGAACCCACATTGAGGGTAATGTCCTTTTCAGTGTCATCAAATTTAATGGCGTTTGTCGGACAGAATTTTTCACAGGCCCGGCATTTTCCTTTTTTAAAATAAATACACTGATTCTTGTCAATGGCATATTTCAGCGGCACTGCCTGGGCATACGGGACGTAAATGGCTTTTCGCTTGGCCAGCCCCTCATTGAATGGGTCCGAGGTTTTCGCCGGACATTTTTCCGCGCAGGTGCCGCAGGCAATACATTTTTCCATATCCACAAAACGGGGGGACTGTTTTAGGGTAACGGTAAAATCGCCGGAATCGCCGGAAATGGAAGTTACTTTGGAAAGGGTAAGAAGTTCGATGTTCATGTGCCGGCCGACCTCGACCAGTTTTGGGGAGATAATTCACATGGAACAATCGTTGGTGGGAAACGTCTTATCCAGCTGGGCCATGGCGCCGCCAATAGCCGGGCTTTCTTCAACCAGGTAAACATAGTATCCAGCTTCAGCCAGATCCAGAGCCGACTGCATACCCGTGATACCACCGCCAACAACCAAAACAGATCCTACCGGAGTCATGTTGCTCATATTTGTCTTCCTGTTCTTCTCGGTAATTAAAGGGTGTCCACAACGCAAACAAACCATGATATGATGGTTTCGCCGCAGTAAATTCGCCCATCATTCATGGCAGGATGATGACAGAATAAAATGCACATTCTGAAGCAGCCTTTTTGCTTGAATTTCGATCTTTGCCAAATAATTCAATATGTGTCAAGGAAATTATCATTCAGAAGGCGGAATAATCCAGGCTGCGGTGGCCGGATTTATCGTCTGAATCAATTTATCTTTTATTTCCGCATGATACTCGAATTCGGGCTAAGTGACCAATCCATTTTGCTGAATTTCACAGCAATTCAACGAAAATTGAAGATATTCAGTGTTTGTTGAATCCGGGCGCCTTGTTCACAACTTGTTTATAACCGGAGATCACCTTAAAATCTTTGATAAAAAAACGGGTTTTCAATAAGCTGTATTTCTGGATAGTTGTTCACCGCAAATCATTATTAATATGTTATATCAAATTGTTATAATGTGATCTCAATTTTATTACCACCCTATCCAAACTCCGATTTATGCCGCTTGACTCTACCTGGGCGCGTATGCAAAAACAGACTCACTTGAAGAAACCATCCAGGTTGATCCGGCAAGTGACGCAAGGCTTTGCCTCAACGTATCCGATATTCATCAAACCCCTGGTTTCCACATGCATTTCTTTGTGGTCAACAGGCTGTGATCATTTATTTCAGTCTATTGTTGATTTTATTTCACTCCGATTCGCAACGCACAATTTATTTCGAACAGGCGACACCATTATGGAATCCATCTGGAACAAAACCAAGGCCGTTATTAAGACCCGCATCCCCGGTCACAGTTACCGAATGTGGATTGAGCCGGTTGAATTTAAGCATGAGAATAGTGGCATCATGGTGCTTTCCTGCCCGAACCTGTTTTCAAAAAAACGGGTGCTCGAGTATTACAGCGATCTGATCGTGTCGGAAATGCAGAAGATTTCTGGCAACTCATATCAGATTGTTGTGGAAATATCTGAAAAGCGGGCTGTCTGTCACAGTCAACCGGATATCAGTTATCAACAACCGCTTTTCCCCCATGCCGAGGCCCAGCCTTCAAGCGGCCGGTTTTTAAGAAGAGATTATACATTTGATCAGTTTGTGGTCGGCGGCAACAATGATTTTGCCTATTCCGCGTCCCTGGCCCTGGCATCCCGAAAGAAAACCCAGCAGCATTCCCTGTTTTTGCTTTCTAAAACCGGTATGGGGAAAAGCCACCTGACACAGGCCGTCGGCAACCATATTTTGACGGAAAATCCGGCGGAAAAAGTATATTATATTACTGCCGAAGATTTTTCCAATGAAATGGTTTCGGCCTATCAGCATGACGCCATCGACCAGTTCAAGAAAAAATATCGAACCGGCTGCAATGTCCTGCTGCTGGATGATGTCCATTATCTCAGCGGCAAGGAACGCACGCAGGTCGAACTGGCCATGACACTGGATACCCTGTGTGATTCCGGGAAAAAAATCATATTTTCCAGTTCCTATCTTCCCGGAGACATTCCCAAGTTGAATGACAAACTGCGCTCAAGACTGTCCAGTGGATTGATATCCGCCATCGACCCGCCCAATTTCAGAACACGGGTCAGAATTCTTCAAAAAAAGGCAATGGCCAATGGCATTCATATACCGGAAAACATTACGCAGTATTTGGCAGGTGAACTTACAGAAGATGTGCGCCAATTGGAAAGCGGTTTGATCGGCATTACCGCCAAATCTTCTCTTTTGGGCGCCCCGATTGATATGGCGCTTGCGGAAAGCGTGATTAAAAACATTGCCCGCCAGCGCAAACTCATCACGATCGACAGCATTAAAAAGCTGGTCTGCAAGGAATTCAACATTTCCCCTAATGACATGGTCTCTGCTTCCCGCAAACAGGCCCTGGTAAGGCCCAGACAGATTGCGATGTATTTATCCCGGCGCTATACCGACTCGCCCCTTCAAGCCATCGGCAAATGCTTTAACCGTTACCATGCAACGGCACTGCATTCCATCGGCGCCGTTGAAAAAGGAATCCGGGACAACCGTTCCCTTCAGAAACAGATCGAATACCTTTGCGCCAAACTCGAAGCGGGGATATAACTGATACCGGGAAAACCAATCGCTGGGCAACTGCCTGATTCTGGATCAAATCGGACGGGGAGAAGAATGTGCGGCTGCTACTGATTTTTTTCGGAAAATGTTTCTGAATACATCAATTCTTCCAGGATTTCAGCCTGGATGTGGTGACTGCTTTCAATGGCACAGCGCAATCTGAGCGCACAAAACTTAAAACACATGCGGTCTTTGCCATCATAATCGCCGATACACCCTATATCATCGTCCTGCACTCGTACACGAACCGCCTTCTTTTCTTTCATGCCGCTTCCTTTAAGAGTTCTATCATTTCCCTGTGAATCCTGCCATTGGTTGCAAGGATCTGGCTGCCGTAAATGGAAAACGCCCGATTGGAAAAATCCGTGATGTGCGCCCCGGCTTCTTTGGCAATCAGATACCCGGCTGCCGTATCCCAGGGCTTGAGGTTCTGCTCCCAGAATCCCTCAAAACGCCCGCAGGCCAGAAAGCAAAGATCCAGAGATGCCGAACCCAGCCGCCGGACTCCTTGCGAAGCCCTCTGGCAGTTTGAAAACCGCATCATCACTTCTTGAAAAATTTCACTGAAATTATAGGGAAATCCGGTAACCAGAAGGCTTTCCGAAACCAGGCCGGTTTCGGAAACACGAATGGGCCTGCCGTTAAGCTGGGCACCCTGACCTGCTGCCGCCGTAAACAATTCGCCGGTAACCGGATTCAGGACAATGCCAACAGTGACATCGCCTTCCATTTCAAATGCAATGGAAACCCCGAACAATCCAAGTTGATGGGTGTAATTGGTGGTCCCATCCAGGGGGTCGATAATCCATCGGCTCCCCTGATTTTCGCCGCTTGTTCCGCTTTCTTCAGCCAGTATGGCATGATCCGGAAAAACCTTGCGGATCGATGCGATAATGGCTTTTTCCGATCCCAGATCCGCTTCGGTGACAAGATCAATGGCGCCCTTATGCTCCGGAGTTTTGATTTTTCCCAGAAAATCGCGGAGAATCCGGCCGCCGCTGTAGGCAGCACCGATTCCAACCGTTTTGATGCGTTCAATATTCATAGCGTCTGTTTCGCTTATATGCCCTTTACAGCGGATGTCAATCTTTTTGTCGCAGTTCAATGGCCTCGGCCATGGCTTCAATCAGCGGCAGCAGCGTGGCTTTGTTGGTCGCGGAAACGGCAATGCCGCCGTAATAATTCAAACACCGCTCAACCTCGGCTTGTTCCAGCGCATCCTGTTTGTTGAGCACCCGCAGGCAGGGGATTTGATTCAGTTTCAGGCTTTCCAGAATCGCCTCGACCGATTGGATCTGATCCTCGCAGCGGGGGTTGCTGATATCAATCACGTGCAGCAACAAATCGGCGGTCTCAAGCTCTTCAAGCGTGGCACGAAAGGCGACCTGCAAGTCCTTGGGAAGATTCTTGATGAATCCGACGGTATCGGTGATAATCACATCGATATCCTTAGGGAACCTGAGCCTGCGGCTGGAAGGATCAAGCGTTGCAAAAAGCCGCTGTTCCGCAAGGACCTGGCTCTGGGTCAGGGTATTTAAGAGTGTTGATTTACCGGCATTTGTATAGCCGATAATCGATATCACCGGCAGGCCCTGCTTGCGGCGTCTGGCTTTTTGCTGGCCGCGCTGCTGCACCACTTCGGTCAATGCCTTTTCCAGACGGACAATGCGATCTCTGGCCCGCCTCCGGTTGATCTCCAGCTTGGTTTCGCCAGGCCCCCTGCCGCCGATGCCGCCGGTCAATCGGGACATGGCGGTATTTTTTGTCACCAGCCGCGGCAGCAGATATTTCAGCTGGGCCAGCTCCACCTGAAGCTTGCCTTCACGGGACTGGGCCCGCTGTGCAAAAATATCCAGAATGAGCTGGGTCCGGTCAATGACTTTTATCTCAATCTGATCGGCAATGGAGCGGATCTGCGACGGATTGAGCTCCTGATCGAAAATGATGAGATCCGCCCCTTTTTGGATGGCCAGCAGCGCAATTTCCTGAAGTTTTCCGATGCCCATCAGAAACCGCGGATCCGCCTGCCTGCGGTGCTGGAATACGATATCCACGACGAATATGCCGCTGGAGGCGGCAAGTTCTTCAAGTTCACTCAAGGAATCCATTGCGGCCTTTCGAGCTTCGGTCGAAACACTGACCAGAAGCGCTCTTTCCTGCCCCTTCATGGAACCGGTTTTGGATTCTTGTGCACTGCTGACCTGTCCCAGCTCAGTTTCAATGGCCTGAATCAGGTTCAGGCAGCCCATATCCAGCCGGTCGGCCGGAAATGTCGGCAGAATCCGATATGGCGCAGCCGCGGATGCCGATGGCAGAATGTGCGCTGCCATGACATCCAGGGGCTTTCCCTCCGGTGTCAGGGTCAGTACGGCCATGATATCCAGGCGAAGCAGCGACAGATCCGTCAAGTCATCCCGGGAAAGGGGCTCAGCCTTCAAATGGGTATGGATGCAGCGGATACCCTTGAGCCGGTCCGGTGCACTGCGGTACTGGCTGATATCCGGAAGGACAATGCCGTGATAATCCCCGACAATGACCGATGTGACCTTGCCCTGCCGGTTGACCAGAATTCCGATCTGTCGCCGGATTTCGTGGGAAAAGCGGCAGACCGACTCCGCAATTTCAGGGGAAACCAGATACTGCGGAGAAATCCGCCTGTCGTAGATATCCTGGAGACCGGCTATCTGGCTGGCTTTTAAGCCGGAGATATTGCCGTGGAGCTTTTTCATCTGCTTTCCGGGGCCGGATTTTCAAAACGGGTATAGGATTTCAGAAAGGTGAGCGGCGCAAGGCCCGTGGGTCCGTTTCGGTGTTTGGCCACGATAATTTCGGCCTTTCCCCGGTTCGGATTGTTTTCATCCCGGTTGTATACTTCATCCCGGTAAATAAAGGTGACCACATCGGCATCCTGCTCCAGTGCGCCGGATTCCCGCAGATCCGACAGCTGGGGACGCTTGTCGCTGCGCTCTTCCAGCTTGCGGTTCAGCTGGGACAGCGCCAGAATGGGCAGGTCCAGTTCCCTGGCAAGTGATTTCAGGGATCTGGATATCTCGGAGATTTCCAGATCCCTGCGATCATTGGATATCGAGCTTTTCATGAGCTGAAGATAATCGATGACAATCATGCCCAGATTTTTTTCCATTTTCATTCTTCTGGCCTTTGCCCGAATGGTCATGGAGGATATTTCCGGTGAGTCGTCAATGAAAATCGGCGCAAGGGACAGGACATCGGCAGCGTTCGTGAGCCGGTTCCAGTCATCATCGCTGAAAAAGCCATCGCGCAGCCTGACTGAATCGATTCTGGCCTCGGCACACAGCATCCGCATGGAAAGCTGCTCCTTGGACATTTCCAGTGAGAATATGGCGCAGGGAACATTGTGGTCCACAGCGGCATTTCGAACGATATTCAGGGCCAGAGCCGTTTTTCCCATACTTGGACGCGCCGCCAGTATGACTAGATCCGAACGCTGAAACCCGGATGTCAAATGATCCAGCCCGGTAAACCCGGAGGGTATGCCGGTCAGTAATGTTTTATTGCCCTGGCGTTCTTCCAGCTTGCTGATATTATTATCAATCAAGTCGCCGATGTGATTGAAGGCCGGCTTGACCTTGTTTTCGGAAATCTCGAAAATGGCGGCTTCCGCAAAATCCAGGACATCGTCGACCTCTCCCTGATCTTCAAAACACCGTTTGACGATATGATTTGCTTTTTCAATGAGCCGGCGCAAACAGCCCTTATCGTGTATAATTCTGGCATAATGAACGGCATTGACGGCAACAGGGACCGATTCCAGAATCTGCACGATACTGGACACGCCGCCCACGGTCTCAAGGTGCCCTCTGGCTTTCAGCGCATTGGTCAGCGTCACCAGATCAACAGGCTCTCCCTTGCCGAAGAGCTCCAGCATGGTTGCATATATCCGCTGATGGGCGGAGCGATAAAAATCATCCGCAGCCAGGATTTCAACAATGTCCATCAGCGTGCTGTTGTCGTGAAGAATGGCGCTGATAATGGCTTCTTCAGCTTCGAGACTGTGGGGAGGCAGATGGTAAAGAGATGGGTCTTGTTGGGATTTCATAAGGGAGAACCGGAGTGTATGGTTGAAGAAATTGAAAAGGTTGAGAAGGTTGCATTTTTTCTCAACCCTTCTCAACCTTTTAACCTGACATGATTCAACTGAATTTAGTCAGATACGATTTCAATCGTGATTTCGGGTTCCACCCCTTTGTAGACGCGGATCGGAATTCGAAATTCGCCAAGCGTTTTAATGGGCTCTTTCATCAGGACCATTTTCTTTTCCACGATGATTTCCTTGGCAGCCAGCGCGTCAATAATATCGCGCGTCGTAATGGAGCCGTAGAGACGGTTTTCATCACTCACCCTGGCAGCAATGGTGCAAACGACACCTTCCAGTTTTTTGGCCATTTCTTCAGCAATGCCTTTTTCCTTGGCAATTTGGAGATCGACCCGGACCTTCTGCTGTAGAAAGAGCTTGTGGTTTTGCGGACTGGCCACAACAGCCTTTTTCTGGGGCAGCAGATAATTGCGCGCATATCCATCGGCAACTTTGACTTCACTGCCGATGATGCCCAGAGATTCGATGGTTTCAGTTAAAATGACTTTCATAGTATCCTCCACATATCACCAGCGCTGTTTTGCAAATCACAGGGCCCGGCCGCACCCGGCAGAGCTTATGATTCGCTGTTCAGCTTAGCGTTTGTATTAATTTTTCTAAAATCGACCCATAAATCGAAAAAACCCAGGCCGATAACCAGCATGGAAAACAGTTGCTGCACGCCGATAAGGCCATACAGCACGCCGCGTAAAATTCGCGGAAACTTTCTTTTGTCAAAATAAAACGAAACAATGGAAATCCCCTGAATGAAATAAATCATGATCAAGGCGATCACGACATTCAACCCGAGTATCTTCAGGGATTTTACCGGTATCAGCAGCAGCAGGCCTCCGGCAATCACGACCCAGACCAGAATTTCAGGAGACCGCCATCGGGTCAGGCTGCCGAAATCCGGCGTTTTAAGCCCCCTGAATCTGACCAGCGATATTGCCATCAGCAGATTGACCCAGGTAACAAAAATGGCGGACATGACGGCCATCCCGGGAATAATCCGAACCAGCACGTATTGAATGGTCTCCAGCGACCGTGACAGGGTCTGAAGGGTTTCCTCAGGCATCGACATCTGCTGGTAGAGTTCCAGCGTCAATTCCAGATTCTGCCTGACATAAAGATTGACAAGTCCGCTGAGCGCCGTCTGGCTGAAGGCGCTGTAAAACAGTGCCAGGGCGATGCCGGAAGCGATAACCGACAGACAGGGATACAGAACCGCCTTTTCAACAGAGGTGTTCTCCGCCAGCATCTCTCCAAGCACAAAACCCAGCACCAGAAGCAGAGCAAACAGCGCCAGGTCAAATGAAAGGCCTTCAGCCATGATCGCCATCAAAATACAGCTTGCAGCCAGTATCACCCACCCTGCGGATCTTCCCAGTTTATAGCGGAAAAAACAGATCGGCAACGGAATCACCACGACACTGAAGAACCCGATGATGGGAATATACAGGGTAGCGGCAAATAACAGGCAGGTGAAGCCAACGCCGGCCGCAATATTTTTCAGTACATCCCCATCCATTGGTAACAACACAGGTCATATCCTCATTTACACGGCATCGGGGCGCATAAGCCCGGATCACATCTCGACAGATCCGACAAAAGGCAGCAGCGCAATGGTTCTGGCACGCTTGATGGCCTCTGTCAGCAGGCGCTGGTGTTTGGCACAGGTTCCTGAAATACGTCTGGGAATGATTTTTCCCCGTTCGGTTGTAAAATATCGAAGCGACTTTGAATCCTTGTAGTCAATCACAATGGTGGCATCCGCACAAAAACGGCAGATCTTCCGGCGATGGAACACCCTTTTTTTCCGGGTGACGGGTTTACGTTTATTTGAACTGTATGGCGCCATGTTTATTCCTCCTCCTCTTCCTCATTATTTTCAAATGATGAATCCGCGCTTTCATCAAATGGCGAGTCCGGTTCGCCGGAAATGTCATCCACGATGGGCTTGACAGGCAAAGCTTTGGCAGCGGCGATTTCTTCCTTGATTTTTTCCACATCGGCATTTTCAGCCAGCATGATGGTCATAAATTTCAAAAACCGATCATTGATCCGGAAAAAACGCTCCAGTTCATCTACCGCAACACCGGTACCGCAGTAATCGAGGCGGAAATAATACCCTCTAATTTTTTTTCGAATTTCATAGGCCAGCCGTTTAATTCCCCATTCTTCAAGTTCAATCAATGACCCATTTTTTTCCAAAATGACATCCTTGATTTTGTCACAAAGGGAATTGCGTTCATCCTCGGGCACATCCGGATCAACGATGACAATTGTCTCATACCTTCTCATAAAACCTCCTTGTGGATATTAAGCCCTGAAACCATATTCAGAGCAAGGACGAGGACCCCAAACCCTGCCGGGACTCTCCGGCAGTTTGCAAATTCCTCAAATTTATTAATATAGCCTTACGATCACCAGGATGTCAACAGCTAATAAAATGGCATCAGAAGAATATAATATGAGCCCATCCGACCATTCGATGTCAACGGGCCGCGGGGAATTTTTTAATGCGGATAATTTTGGGCCGGTAATGGCGATTGTCCGCCATACGGGCCCCCCTATAGCGGATCACCAGAAAAGAAATGCCGAAAAAACAGGCAGCAGCAACAACGGATGCAGTTGAACCCTCCATATTGAAAAAAGGGCCGGCGGCATTTCCAGCAAAGGCCCCTGCGATCATGCAGACAATGGGAAACACATACAGCAGAAAAGAGGCTTTCAACAGCGCAGCACTTTCAATGCTGATCACGACATGATCGCCGATTGCGGCTCCTGCCAAGTTGATGGTCTCAACTTCCATTTCCTGGCCGTCTCCTTCCGGAGATGCACAGGCGTGCCGGGCGGAACAGGATGCGCACGCGCTCCCCCGCCGGGTTTTAACCCAGGCAGTTTCTCCTGCCACCTTTATCACAACCCCTTCTTCTATTGCCACACCATTTTCCTTAACACCGGTCGATACCGGAATATGAATCGGGATTGCCCGCAACCGATCATGAAGTGACTGAGCGGAAAATCCGTTCAGTCACTTCATGAATTTTGAAAATAAATTCACATAAACCAAAGCCGGAATGTTTCATTGCTCCGAACATTCCGGCTTTCATAACCCGCTGATTTTCAGATGAAAACGGATAGCCTCCGTTTAATTGGAAAGCCTTTTCTCGGGACTTTCCAGAATGCCGGTTGTGCGCTTGTAACAGATCAGACCGCACTGAAGACATCGGGAAGCCTCTGAAAGCGCCATTTCCTGTGTAAATCCCTTTTCAATCTCATTGCACGCCGGCGGAGACGGGCACAACGGCATGATCCGTCGCGGCATGGCATCCACATTTTCAACATGGTCCACATTCTGCACCAGGGTTTCCGGCGTCACCACATCCTTTGAAAACGTCAAGGGGATACCGTACAGACTCTGGTGAATGGATGCGGCCGATCTTCGTCCAGCGGCAATGGCCTTGATGGCGCCGGAAAAATCAGAGAGTACGTCATTTTCTGAAATCCAGCCGATTTCATTATGAAAATCCGGTTTTTTATAGGGTTCGAAAGCTTCCCACGCACCGGCTGTATCCGCAGATTCCGCAGATTCCGCAGATTCCGCAGATTCCGGCGGATCCGATTTTGCCCGGACAACAATCATCTCCGGAATTCGGCCCGATGGAATCACCAGGGTTCCGGCAGGCAACTGCATTTTCTCCCCGGTATCCAGATCCGTGGTTTCCAGCGCCTCCAGGCGGTCTTCTTTGCCCGTGATCCGGGTGATGGCAGCACGATACATCACGGTGATGCCGGCAGCTTCCAATTTTTCCAGATCATCCGGATCAAAAGACGCGCTCTGTTTTGCCTCTCTTAGTAAAAGCACAACCGTTGCAGCCCCCTTGACCTTGGCGCGCAGGGCGATATCGAGCGCCATTTTTCCGCCGCCCGCAATCACGACCGGAGAATCCGCGGCCCTGCCGCCGTCCTGATCCAGGTGTCTGATATAGTCAATCAGCAGATACAGGCCCGGAAACGGATGTTCAATCGCCTGTCCGGCGCCGCGCGACAGCCGGCTGTCCCATCCGCCGGTTGCCACAAAAACCGCTTCATATCCTTCGGCAAAAAGGGATGCCAGCGTAAAATCAACGCCCAGTGTTTTGGATGTCTCCGCCCGAACGCCCATGTCCAGAATTCCCTGGATATCCCAGTCAAGGATATCCAGTGGCAGGCGGTTTCTGGCAATGGCTGTTCGAAGAAGTCCGCCAAGCTGCGGGGAAGCCTCGAAAACCGTTACATCATGCCCGAGACGGGCCGAGAAAAACGCAGTGGAAAGCCCTTCCATACCGCCGCCGATGACGGCGATTTTTTTGCCGGATGCCGGTGCCTTATACGGCTGAATGCGCTTATCTACGGATTTTTCATAGTCCGCGGCAAACCGCTTGAGATAGTTGATGGCAACCGGCTCATCTACATATTGGCGCCTGCACTCGGTCTCACAGGGCCGGGGGCAGATCCTGCCGATAACGGCCGGAAACGGATTGCGTTCCTTGATGATCTGTACGCTGCGGTGAAAATCGCCGATGGAGATCAGTCGAATGTATTCGCTGATATTGATGCCGGCCGGACACGCACGCTGACAGGGAGTCGTGCAGTCTTCGGTAGTATATTCACGAAGGATCCGGCGCGTCACCGAAGACAGCGTGATGATATGCTTGGGACAGACTTTTTCACAGGCCCCGCAGCCCGTGCAATTCTTCTCATTGACAACGGGAAGACCGCTTGGCCCGATTTCCAGTGCATTGAACAGACAGGCTTTGACACAGCTTCCGAGCCCCAGACACCCGATGGTACACACCTTCATGCCGCCGCCCAGCAGCGCGGCGGCCCGGCAATCGGAAAGCCCGTCGTAGATGTATTTGACGTCCGCTTCCCGAACACTGTAAGTACAGCCCAGCCGGGAGATATCGGGCTCTCTGGCTTCAACGGAGACCCCTAAAAGAACGGCAATGGCCTCGGCAACTTCCGGACCGGCAGCCACGCACGATGTGGGAGCGGATTTTCCGGTGGCAATGGCCACTGCATTGGCGCTGCATCCTGCAAAACCGCATCCCCCGCAGTTGGCGCCCGGAAGGGTTCCTTCGATTGACTCGATCAGGGGATCCACATACACATAAAACACCTTGGATGCCACTGCCAGTCCCGCTCCAACCACAAGCCCCAAACCGCCCATCATGAAGACCGCTTCAATCATTTTCATCGCTCCAGTTTGTGTGTAAATGAAAAGAAAGAGATAAACTCAGCAACACGAAAACCATCAACACCTTTCAGTCGATAATCAATCACCAGGATCCGTCCAGGCCTCTCAGTCCATCCATGTACAGTCGACCGCAGGCAACAAACAACGAATATCGCGTTCGCAGAATCGGAATGCCGGATAAGACTGCTGCTTCGATCATCTTGGCGTCGGGTTTTTTCCCACGAACAATCACGATCGCCGACACTCCGGCGATCGTGGCTGTCCGCAGCACCTGTTCCGTGGTCAATCCCGTCAAAAGGATCGCGCCTTTGGCCACAGCCGACAAGACATCCTCCATCAGGTCGGCTCCGCCGCCCCCTACGATATTCATGTCCATCTGATCATGGCCGGATAAGACTTCTGCGTCCAACGTAACTTTGATCTCGGATAATTTCATGAGAAACACCAGTTCATCATCAGGTTAGAATATGGCGTTGAATTTACATTTTTCAAAACACGTCATGCATTTGATACATTTGTCCGTATCAATGAAGGCGACTTCTTTCTTTTTCCAGGCGATCGCCTCAACCGGACAGGCTCTGGAACACAACCCGCATTTGGTGCAGGCATCCGGATCCACCGTGAATTTAAGAAGGGCCACACAGCGTTTTGCCGGGCATTTTTTTTCAACGATATGGGCGATATATTCGTCCTTGAAATAGCGCAGCGTCGAGAGAACCGGGTTGGGAGCCGTCTGCCCCAGACCGCACAGAGACGTCGCCTTGATGACGGCAGACATTTTTTCCAGCTCATCAATATCGCTGAGTTCCCCCCTGCCGTCGCACATTTTCTTGAGGATATCCAGAAGCCTTCGTGTTCCTTCACGACAGGACGTGCACTTTCCGCAGGACTCATCCTGAATGAAATCCATAAAAAAACGGGCCATATCCACCATGCACGTCCGGTCGTCCATGACAATGGCGCCGCCCGAACCCATGATTGCACCGACTTTAGCAATGGCTTCGTAATCAACCGGCGTATCCAGATACTGTTCAGGAACGCATCCGCCGGAGGGTCCGCCCAATTGCACCGCTTTAAATTGGCGTTTGTTGGGAATCCCGCCGCCAATATCAAAAATAATGGTTCGCAAGGTTGTTCCCATCGGCACTTCAACCAGGCCGATATTGTTGACCGCGCCGGACAGCGCAAACACTTTTGTTCCCTTGCTGGTTGCCGTCCCGACGCCGGCATACCAGGCCCCTCCCTTTAAAACTATCTGTGGAATATTGGCCAGG
Organism: uncultured delta proteobacterium; assembly: GCA_963789395.1. GTDB lineage: Bacteria > Desulfobacterota > Desulfobacteria > Desulfobacterales > Desulfatirhabdiaceae > RAAP-1. The sequence continues at coordinate 16,585 of CAWBKP010000021.1, read as the reverse complement.
GTTTCGACATTGTTCAACACCGTTGGTTTTTCCCACAGCCCTTGAAACGCGGGAAAAGGCGGCCTGGGTCTGGGCATGCCGCGCTTTCCCTCGATGGATCGCATCAGAGCGGTTTCTTCCCCGCAGACAAAAGCACCCGCACCCTGGTACACCTCTACGTCAAAATCAAACCCCGAATCCAGAATGTTTTTCCCAAGCAGCCCGTATTCGGTTGCCTGGCGAATGGCGATTTCCAGCCGGGAAATGGCCAGGGGGTATTCTGTTCTGGCATATATATAGCCTTTTCGGGCGCCGATTGCTTTTGCGGCTATCAGCATGCCTTCCAGGACCGCATGGGGGTCGGCCTCCAATATGCTCCGGTCCATGAATGCACCCGGATCCCCTTCATCCGCATTGCAAAGAACATATTTAACCTCCCCCTGGACCTTGCCGGCAAATTCCCACTTCACTCCCGTGGGAAACCCTGCTCCGCCTCTTCCCCGGAGACCGGAAAGCTTCACCTCTTCGATGATTTGTTGAGGACTCATCCGGGTCAATGCTTTTGCAGCTGCCGCATACCCGTCGGCAGCAATATACTCATCAATTTTTTCAGCATCAATCGCCCCCCGGTTTCGCATCACCCACAGCAGTTGATTGGCGAAAAAGGGAATGTCCATCATGATGGGAATGGTTTCTTTTGAGGCAGGCTCGACATAGAACAGCCGTTTGACCGGACGTCCCTTTAAAAAATGCTCTTCAACCAGCTCCGGAACATCTTTGGCTCTCAGTTTCTGATAAAAAATCCCATCTGGCTGCACCAGCATCACCGGACCTACCGCACAAAAGCCGTTACAGCCGGTTTCAATCACCTGCACCTCATCGGAAAGCTTCCTGCGATCCAGCTCCTGAACAAGCGCATCCTTAAAAACCTTGCTTCCCGTGGAATGGCACCCGGTTCCGCCGCACAACATCAATTCGGTTCTTTTCATATTCATGCATCATCTCCGCGCACTATCTTGATATATCCGGGCGATTCAATCACAACCGGCGTCAGGTGTACTGCTCCAGAACATCGATGACTTTATCGGCACTGACATCCCCATGGACGTCCTGTCCGACGACCATGACCGGTGCAAGACCGCAGGCACCCAGGCATCGAATCAATTCCAGAGAAAACCTGCGATCCGGTGTCGTTCCCCCGGCTTCCAGTTTGAAAGAATTGCTGATCCGGTTGAGAACCTCCTGAATCCCCTTGACATAACAGGCAGTGCCCAGGCAAATCTTTATGGTATGCCGGCCTTTGGGTTTCAATAAAAAGAGCGAGTAAAACGTCGCTACCCCGAACACGGTACTTCCCGGAATGTTCATTTCCCTGCTGATAAAGTCGCATCAGCTCTTTTGGAAGATACCCCGCAATATTCTGGCACTCGCGAAGCACCGTAATGATGGACCCGGGCTTGGAACGGTTTTCACTGATGACGGCATCTATTTGATTCCACATTTCTTCTGAAATATCCGGATGTTCAGGTTTGTTTCCAGAAAGCATATTCAGTTCTCCAAAATCAAGCAGGATAATAACCACAACAGGTCAATGGCAGACATAAACAGACCATCAAAAAACCCATGAACACCTGACTGAACAATTTAATTTATCACCGGTGATAGATTTCATAATTGAAATAAAAAGTCAATATAATCGTCCACCATTTCTTGACTGTAAGGTGTTTCCTGAGATATAGTTCACCATCTAAGTCAATTCCGGACAAGGAGCTTTCATGAACGCTCTCAAGGCAAAAGCAAGCGCTGCTGCAGGCCATATTCGCTCGCGTATTTCCCCGTTTCCCGAAATAGCCATCTTAACCGGTACGGGACTCAGCGCCAGTGCGGACGGCGTTATGATTCACGCCCAATTTGCATATCGGGATATTCCGCATTTTCCGGTTTCAACCGTGGAAGGGCATCCGGGACAGCTATTAATCGGCGATCTTAACGGCCGAAAAGTTGCCGTATTCAAAGGCAGATTTCATCTTTATGAAGGATACTCGCCCCAGGAGGTTATTTTTCCGATTCGGGTGATGCAGGAACTCGGCGTAAAATGGTTTATCGTTTCCAATGCCGCGGGCGGGTTGCGTTCGCGGTTTTCACCCGGTGATATCATGGTCATTCAGGATCACATCAATCTGACCGGACAGAATCCGCTGGTCGGCCCCCACGAACCGGACTGGGGAAACCGCTTCCCCGACATGGCCCATGCCTATGATCCGGATCTTGCCAAACTTGCTTTAACCCTTGGAAATCAATTAAATATTCCCCTTCAAACCGGCGTTTATGCCGGCCTTTTAGGCCCTTCCCTTGAAACCCCGGCTGAGATCCGCTTTTTACAAACCATCGGCGCGTCCGCAGTCGGGTTTTCCACCATCATGGAAGTCATCGCCGCAGTGCAGGCAGGAATGAAAGTCATCGGTCTTTCCATCTTAACCAATGTTCATGACCCTGAAAATCCGGTGCCGGCAACACTTGAAGAAATCCTTGATGTTGCGCAAAGCACTTCACCCGATATTGCAACGCCTTATTCAAATCTCTGGTCAACAGCCTATAACACTTCATGAAACTATTATGAAATTGTTGAAATATTAAACGCTTCGGTTTTAACCGGAAGCGAGCACCTTCATCGGGATATTTTAAATTGCGGCGCCAGTGATTTGATGAGTGAAGTCCTGTACAGTCTTTCTAAAAACAGTCTGCTGCTGACCGGATTGACAAACGTTCAAACGATTCGCACGGCATTGATCGCAGAGATTGCCGCAGTTGTTTTTGTACGGGGGAAAATGCCGAATATGGATATCATTGAAATGGCCCGAAACGAAGGGCTTCCGCTGTTATCAACCGATCTTCCCCTGTTTGTTGCCTGTGGGAAACTTCATGGCAGAGGGATGAGAGGGCTTGACGGCTCGCTTTGAATCTGGTGAACATGAAAACGCTGAAAAAACGCTATCCAATCCTGGAAAACGATTTTATTCGAGCCGGTGAAGCCACTATCCAGATCAAAACCCTTCTGAAAACCCTGAACCTTGATTCCGGGCTGATTCGACGCATTGCCATCTGCTGTTATGAAGGCGAGATGAATGTGGTGATGCACGGCAAGAGCGGCCAGTTGTATATCGCGATTTCACCGCATCTGATTCGATTGACCATCACGGATTGCGGACCCGGAATTCAGGATATTGAACTTGCCATGACCGAAGGCTATTCCACAGCAACGGAGGCACACCGAAAACTGGGTTTTGGTGCCGGGATCGGCCTTCCCAATATGAAAAAAAATGCCGGCCAGTTCCATATCACTTCCCGAAAGGGAAAAGGAACATCGATTGTCATGACGTTTTCCACTGAACTTCAAGGATAATTCACGGTGATTTGTTCCGAGTCAGTTCTCACGTATGTGCATTTTCAGGAAGAGCGCTGCAACGGCTGCGCCTTGTGCGTCAAATCCTGCCCTACCGGAGCCATCCGCATCAAGGAAGGCAGGTCCATCTTTCTGGTGGATCGGTGTATCGGGTGCGGCGAATGCATTCGCGTCTGCCCGACCGGCGCCGTGGTTGCGGCAACTTCGGAACATCAGGATATCAAAAATGAGCAGATGCCGGTAGCGCTGGTGACACCGACCCTGTATTCCCAGTTTCCCGGAGTTCCTCCGGAGAAGACCCATCAGGGGCTTCTGGACATGGGGTTTAAACATGTCGTGGACATGACCGGGTTTATCGGTCTTTATCAAAAAGCGGCAGAGGCTTTCATTGAAACAAACAGAAAGACGCACCAGAACCCCGGGCCGTTGATTTCCTCGGTATGCCCGGTTGTCATTCGCCTGATTGCATTTCATTTTCCGGATCTGCTCCCAAACATTCTGCCGCTGCTTCGTCCGGTAACGCTGATGGCCAGGGAAGTCTACAAATACATTTGCAAGGAACATGAGAATATTTCAGATAAAGTTACGTTTTACTATATCCTTCCCTGCCCCACCAAGACATTGTCCGCCCAGATCACACGAAAAACTCCGCTTCCCTACAAAGAAAAAGCCATCGGTATCAATGAGATTTATGTTCAGCTTCTAAATGCAATCGAACAGGTTCAAGATATTGATTTAGATCGTCTAAACCGCACCTCGTTTGGTAATTGCGGATCCAAGGACAGCTTGATCTGGACCATGTCCGGCGGCGAAATCGCCTATATGGACATCGAAAAATCCATGGCCGTATCCGGACTCAAGGAGACCCTGGCGTATCTGCAAAAAATTGAGCTGGGGCTTTTAAATCACCTGGAATACATCGAACTGAGAGCCTGCCAGGAAGGATGCATCGGCGGCCCCTTGACCGCAATCGACAAATACATGGCCAAACACAACGTTCAAAAAAGCCTCCTGTCATCCGGAATTACCCGTTCCACGGAGCTCTCACCCTTATTGAAGCAATATGAGCAAACGGATTTTGATAGGGATCTAAGACCTGAAAGACTTAAAAAATTGTTTGGTGTCAGCAAATCGCCGCTTTCCATTGCCGATCTTCAGAAAATCGAATCCATTTTACGGATGACCGAACACAGGGATTGTTCTTTGTGCGGCGCGCCGGATTGTAAAACATTTGCTGAAGACGTTGTCAGAGGCAGGGTTTCCCGAAATGACTGCGCCGTTATTCAGTTGAAAAAAATACAGGGGAAGCGAAAAAAGCGTAATGAAAATTAACGATCTTGTTCTTCATTTCGGTTTGACACTGATTGCAGGCCGGCAGAATCTGAATACGGACATCCAGTCGGGATATTGCGGCGATCTGCTCAGTGATGTGATGGGCAAGGCGCCTTCCGGGTGTATCTGGCTGACCATACAGGGGCATCAGAATATCGTTGCGGTTGCCGTTCTCAAGGAAATGGCCGGCATTGTTGTAACAGGCGGCTATCATCCTGATGCTGACACGATTCAGCGGGCGGACCAGGAAGGGATCCCTTTGCTGCTCTGGCCGGGATTTTCTTTTGAACTTGCCGGAAAATTATATCAGGCAGGGCTTTTATGAAGTGAAATATTATAAAGCCGATCTGCATATTCATACCTGCCTTTCTCCCTGCGGGGACTGGGAAATGACGCCGTCCGGCATCATCAAACAGGCATCTCGTCTGGGGCTTGATATGATAGCTATCTGCGACCACAATACGGCGGAAAACGTTGCGGCAACGATGCGGGAAGGCATGAAGTCCGGCATCTGCGTACTGCCGGGAATGGAAATCTGCTCCAAAGAAGAAGTGCATTTACTGGGTATTTTTGATAAACTGGATCAGGTATTTTCTCTGCAGATGCTGGTTTACAATAATCTTGAAGGTGAAAACCGCCCGGAAGTTTTCGGGTTTCAGGTGATTGCCAACGAGAACAACGATGCCCTGGGAGAAAATCCCCGCCGCCTCATCGGCGCCACACGCTTAGGGATAGCTGAGATTGCAGCACGGATTCATCAGTTGGGGGGAATTTGCATTGCTGCGCATGTGGACAGACCATATTACAGCATTTTGAGCCAACTGGGATTTATTCCTGCCGATGTGCTGCTGGACGGCGTTGAAGTATCCAGACATACAACCCCTTCAGAAGCCAGGCGCCAAACTTCCCGGCATAACTGATTTTCCCTGTATCACCTCATCGGATGCCCATTTTATCGGCGACATTGGCGCGGTGTATTCCACATTTTTATTGAAATCGCCATCCGTCACTGAAATCAAACAGGCTTTGCGTGGCAAGGGCAATCGAAAGGTCTTTTAATTGCGAGAACTCTCCCTGCATATCCTGGACATCGTTGAAAACAGCATTGCCGCAAACGCCAGCGTCGTCAGGATGCTCATACATGAAAACACAGCTGCCAACTTTCTTAAAATAAAGATTCGGGATAACGGCAGGGGAATCCCGCAGCATATCCTGCCGCAGGCAACCAATCCTTTTTTTTCCACGCGCTCCACCCGTAAAATCGGCCTGGGGCTTTCGCTTCTGGAACACATGGCACAGCTTTGCAGTGGATGGATGAAACTGATTTCGACCCCTGAAAACGGAACCTCGGTCACGGCAGTCTTTATGCTCAATCACATTGACCGCCCGCCTCTGGGAGATATGGCTTCCACCCTGACGACATTGATGACATGGGATAGAAAGGTTGATTTTATCTACCATCATGTAGTAAACAGAAACCATTTCACGCTGAATACCCGATTGCTCCGCAGTGAAATGAATCTGGCTGATCCGGCCGTTCTGGCGGAACTTGGGGCGATTATTCGAAACCACTTAACAACCTTGAACCGGACTCTACCTGTTGAAAGGACGCTCCCATGGCGAAACTGACTGTTCAGGATTTAAAGAATCTCAAAGAAAAGACGCAGAAGGAGACATCCCTGCGAAGCGGGCAATTCAAAGCCAAGGTCACAGTTCACATGAGTACTTGCGGGATATCCGCCGGCGCCAGAGAAGTGATGACTGCTCTGATGGCGGAAATTGCTCAGACAGACAGGCAGGACATTCAGGTAACCGCCTCCAGCTGCATCGGGATGTGCACCACCGAACCCAATGTGACCATCGAAATCCAGGGGGATAAACCCGTGATCTATCAGCTGATGGATTCAAATAAAATGCGTCAGGTGTTTCGGCGACATATTCTAAAAGGAGAGGTTCAGACGGAATTTGCGCTGGCTAGAACGTGAAACAGACGGAAAGATTTCACCGGGGCAAAGCCAAGTTTTTCAACAGAGAGCGCAAAGATAAGGGTTGTGAAAAAAGATTCGTTTTCTCCGCCAACTAACTTTGCGTTCTCTGTGGATCACTTTTACTTACGATAAATTTTATGAACGGGTGAGTTCAAGACTGTTTTTGTATTATTTTTCGATTCTCTCTACAAGACTACAGATGAAATCAACGGCCATTTCATAATCCACAACACTCGTGTTGATCGTCAGATGGTAGATCAATGGATTTTCAGAAGAGCCTGCTCCAAATTTTTCAAGAAAAGCCAGCCTCTTTTTTTCTTCCCGGTCCGCCACATGCTGGGCCTTTTCGCGGTCCACTTGATGCAGGTTCATCAGATTTTGAATTCGGTCTTCTTCTTCCCCGACAATATAGACGCGAACGGTTCGCGGATGGTCTTTCAATATCAGCTGACTGCCGCGGCCGATGATGACCACGTTTCCGGAAGAGGCCACTTCCGTGATGGCCTTTTTCAGGAACATCAGATATTTTCTCTCATCAAAATCCGTGCTGATGCCCGGGATATTTCGCGTCAGGGGACTGGTCGCAATCACTTCCGCGATTAAGGAAAGGAACTTATCTCCGGTTGTTTTCTCAATATCGGCCACGCGCTGAACTGAAACATTGGCCTTTTGGGCCAGCATGTCCAGCATGGTTTTATCAATCAACTGATACCCGAGACGTTTCGCCACTCTGCTGCTGATCACGCTTGCACCCGAACCGTATTGCCTGGCAAATGTAACTACAGCCATCGGAAGTTCCTTTCGATAATCCTTAACCACTTTCGCAGGTGTAATGCCTTTATCAAAATATCGTATAATATCCCTGATAAAACAATTGTTATAATGATCCAGCCATGACAATGCCGGCAACCAGGGCAAAAATTGCAAAGCTTTCAACAATACCGACCGCTGCAAAGCACTTACCAAAAATCTCCGGCTTTTTAGACGCGCCTAAAATGGTCGTCACGGCGACTTTTCCCTGGAATATGGCTGAAAACATGATGGCCAGCCCGCAAAAAACCCCCACACTGAACACCCCCAGTCCGGACTCCTTAATTTTCGGAAGCAGCACGAACATCAAAATCAGTCCATAGATGGTCTGGCTGGATGGCGCGGCCGATACGCCGATAAACTGTCCGTGACCTTCGTCAACCTTGGCCATGGCGCCATGAGAAACCGCGCCGGCAGCGCCCACGCCAATTGCGCTGCCAATGGCCGGAAGTCCTATGGCACAAGCGCATCCTGCATATCCAAGCATTGTTCCAATATCCATTTCCTCTCCTCCTCTGTTATAAAGCCTGCTTTGCAATTTTTCTAAAGGGCTTGAAGGGCAGACCATCTCCCTCTATACACCAACGATACCATTCCAGAAAATTCAACCGGAGGCCGTGAACAACGCCTCCCATAATTCCCAAAACCAGATTGATCGCATGTCCGCAAACCAGAATCAGCAACGGCCATGTATAATCCCCACATACGGCAAGCTTTTATAAGCCATGACAGACAGCATATTGAAGGTCTGGCACATGTACATGGTTGCCAAACCCAGCGCAAAAAGCCGGATATAGGACAGCACATCCGCAAAAAGCTGAACAATGCCCAGAGCCCCGTTCAGACCGGCAAGAATTCGGATAATAAAATTTTTATTGCTGGAAGTGAACAAAATGACCAGACCCAACCCCAGGATCAGGACATAGGTTGCAATCGGCGCTTCAACCCCTTTCACCATTCTTGCATCCAAAAGCGCATAGCCGGACCAGATAACGACAATCCAGCCCAGGGATGTAAAATCCCGGGTCCGGTAAAATTTTATGGCATGCGCAAAAGAAAGGTGAATCATGCCGATGATCACGGAAAAGAGCATGGCGTGGTTCTGGCCTTCCTTGGTGTTGAAATTAAGGAACATCACCTTGTTTAGCGGATTGTCATCAGCCAGGTTGACCCCGAAATACGAGGCCGAGATTATTCCGAAAAAAATGACGGATCCGGCCAGCATGTAAGACAAACGGCGGAAACGGATCCAGAGCGGATCGACGCTTTTAACCTTCCAGTGCAGAAAGAGGCTTAACAGCAGAAAAAACAGGCCATAACCTGCATCTCCGATAATCATGCCATAGAAAATCGCAAACGTATACAGGACCACCCCGCTGGGATCAAATTCCGTATAATTGGGAAGCGAGTAAATCTTTACCAGATCTTCTCCGGAGTCGCAGGTAGTTTTATTCGACAAAAGAATTGGCACGCGATCCCCGTCCTCCGGTTCCTCGCTGAAATGGCTGAAGGTAAATCCGGGGCCGATGGAGTTGAATCAGCTCTTCTTCAGGAAGCGGCGACCAGCAGTTCAGCAGAAAAAGGCGATCCTCCAGAAACGTATTCGTATTGATAAGCACTTTCTGATATTCACAGTCATCCTTCAGCCGGGTCTCAGCTCCCATCAGGAATTGAAGTTTTCCTGCCAGCGCCGCGTATTCGGTTTGAATCCGGGCCAGTTCATCCTTTCTGGCCAGAATTTCGCCTTCGACCTGGGAAAGGCTTTTGGCAGGTAATTTTTCTTCCGGCAACCCCAGCGAAATCCGCTCAGCGGATAAGGCGATCAAGAGCACCTCGCCTTTGGTTTCCCGCGTTACATGGCAATAAACCTTCTCAAGGGGCATTGCCTCAAATATCTCGCGGGACATCCGGTAAAACCGGATATCAAGCCCTTTCTCGCGAAGCAGCGCAATATCTCCGGGATCAAACTCTCCCCATGGCGTCAGCGCCATCCGCTCTTTTAACAGGGCGCTGATCTCGCCTTGCAGGCGAGACTCCTTTTGACTCAGTTCCTCACGTTGTGTACAGATTTCAGTATAGTCGGATGAAAGGTCTGAAGACTGAGATGCCGTCCCGATACGGGCAAGGAATTTTCGGACTTCGCTCACTTTCTGGAGTTCCCGAATCAGTTCGGTCGGCTCAGCGCTCTCTTTTGGAAGGGTGATGTGCGTCACCCCCACCTCCTGAAGACGATGAATGAACCGGTCTTTTTCCGCATTCAGCCCCACAAAAGTGATTTTTTTCATTTTAACGATCATGCTGCCGCCACCTCTTATCCCACCAGTTTGGCCTTGGCCTGCTTGGCCCGGCCCACTGCTGCCGTCTCTTCATCTCCCAGGAAAATCTTGATCTTTCGAATATTCTCTTTGAGTTCCGGAATGAGTTTTTTCTCAAAAAGATTCACGCGCTGCGTTGTGGTGCGCAACTCCTGCCTGAGAAGAGACTCCTTTTCCAGCAATGTCCGCAGATCCTCCCGAATTGTCACCAACTTCTTTAAATCTTTTAATGCTTTATCCAGCCAGACAGGGGTGGCGAACAGGGAGTAGAGGAACCTCCTTGTACACCACGCCCACGAACTCGGGCACCTCCACCCCTGCGATATTGTCTTTTCGGGTGCGTATGGCTTCAATTTGAAGATAGTCTTCAATTTCGACGGCCGGCTCGGAAAGAAGCCTGCCCCAGGGTTGAATCCCCGACATGGTCTGATCCAGTTCAAGACGTTTGCCTTCCAGAACCGGCTCCATCTGACGAATCACCATCTGAAGCTGCATTTTCTTTAACAGCAGAATGGGCAGAAACTTCTGGTATTTCGTCAGCGCATCCCGCTGCCCTTTAAGTGCTGTCTTGTTGAACTTGGGTTTTTCCGGCATAGCTTAGGCCGCCTGTCTTGCCACCTGGCTCTTGGGCCAGTATTCTTTGATCAATTCTTCCTTGAGACCGGTCTGAACCGGCTCAAAATTCCGCGACAGTATCTCCCAGCACCTGTCCAGGGCCTGCTCAATCGGCATATTGACATTCAGATCCATCATCTCCCGCTCGAATTCCTGGCCATATGACAGAAGTGTCTCATCCCATTTCGAGACTTTGAACCCCATGGCGATCTTGTTTCGGGACTCCCGGCAATCCGAGTACAGCCGGATCATCGCGTTCATGATATCATTGTGATCCCTGCGCGTGACTTTGGACACGACATTTTGTTTTAACCGGGACAGGGAGCCGAACGGGTCAATGACGCCATGACGGAGATAGAACTGGCCTTCGGTGATATACCCGGTGTTATCCGGAATCGGGTGGGTGACGTCATCGCCCGGCATGGTGGTCACCGCCAGAATCGTGATGGAACCCGAGCCTTCAATATCCACGGCTTTTTCATAGCGGTACGCCAGCTGGGAATACAGATCGCCCGGATACCCGCGGTTGGAGGGAATCTGCTCCATGGAAATGGAGATTTCCTTCAGGGAGTCCGCAAAATTGGTCATATCCGTCAGGAGCACCAGGACCCGCTTGCCGGCTTCCGCAAAGCGCTCCGCAACGGCCAGCGACATATCCGGAACGAGCAGACATTCCACAACCGGATCGGATGCCAGATGAATGAACATGATGACCCGGTTCATGACGCCGCTTTCTTCAAAAGTGCGCTTGAAAAAGGTGAAATCGTCGAATTTAAGCCCCATGCCGCCCAGAATGATGATATCCGCCTCGGCCTGCATGCCCACGCGCGCCAGGAGCTGATTGTAGGGCTCTCCGGGAATCGAGAAAATGGGCAGCTTCTGGCTGACCACCAGCGAATTGAAAAGATCGATCATGGGGATATTGGTGCGGATCATCTGATTGGGGATAATCCGGTTGGCGGGATTGAAGGAAGGCCCTCCGATGGCGATTTCCTCTTCCTGCGGTTCCGGCCCGCCATCAATCGGCACGCCGGAACCATTAAATATCCGGCCCAGCAGAGAATTTCCGTACTTGACCATCATGGGATGCCCTAAAAACCGGACCCGGTCGCTGGTGGAAATGCCTTTTGTGCCGCCGAAAACCTGGACCGTTACATTGTCCTGGTTGAGCGAAATGACCTGACCCAGCGTGGTCTTTCCCGGAGATTCGACCACGGCAAGCTCCCCGAGACCGATCCCCGTGGCCTTGAGTGTGGCGATGTTTCCTGTTATTTCGTCAATTTTCGTAATGATCTGTCTCATTGTTCAGCACCCTACGAACTCAGTGATTTGCGACTCGTATCTTTCCACTCCTCGCTTTGCCATGCCGAGGAATTCCAGTTTCTGAACAGCGACGTCAGACGGAAAAAGATGTTCCGCGCATCATCCTTATCCTTGGCCACGATGTCATTATTCATCATCTGGCAAACACTTTTTTAAACGTATACACCTGACGCTCGATGGTGTTGTATGCGTCCACCTCATCAAATGCGTTCTGCTGAAGATATACCGCATCCATGAATTCGGCCTTCAAATAGCTGATGAAATCCGACAGGGACGTTCCTTCTTCACCGACCACGTCCATTCGTTTCTTCACCTCATCGCCGCTAAACACCAGTTTCTGGGACCGCCGATCAGTTTCCACCCAGGCAGGATCGATCTGGTCCAGTTCTTCCTTCATCTGATCCAGATACTTTGACCAGGACATGAGCGGGTCAATGGCCGGAAATCGTCGCGCATTGGATCTGGCCCAGCTCAGCCCGAGAAAAGCGCCGACCACGGCAAGCGTCCCCTGCGTCACGGGCTCTTCAAAATTTCCGCCTGCAGGGGAAACAGTACCGATGACCGACACCGCACCGATTTTTCCGTCTTTCAGGCGGACCGATCCCGCACGCTCATAAAATTCGGCGATCCGGGACTGGAGATATGCCGGAAACGCCTCTTCTCCGGGGATTTCTTCAAGTCGTCCGCTCATTTCCCGCAGGGCCTGAGCCCACCGGGATGTCGAGTCTGCAAGAATCAAACACATGCAGGCCCATTTGCCGGTAGTACTCGCCGATGGTAATGGCCGTATAGATGGAGGCTTCACGGGCAGCCACGGGCATTGACGAAGTGTTGCAGATGATGACGGTGCGCTCGATAAGGGTTTTGCCGGTATAGGGATCTTCAAATGTGGGAATTCCCGAAGGGTTTCAACCACTTCTCCGGCCCGCTCCCCGCAGGCGGCCACGATAATGATATCCGCGCTGGCGTACCGGGAAATAAGCTGCTGAAGCACGGTTTTTCCGGATCCGAAAGGCCCGGGAATACAGGCGGTTCCGCCTTTTGCAATCGGATAAAACGAGTCGATGATGCGGCACCCCGTGACCAGGGGTTCTACCGGCAGGAGCCGCTCTTCATAGTTGCTGAGGGGGATCTTGATCGGCCACTGCTGAATCATGGTCGAGCTTATGGGCTTTTCCGCCTTCATCTTCCAGCCTCTGCCATCACATCGGCAACGGTATAACTGCCCTTGTCCGCCAGTTTCGTTATTTTTGCCCGGCCGATAAAATTAAAGGGAACAAATATCCGGTGTTCAAATTTTCCTTCCGGAACCCACCCCAGAACATCCCCGGCCTCCACCCAGTCTCCGACTTTGGCCACCGGGGTAAACTCCCACTGAACCGCTCGATCAAGCGGATCCATGTAAACGCCGCGTTTTAAAAACAGACCGGCGGCCTCCGCCAGCTTGGGCAGGGGATTCTGCAAGCCGTCATAGATTTGCTGAAGCAGCCCCGGACCCAGCTCCACTACCAGCAGGTCCCCCGTAAACTCCACGGAATCCCCGACCTTGATGCCGTGGGTGAGTTCGAACACCTGAACATTACACCGATCTCCGCGAATTCGAATGACTTCGCTCTTGAGTTTTCCGCCGTCTGCCGTGTGAATATACGCCAGTTCGTTCTGACGGACGCTTCCGTCAAAAGAAGCGGTCATCATGTTTCCGTAGGCTGCAACTACTTTTCCCATAAAGGACATATTACAATCCCCCCAAGCGCCGGACCGTTTCCATTCCCTTTTCCTCACTCATGGCCAGCCGCTTTTGCAGAAATTCTGTTTTCAGCAGATAGACCAGGATGGAGTTAAAGTGAAAGGGATCAGGTCCTGCATTTTCATCCAAATAATCCCATAAAATCTTCTCAGTCGCCTCCTGGCGCTGATGCGGCCCCACAGCCTGAATAAGACCCTCAAGCCAGGGGTATCTGTCTCCCAGACCGAAATCTTCCGCATTCGAAGTTCCCAGAATCTCCACCAACTCCCCCTCGCCGACAAGATGATCCGCTGGTTCAAGAAATTTTTCACGCGCTCGGATAGCCGTCAGGATGTTTCGGAGATTCTTTTGAAAAATAAAATACTCGCGAAGAAATTTGTTGCCGGATGTTGCCACGACATGATCAAAATACGCGGCATAGAGCTCGTCGATCTGCCTGGGCCCGAACGACTGCAAGTCGATGCTTTTCAGATATTTTAAAATAAACTCCGGGCCTTCTTTGGGAAACTTGATCTGCTCGCGCCAGAAATCAATTTCAAATAGCGAATGCTCGACAGCAATTGTTTTTCCAGACAGGAGCATATCGAGAATGAGAATATCCCGGCCCAAAAGAACCAGCTCGATTTCTTTCCAGTCAGTTTCCGGGATATGGTAACGCTCTTCCAGCAGCTCACTCAGCGAGATCCTGATTTTGGTGTCATCAAAGAGGATTTCAGGCAGGTAGGCAACAAGGAAATAATATTTCATTTTTCGGCCGGATTCCCAGTATGAATGCTTTTAAAAAAATCCCTGAATTTAGGCGTCAGGAAACCGCGGAAAAGGGAGAGAAAGGCCTCATCGCTGAAATCAAGCCGGACATGGCCATCTTTCTTGTTGACTTGAAAGCCGAATTTTACATCCTGAGCGTCCAGGTTCAGAACCAGTTGTTCGCCGTCCTTGCCCTTTCCGTAATAACGCCCCATCAGTTCCATGGCAAAGTCCATTAACGGTTCCTGCGTCCCTTTGGGCAGCAGCAGCTCGATTTGATCGCTGGCAGAACCCGCTGCATAGCTCTCAACAAAGCGCGTCATCAGGGTTTTCATAAAATCCGGATCACTCAGATTTTTACCAAGCTCGTTTTTCACGGGGATTGTCAGGAGGTTTTGCTTCGATGACGGACTTGAGGTTATTGACAAACTGAGAGGCGGCGATTTCCATGGCGGACTGGAGACGCTTCATCTGCTTCTCGCTCTCTTCCTTGGCCTGAGCGACAATAGAGAGCGCTTCCGCCCTGGCCTGCGCCAGAATTTCCTCGGACTGTTTGCGAGCGGAGTCGACGATCTCCTGACCAGCCTTCTCTCCGCTGTCCACGCCCTGCTTTTTCAGGGCATCAATCAAACCTTGCAGTTTATCATTTTCCATTTTTCAGGCTCCTTGCGAATCTTCTTCACGTTCGGCGCATGAATGCAACTTCCCGATGGAATCAGAATAGTTTCTTGCCGGAAAGCTGCAGCGTGACAAACGCCGTTTCTTCAAACCAGGAAAGAATGAACACATAGTCAAAAATTTTATACCCAGCTATTATTTTATGAGCATTCATCTGTCAAGCAATTTCTGCTGGTTTTGAATAAAGTTCAAAAACCGGCGCTGGGCTTCATTCTTCACATCCGCAGTTCAATAGGGTTGCATCTAAGATGCATATTTTTGCTGTTTGTGACCGCCTATAAATGAAGTGAGCCAAGCAGTCGATCCACCATCTCCGCAAAACCGAATCCACCTTCCCTTTCCGTAACCCATGCCGGATCATGGCGCATTTTCCCCGAAAAATTCTTCACATTGGCAACACCGACGGAATTGGGAAAAAACCCGAACATGGGCGCATCATTGGGGGAATCCCCAGTAAAAATCACCTGGTTTCGGATGGCATCCATATTTTCCCCAAAAACCTCTTCAAAGAGCAACCGGGTCATGGCCAGTTTGTCATAATCTCCGAACCAGCCATTGACATGAATGGAGCTGATTTTTGCCTGAGCCCCTGCTTCCGCAAAACAGGCCACAATGCGGTCAATATCAGCGGACATCAACGGCGCGACATCTTCACAAAAATCAATGGCCAGATCCGCTTCCCGGTAAGCCTGGTCTGAAGCCACCCGGGAGCCGGGAACCGATTGAAGGATCTTTTTTTGAACGGCATCAAGGCGCTTTCTGTCTTGGCTGCGTTCTTTCTGCCGCTTCCAGTAACGCCGTGTCATCCTGCGGGAGCCGCCGTCATAGTGAAAATAAAACGCCCCGTTTTCACCCACAACAGCATCCACAGGCCACATCCGCGCAATATGGTCGCACCATCCGGCCGGCCGGCCGGTGATCGGAATCACCGCAATCCCCGCCGCCTGTAATTTTTCCATGGCAACAAACACAACGGATGGCAGGCGTCCGTTCAGCGTCAGCGTGTCATCAATGTCCGTCAGGACATATCGAATTGTCCCGGATTCAGGGATGGAAAACTCGGAAAATGGTTTCATTACCTTAATTTTTGCTTATCCAGAGCGGCCAACCGCCTGGAGCGTTCATTTCATTTTCAATACAGACTGTAAAACCTGACTGATTATTATCGATGCAATACGTTCATTGCACTTCTGATTAACATGGTTTATGCGGATAGGCCAGCGTTATTGTCCTGCAAGGAACATGTAAATCGGCGGGATTAAGTATTGCCAATTTCATTGAATTGGATTAAACTACTCAAACTATTGAAAACTGCAAGACGGATTTAAGATCCTGCCCCCGTATTCCAGAAGAGACTTCATATTTGGCAACCCATTTTTTTACGCCCGATATCATCATTTATTTTTTCAACATGAAAGACATAGACAGAGGATTTGCATTTGAATTTCACCAAACTGGGACTGACAGACAATATTATACAGGCCATTACCGCATTGGGGTTTGATTTACCAACGCCGATTCAGGAAAAAGTTATCCCGCAGATTCTGACCGATTCAAGAGATATCGTCGGACTCGCACAGACAGGCACCGGGAAAACAGCGGCATACGGACTGCCGATTTTAGATCGCACGGACATTTCTTCAAAGAA
>CAWBKP010000020.1:0-231881 GCA_963789395.1 uncultured delta proteobacterium | reverse complement strand
CAAATAATCAACGACCTTCCTTTTATTCGTACCCGGTTCGAATATATCCTGAAGGGCAAGCAAGGCTTCATAACCGTCAGGACTTGTGGAATAATAAAAATCCTGAGTTATCTCAGCAAATTTTTCCATGTCCGTCTCTTTTTCACATGCCAGGATGAAATATTCGATGAGCAAGGTCAATATATTTTCGAATTCATGAAAATAAACCAGATCGGCTAAAAGATCAGTTCTGGTGGGATAACGGTCAAGGCAATACAGGAGCAATGCCTTCAGGTTCTGGTTGGCTTTTCTGAAATATATTCTGAGCAGTGGGAAATTGGGATGCTTTGAGTTTCTTTCTGCAAGGAACATTTCCATGATCAATTCCGTTACATCCTGTTCACCTTCAAAATATGCAACCAATTCCTTTTGGTTCTGGTTTTCCGGTTTGGCAATCCTTTCTTCCATCTCTGCCTCATCAACTTTATCACCATGGTATTCAAAGCCGATATCGTTAAGGGCTGCGATGAAGTTTTGGGCTTGGAACGGAATATATCATTCACTTTGTCGAAGACGATTTCATCCTTCAGTTTCTGATATTCATCAAGGATGCCGGTTTTGTCTTTTTTCCTCATTTATTCGTCTCAAAAAGGTTGATTTCTGTGCATTATGGATGATGGATTTATCATTGGTTATATATCTCTGCTGTTGGCCAGGCTCTTCAGGATGCATTATCTGCCTGATCAATTATGGAGAATTGATCGACTTGTTATTCATGAATGCCAGATGCGTTATTCCAGCATATCGATTTAGACCCCTGCCAAGTTACCCTTGTAAAGTTTAAAAGCTCAAAAGGATATCGCTGTGATGGGCTAAACTGGGCTTAATTCGCAAGAATTTTGATCTATAGCGAAAAGCAACGACTGTTTCGGTTGCAGCCCTTCTTGGAATCACGGTATGTAAAAATTATAAGCCGTCTTATAGTTGGTCGGTATTCAATATTTAAATCCTATCTTCATTCGAAGTCTCTTCGGGTGCCGTCTTGATAAAGAATACTACTTACAGTGAAGGTTGCCTTCAGGTTGGCAATTTGGGTGTTTAGAACCCAGTTGTGTGAATCGATAAACTGATTATACTTGAATCCACTCCCCTTTTCCTCAATAGTTTCTCCTGGCTTAATGGGCTTATCTATAGTCCACCTCATGCCGAATTTTTGTAATCAAACCATTTGAAACCACAGGATTTGATTCCTTCATGCCGAATCTGCTGACGTTGGAAGAAGACATCAGTATGAAAGCAAGACAGCAAAGATGACATGAAGGAATCCGCGTTATGTTCAGTGCCATGGTTAATAATACTTTACCCACACTTGATAATAGGTTGGATTTTCTGTGTACTGCCTGCACCACATTACTTTAGCTACAGTCGTCTGTCGCAGCCCTTCAGATTTTTTCAATTTTCTTCTGATGTTGACTGCCGTTTTTAGTCTGGATGAGCACTGTAGCGCCGGGTTGAAATTCCATGTCTGAAACAAAATACCTGCCATCTTGACTGAAGTTGATGGTCCTGGCGCTGGTGCCGACTGACATATTAGAATAAGAGCAAAATATGGGCACTTCTATCGTATAGCGACTTGTCTGTCTAATCTCATGAGCGTTTGACATTTTCAGCCCCCTTTCCTGAAATAATATGAACTGAGACCCCAATGGATTAAGCACCCAACAATCGTTATTAGGAAATCGGAGAAATGCTTCAGGCGATTTATTCAAACTGGTTAAAAGAAAAGCATGCGGATCTCAATTTGTTCAAATTTTAAAAGAGCAGATGCATCATAAATAAAATAATATTTATCGATATTGGTTATCAAATGCGATTGTTTCATATTCAGCATGACACATTGAATTGTCAAGTTTCATTATCGCAAATCACAAATGCGGGTACCGGTATTCAACTGGTACATGGGAATAAAGAATAAGTGTTGTTGCTCGTCATCCCGCTCATCGAACCAGGACTATCGGATTTCCCGCATCCGACTCTCGGACAAGACATCATGCTTTCGTCCACGGGAGGTCACGGGGCCACTTCGGCAAATTAATCAGCTGTAAAAGAATATATTATTGAATTTGTGCCTACAACTTTTAATCAAAAACAGAGTTGTTTGCCTGATAACCAGCTGTTCTTACAACGGGCAAGTTGAATAAATAGTCGCATAAGTGCCTACTTAGCCGGAACGCATGTTGCGTTAATCTTGAACTGAGGCCCCTTCCCACCATCGGCTTACCCGACTTCAATGGTAATACAGGCCGCTTGGTTACCTCCACGACTGCTCCAGTTGCTACCGGCCGGAGCGAAAGTTGCCGGGCGAGATTTGCACCCGCTGAAAAACAGCGCCTTTGCACGGCGCACAAAGTAGTTCTTGTTATTTGAATAACCCAGTATCGTCAGTTCGGATGGACTGGAAAGAAATCTTCTCGACTCCATTTTTATTGACATATTCCTTGGTGTGTATATTTTCAGATTGAATCCGGAATTTATCCACACCAAAAACCGACCCGACACCCGTAAAGCCTTACTGTCCCGGTGTTTGGAATTCAAACCAGGGAGAAATCCGATGCTTACCGAGCTTCAATTCCGTTTTGATCAACTGGAGGACCGGCGCCGGTCTTTGATCGCCGCATTGGGGTCCTTGAATGATGACCAGCTTACAAGAAAACCGGGCCAAGACCACTGGAGCCTGCTCCAGGTGATAGAACATGTCGTATTGGGCGAGCGGGGAATGCGGCTGTCGGAACGCGAGCTTCGCGACAATCCGGTGCGGGGTCAGCTCAAACCGGGTAAACTTATCGAAGTGGTCCGGAACATTTTGGACAGGGACGTGCCCGTGGGCGTTCCGGATGAAAGCCTGGAACCCGATGGGAAAACCCCATTTCCGGAACTGATTGAACAATGGGACAAGGAGAGGCGGTTATTGAGGGATCTGCTGGAGACTGTAAGCCCGGAAACCCGCGACACCGTCATGTTCAGCCATCCTGCTGCCGGACCGATGCCTGCCCTGGAGCTACTCGACCTTGCCATTTCTCATTTCGATTACCAC
The DNA here is from genome assembly GCA_963789395.1 of uncultured delta proteobacterium. Classification (GTDB taxonomy): domain Bacteria; phylum Desulfobacterota; class Desulfobacteria; order Desulfobacterales; family Desulfatirhabdiaceae; genus RAAP-1. The sequence continues at coordinate 228,808 of CAWBKP010000020.1, read as the reverse complement.
CAAAGGCAGGTTGAAAGACTGTTGGCAGATGCTGACACATGAGCACTTTTTTTGCGCGCCAAAGGATCGAAGTATGATAGATGAATTACAACGCCAACTGGTCAGTCTCTCGAACCCCGAAGATGCCTTATTCCTTCAGAAGTTCTTCAAAACCGGTCCCGGACAATACGGCGAAGGCGATCTCTTCAGGGGTATTCGCGTCCCCGTGCTGCGAAAGCTCTCCAGGGCGCACAAAACCATCCCTCTTGAAACAACGAAGAACCTGCTTCACAGTGCATATCATGAGGACCGGTTGCTTGCGCTGCTGATTCTGATACGCACATACGCCGCTTCTGACGAGACAGGGAGGGGTGATATTTACATGCTGTACCTCGACAACACCCGTTTTATCAATAATTGGGATTTAGTCGATACTTCAGCGGAGCATATTGTTGGCGCATACTTAAGCGACAAAAGCCAGGAGCCGCTGTATCAACTGGCGCGCTCCGGCAGTCTCTGGGAGAGACGGATTGCAATCCTTGCGACATTTCATTTCATCAAGCGGGGCAGGTTTGATCTGACGCTCAGAATTGCCGAAATACTGCTAAACGACCCGGAAGATCTGATTCACAAAGCCTCCGGCTGGATGCTTCGGGAAGTTGGCAAACGTGATATGCACCGAGAAGAGGCCTTTCTCGGTGCATATTACAGGCAGATGCCAAGAACCATGCTGCGGTACGCTATTGAGAAGTTTCCGCAAGACAGGCGGATCGGATACTTGAAAGGAACCGTATCACCGGGCATGTAGAACGCAGGATCAGAAGCCGTAGCCTGCCCGAGGGATAAAAGTTGATGAATCGGTCTTACACAATCATTTTAATGCGGTTGTCATGCTGGATGCTTTTTTCACTGACAATGACAGGTAACATGGCCATCTCAGAAACAAGCCCTCCGACGCTGCATCTGAAGGCAGGGCCGCATCGAATTGAAGTGGAGGTCGCTGCAGCACCAGCCTTGCGCAAGCTGGGGTTGATGAACCGATATTTTCTTCCCGCTGATCACGGCATGCTCTTTGTCTTTCCAGAGTCAAAAGTCCACTGCATGTGGATGCATAACACCAAAATCCCCCTGAGTGCCGCGTTTATCGATGAACAGGGGCGGATCATCAATATCGTCGACATGGAGCCCGACACGGACGACTGTCATTGCGCTGCCTCATCCGCCCAATTTGTAATCGAGATGCGTTCCGGCTGGTTCCGTGAAAAGGGGATAGCGCCGGGCACCTATATCAACGGCATAGATAAAGCGCCAATTGGACAATAAAAATACGCTTTTTTTGATGAATTTGAAACATTTTTGCTTTGGTTCAAGGCGTTTCCCCTGCCCTGCTTGCCCAGAGTATGGTTTTTATGTTTGATAGCGTCCGGTCCAATTACAATGCGGAGTGACAAATGAAAAAATTTCAGTGGGAAGAAAAATACAGGACCAGACCACCGGGTCAGATGCCGGAGCCTGCAAGTCTGCTCAAGGAATATGAGCAGTTGCTTACAGGCGGCACAGCGCTTGACATTGCTGCCGGTGAAGGCCAGAACGGCATCTACCTGGCCTCCAAAAGCTTCGAAGTGACGTGTGTGGACCGTGCGCATTCAGCAGTGAAACGCATATCCGAGCATGCAGCGCGACAAGGGGTCACCCTCAAGGCTGTGGCAGCCGACATGCTTGACTATCCCATCGCAGAAAATTCATTTGATGTGATGCTGAATTTCTATTTTCTTGAGCGGGCCCTGGTACCAAAAATCAAGGCAGGACTGCGCAAGGGCGGCCTGCTGTTTTTTGAAACCTACACCCTGGAGCAGCAGCGGTTCGACGGGCCGCACAACCCGGATTATCTTTTAAAGCCCAATGAACTCCTGCACGCTTTCCTTGATTTATGCATCATCTTCTACCATGAGCGGATCGATACTCGCGGGCCGAAGCCAAGGGCAATTGCCAGTCTTGTGGCCAGAAAAGCGTGAGCGGCCTTTAGAAAGCCTTATGGACGTGGTCATCGTCTGCATGACAATCCGCAGTCAACCGTCCTTGACAGCACCCCGGACAGATGCTATCAAAAACTTTATCATTGCGATTTCCTATCACCCATCAACTCAGGAGCAGAAATATGAAAATTCTAGGCATCAGCGGCAGTCCTCGGAAAAATGAGCGTTCCGGCGTGTATCACCTGGTGGAGACCGTCCTCACCCATACCGGATACGAGTATGAGTTGATTTCTTTGCGCGGAATGAAAATATCCGGCTGCATCGCCTGCCTGGGATGCGTCAAGGATAATATCTGCAAAGTCGAAGACGATCTGGCCCCTTTGCGTGACAAGATTGTCGCAGCCGATGCCATCGTCATCGGCGCGGCCAATTACTATTCCACGCTGAATGCCCTGACACATGCCTTGCTGGAACGCTGGTTTCAGTTCCGCCATCAGGAAGGCAATCTGCTGTGGGGAAAGCTGGCGGTGGCTGTGGGCGTTGGCGGCACCTCGGGTCGTTTCCCGGCAGACGACATTGAAAAATTCATGCTCTACAATTTCATTGAAACCGTCGCAAAAGTGTCCGGCCAGGGAGCGGCGTCCTGTTTCAGCTGCGGTTTCGGCGAAACCTGCAAAGTCGGCATCCCGATGATGCTCTTTGGCCCGGAAGTCAAAATTACCGAGGACATGATCCCGGATGTGAGAAGGCAGCCGGAGGTGATGCAGGCGGCCAGAGATGCGGGAAAACTGCTGGGGGAACGGCTAAAGGCCGGCCATGACCGCCAGGCCGTCACCCTGGCCATGCAGCAGAAAATGATGCACATGTTTGAATCATCTGCCTGACCGGCAAGCTGTTAGAAATCGAATGATTCTTGAAACAGGAGTTTTCAGTGAAAAATGACACCCATATCTCAGGAGACCGGATTAAAGATCTGATTCTGGACTTTATCGCCACATCCCCCCTCAATACCATGCAGATGCCTGGAGAGGAACCTGCCTGGGACACTGCGCTGGTGGGATTTTCCTCAGGCGCCGATCCGATCTGGCAGCAGTACAAGGAGTATATAGGGGCGTTTCACTGGACCCCCTGGGAGGTCTTCAATCAGCACTGTCCTGAAACGCAGGCGGAAGCAGCGGCGTTGACCGTTATATCATGGGTCCTGCCCCAGCGGGAGGCTGTCCGAAAGGCGAACCGCAGGGCAAGGACGTATCCCTCCGAGGAATGGGCCAGAATCAGGGTTCACGGAGAGGCGTTCAACGTGGCCTTGCGTCACCATGTGGTCCGAAGCCTTAAATCTACCGGCCATGCGGCGATCGCTCCCATGCTGGTTCCCAACTGGACCATCGTCAAGTCGCAGCGGTTTTCCTACGCATCCTCCTGGTCTGAACGCCATGCCGCCCATGCAGCAGGTCTTGGCACGTTCGGTCTCTGCGACGGGCTCATTACCGCAAGGGGCAAGGCCATGCGGGTGGGATCGGTGGTGGCCGCACTATCCATTGAACCGACACCGCGCCCTTATGCCGACCACCGGGCCTATTGCCTTTTTTTCGCCGAAGGGACTTGCGGCAAATGCATTGACCGCTGCCCGGCACGCGCGATTACCGAGGCCGGCCACGACAAGGAAAAATGCCGGCAACACCTGGCCCGCTCCAGAGAGCATGTGGAAAAGGCCTACAATTTCGTTGGCTATGGCTGCGGATTGTGCCAGGTGGGCGTGCCATGCGAATCGGGCATACCTGTCAAGGCCGCAAGAGAGGCTTTGGAACGCGGCGAACTGCCGCCCCCGCCGCCGCCACTGGCCTGAAAACAGCTCCAACGGGATACTCAGGCAGGCTTTTGAAAAATGACGAGTCAGCTATTTGGTCTTCTTCTCTATTCGCAACCGCCGCAATCAGCGGATGAAACTGAGAAATGCCTCCGAAAAGGGCAGATACTCTGGCGGAATCCCGGGAACGTTGCGAAAATTCTGACTCCGATAGGCAAGAAATTCGGCTTTCACATTGTGTGCAAACGCCTTGTCGGACAGGATATCCGCAGCTGTCATTGCCATCGCCTTTGCGGCTTGAACCGCCGCCGCGTTTCCGGCCTCGGAACCGGCTGCTTCGGCAAATTCGGGGGTGTGCGCAACCAGACTGTTGTCACCGATACTGCAATACCCGTGGATGGCCGGGGCCACCCAGCTGACATCTGAAAAATCGGTTGAAATGCCCGGATACGTCTGCCGTTCCAGATGACGCTGAGAATCAACCGGGCTTTCCACCGGTTCGCCAAGGAACTGCATATTTTTATACAGGCCGGCTGCAAGGTGCAGATTGGGGATCATATGCCGGTATTCATCCAGAATATGAATGTGCCCTTGCGCACCGGTCATCTCTGACACGGCCCTCACACAGGTTTGCACCTGCTCAAACCGGGACCCCAGGTATGCAACATCAAATGCTTTCAAGGTCATATGCGCGCTTGCGCTTTTGGGGACCGTAATCGCACTCGGACCACCACCGTCTGTAATTGTATATGCCAGCATCACAGACGGAGACCAGCTCCGCTTCAGCGAATTGACGTTGTTCAGAAAGAGCAGAAGGCTTTCCAGGGCATTGATTCCCTTTTCCGGCTGCGTGTAATGAGCCGGCTTTCCATCAAACTGGACTGTAAAGTCTTTTAATGGAAATGCATACCGCCAGACAGCGTTTATTCCGCTGGTGGGATGCATCATGAACACAGCATCGAGAGAATCAAAGATACCGGCGCGGCTCATGACCACCTTACCGCCCTTGGAGGTATCGCCGATCGCTTCCTCATCCGGGGTTCCGATCAGAAAAATGGTTCCACCCAGTTCCGAAACAATGGACCGCAGTGCCACGGCAGCCCCGAAAGAGGCTGCTGCGATGACATTGTGGCCGCAGGCATGTCCCAAATCGGGCAGGGCGTCATACTCGCATAAAAAGGCAATTCGCGGCCCTTCTGCCGAAGGCGGGTATCGGGCCACAAAACCGGTCTCCATTCCGGCTGCGGGCGTTTCAACCTGAAACCCCCGGGTTCTGGCTTCGGCCACAAGAAGTTGACATGCCCGATGCTCATGCATGCCGATTTCCGGATGGGCATGGATTTCAAGGCTGACCCGTCTCACATCCTGTTGTATACGGGTGACTTCTTCCTGAACCATTTGCTTATACTTGCTGGATTGGGGAAGCATTTTATCTGCTCCGAAAAAAATGGGCGGCCTCAACACCGGATTGAAGACGCCCGGAACACATTCGGTTATTTGTATTGCAACAAATCAAATGAAAAATATTTGCTGGCTATTTTCTTATGCGTTCCGTCAGCAATGATTTGCTGGAGGGCGGCATTGATTCTTTCCCGCAGTTTCTGATCTTCCTTTCGAACAGCAATACCGGCACCGGAGCCGATATATTTGACATCGGTTACCGGGTCGCCCACAAAAACGAAACCCTTGCCGGCAGGTGTTTCGAGCCATTTTCCCATCAGATAGGCCTGCCCGAGCACCCCGTCCAGACGACCGCTTGCCAGATCCATGTTATGGCTTTCAATATTGTCATAATACACAATATCCACAATGCCGCCATAAACCCCTTCAAGGTAGTTGGCGTAGGTAGTCGCCCGCTGAACACCTATCCGTTTGCCTTTCAGTCCTTCAGGAGAAATTTTCAGCCCGGAGTCGTTTTTTGTCACGAAACGGGCCGGTACCTGATAATAGGGCTCGGTAAAATCGACCTGTTTTTTCCGTTCATCGGTGATGGACATGCTGGAGATAATACAGTCATATTTCTTTGCCAGCAGTCCCGGTATGATGCCATTCCAGTCCTGAACAACAAAAACCGGCTCCACCTTCATGACGTTGCAAATCGCATTGGCGATATCAATGTCAAAGCCTTCCAGTTGGCCTTTCGGATTGGTGAAATTGAACGGTGGATATTCACCCTCGTTGGCAATTCGAAGCTGTTCAGCAGAAAACGCGTTTCCATATACGCCAAAGACACATACCGTTAATACGAACACCATCCATTTCTTCATGACGAACTCTCCTTTTCTGCCAGGGTTGTTTGGGAAGAACCTAATTTTGTTTTACTGACACGATCAGAACCGTATTGCAAGCAAAACATCCCATCAGTTTCCTGCTCCAGGATGCCGTAACAGCCTTGCCGCATTCCCCCCGCAGATCGCATGGATTTGGCCTTCCGGAAGCCCTGCGTTTTTCATGTCGTCCACGTACCGAGAAGGCTTCAGCAAGGGGAAATCGCTGCCAAGAAGAATTTTTTCATGCCCGAAAGCCGCAGCAGCAACCGGATAAATCGCAGGATCATACAGAAACGGCGATGCCGCGGTATCCACATAGACATTTTTGAGGGCTTCCTTGACTTCCTTTTTCAGGAGGTGATAGAAAGGCAGCCCTCCCCCCCAGTGGGCCAGAATAATCACATTGTCCGGAAAGCGCTGCACCATCCGGTAAATTTCGGCCAGCGTCATCGGCGCTTTGCCGGGATACTGGTGCCCGACCGGTTCATTGGTATGGATCAATACGGGAAGAAGTGCTGCCGCGCACAGGGACATGATCGGAGAAAGTGCATCTAAAACCGTCTCGTCAATTCCCGACTGATAGAATGCCAGCTCGCCGACGCCCTTCAACCCCCCGAGAATGCACCGCTCAACCTCTTTTGCAGCAGATGGATGCATGGGGTTCAGACAGCAGAATCCGATCAACCGGTCCGGGTGGGCCTGAACCATTTCCAGGATGTAATCGTTTTGAAACCGGGCGGTTTCAAAACGGTTCCAGGGAAAACCGAATATGACGGACTGGTCGATGCCCTGCGCATCCATGCTGGAAATCAACTCGTCAGCACCCACCAGCCGGGATTTAGGGGAGTCATACAGCAGCCTGAACTCCGGTTCGCCCTGAAAATAGGTTTCCCGATGCTCGCTGATGTCTTTTGGGAAAATATGGGTATGAATATCGATGACCATGGCATCCTCAACTCAGAAGTTTGGCCTTTTCAACCGCGCTGGTGGCATTGGGCGCAAACCCGTCCGCACCGATCTGCAGGGCAAAATCGGCTGTAACCGGCGCGCCGCCGACCAGAATTTTGACCTTGTCCCGCAGCCCGGCGTCTGTTACCGCCTGAATCACTTCCGCCATCCGCGGCATGGTTGTGGTCAGAAGTGCGGACATGCCCAGAAAAGAAGCCTGATGTTCCGAAACCGCCTGCACGAATTTCTCGGATGTTACATCCGCTCCCAGATCCACAACCTTAAATCCGGCGCCTTCAAAAAGCATGGACACGAGATTTTTTCCGATATCGTGGAGATCTCCCTGAACGGTTCCAATCACCAGCGTGCCTGCCGTGGGAACGCCGCTTTCAATGAGAAGCGGCCTTAGGATGGCCATGGCGCCGTGCATGGCCTTGGCGCTGCGCAGCACTTCCGGAATGAACATTTCGCAGGCCTTGAACCGCTGCCCCACAACATCCATTCCGGGCAACAGCGCCTTTTCCAGAATATCCTGGGCAGAACATCCTTCATCAATGGCCTGCCGGGTAAGGGTTTTTACCGCCTCAATGTCTCCAGTAATCAGCAACTCCGAAATCCGTGAATCTTTTATATCCATTTACCTGTCTCCTGAATGTACAATCATGAAGTCTAAACCCGAAATTCGGGATTGATGTATTGTCAACCGGCATGCCGGAAAAACGATTCGTGTTGATACGCGTTGACAATGATAGTATTATCAAAAAATAAGTCGGACAGCCAGAGATGAAAATTGATTTTTATTGAAATTGTCTTATTTTATCAACTTAGGACAGTTTATAAGGTCGGAGAAAAATCTGACGCCGGCCACTTGAGCGTTTAAACCACACTATAAAACCAGTTCGATAAACAAAAGGACATAAAATGAAAATCGCCTTCCCGACCCAACAGAATTTCGGCCTGCAAAGCCCATTATTTAACCATTTCGGATCTGCGATATTTTTTATCATTGCGGATACGGAGACAGACAGTATTGAAACCGTGACCAATCCGGACAGGGATCATGATCATGGACAGTGTCAGCCGCTGAAGGCGCTTAACGGAAAACCTGTCGACGCCATCGTGGTCGGCGGCATCGGCAAGGGTGCGCTGCAGAAACTGCAGGCAGCCAGAATCAAGGTATACCGGGGTGTCGAGGGCAGCGTATCGGAAAATCTGGAAAAGATCAAAGCCGGCAAACTGATTGATTTCAGCATGGATCTGACCTGCGCCGGACACGGCCCGGATGGCGAGTGCAGCCATTAAATGCAGATCAGTCCCTATCAGCAGGAACAGAGTGAAGCCATTTCTCTGGTCGCAACGCATCTGGACTCCCTCCCCCCGGACCGGGTCGAGAATTTAGAATCCGCAACCCGTGAATACCTGCTGTTCCGGGAGGATGCGGATGCCTTTCTGAATACTTATTTTGCATCCACCTGCACGAAAAAATGCTTTGAAAGCAGCCTCAGCGCCTGCTGTTCCCGGGAAGGCATCATCGCGTTCTTTGCCGATATCGTGATCAATGCCTTGTTTTCCACGCCGGGTGAGCGAAAACGCCTGCTGGCGGTTCTCCAGAAACCCAATACCGGCTTAAAATGTATTTATCTGGGGCCAGAAGGCTGCCTGTGGCGGATCAAGCCGATTGTATGCCAGATGTTCCTCTGCGATGCGGCAAAGGAAAGGGTTTTCTCGGAACATCCCTTGGCCGAATCCGCCTGGAACATCCTGAAAAATCGTGAAAAGCAGTTTACCTGGCCGGATCAGAAAGTCCTCTTTGATTATCTGGAAGATGTTTTTATCGATGCCGGATATTCATCTTCTCTCATGTACCTGCATAACAGCCCCGGCCTGCTGCTTGTCAAGAAACGGGCCGGATTATAGCCCTTCATCATCCCATGTCATCCGCAAATCCGCTTCAGATAACGATCGAAAAAGACATTCGGCTTAAAGGCGTTCCGGATCCCCTCCATCGATTCCTGAAGAATGAACTCGAGATCCCCAATCCCAAATGGCTGGAAAATGCGCGCATGGGAAGGTGGAACCGGCAAACGCCAAAGACGCTCCGCTTTTATGACCAGACCCGTGAAGGCGGCCTGATCCTGCCCCGGGGAACCATGGGACATCTGATCCGGCACTGCCAGAACGATGGCATTGCATACCGGATTGAGGATCACCGGCGATCCCTTCCGCTTATTGATTTCACGTTCACCGGCCTGCTGAAACCGTTTCAGCAGGCCGCAATCGATGCCATGATGCCGAAGCATTTCGGCACATTGTCCGCGCCGACCGGAAGCGGCAAAACCGTCATGGCCCTGTTCATGATCGCCGAGCGGCGCCAGCCGGCCCTGATTATTGTCCACACGCAGGATCTTGCCGACCAGTGGGTAAAGCGCATCGAAACGTTTCTGGACATTCCGCAATCAGATATCGGCCGGATCGGCGGCGGGAAAAAAACGACCGGTGACCGGATCACGGTTGCCCTGGTTCAATCCCTGTATAAATGCGCCGAAGAAATTGCACCCCATATCGGATTTCTGATTGTCGATGAATGCCACCGCTGCCCCAGCCGGACCTTTACCGAGGCTGTCTCGCTGTTTGATTCGAAATACATGATGGGGCTGTCCGCTACGCCCTGGCGCCGGGACAACCTGTCCAAACTGATTTTCTGGCATCTGGGGGATGTTCAGTATGCGATCGACAAGAAAGATCTGGTTGAGACCGGCGATATCCTGCCTGCGCAGATTCTGGTGCGGCCCACCGAATTCAAGGCCCATCATGACCCGACAAAAGCCTACAGCAAAATGCTGGCCGAATTGACGGCCGACGACCTGCGAAACCGCCTGATCGCCTCTGACGTGGCCATCGAGGCGGAAAAAACAGACGGCATCTGCCTGGTGTTATCGGACCGGAAACAGCACTGCGAAACCTTAAAGGCCATCCTGACCTTCCGGCATAAAATTGCCGCCGAAGTGTTGACCGGAGATGTGGATATCGCCAAGAGGGCGCAAATCCTGAAAGAACTGACCGAAGGGACCGTCAAGGTTCTGATTGCAACCGGCCAGCTTCTGGGAGAGGGATTCGACTGCCCGAACCTGTCTTCCCTTTTTCTGGCAACTCCCATCCGCTTCAGCGGCCGGGTGCTGCAATATATCGGCAGGGTGCTTCGTCCGGCGCCCGGCAAACACCGGGCTCGGATCTTCGACTATGTGGATGAACATGTCGGCGTCCTAAAGTCAGCGGCTGCCGCCAGACAGAGAATTTTCCAAGGGGGAAAGTGAGGGTGTCAGAAATTGCCGTGCCGGACGATTTCGCCGTCGGTCAGATAGATGACTTCCTCGGCGATATTGGTGGCATGATCGGCGATCCGCTCGATGTGACGGGATATGAGGAACATGTTGATCAGGACCCCCACATTCTCCGGCGACTGAAGGATGGATGATTTCAGCTCCTCATACGCATGCCGGACATAGGCATCCACATCGTCATCCAGCAGACACACCTTGAACGCCGCATCCGTATCGAGATGCACCATGGCATCCAGGCTCATCTTGAGCATGTTTCTGGCTTTTTCCGCCATCACCGCATAATCGAAGATGAATTTACAGGTTTTATCCTTGGAGATGGTTTTGATGCGATAGGCGATATTGACGGTTTCATCGGCGATTCTCTCAAGGTCGTTGTTGATCTTGATCACGCCCACCAGAAACCGCAGATCCACCGCCACCGGCTGATGCAGTGCCAGCACCTTGAGGCATTCCTCCTCGATCTCCACTTCCATTTCATCGATTTCGTAGTCCATGCTGACAATCTGCTTGGCAATGTCGGCGTCCCGGCTTTCAATGCTTTTGATGGCCAGCCGCACCCGGTCTTCCACCAGAGCGCCCAGGCTCAGGATGCTTTTTTTGATTTTTTCAAGTTCTCTTTGAAGATGTTTTGCCATGATGACCTCTGATCAGCCGAAACGGCCGGTAATATAGTCTTCCGTTTGTTTAAGGCGGGGACGGGTAAAGAGCGTATCGGTTTCATCCATTTCAATGAGCTTTCCCATGTAAAAAAAAGCCGTCCTGTCCGATACCCTGGCAGCCTGCTGCATGCTGTGCGTGACAATGATGATCGTATAGTTTTCCTTGAGTTCGCCGATCAAGTCCTCGATTTTCTGGGTGGCGATCGGATCCAGTGCGGACGCGGGCTCGTCCATCAGCACGATTTCGGGCTCGACCGCCAGGGCTCTGGCAATACACAGGCGCTGCTGCTGGCCGCCGGACAGCCCCAGGGCCGATTCATGCATCCTGTCCTTGATCTCGTCCCAGAGCGCCGCTTTCTTAAGGCTTTCCTCGACCCGGCCTTCGATGAAGGCTTTGTCCTTTACCCCGTTGACCTTCAGGCCATAGGCCACATTTTCAAAAATGCTTTTGGGAAAAGGATTTGGTTTTTGAAAGACCATGCCCACCCGACGCCGCAGCATGACCACGTCTACGGATGGGTCGTTGATATTGAAATCATCCAGGGTGATTTCCCCTTCCACGCGGCCGATGGGAATCAAGTCGTTCATGCGGTTCAGGCACCGCAGAAATGTGCTTTTCCCGCAGCCGGAAGGCCCGATCAGCGCGGTCACCTGGGACGCTTTGATGTCCAGTGAAATATCGTAAAGCGCCTGGGCATTGCCATAAAAGAAATTCAGATGCCTGGCGCGGAGCTTAAACTTTTCGGTCATGATTTCCCTCTTTATTTCATCCTTTTTCGCAGCCTGGCGCGCCAGACGATCGCCACCAGATTCATCCCCAGCACCATGGCGATCAATACCAGTGACGTGCCGTACTGAAGCGGGCGGGTGGCTTCAATATTCGTTCCGGCGGTCGCCAGGACATAGACATGATAGGGCAGCGCCATGATCTTGCTGAATGGCGATGTGGGCAGCGTCGGGGTAAAAAACACCGCCGCAGTGAACATGATCGGTGCTGTTTCTCCGGCTGCCCGGCTGAGGCCCAGAATCGCGCCGGTCAGGATGCCCGGCAGGGCGGCCGGAAGCACCACCCGGTAAATGGTCTGCCACCTGGTGGCGCCCAGGGCCAGAGAAGCCTCGCGGTATGTATCGGGCACAGCTTTCAGCGCTTCCTCGGTTGAGCCGATGATGACCGGAAGCGTCATAGCCGCAAGGGTCAACACCCCGGCCAGAATGCTCACGCCCATCTTGAGCCAGATCACAAAAAAAGCCAGGCCGAACAGACCGAAAACAACGGACGGCACGCCGGCAAGGTTGCTGATTCCGAGGCGAATCAGCCGCAGCACCCGACCGGGACGTGCGTATTCATTGAGATAAATGGCGGATGCAACGCCGATGGGCAGTGCAACGACAATCGCCCCGATGCCCAGGCAGAGAGTTCCCACGATGCAGGGCAGGATGCCGCCTTTTGTCATGGAATCCGTCGGCATCTGCGTCAAAAACCCCCAGGTGATGGCCCGCCAGCCGTTCCATACAATAAAAAAGACGATCACAAACAATCCGATGCCGTTGATGAGCGCCGCCATCCGGAAAAACATGAACAACATCTGCTGAATACGTTTACGGCGCCGATGAACCCGCTCAACGGAGGCCTCCAGAATGTCGCTCTATTATTCCTGTCCCCCGTTTCTTTCTTCCATCAAAGCGATGCCTCTCCTGTCTGACGGTATTTATGCGCAATATGGTCCGCAAAAATGTTAAAGAGCAGCGTAAATAAAAACAGGACAATGCCGGTTGCAAAGAGCGCGTAATAATGATCCCCGCGAAACGGGGCCTCGGCCATTTCCGCGGCGATGCTTGCCGGCATGGGCCGCACGGGATCCATCAGCGAGGTGGGAACCATGGCCGCACCGCCTGCCACCATCAGCACCACCATGGTCTCTCCGATGGCTCTTGACATCCCCAGAATGATTGCCGTGCTGATGCCGGAGATCGAAGACGGCAGAATGACCCGGATCAGGGTTTCCCAGTGCGTGGCTCCCAAAGCCAGCGAGCCTTCTTTCAGCGCGACGGGTACGCTGTAAATGGCATCCTCGGAAAGGCTGCATATTGTGGGAACGGACATGAAGGAAAGCATGAGCGCCGCATTGAAGAGGTTCAGTCCCGTTGCAATATTAAAGGTATTCTGGAGAATCGGCGCCACCACAACCATGCCGAAAAACCCGATCACAACGGAAGGCAGCGCGGCCAGCAGCTCTACAATGGGTTTGATGATTTCGGCCACCCGTTTATGGGCCAGCTCCGCCAGATAAACGGCCGTCATCACCCCAAGCGGGATGGAGATCATCGCTGAAACCAGCGTCACGGCAATGGATGCCACGATCAGGGGATATATCCCGAAATCCGGGGGGCTCGAAGTGGGATACCAGAATTTGCCGAACACAAACTGGAACACGGTAATTTTCTTGAAAATCGGCAGACCTTCCATGAATAAAAAAGCCATGATCATGAACAGGATGGCAATGGACGCCAGCGCCACACTGAAAAAGAAGATGCGCACCGTTTGGTCGGTTCTTTGACGAGCGTTTGGGATAGACATGTTTTTACGCCTTGAAATGGAATCAAAAAAAAGCTGAAGACGGAAGAATCGTTATTGACTAACGGACCCTTCTGCCTTCAGTCTTTTTCACCTTACTTTAATGGAATAAACCCTTCTTCCTCAACCAGCTTCTGGCCCTTGTCGCTGATTACAAAATCCAGGAAATTCTTCACATCCCCTGCGGGCTGAACCGGTGTGTACATATAGAGCGCCCGGCTGACCGGATATGTCTTGTTCAGTGTGGTTTCCTTGGAGCCGATGACACCGTTGACGGAAAGCGGCTTGACACTCTTATCAACATAACCCACGCCGATGTAGCCGATGGCATTGGGATTTTTTGATACCGCCTGAACAATAGCACCGTTGGATGCCTGAAGCAGTGCCCCGGGAAAGACCCGTTCTTTTTTCATGACTTTTTCTTCCCAGACCTCATAGGTTCCGGAAGACGTATCCCTGGAGATCATCACGATCGGCTTGTCCGCCCCGCCGATTTCTTTCCAGTTCCTGATTTCCCCTTTGTACATGGACTTCAACTGATCCAGGGTGATGTTTTTCAGCGGATTGTCAGGATGGACAACCGGTACGATACAGTCAAATGCGACAATGAATTCTACGGGGCTTGCGCCTTTTGCCTTCGCCTGCTCGAGTTCTTCAGGCTTGATCTGTCGCGAAGAATCGGCAATGTCCGTGGTTTTGTCGATCAGCGCCTTGATGCCGTTTCCGGAACCGCCGCCAGAAATGGTAATTGCCACATCCGGATGCTCCTTCATATAAGCTTCGGCAACTTTCTGGGCAATCGGCAGTACGGTCGTAGAACCGTTGATGGATATGTTTCCGGCGAACACCATGCCTGCCGATAACACCATCACCAATAACAGGATACCGCTGATCCAATTCATTTTTTTCATTTTTTCCTCCATACTTTATTGATGAATATGCTTGCCAACAAATTGATTTCAGTCTCCCGTACGTGAGCAGAAATCTTCTACTTGTGGCAAAGTATAAAGTCGATTTGTTAGAAAATGATTAGGATTATATGAAAATTTTATGAGGAATATGGATGACAAATACGCTCCCTTTTCCCGGAGCGCTTTCTACCGTCATTCTCCCGCCATGGGCATTGACGATATGCTTGACAATTGCAAGTCCCAGACCGGTTCCCCCCAGTTTCCGGCTTCGGGAGGGATCCACGCGGTAGAACCGCTCAAATAGCCGAGGAAGGTGTTCTGAAGCGATTCCAATGCCGTGGTCCCGAAACGAAATGGCAACCTCGGCATCCATTTGTCCGGCCTCAATTTCAATGCTGGTGCCAGGCCCGCTGTATTTTACGGCGTTTTCCAGAAGATTCACGAAAGCCTGTTCGATCAGCGCTGCATTAAGATTTATTGAAAGCGTTTCTTCGCAGGACAGCAGAATTTGTATCGCTTTTTCGTCGGCTATCGGCTGGCAGATTTGACGGGCGGACTGCAGAATCGGCAGCAACGGACGATTTTCCAGGAGAATTTCCTTCTTGTCCGTTTTTTGTTCGATCAGGGACAGTTTCATCAAATCGTCGATGATGGCAATCAGGCGGTTGGTGTGTTTTTCGATGATCCCGATGAATCTGGCCGCTTCTTCCGGGTGGTTCAACGCACCTGTTTTGAGCGTTTCCACAAAACCCTTAATGGCGGTCAGCGGCGTTTTGATCTCATGGGAAACATTTGCGGCAAAATCCTTTCTCATATTCTCCAGGCGCCTTAAACGGGTCACATCGTTTAAAACAATCAGTATCCCGATGCGCTCTCCTCTGGCATTTTTCAGCGCGCCGCTATGCGCCTCCAATACCGCCTCACCGCTGATGTAAACATAGAGGTCTTCCGAAAAAGGCGTTTCCGCCCGATACGCCATTTTGACAAACCGTTGGAAAGCCGGGTTTCGGATGGCTTCCTGAACGCTCCGGTTGATCAGTTCAGAAGGCTTGCGGAAAAACATCCGGGCGGCACTATGATTAACGCTGATGATCGTCTCTTCCAGATCTATGGCCATGACTCCTTCGGCCATGCTGGAGAGAATCGCTTCAAGTTCTTTTCGCTGGCCAATGATCGTCTGCATGCGATCATCCAGACTTGCCGCCATATCGTTCATAGTTCTTGCCAGATGTTCCGTCTCTGAAGAAGCAAAGACCGGCAGCCGGTAAGACAACTGCCCTTTGGCAAAACAATCGGCACCCTCGCGGATTACCTCCAGCGGCCGCGTGACGCGCCGTGAAAACAGAAGACTTGCGCCTGTTGCCAGCAATGCAACCACCAGCACGCCAAGCGATGTACGCTGGTGCATTTTCTCAAGCTGCCTGTCAATTGCACCGATGCTCACCGACGTTCGCAGAACCCCGATACGTTTATCACCTTCAAGCAATGGTATGGCCAGATACATCATGGACTCCCGAAGGGTATCGCTGTAACGGGTAATTACACCGGTTTCCCCTGACATCGCCTTTACAACCTCGGGCCGGTCCGAATGATTCTCCATGGAATCCGGATCGGCTTCCGAATCCCCCAAAACTTTCCCCGAAGGCTGTATTACCGTAATCCGCGTATCAGTGGATTTTCCTGCCCGTTTGCACAACAAATCGATGTTTTTCCAATCTTCGGCCAGAAGGTAACCCGTCATCTGGTCTTTCAGGAGATTGGCCCTGGCCCCAAGTTTGGAGGCTGTCTGGTCCATAAAAAACCGGCGCATCGAAAAGCCGGTATACCAGCTGACCATCAGAAGCGGAATCAGCACGATCAGCAGAAACGGCGGATACAGTTTCCAGAACAGGGGGAAGCGTTTTTTCATGGAATCTCCTTGAACCGGTAACCCACGCTGCGAACGGTTTCGATGTATGACCCGCAGGCAGGCCCCAGCTTTTTTCGAAGCCCGACAATCTGGACATCCACGCTGCGTTCGGTCACCGGGTAATTGTCCCCCCGAACCGCATCCACAATCTGGGAACGGGTAAACACCCAGCCCGGGCGCCTGCACAGCATGGTCAGAATCTGAAATTCCGAAAAAGAGAGTTCAACCGCTTCTCCGCTGACTTCGACCCGACGGCGTCCCGGATCAATCGAAATATCACCCCGTCGAAGGATGGCATTTTCCGGAGCATCGCTTCTGCGCCGGAGCACCGCGCTGATTCTGGCGCCGAGGATTTTGGGGCTGAAGGGCTTGGTGACATAATCGTCGGCCAGCGCCAGTCCGGTAACAATATCCGATTCTTCGCTCCTTGCGGTCAGCATGATGATGGGAATATTCAGAAATTTCGGATCCGATCGCAGCGTTTCAGCAACCTTGATCCCGCTCATTCCCGGAAGCATGATATCCAGAACAACCAAATTAATCGGTTTGGTATGAATCAGACGAATAGCGTCTTCTCCTGACCCGGCACAGCTGACGCGAAAGCCTTCCGCTGTCAGATTGTATCGGACCAGCTCCGCGATGTCTTCCTCATCTTCCACTACCAGAATGTGCAATGCGTCCATAATTCGATTCCATCGAGAGAGAGAGGGTATTTCTGAAAGCCTTCAGAACAAACTGCCTCACCGATTCGGCGCTTCCGCGTTGAGCGCCATGTTCGAAGTGCTCCCGGCAGATGACGCGGCTGTGACAACGTAGTGGCTGCTGCGGAGCAGAAACCGCTTTTCAACCAGGTGCCACATGGCGATCGCGCCTGTTGCTGTGATGCAGACAACTGCAATCAAGAATAACCAGGGGTTTTCCCGAAACCAGCCCGAATATAGAAGCAGCTGGATGATGGGGAAATGCAGAATGTAAACACCGTAAGAAAAATCCCCGTATAGTCCGAAGTTGCCCACATAAAAAAACAGCGCAAAAAATACGACCATTGTCGCCAGCGCAAAAGGTTCAAGAAGCGGCAACGGGTAAATCATATTGACGGCAAGGACCGAGACAGCCCCGAATAAAAAGCGGCCGATTCGGCGTTCGAATACCGGCAGAAAGTAATAAATAAACGCGCCGGACATGAAGTAGGACAGCTGTCCGGGTAACTGGCGCGCAAGCTCCAGATAAATTCCGGAACCGGTGCGCTCCGCTGCGGCTGTCAACAATCCTGCATAGGCTACAGACAGGCAGTAGACGAGCACAAGCATCTGAAGGCGAGCAAATCTTCGAAACGCGAGCGCAAAAAACGGAACGGTCAAATAGAACATCGCCTCGATTTTGAGTGTCCACAGTGCGCCATTGACCGTCGACAGCCTGTTCGCTTCGAAGACCCCGGGAAGTGTCGGATGCAAAAAATTCAGAAAGGAGAGGTTTGCGACAACGTACTTGACCCATGCATAGGAGAAATAGTCGCCTGCATGCTTCGAACTGATCGCTATCATGCATATCGCGCAGAGCATCACCACCGTGAAATAGGCGGGATAGATCCGCCGGATGCGCTTGCCGGCATAGGCGGTCAAAGATGATGACCGTTCAAAGCTCATAAAAATGAGAAACCCGCTGACAACAAAAAAAGCCTTCACAGCCACTGCGGACGACAAAACGGAAGAAATCCACCGGAGCTGTTGAAATCCGGAAAGTTCGTATGCATGAACCAGACAAACGGTTCCAGCAAACAACAGCCTAAGCAAATCGAAGTTGTTCTTTTTTAATCGAGGGCTGGTGTGCAGAGGCAAATCAGACTCCTGACAGTTTAAACAGATGGATATCATCCCATCGGTCGGGGGTGGCAACGCGTTAAACGCAGCGCATTGGATGTTGAATTTCCATATCAGCCTATCATTATCATGGAAAGCAAAGAAAAACAAAAATTCAATCCAGATACGGGGTCTCAGGTAGTAAATTGGTGTTCTTCGGGAGGACCGAACTTAGGGATAATCAGAAAGCGAGGGGAGAATCTCTGCGAAACTTGAAGCAATGACCGTTGGTTGCTAACGTGCAATGACTGGAGTAGGAATCGGACTGGCATGACCGGAGTGCCGGGCTGGGGTTAAATAACCTTGCAGTCATATTTCAGAAATTTAGGATCCTCCGACATGACAGGAAATCCATTTACAAGTGACTGCGCAATTATCATCCGGTCAAAGGGATCTCTGTGATGTAGTGGCAGTTGGCCCAACAGCATGGCATCCGTACCAGAAAAGCTCAAAATTTCAAGACCTGTTTTTTCGGCCATCTCAATGGGGTTGAAGTCAATTTTGATTTTACCAATGGAATGCTTGATCATGAGTTCCGCAATGCTCATGGCACTCAGGAAAATTTCATTCGATCGAGATTCCAGTTCATAGCGCCTTTTTTCATTAAGCTTTTCAGGGCAGGACAACATCCATAAGAAAACATGGGTGTCAATCAAAATTTTCACGAGCAATCTCCATAGAACATGGCATTGATTTGCACATCTTCATCCAGAAAGTCATCTGGAATACGAATTTGTCCTGCCAGCAAACCGAGTTTGCGCTTTCCCCTGGATTTGTGCGGCACCAGTACGACAAGTGGCAAGTTGTTTTTTGCAATAATCACCTCTTCACCTTGATAGGCCATATCAATCAATTTCGACAGGTTAGTTTTGGCTTCGGATACGTTGACAATCATGGCGACCTCCTCACAGCAAATTATGGAATAGACCAACCATATCTATTCAGACCAGGTAAGTCAACTTTTTGTATGATCGAATTCCAATAAAATTGTAAAGAATGCACTTTTTCACCCGTCAGTATCTCAATTACCCGAATAAATGGTCGCTATTTGATAAATATTTCATCAAGCCGAAACCACTCCAACGCGGGTCCCGCTTGTTGGCTCACCTGGACCATTTTGGCGGCTACCTGTCCGCCGGAAATGGGGCGGTAGCGGCGCAACCCGGGTATGGCGCAGAGTACGGGCAATATCCAGCTCCCCAGCTTCTCCCCCATGCGAAATTCCGCTCGTTGACCCAGCAGCAGTGAGGGCTGGAAGATACTGATACGGTTAAACGGCAAGGCTTGAACCCTTTCTTCCAGTTCGCCCTTCATCTGCAGGTATGGATTCCTGCTGTCAATATCGGCGCTGCTGGAGGAAACCAGCAGGTAATGACGCACGCCCTGATTGGCCGCCAGCTGTGCTGCCTGATATTGGTAGTCAAGGTCAACCTTTCGCTGGGCTGCGATGGACCCGGCTTGTTTGCGTGTCGTTCCCAGGCAAGAGAACAACATGTCCGCCCGAAACGATGAAGCGAAGTCCGCCAGATGGTCGAAATCCACGACCTGATTATAAACTTTTGAACAGGAATGACCAGCCGGACGACGGGTAAGGGTGATGACTTTACGGATATGATCGGCATCCGCCAGCCGGTCTGTTACCGACCGGCCAACCAAACCGGTTGCGCCGATAACAATTGCCGTGTTGTCCATAAACTTTCCTTTTCCGGCAGCAGGGACAGGCAAATCAAGGCCGGTTCATGATCCATTGTTTTGCAGCCTCAAGCTCCCCCGCAGGAAAATGCCGGATTTCGGCTGCCACAAAATGTGACGCCAGCTTTTCTGCGACATTTCCCATGGCGGAATCGGTTACGAGGGCAATCTTCTTGACGTGCTTGTGATGATCCCGCACAAAGCGGAAGTGGGTTGCCATTGCTCCGAGAGTTTCCCATCCCGGGAAGGCAGGGGCATCGATGATGAGGCCGGCAAGATCCCCCGTTTTTTCAATGTATGGATCGACCGTTTTCGCAAGCTTTAAAAAGTCGTCTTTTGCGAGCGCAGACTTTGGCCGCACATACAGAATGGAATGCACGGTGTCGATGGTGTGTTCAATCATATATTGCTCCTTCCGTATCAAAGAAACCCTGACTCAAAAAATCATCCGCTTTTCTTTAAACTTTTTCCGATATGCCATGCCTTTCCGAGATTTTCACCGACAGACCAATACCGATTATCCGGCATCGTCAATGTGAAGGGATTGAATTTGTTAATATCCAGCTGGGTATCGGTCAGATATTTCTCTTCCGTAAACACCTCTTTCGGCTCGCCTATGAAAAGCGTATTAGACGGAAGCTTGACCGCATCATAGACGGCACATGACATGCAAACCGGACATTCTTCAATCAGCGGCGCTTTGCCCAACTCACCATAAAAAATCTTAAACAGTTCGGATTTATCTGTTTTACTTCCTGAAACCAGTCCGCAATAATCGGTTTTGGCGATTAACGACGCATCCGGAATATTGATGCTGAATTCTTTGTTTTCATCAATGCCTTTATTCGTATGGTGAGGGCCCAATGCAACGGCAAATAAAGGCGGTTTGAAATTGACTCTCGAAACCCAGCCCACCGCCATGAAATTGGCTTTCCCCGCAACCACAGCGCCTACCAATACCATCGGCATCGGATATAAAAAAGCCGCACCGCAGTCAATTTTGATTTTTCCCATAGATTACTCCCCCGTTGCTCAAGGTTTATTGATGAAGATCGATGTTAGTCAACTCTTGACAGGTAATAGAACAGCTTATTTGTTCATGGTCCTATAACAGATTGCTGGCCAGTTCGGAGAGTTCCGAGCGTTCTCCTTTTTCCAGATTGATGTGAGCATAGAGTTTTTGTCCGTGCATTTTTTCAATCAGATAGCTGAGCCCGTTGGACTGCGTGTTCAGATAGGGGTGATCGATCTGAAAAATATCGCCGGTCAATACGATTTTCGTATTCTCACCGGCCCGGGTAATGATCGTTTTGACTTCATGGGGAGTCAGATTCTGTGCCTCATCGACGATAAAGTATATGTTCACCAGACTGCGTCCGCGAATATAAGCCAGTGCGGATATGACCAGTTTATTTTCCTGCAGCAGTTTGTTGACGTCATCCCGCGAGGATTCGGATTTGCTGAAATGCGCCTTGATGACGCTTAAATTATCAAACAAGGGCTGCATGTACGGGTCCAGCTTGGATTGAATATCTCCCGGAAGAAAGCCGATATCCTTATTGCTGAGCGGAACAACCGGCCTTGCCAGAAAAATCTGGCGGTAATTCTTTTTGCGTTGCAGCGCGGCAGCCAGCGCAAGGAGGGTTTTCCCGGTGCCGGCTTTTCCGCTGAGCGTCACCAGTTGAATATTGGTGTTGGTCAGGGCGTCCAGGGCAAAGGTCTGCTCCGCATTGCGGGGAGCGATGCCGAAAGCCGGATTTTTATCAATGCGACGGATTTTCAGGCTTGAAGAATCATACATTGCCAGAGCGGATTTACTGTCGTTTCTGAGTATGAAGTATTCATTGGCCACGGGTTCCATTTCCAGCGGCAGCTCCGACGGGTCCAGTTCAAAAGGTGCTTCATACAGTTTATTCAAAAGGAATCCCGGGATATTTTCGACATAACGTTTTCCGGTATAAAGCGCTGAAATGTCTTTTATCTGATCGCTTTTATAATCCTGTGCCACCAGGCCGATGGATTTTGCCTTGATGCGCAGGTTGACGTCCTTGGTGACCAGAATGACCTGTAAGGATGGATTTTCCTTGGCGGTGTGGTAGGCGATATTGAGGACATGATGGTCAGGCCTGGATTCCGAAAAGCTTAAAACAAGGTCTTCATGGAATTTTCTGTCCAGCTTGACGTTTATTTTCCCCAGACCCGGGCCGATCGGTACGCCGCCGTTAAACAACTGTTCGCCGCACAGCAGATCCAGCGTGCGGACAAACTGGCGGGCATGAAAGTTCAGTATTTCACTGCCTTTTTTAAACTGATCGAGTTCTTCTATAACCGTTACGGGGATAACGACATTGTTTTCCGCAAATTGATAAATACAGGCACTGTCATGAAGAATGACGTTGGTGTCCAGAATGTACGTGGTTTTCTTTTTTCGTGGCATCGGGTAACCTGCTGTTTGAGATAAATAGATATCCGGTTGGTCCTGTTTGGCATCAACGCATGCCGGCTCCCACTTGTATGTACCTTGACGCTCCCTCCTTTCAGCCTGCAAAATGTATACGGATGGATATCCGTATCAGATCGGATAGTTTAAATCAATTCCATATTTTTCATCTCGAAAATCGGAAAAGAGATATCTTTGAAGATGGAATGTTCAAAAGCCTTGTTGATTATTAACGGAATCGGCGGTATCAAAACGGTTATCTGGTTGATGAAAAAACATATTTCAGTTGCGTTTCATCACCGCATGAAACAAACAAGAGGGTTTCAATATGACTTCACATGAATGGAAGATACACAATCCAGATGGCGGCAATCGGGTTCTCGTCACCAAAGACCTGCCCGGAGATCGTTGGCTCCGGATATTGATCCGGGCCGACTGCAGGGTCGAGGTCTGTACATCAACCGATGTGCTGGAAGTTGCGCAAATCAAGGCAGCCATCGGCAGCCGGTGCGACGCGGTCATCGGGCAGTTGACCGAAGACTGGGGCGATACGCTGTTTGCAGCGCTTAAAGCCGCCGGCGGTCGTGCCTACAGCAATTATGCCGTTGGGTATAACAATGTGGATGTGGCTGCCGCAAGCCGGCATGGAATCCCGGTCGGCAACACGCCGGGGGTATTGACCGAAACCACGGCTGAAATGGCTCTGGCACTGACCTTTGCCGCGGCACGGCGAACAGGCGAATCCGAAAGGTTCCTGCGCGCCGGAAACTATCGGGGCTGGCTGCCTGCCCTGTTTCTGGGCAAGCTTCTTTACGGGCGAACCGTCGGCATTGTGGGCGCAGGGCGCATCGGCACGGCTTATGGCCGCATGATGGTCGAAGGCCACAAGATGCACCTGATTTATTATGATCTTACCCCCAATCCCGGTCTGGAAACCTGTATCCAGGATTATTCCGGATTTTTGAAAGCCCGCGGCGAAGAACCCGTCAGTTGCAGCAGATCCGATACACTGGAAGATCTGCTGAAAACGGCCGACTGCGTCAGCATTCACACCGTTCTGGACGAATCTACCCACCACCTGATCAATGCCGAACGCCTGGCCCTGATGAAACCGGATGCCGTCCTGGTCAACACGAGCCGCGGCCCGATTATTGATGAGGCCGCGCTGGTTGCCCACTGCCGCACGCACCCCGATTTCAGGGCCGGACTGGATGTCTTTGAAGATGAACCCGCACTGAAATCCGGTCTGGATGAGCTGGAAAATGTTGTTCTGGTTCCCCATATCGGATCGGCTACTTCCTGGACCCGGGAGGGGATGGCCATTCTTGCCGCATGCAATGTGGCGGGAATCCTGATGGGCTTTGGGGTGTGGCAGCACCCGGACATCGCCCCTTTTTTAAAAGAGAATCCGCCCCAGTCCGCACCGAGCATCATCAACGCGTCGGCCCTGAATCTGACGGGCTGAAGATTGTATCTACGCAGATTGCAGTATGATCATAAAAAAAACTGAGGGGGTATTTTTTGATCAAACAAAGGATATTGCCGCCCGACACATCCTGGAATGCATTGCTGCGGCCGTGGATATCCAACCGGTATTTCGATCCGGCTGGTTTGCATGTATTTGATCCCGGCGCACCGGATTTCAGCCTGACCAATGCCTGGTGGCTGTGCGAGCTTTCCCGCCTGATATACCGGCAGGACCCGGATGAGGCCGGCGAATCTGCCCTGCCCCCCACCCGGTCGGAAATATTGCACAGTGTCGGATTAAAAGAAATTCAGTCTTTTTGCCACGGAACAAACTACTGCTCCCTTGTCACGCCGGATATCGAAGCCTCTGCTCCGTTTGCGGTTCTGGTCTTTCGAGGGACCATGGGGTTCAAAAGCTGGCCGTCCAACCTGAATTCAAGTCTGAGATCCTGGCCAGGCGGCGGATCGGTTCATCGCGGTTTCAAAGCCGGCTTCACCCGTCTCTGGCAAAAAATCGACCCGGCGCTTTCACGGATGAATCTTCCCCTGTTTTTCACCGGCCACAGTCTGGGCGGAGCACTGGCCGTGCTGGCGGCATCCATGCGCCCGGAAGCCTTAGTTTACACGTTCGGTGCGCCAAAAACCGGGGATGCCGCTTTTATCCGTTCTCTGGCATCCACCCGCCTTTACCGGGTTGAAAACGATCGTGACCTAATCCCTTCCATGCCGCCGGCCGCCATCTCCCCCGGGTACCGTCATGCCGGCGTTTTGATCTGTTTAAAGAATGATTTCTTTGCCGTTCATAAATCCAGCGCAACCCGCCGATGGATGGATCCGCCTGAATTTCTTTCCGACCATGCACCGGTCAATTATACGATCCGCCTGAAAAACCTGCTGCCCGCAATTCCTCCATAACCCACGCTTCTGTTTATTGACACTAACTTGCCTTGACAAGGTGATGGTGAAGCGATATCTTCCCGTCAGTACCGGCTGGTCAGTATTGGCCGGTTGGTACGGACGGGCTAATCCTTGAGGAATTCACATTTTTTTATGACCAGAGGGATACCATGACCGCACCATTACCTTTTCAAATCACGGTTGCCAGACAACTGGGAAGCGGCGGATCGGAGCTGGGACAGCGACTTGCCTGCCGGCTGGGCTTTGCCTATCTGGATCGTCAGATACTTCAGCACGCGGCCCGGGAGCTGGGAATGAGCGAGGCCGAGCTGGCCCACCGGGAGGAACGCATCCAGAGTTTCTGGGCGCGGATGGTGGAATCATTTTCAACCGGGTGCCCCGAATTCATGATGAGCACCCCCCCGCCGCGGATCATTTCAGACGAAGCCCTGATCGATGCGGAACAGCGGGTGCTGCCGCGCCTGGTTGCCGAGGGCTCCTGCGTGATCGTCGGCCGATGCGGTTTCCATCTACTCGCCGGCCGGGCACGGATGCTGAACCTTTTTGTTCATGCATCGCGTCCATTCCGCATCGCGCGCATGATTAAACTTTACGGAGCCGGCAATCCGACCACGGCAGAGGAAATGATCGATTCAACGGACCGGAACCGGGAGAGATATGTCGAGCGGCTTACCGGACGGTCATGGTACGATGCCCGCAACTATCATCTTTCAATCGACATATCAGAGATTGGATTCGATGCGGCCGAGGAAATAATCGTTTCGCTTACAAACCGGATCCAGAAAGGTATTTAGCGCCGTGCAGGTACTCGATGAACAGAAACGGGCAAAAATTCTGGCGGCTGCAGCCGGACTGTTCGCCTCGCAACCCTTTCACAAGGTGCTGCTGAGTGATGTGGCCGAAGCAGCGGCCGTGGGAAAAGGTACGCTTTACATCTATTTCAAGAGCAAGGAAGACCTTTATCTTTCAGTGCTGTACAACGGGTTTAGCAGTCTGGTGGACCTGCTTCGCGAACAAATGGATGAAGATACGAATGACCCCGTGGAAAATATGGAGGTGATGATACGGGAAATCGTCCATTTTGCCTATCAAAATCCCCAGGTGTTCGAGGTGATGCGCACGATCCCCGGCTGGGAAGCCATAGACAGAAGCAAGTGGGATGCCAAACGCAGGGAATTAAGAGGACTGATCGAATCCATTATCCGCCTGGGCATCGCTCAGGGGGTTTTTGCCGACCCCCATCCGGAATTTACCGCGCGGTATATCCCGGGCTGCGTTCGCTCGGTGCTGCTCGATGGCATCGAAACCGTCGATCGGGAGATTCTGACCGATCATATCCTGAGGTTTGTCAGCAGCGCAATCGTTGTCAAGGAGGGCCCGTGTTGAAACGGTTTCATCGGACATGGCCGGCCGGTCTGGTGCTGGTCTTACTGATAACCGGATGCGCGGTGAATCAGGACAAGGATGTTCAGTATTACCGGCAGGTGCTCGACGACGGAAAATCCAGGCCTTTTGCACCGTTTTCTCCCGAAGACCCGCTTTCTCTGGTGGATGCCCTGGAGCTGGCCAACACGAATAACGAGCAGCTGGCCATGTCGGGTGAGAATTACCTTCAGGCCTTGATCGACAAGGACCGCGCCTTTGCGGCCTTTCTGCCGACGATCAGCCTGACCCCGACATTCATGTTCCAGGGAAAGACGGCGCTTGCTCCCGAAAACCCCTTGATCGCCCAGTTTGAACCCGTTCAGGCAAACGATGTGCCCGTGGTTGGGAAAATGGATCTGCACCCGTTTCGCGATCTCCCGGCCCTGCAGGCAGCCGGCAATTACGCGGAGATGCATCGGGCCATGCTTCTGGATCGTCAGGCGATTCTCATGCTGGATGTCGCCAGGACCTATTTTCAGATCATGCGCTCGGAAAAGCAGGTTGCGGTTTTACGACATTCCATTGAAGTTGCCCGGCAGGGCCTCGAAGACATCCTGGTGAAGCAGAACGCCGGGGTGGCACGTCCCGTGGATGTCTCCCTGAGCCGGGCACAACTTGCAAAAACACGCAATACATTGATTCAGGCAGAAGACGACGTGAATACCGGGCGGGCCATGCTGGCCTTATTAATCGGCGTACCGGAAGTAACCGGGCCGCTAACCGACGGACTAACAGTTCCGGCAACGGACTGGCGGATCGAACCCCTGCTGAAGCTTGCCGATGCGTACCGTCAAGATATGCTTGCCGAAAAGGAAAGGGTGAAGGTTGCAACGGCCACGCTGGAAGCAGCATGGGGCCGGTATTTCCCGTCGGTCTCCCTCAACCTGACCCGC
Source organism: uncultured delta proteobacterium (assembly GCA_963789395.1). Classification (GTDB taxonomy): domain Bacteria; phylum Desulfobacterota; class Desulfobacteria; order Desulfobacterales; family Desulfatirhabdiaceae; genus RAAP-1. Next base: position 201,739 of record CAWBKP010000020.1, on the reverse strand, counting down.
TATCTGTCCCGGCAGACTTTTCCCGACGATGTGGACTGGTCTTCCCTGATCCAGGTCAACATCCCGATTTTTTCCGCAGGGCTGATTCACGCGGATATCCGCACCGCCTATTCCCGGTTGCGCCAGGCCCGTCTGGCCGAATCCTATGCCCGTCGGCAGGTGCTGAAGGATCTGCGGACGGCCGTGGAGAATCTCCGCAGGGACGATCTGCAGATCGATCAGCTGGGCATTCAGGCAAATGCGGCAAAGGAGGGAATGCGGCAGACGGAAGCGGCATTTAACGCAGGACTCGGGACAAACCTCGAGCGGCTGGTCGCACAGGATGCCCTTCTTTCCGCAGAACTGGATCTTTCCTTCGCGCGGTTCAATCGAAACATCGACTATTTGAGACTTCAGCGCGTTACAGGGACGCTGGCGCCGGATCTTTCCGCCTGGCTTCCCTCTGCGGAAAACGATTTCCATGAAGTGAAAAACTGGGTAAGAGATGACACAGACAATCCAAGACAATGAGAACCCATCGGGTGAAACGCCATCCGCAAAGCCGGTTGTTGCCCCCGTAGGCGCACCCGGGAATTCGCGCCGCAAAAAAATAATCCGGTGGGGATCCGCCGGACTGATAATCCTGTCAGTGGCCTTCGGTATACGGTATTATCTGCATGCCTTGTCGCACGAATCCACCGACGATGCGTTCATCGACGGCAATATCGTTTCTATCAGCCCGAGGGTGGCCGGGCATGTGGCCGGTGTCCAGGCAAGAGACAACCAGCTTGTCAACGCCGGCGACCTTTTGGTCGAGCTGGATCCGCATGATTTCGAGGCCCGGCTGGATGCGGCAACCGCAGTCCTTGAGGCCGCAACAGCCGGCGACCGGGCCAGAAATGTCGCGGTGGAGCTGACCACGATCACCGCCACAGCGGAACTGGCTGAAGCCAAAGATAATGTGGAAGCCGCAAAAGCCCTCGTTCAGAAAGCCCATGCCGGCATCGCCCTGTCCAGAGCATCGCTCGATCAGGCTGTTGCAGAGGCTGATTCAGCAATTGCGCGGCATCAGCGCGACGCCGCGGACCTGAAGCGGTATCGGGAAATGGGCAGGCCCGGACCGTGTCACCCCAGGATCTGGATCACGCGGCAGCCGCCGAACAGATTTCCGCATCTGCCCAGACAGCTGCGGAAAAGAAAATAGACACCCAGAAGGCCATGGTCCGGGAGGCCGAGGCATCGCTGAAAGCTGCGGAAGCCAATCTGCGCCAGGCCGAATCCCGTCTGGTCGCCGCACGGTCCGCACCCCAGCGGATCAAGCAGAGCCGCTCCCAGGCGGACGTGTCCCGCGCGGATATCGACAAGGCGATGGCCGACGTCGCACAGGCCCGGTTGAACCTATCCTATACAAAAATTTATGCGCCTTGCGACGGTTTTGTCACCAAAAAAGGAGTTGAACCGGGCCAGTTCGTTCAGGCCGGACAATCGCTTCTGGCCATCGTACCCCGTGCAGTATGGACAACGGCCAATTTCAAGGAAACACAACTGACGCAAATGCAGCCGGGTCAGCCGGTCGAGATTACGGTGGACGCCTATCCCGAGCTCACTTTCCACGGCGTTGTGGACAGCATTCAGCGCGGGACGGGCGCCCGCTTCAGCCTGCTGCCGCCGGAAAACGCCACCGGCAACTATGTCAAAGTCGTTCAGCGGATACCGGTCAAAATCGTTTTCGATCAACCGGAAGAAACGGCTAAAGCGCTGCTGGCCCCGGGGATGTCGGTCGTGGCGGAAGTGACCGTCAGCGCCAAGGGAAAACCTGCCCGCACATCCAAAGATCCCCGGAACATTCAAGTCCCGCCCCCCGCCAAGGCTGGAGCCGCCGCCGCGCCATGAACGGTCCTTCCGGAAATGCCGCCGACGTCCCGGTCATGGCGGTCAATAAATGGGTGGTGGCCTTTACCGTCATGTTCGGTGCGTTCATGGCGGTCATGGACATCAGCGTCGTCAACGTGGCCATGCCGCACATGATGGGAACATTCAGCGAGGACCTGTCGTCGATCACCTGGGTGGCCACCGCTTACAGCATCGCTGAAATCATCATGATAACCATGTCCGGCTGGTTCAGTACGCTCATCGGCCGGAAACGGCTGTATCTGTGGTCGTTCGGACTGTTCACGCTGGGATCCGTTCTCTGCGGCACGGCGACAACATTTCCCCAGATGCTCTTCTACCGTGTCCTTCAGGGCATCGGCGGCGGTTCATTGATACCGGTTTCGCAGGCCATTCTGCGAGAATCGTTTCCCAAAGAAGAACAGGGGATGGCCATGGCCATATTCGGCATGGGGGTCGTGCTGGCACCTGCACTTGGGCCGATTGTGGGCGGCTGGCTGACGGATAACTATGGATGGCCCTGGATTTTTTTCATCAACATCCCGGTCAGTATCGCCGGCATGTTGATGGTCGGCGCTTTTGTTCATGACCCGCACTATCTGCGGCGCGGGGTCCGGAAAGTCGACTGGCTCGGAATCGCCCTGCTGGCTGTTTCGCTTACCGCCATGCAGATCGTGCTGGAGCGTGGACAGAGCGAGAACTGGTTTGATTCGCGCATGATCCTGTTTGGGACCGTCCTCTGTGTCGCAGCATTGATCGGCCTGGTGTTCTGGGAGTTGAAGATCCCGGAGCCGGTGATCAATTTCCGGATTCTGCGCAACATCAATTTGACGCTCGGCTCCGCGGTGGGGGTCATCTTCGGCATCGCGCTTTTCGGTACCACATTCATCCTGCCGCAGTTTACCCAGGAACTGCTGGGATATCCGGCATTCCAGGCAGGGCTGGCACTGGCGCCGCGCGCATTCATGCTGCTGATCTTCATGCCCATCGTGGGAAGACTTTACAACCATGTCGATGCGCGGGTGCTGGCATTGATCGGTGTCGGCATCACCGTCTGGTCATATTATGATCTTTCGAGGCTGTCGCTAACGACTGGATTCTGGAACCTGGTTCCCATGCTGCTGATCATGGGCGCCGGCATGCCGTTCATTTTCGTAACCTTAAGCACGCTTTCACTATCTACCGTACCCAGGCCGGACATGACCGATGCCACGAGCATGTATACGCTGGCGCGCCGGGTCGGCGGCAACATCGGGTATGCGCTGGCCGCAACCATTGTTTCCCGGGGCCAGCAGATCCACCGCAACTACCTGGTCGAGCATGTGAATCCTTTCAGCCCGGCTTATGCCGAATACAGCCGCGTTGCTTCCAGGGCGCTGGGACATATGGGCCTCAATCCCCAGGCCATGCAGCATGCGGTGCAGCTTCTGACAGACAGGGTCGTGAACATGCAGTCGACCATGCTGGCCTACAACGATGTATCGTGGATCTTCGGCCTTCTGTTTCTGAGCACCATCCCCATGGTCCTGCTGCTGCCGGGGCGCTCCGGGCTTAAGTGAACTCCCTGTATCCTATACCGGGCAGATGTTGCACTTTTTGTTGTATCTTCAGATAGTCGTAAAAGGGCCCCGTATTAAGAGACGATTTCAAGACAAAAAAATCATTTGACAGGATATGAGGATGGTTCTAAGCTTAAGCTGTAATAACAGCTGAGACTGTTAGGGGTGCCCGGGAAGTGATTGCATCGGGCTGAGAACATACCCTTGAACTTGACCTGGATAATGCCAGCGTAAGGAAACACGAAAATTTTGCGAAAGCAGGTGAAACGTTTCTTACGCGTTCACCTGCTTTTTTTGTTTTGAAAGAAAGAACCCATGAGCACCCTCATCGAAGCCCTGCAAAAAGGAAACGCTCCGCCGCATGTTCCGCTGCTTGCAAAAGCCGAACGCATCCGCCCGTCAGAATTTATCCAAAGTATCATAAGAGGGCATGTCGTTGTGCCGCGAAACAACCGGCATGGGGCGCTGAGCCCGGTTGCCATCGGCAAAGACACCCGCGTGAAAATCAATGCCAATATCGGCACGTCCCCGGCAAGCTGCGATTTCGACAATGAAATTCTAAAGCTTAAGGCGGCGATCGCTGCCGGTGCGGATGCGGTCATGGATCTATCCATTGCCGGGAACAGCTCCGATTTCAGAAAACGCATCATCGAAGAATTCGATATCACCCTGGGAACGGTTCCGATCTACGATGCAATGATCGGACTGGATACCACGAACCAGCTGCATTTTTCGCATTTTTTGCGAATCGTGGAAAAGCAGGCGGCAGAAGGCGTGGATTTCATGACCATTCATGCCGGTTTATTAAGCCAACACCTGCCGTTGATTGAACGGCGGACGCTTGGCGTGGTCAGCCGCGGCGGCGCCATCATGGCGCAGTGGATGAAGCATCAGGCAAAGGAAAGCTTCCTGTACACGCATTTTGATGACATCCTTGCCGTGGCAAACGCTTATGATATCACCCTGTCCATCGGCGACGGGCTGCGGCCCGGCTGCACCCATGACGCCAACGATGCGGCGCAGTTCGGAGAGCTTGAAATCATCGGAGAACTGGTACAGCGATGCCGAGCGGCAAACGTCCAGGTGATGGTGGAAGGGCCGGGGCATGTGCCGCTGAATCTGATAGAAGAAAATGTCAGAAAGGAAAAAGAGCTCTGCGACGGCGCGCCGTTTTACGTGCTGGGGCCGCTGACCATCGACCATGCAGCCGGATACGACCATATCGCGGGGGCCATCGGCGGCGCCCTGGCGGGAATGTACGGCGCGGACTTTCTGTGTTATGTGACGCCCGCCGAGCATTTGCGCCTGCCGACGCTTGAGGATGTCCACGAAGGCGTCATTGCATCCAGAATCGCGGCAGCCGCTGCGGACCTTGCCAGAAAACGGCCCGATGCGATCGCCCGGAATCTGGAGATGTCGCAGGCAAGGCGGCGTTTTGACTGGAATGCCCAGGAGGCGCTGTCCATCGATAAAAGCAAATTCAGCCGCTACCTTGAGAAAGTCGGGACGGAATCGCCGGACGCTAAAAATGATCTGCCCTGCACCATGTGCGGGGAATGGTGCGCCATGAAACGTCTTTAGTCAAAGGAATATTTCGCATGAAGATAACTGCACAAACCGTCTGGTCGGATGTTCTTGCAATCCGCCGCCAGGCGCCGCTGGTTCATAACATTACCAACTATGTAGCCATGAATACGACAGCCAACGCCCTGCTGGCCATCGGCGCATCTCCGGTGATGGCGCATGCCCGGGAGGAAGTCAGCGACATGGTCGGGATTGCCAGGGCGCTGGTGATAAACATCGGAACGTTAAGTGAACCCTGGATTCAAGCCATGCAAAAAGCCATGCTTCAGGCACAAACCTGCGGCGTGCCGATCGTTCTGGACCCGGTGGGCGCCGGCGCAACACCGTACCGTACGGAAACGGTTCTGCAGCTTCTTTCGGTGGCGCCTGTTGCCGTCATCCGGGGGAATGCCTCCGAAATCATGGCTGTCGTAAAAAGCGGCTCAAAGACAAAAGGCGTCGACAGCATTGCCGCTTCGGAATCCGCAGTTTCAGCCGCACGGGAACTTAACAACGTGCATGGTTCGGTAGTCTGCATCACGGGCGAGATCGATTATATCGTTTCCGGCGATATCGTCCAGCAGGTCAAAAACGGGCATGCCATGATGCCCAGGGTCACTGGCCTGGGATGTACTGCTTCGGCACTCTGCGGCGCTTTTCTCGGTGTCAATCCTTCCGCGGTTGCCGCTACCGTTCACGCCATGGCGGTCATGGGAATCGCCGGTGAAATGGCCGCGGAACAGGCCAAAGGGCCGGGAAGTCTGCAACTGCATTTTATAGATATGCTCTACGCCTTGACGGAATCGGACATCAGCAGGCGGATAAAGCTGGAGCCATGAACATCAACGGTATCTATCTGGTAACGGATCGGGCTGCGCTGTCCGGAAAACCCCTGGATGAGGTGATTCTCCTTGCTGTAAAAGGCGGCGCCGCAATGATTCAACTCCGGGAAAAAGACGCATCCACCCGTTTTTTTGTCGAAGAAGCGCGGCGCATCAAGAAAATTCTGGCTCCATACAACGTTCCCCTGATAATCAACGATCGCGTGGATGTGGCGCTGGCTGTCGGGGCAGACGGGGTTCACATCGGCCAGGATGACATGCCGTATCCGCTTGTCCGGAAATTGCTGGGACCCGGGGCCATTATCGGGTTGTCTGTTGAAACAATGGAGCAGGTTCAAGCAGCGCAAACTTTGAATGTCACCTATCTGGGCGTCAGCGCCATTTTTTCAACACCCACAAAAACCGACACCCGGCATCATTGGGGAATCGACGGACTGCGGCAAGTCAGAGCCATTTCCCGTCACCCCCTGGTTGCGATCGGGGGCATCAACGCGTCAAATGCCGCCGAAGTCATGCAGGCCGGGGCGGACAGCATTGCCGTTGTTTCCGCGATTTGTTCCGCACCTGACCCGCAACAAGCAACGGAGAATCTCCGGCGGATCATCCTCGGATCCCGGGAAACCCAGACTCCGGCCCCTTGAGCGTTCAAAATGATCACATAATAGGAATAACGCCATGAAGTATTACAGACTCTTGACCATCGCCGGCTCGGACAGCGGCGGCGGGGCGGGAATTCAGGCGGATTTAAAGACTTTTTCCGCCCTGGGATGCTACGGTATGTCCGTGATCAGCGCCCTGACCGCTCAAAATACCCGTTCCGTGACCGGCATTTATCCGGTTTCACCGGAATTTATTGCAATGCAGATTGATGCCGTCATGGAAGATATCGGCGTTGATGCCGTTAAAATCGGGATGCTGCATTCCCGGGAAGTGATACTGGCCGTTACGGAACGTCTCAAACATTACGGGTCCCGGAATATCGTCGTGGATCCGGTAATGGTCTCAACCGGCGGAGACAAACTGCTTCAGGATGATGCCGTGGATGCCTTGAAAACCATTCTGTTTCCCGTTGCCACCGTGATCACGCCCAATTTGCCGGAAGCCGCCATCCTGCTGAACCTGCCGGTTGAGGAGCTGCTCGGGGCCGACGGTTTTGAGCTTGAAACCGCATGCAAAAATCTCTCCGCATTCGGCGCACAGGCAGTTGTCCTGAAAGGCGGACATGGGAAGTCCCAACGGATGCTGGATGTATTATACACGGCAAAAAATGACCGGATAAGACCGTTTGAATCAACAAGAATCGATACCCGCAATACCCACGGCACCGGCTGCACCCTGTCGGCTGCAATTGCCGCCCATCTGGCAAAAGGCCACCCGCTTGAGGATGCCGTCCGGTATGCAAAAACCTATATCACCGCAGCCCTGGAGGCCGGCGCAGCCTATCAGCTTGGAAACGGGCACGGGCCTGTCCATCATTTTCACAGATACTGGAAATAAAAGGCATCCGAAGGATTATTGCAAATCCGTCATTAAAACGGTAACATCATTAAAATACCACAACCATTAACGCCGCATGAAACTGAAAGACAATGCATGACACCTCCGGAATCTGAATTGCAGGGAAAATACCGAAATCAGGCGCAGATGCTTGCAAACAAGGTGAAAAAACGGTTCAAGCATCTTCGCAAACGCTTTTCCGGACAGCACATCGATGTATTCAGGCTCTACGACTGGGATATCCCTGAAATACGCGCCGCCGTCGACTGGTATGCCGGGCATCTGGTCATTGCCGAATACACGCGAAAACAGTCCACTCCCGAATGGCTGCCCATGATGGGGGCGGCCGTGGCCGAAGCGCTGCATGTTCCAACAGAAAAGGTTCATCTGAAAGAAAGGCACATGGGAGGCCGGGAAGGCAACCGGTATGAACGCCTCGATTACACGGATCAGAAGCTCGTCGTTTCCGAAAGAGACCTTTTTTTCTACGTCAACCTTTGTGATTACGTGGATACCGGACTTTTTTCAGATCACAGAAACACGCGGCAACTGGTCAGAGAACTGGCCGATGGCAGGGATTTTCTGAACCTTTACTGCTACACCGGATCATTCTCCTGCTATGCGGCAAAGGGGGGTGCACGCAGTACGGTTTCCGTGGACAGATCGGAAACCACGATCCGATGGGCCAGGGAGAATATGACGCTCAACGGAATCAGCGAAGAAGGGAACGCGCTGGTTCAAGCCGATACATTCGATTTTCTCAGGAAAGCCAAACGCGAGCAACAAACTTTTGATCTTGCGGTCGTGGATCCGCCGTCTTTTTCAACAAGCAGGGAAAAATCTCATGATTTTGACATATCCGCGGATCATCCCCTGCTGCTTACCGCCGTCGTTTCGGTGATGAGAGCGGGCGCCACGATTTTCTTTTCGACCAATCATCAGCATTTCGAGCCGCGCCTGGATGGCCTTGAAATAGCGGACGCCACGGAAATCACGGCCATCACCATTCCCGAGGACTACGTCTGCAAGAAAAAGACAATCCACCGCTGCTGGAAGATTACGGTTTAAGTTTGACAGCTTCGTAAACGTGAATGAAATCAGGATTTCGCCCACGTCAATGAAAAGGTCTTCCCCCTTTGGAAAAGGGGGATTGAGGGGGATTTTTCAACAGTTCATCCGAAATCCCCCCTGGCCCCCCTTTTCCAAAGGGGGGGAAATCTATTCTCATGGTAAAAAGTCCGGATGCTGCGTAGCGCTGCATCCTTCGTCATTGCGGCGTACATTAAAAGTACGCCTCATGCTTCAGGATTTGCGCGCCTTGCCTGCGAACTTTTTAAAAGCCGTCAGATTTTTTATTTTTACGAGATTACCAATTCTTCAATGAATAGGAAATAACGAGGGATTAAAGAGAAAAAACCCTTTGTGAAGCAGTAGGTCAGGCAGGACGCCGCCGGACGCTGATGATTTGGCCGAAGTCCAGATCCGTGACGGCAACAGCGAAGGAATCCGTCTGTCCCGTGGTCTGCACCTCAGCCTCTCCAACAACCGCGCCCTGTAAATTCAAGATATCAAGCTGCTCACCGCGCTTCAGTCCCTGTTTATTCCCCAGGGAAAAGGCTATCCGGATTCCCTCCGGTACCCGTTTGGCCATGTAAACTTCGGCCTGACCGGTGTCTGCCAATGCCCTTTCCAGGCGACTTGAAACAAAAAAATTAAACAGCATGATAATGCCCAGTCCCGGAAACAGAATCAAGGCGGCCCATCCGGCCGTAATACCGTAATAGCGTTCCAGATACGGGCCGTGACTTTTTCTCAGGCTGAGTGCATCCGGGTAGACTTTGGCAAGAAAGATCAGTGCCGGATTGGTTTTTGTGTCCCTGGCGTCATGAACCTTGATTGCATACTCACCCGGATGGGCGTTTTCAGAGACCCTCACCTTTCCCCGCCACATCGTGTTGCCCAGCCAGAAACCGGAAAAAACCTCGGTGAATTCCAGAACCACTTTGGGGGAATCTGTTTCCGCAACCAGGTCTTCCATCTTTTCCGATTTTTCCGGCATCATACCGGTCAGATCATACTGCCCACCCACCCGGGTGTAAAAAACGTTGAACTCATAAATAAATCTGGATATCAACGAATCCACCAGGACGATGGCGATCAAAATACAAAAGACGGCCCCGACTCTGCCGGCCGTCTTCCGAAGAACACACAGTTTGTCAGGAGTCATGCGACAACGCTTGCGGCTTTTGACTTAAGGCGGCGCAGCAAAAACAGCGCGGTGAGAACGCTCGGCAAAAGCAGGCTGAAAAAGGTTTTTACGAAAGTTGACGTAAACGCCTCCGGCGCCAGGTTTGCATAATACATCCCGATGCTCAATTCAACAAGAATCAGCACATCCAGGGTGACGACGACAATCTTCTGGTTAAAGTTCAATGCATCAATCACCGGGGCATCCGTTTCGGCATCGCTGTTGAACACATTTATCATTTCCGGACTCCTTCAAACGAACTGTTCCGGACGGAGACAGGCCCCGTCCGGTATTTTTTCATGATGCTATTTCTTGAAAATATCCGTCTTGCTGATATTCATGAACCGTAAAGCCTTTCCCGCCTCCTTAAAATAAATCCGGACTTCGTCCCCGGAATCCCAGGTGTAATCCGGCAGCGCAAAATACTCGGCCGGCACACTGATCGTAACCAGAAGCTTCTGGCGCGAGGAATAAATGGTGATCTGTTTCTTGTCTTTGTCAACCAGCGGGAATTTCTTGGCCGTCTCAGTCGCGTTATCATAGACCAGCGGATGTTTACGATCAATGTTTTCCTGCTCATCTACGGGGATATAGTCAATGGTTTTGAAATTCTGCGCAGCCTTGTCAAAGATGACGATCTGCTTATTTTTGGTGTCCAGTTTCATGCGATAGCCGGCCTTGGGATCCGCACCCATTTCCGCTGGATTGGCAGGCTTTAAATAGGTCACCGGCGGCAGATGGCTGTAATCCGGATTCTTGGCATCGTGCTTTACATCCCGAATGATCGTGACAAGCCCTTTTTCCTTGTCAAATTCGATCGTTCTTCCCTGATCCACCGTGCCAAAATCCGTGTTGCACCCGAAAAGAAATATCGGCAGAAGAATTGCGGTGGCCATTGTCCATAATATTTTTCTCATCATATCGACTCCTTGAGTAGCATTTAGATTTGAGTTTCTGCAAATCAGGCTCTTGCCTTTTTCGCGGCAATTTCAGCCTTGGCGCCTTTGATGAATGCCAGAATGATATACAGTGACAGGGCGGAAACCAGGCCCAGAATCAGCGCTGTTGCCGAGTTGTCCATCAGTGTGGCATAAGCCGGATACCATTTGCCGATAAACTTCAGCAGAATGGAAAGCGCGCAGCCGATAACCGCCAACCAAAGGCAATGCGGATACCGTAACCCTTGATGTATTTGGTGGCCACGGAGCCGATCTGCGCGCCGATTGCCGCACCCATGAGCATGATGATGGCCGCCACCAGTTCGGTTCTTCCTTTGAACGTGTATGTGGCCGCACCGTAAAGACCGGATATCATCACCTCAAACAGGTCGGTTCCAACCGCAACGTGCGTGGGGCAGCCAAGCAGATAGATCAGGGCCGGCATCCGGATGAGACCGCCGCCGATGCCCAGAATCCCAGCCAGCCAGCCGGTCAGAAAACTCACACCAATCGGCAGCCAGGCCGAGCAATAGATACCCGCGACATGTAAATGCACCATGGGCGGGATTTTCATTTTATGAAGGGTCTTGTGCCATTCAATACCGGTGCTCAGGGCATCGACTTCTTTTCCTGCCTTTACTGCCGCACGGTCTTTATTCATTTTCTTTACCACATCGGCAAAAACCGTCCATGCGATCAGGACCAGCAGCACCAGGTAAATATATCGCACCACTTTCTCGACATTTCCCAGTCGCTCCATCCACATGACCATCTGAGCGCCGATCTCAAACCCTGCGACCGTTCCCACGATCATGATACAGCCGAGCTTGTAATCGACATTGCCGAATTTGCCGTGTCGCATGGTGGAAATCAGGGATTTTCCGGCCATGTGCGCGATGTCCGTACCGATGGCAAATGCCATGGGAAACCCGAGAATGTTCAGGCCGGGGGTTACCATCCACGCCCCGCCCATGCCAAAAAATCCGCCGATTACGCCAACGCCTACACCGAGAATGATCAGACCCGGCCAGAATATTTTAACGCCTGCTATGGGCATCAATACATATAACCATTCCATGCTATCCCCTCCTTAAACCGTTAAATTGCAGGATCAATGTTCGGCCAGTTCTCTGTGCTCCAGATCCAGACCCAGAAATTTCATAAAAAAATCGGCAATCGTGCCGAAAATAACACCGATGATCGGAATCAGAATGACGGTGACCACGGTGAAATAGAAATGGCTTTCGTTGTATAGATTGGCCCACCAGGCTTCAAATGCCGGCAACCCGCGGGTGTCGGCCACAATGACCATGATGTCAATCTTACCCCCGCCGGCAGCCATAGCCAGGGCCGGCAGCAACAGAACCAAACTGGTTGCGCTTATAACAAGCGATGCCATGTGCCTGTGTATTTTTTTAAAAAAACTTCTTCATGTGAAATCTCCTCCAATAATAATGTGAATATCATGGGCTGAACTTACCGAACGACCAGAACCGAACACGGCGCATAGGTTACGACTTTTCCGGCCACGCTGCCCATCAGAAGTCTTTCCAGGCCGCTTTTGCTCTTATGCCCCAGAACGATCAAATCAATATTATTCTTTTCGGCGTGTTGAACGATATTATCCGCTGCGGAAAATCCTCCCTCGATAACAGTTGAGGCGGCAATGCCTGCTTTTTCGGCTATCAACCTTCCCTTTGTAACCGTTTTTTCAGACATCTGCACCAGCGACCCACTTACCTTCCGCAATCCGCCTTCGTCTTCCGGAAAATCCGGATACACCGTCATCAGTATCAATTCGGCCTTTTCTTTTTGAGCCATATCCACTGCTTTGTCCAACGCCTTAAAAGACTGCTCTGAATCGTCCAATGCCATCAAAATTTTCATGTGTCACCTCCTTTTAAAATGTTTAGATACAAATTTTCGATATTCTTCCCGTTATTTTTGGAATTGCGTATTATGTTTTGTCCGGATAAAAGCAACATCCGTACCACGACAGTATACTTATCCTGCAATGCGTCCATACTAATTTTTAATATATCAATATAATTGCAATTTATATCCTTGATAACTTTTATATTTTTCATAGCGAAACTTTTAATTTCGAAAATAGCGCTTGTTTTTTGCGCAAACCTTGGTTAATGTATTGCGCGTTATCCGGGTTGATAGTGAACTCTGCGTGATTGTCTTGCGCTAAAGAGAGGGGGAACCGATGCGATTGTTTTTCAGGGAGTCTTTTTCCTCCAGTGCATCCCTGCTTTCTGAAAAATTTGCAAGCTGGAGCATTCGGAAAAAACTTCTTTTTTCCATCCTGCCTCCCGTGATCTTCATTATTCTGCTCACCGGATTTGTCTCCAACTGGTTCTCATCCAGATTTCTGAACATGGCGCTGGAACGCTCCTCCCGGCTGCAATGCCTTGCCCAGGGTCATGAAATCGAGAGTCTGCTGGAAAGAGCCCGGATCGATCTGACAACCCTGTCGCAGTTGCCGGCCAGTAAAAATGAGTTGAAGCAGTTTTTAACCATTCATAAGCAGGCCGGAGGGAATTTTTATCGGGAACTTGCCTATATCGGAGCCGACACCACCCGGAGATATTTTCTCCTGAATGTCGGGCCCTCTGTCCTGGAGCTACGCCCGGATCAGCTCTCCGAGGTCAAACCCAACCCTCTGGTGATCTTTGAGCACATTCGGCCCCTGACTTCCGGCCAGTTTTATCTGTCAGATATCGCCGAAACCTATTACCCGCTGCCTCTCGATAATAATGGACATGCTCTTTCCACCGTTGTTCTGCGGATGGCTGTTCCCTGCCTGAGTCCTGATGGCCAGACCGATGGGTTCCTTCTTTTGGGTCTGGATGTCCATCACCTGAGAAATATCCTCTCCCTGTTCAATTCCTCCGAGTCGCCACTTTATGCATTTGCCCGCACGCCTGAACTCCGTTACTCCTACATTTTCGATCGCCATGGCTGGATGCTGTTTCAATCTGAAAACCTTGGGGAAAAAGGCGCCGTACTTTCTACCTCGAAAATCCGTTCCGGTATAACTGGGACCATAGGCAAACCGGGGTTTGATACTGCATTCCGGCCCGATCCGGAACATGAATCCTTCTGGAAAATGGTTGTTGACGTTCAAGCCGGTAATCACGGGGCAATCACCGTCAATGAAAAAGGCAGTCTGACCCATTCCCTTACCGACAATTATTATCTATCCTATACGCCCATCCGATTCCAATCCGATGCCCGGTCCGGCAAGGAGACGATTCTGGGTCTTGCCTATCTGGACAGGACCAGGCTGACCCTGGCTGCCCAGATCCGCCAATATGACATATTGTTTGTCCTGACGATTCTGACCGTCATCGTCATTACCGCCGTCATTTACGCCGTCAATCGCAAAATCACCCGCCCCATACTGGATCTGGCAAAATCGGTTTCCGGAATCGACCCCTTACAGCCCCTTGAAGAAATCCATGCTCCGGATTTGGATCAGGAAACGACGCAGCTGAAAAACGCGATCAATACCATGATTGCAACGATGGCCAATCAACTCGAGGAAATCAAGCGCAAGGACAGACACATCCAGATCGCGGGGCAACGCGAGAAGATCAGGCTTGATGAAGAAACAACTTTTTCACCATCCTCTCCCCAGGCGATATTCAATGATCTGGTCGGATACAGCCCCATGCTCGAATCACTGAAATCCGAAATTTTGAAAGCCGCAAGCATCACAGCAGACGTGTTAATCACCGGCGAAACCGGAACCGGAAAGCAATTGACATCGGAAGCCATTCACCATAACAGTTCAAGGAGAAACGAACCGTTCATAACCATCAATTGCGGCGCTCTGGATGAGAACCTGCTTCTGGATGCGCTTTTCGGACATGTCACCGGCGCTTTTTCTGATGCCAAAGCCGATCGAAAAGGCGCATTCCTGGCCGCCAACAAGGGAACGCTCTTTCTGGATGAAATCGGCAACGCATCCCCCAAAGTTCAGAAGGCCCTGCTTCGAACGCTTTCAGCGCAAAAAGTGAAACCTTTGGGTTCTGACACGGAAATCGACTTTGACGTGCGGCTGATATCCGCCACCAACGAAGACCTGAAATCCCTGATTGATCGGGGCATTTTCCGGGAAGACCTCTATTATCGTCTGAAGGTCATTTCCATCACCACGCCACCGCTGCGGGAGCACAGAGAGGATATTCCGGCCCTGGTAGATTGCTTCATCAAGGAAGCATCCAGCAGAATGCACAAAGAGAACATCGGGTTAAGCAGGGGAGCTCTGGAACGGCTAAAAAATTACAATTGGCCGGGCAATGTCCGGGAACTGAAAAATTGTATTACCCGGGCTGTGGCCATGGTGGAATCGGATGTGATTCAAACCGAAGACATTCGCCTCGAAGAGGCTTCCGGGGAACTGCCGATTACCCTGATGGAAACGCCCCTCTTTCCACACAAAGTCGATGGGCACGGCCGCTCACGGGAACCCTCTCATACCACTCTTCAGAATTTGAGCAAAAGACAGCAAAAAGCGTTTCCGGCGATTTTTCAAAAAGGCGGCATTTCCCGCCAGGATTACCAGCAACTTATCGGAGAAGACCTGCCGATCCGAACAGCCCAGTACGATCTGCAGGATCTGGTGAAAAAAGGGTTTTTGATAAAGTCCGGAAATGGACCGGCAACACGATATTATCCCGCAAAATATAGCTGATTTATGCGCAAGCTTGTTGCCATATCACGCGGGAGCAATCCGTCGGCATCCGCATCCCATGCGTCGCGATTTCCTAAATATACTTCTGATATATTTGATATATTTATCCCCTAATAACTTTCTGTCGCGCAATCAGATGTTTCGCTGAAGGCATGCAACTTGCCTCTGGTTAAATAATTGCATATCTGCAATACATATTTTTATGGTATTCGCTCAATTTCACCAGCGGAAACGGTTCCACCATATCACCCTCCTCTAACATCATTCTTTTTGGAAAAAGAGGTTCTATGCTGCTTGGCAAAATTAAATCGTTGTTTCAACCAAAGCGGAAAACACAACTTTCCCGGGATGACATTCAGGCTATTTTCCGTACCAAATATGTCAACTTCAAGATTCTACTGGACTCAAATTCAGAGTTGTTGAAAATTATTTCGGAAATTGAGGAAAAGCTTCGCGGCGAAACCGTATTCGGCATGTCATTTGTCCGTTCACAGACACTGCGCGCGCTGTTTCATGCCGGTAGAATGATCCGCAGCTTTGACAGCCTCTCCGGTCGTCCATCACCCGCACTGTCGGCTGTCCTGGATCAGATTCATCAAACCATCCAGCAGGAACAGGAAATTCAACCTGCATCGAAAATTTCCCAATACATTTTACCCTATGACCGCATCACAAAAGAAATGACCGAGTCTGTCGGAGGCAAAAGCGCCAATCTGGGAGAGATTTCAAACCTTGTTCACCTGCCCATTCCCAGGGGCTTTGCGATAACCACGGCAGCTTTTGAAGGGTTTCTTCGGTCCAAGGGACTGGTTGAGGAAATTCGAAAGCGAAAGATGGAACTGGATATCATTGCCCCGGAAACCATTGTCAGTGTCAGCGAAGCCATCCAGCAACTGCTGACCCAGGCAGACCTTCCGGAAGACATCGAAGCTGCGATTCTGGATGCCTATCATCAGGTTTTCGATCCTGTCGGAACAGGGGAGGAACCGGTTTTGGTCGCCTTGCGCAGCAGCGCCATCGGAGAAGACAGCGAGATGTCTTTTGCCGGACAATATCTTTCCGTTCTGAATGTCCCTGAAAAAAATATTATTCAGGAATACAAACGCATCGTCGCAAGCCTGTTTACCGCAAGAGCCATTTCATATCGTCAGCACATGGGCATTCCGTTTGAAGATGCGGCCATGAGCGTGGCGTGCCTGGAAATGGTTCCCGCCAGCGTCAGCGGCGTCATGTACAGCAGCCATCCCTTCAACATGCATGATGACAATATCATCATCCAGACTGTCTGGGGGCTCGGGCCGTATGTGGTGGATGGCGTCATCACCCCGGATTCCTATACACTTTCAAAAAGTGACCCGCCCCAAATTCTGGACATGAAGATATCCTGCAAATCTGTAAAATTGGTCTCGGGAAAAGAGGGATATCTTGCAGAAGAGCCTGTCGATGAAGCCCTCCGGAATCAGCCCTGTTTGACAAAGGAGCAGGCTGCGCTGCTGGCCTCCCATGCCATGCGCCTTGAACGCCATTTTCAGTGTCCCCAGGATATCGAATGGGCCATAGATGCCAACGGGCAGATTCTGATTCTTCAATCCCGGCCGTTAAAAAGAAACCAGTCCGGTGCAGAAGCAGACTTGACGTCTGCCGAGCCCTTACCCGGCTTTTCCGTACTTCTGGAGGGCGGGAGTATCGCCAGCCCGGGAGTCGGCTACGGACCGGCTTGCCACGTTCGCTCGGAAGCCGACCTGATGGCGTTTCCGGATGGCGGCATTTTGATTGCCGCCTACTCATATCCCCAGTATGTTCTGGTAATGCAGAAAGCGCAGGCTCTGGTAACCGATTTTGGGAGCATTACGGGACACATGGCCTCTCTTGCCCGGGAATTCAAGGTGCCGGCGCTCTTAAATGCGAAAACAGCCACAACCGTCATTGAGAACGGCGCAATGATTACAGTGGATGCTTATTCCGGAAGGGTTTATGAAGGAAAAGTGGAGAAACTGCTTGAAATGCGGATTGAAAAAAAATGGTTCATGAAGGATACGCCGGTGCATAACCTGCTGCGAAAGCGGGCCGATCTGATTCTTCCCCTCAATTTGATCGATCCGAAATCTCCCCAGTTTGTACCGGAAAACTGTAAAACCATTCATGACATCATGCGGTATATTCATGAAAAATCATATGGCGAAGTATTCCAGATCAGCGATATGGCATCGGACCGCGGCAGCATGTCGGTTCGTCTCAAAGCCCCGCTGCCGCTGGATCTGTATGTCATCGATCTTGGCAATGGCATGTCGGAAGACGCATTTCAGTCATCAACGGTTACCGTGGATCAAATCACATCCGTTCCCTTCAACGCGCTGCTCAGGGGAATGCTTCGACAGGATTTGAAGGCCATGGAACCCCGCCCAATAGAGCTGAAGGGACTGTTTTCCGTAATGAGCCAGCAGATGCTCGCTCCCCCGAACCGGCATACCGAACGGTTCGGCGATAAAAGCTACGCCATTCTTTCGGATAAATACCTGAACTTCAGCTCGCGCGTGGGATACCATTACAGCATCCTGGATACTTACTGCGGAAAGACACCTACAAAAAATTACATTAATTTCCAGTTCAAAGGGGGCGCTGCGGATGATGTCCGCAAGAATCGACGGGTACGATCCATCGAAAAAATACTGGGCGCACTGGGTTTTCTTGTGGAATCGCAAGGGGACAGGGTGACGGCACGATTTGCAAAGGAACAGCCGGCGGTCATTGAAGAAAAACTGGATTATATCGGACGCCTGCTGCTTTTTACGCGGCAGATGGATATGCTGATGACGACTGAAGCCGCCGTCAACCACCTGGCGGAATCTTTTTTAAAGGGAGACTACAGCTTGGAACAAAAACCGGGATCGTGACGGCTTATACAAGAACAACGATAACAGACGAAAAACAGGGGCCTGATTAAGGTTTCTGCCTGCCGTTTACTTTTTTTCCTTCCCGTTCCGTTTTCCGCTCGTGCGCCAGGGTGATGCGATCCATCAGTTCCTCGGTGTCGCAGGGCTTCAACAGATAATCATTTACCCCAAAATCCATGATTTCAACGGCAGTATCCAGTAACACATGGCCGGATAAAATAATGACCTCCGCTTTGCATCCCTGTTCCCGCATTTTCCGGAGTACTTCCACACCGCTCATTCCCGGCATTTTTATGTCAAGAAGCACCACATCAACGTTCCGGGTCAGCAGAAAATCCAGGGCATCTTCTCCCCGGCCGGCACCAAAAGCCTGAATGCCTCTGTTCTGAAGCCTTCTAACCAAAACCGACCGGAACCCGTCTTCATCGTCCACAATCAACACGCTGGGCATTTCAGACATGCAACATCCTTATATTTGAAAGCGTCCTGAGCATTTATTCCAATCTTCTATTCCACATAAACCCTCTGGCCCGGAAAAATTTTACTCCCCGAAGACAAATTGTTGATGCTCAGAAAACGATCAATCGGCATATTGTGATTCGAGGAGATGGAAAAGGCGCTTTCACCTTTCTTTACCATGTACTTCTTCAAGCCGGTATCGACGGCCGCGGTTTTGGTCGGCTCCGGAATGGTAAGATTCTGGCCGACATCGATATGAAAGGAAGTAAGCTTGTTGACTTCCTGAATTTTTTTTGTTGTGACCCCGTAGCGGTTGGCAATATTGTAAAGCGAATCGCCGCTTTTGACCACATAGGTGACCGAACGAACCGGTTCAGATTTCTTGCCTGCTGCCTGTTTTGCCGAGGAAGCGCTATCCTTTGCCGGAGGAGACGGCGCCTTGGCAACCGAAGCAGAAGCCTTAGCAGGAGAGGATGGCTCCTTCTGGGGAATCAGTAGCACCATGCCGGTTTTGATTAGCGAGGCTTTTTTTAATTTATTGGCCTGAAGAATGCTTTTTTGACTGGTTTTATACTTTTTGGCCAATGATGACAGCGTTTCTCCGCGTTTTACCGTGTGAGACGCCAGTTTATCCTGATGAGAAGCCCCTTTCTCCTGATGAGAAGCCACCTTCTCCTGCTCAGCAGCTTCAGCCGGCGGACCATTGGATTCTTGGATTTCGTCCAGCTGGGTTAACACCATGTCAGAGGATATGCCCAGCGGAATTTTAAACGGGTAATTGTCACCGGGGGTAATACCATATCGCAGTTCAGGATTCAGCTGTTTGAGGGTGGACTCCATGATTCCGGTCGTATCGGCAATGCTTTTGATGTTCAGTTGACGGGAAACCGGAACAGTATCAAATTCAAGCGGGGGTTCCGGCTGGATATCCGTCAGGCCGAACTGCTTCGGGTTTTGAAGGATATAAAGGGTGGCCTGAAACCGGGGGACATACCGGGCGGTCTCGCGGGGCAGTTTTTCATAAAGGTCCCAGAAATTATCCAGATAATTGATGCTTTGTGTGTTAATGGTCCGAAGCACCCGGCCTTCCCCGCAGTTATAGGCAGCCAGAACCGTTTCCCAGTCGCCGAAAAGATGGTGAAGTTCCTTCAGATACAGAATCGCCGCTTTTGTGGATTTATACGGATCCAGCCGTTCATCCACATATTTGTCCCGGGATAGACCGAACCGATATCCGGTTGAAGGAATGAACTGCCATAAGCCCAGAGCCCTGGCCGGCGACAACGCCTTGACGTTATAGCCGCTTTCTATCAGCGGCAGCCATGCCAGTTCCAGCGGGAGCCCTTCCTTGGCCAGTTCCGCCTCAATATATTGCCGGTAACGTCCGGATCGCTGATAGGCATTGATGAAAAAATCCTTTTCGCATCCTGTCAGGGATGCGATTTCCGCCTTCACATAATCATTCATGACCATGGGAATGGCATTGATGCTGCCTTTTGCAACCACGTTCCGAGACCCGTATATATCCTGAATGCGGCGGGTAATCAGATACCGAAGGTCTTCTTTCTGCTGAATGAGCCGGGGCCGGTTATAGGTGTCCACCTTGATAATCAGGGCGTACGCCTGATCCAGCGCCGCAAGGGCATTTTCAAGCTGGCCTTTCAGCCAGTAATCCTGAGCCAACCGGCAGTAGTCCAGGGCTTCATCCAGAATATTCTGATTTTTGATGCCGAAATTGATGCGATCCCCTTGGTTGTCGTCGTTTTCAGCATCGTTATCGGCCAAGCCGTCTAGTTCGGCATCTTCAGAGATGCGATAAGAGGCCGGCGACCGGTGGCTGGAAGCCGTGGTTTTTTTGGGATCGCATGAAAGATTGGATGCGTCAGCACCTGATGCGCCATTTTGTGCAGACGCCCCCCCCTGCATCTGATGCGCGCAGCCGTTCAGCCAAATCGCTAAAATTCCGATAACAAACAGTGCAATATATCTATATGCTTTCAAATGGAGTCCCTCATATAATAATTCATGTTGAAAAATAAGCGTCTAATACGTATGGTTAACGTTAAATTTAAGAATGAACATCCAATCGCTTATCAGTAATGAATTACAAAATCCTTTGGCTTGTGTCAAGGGTTATCCTCCGGAAGGGCCATCCGGAGATTATAAGGGATGAACGCATGTGGAAGCCCGTCAGTCTGAGAACCCGTGTCTACGCCATTTTGTTGACGCTCATTGTCATTACATTCATGGGCAGCGTAATTACGATTTGGTATACATTCCGGATGGAAGAAATTCTGGTATCCATTACTGAAAAACATCTTGAGAATTTTCAGACCGCCGAGTCCATGGAAACCGCTCTGGTAAACCAGAAAGGCTTTGTGTCCTATTTTTTTCTGGACGGTGACCCGGAATGGCTGCGGCAGCTTGGAGAATACCGGCAGATTTTCAAGGAAAGACTGAGCGCCGCCAGACATCTGTCGGACACCGACTTGCAACAGGAGATACTTGACCGGATTGATCACGAATACAATGCCTATATTGCCGCCAAAGATCGCGTCATCGCATATTATAAGGACGGCGACAAGGAAAACGGTTTAAAACTGCACCGGGAAGTTCGCAATCTGTTTTTTACCATTCTGGATTCATGTGAGCAGTACAAACAACTGCAGGTTGATCGCATCCATAAGGCCACGGAAAACGGCCATGACCAGGCCGGAAAACTGAGATATATTTCCGTGTTGGTATCGATGTTTGTTGCCCTGGCAGCTATCATACTGATATTCTTTTTTATTCAGCACATTTTGGAGCCCCTTCGCAAGCTTGCCGGGGAAGCCAGCCGCATGGGAACATCCACTGCATCCCAAAATGAAATCAAATCGCTCAGTCACAGCGTGCGCGACCTGATCGAAGATGTGGATCAGACCCACAGCGAACTTCAGAAGAGCCGCGAAACCCTGCTTCAGGCTGAGAAAATGGCACTGGTCGGGAAACTGGCTGCCGGCATGGCCCACAGTATTCGCAATCCATTCACCTCCGTAAAAATGCGCATGTTCTCTCTGGGAAGAACCCTGAATTTGACAGAGACGCAAAAAGATGATCTGGATGTGATTTCTCAGGAAATCCGGCATATCGACACCATTGTTCAGAATTTTCTGGAATTTTCCCGGCCGCCGAAGCTTAAAATGCAGCACGTGAGTCCTTCGGTAATCGTTGATCTGGTCATTCAACTCCTGGAGCACCGCCTGGTCTCGTATGAAGTCCGTATTGAAGTCATTCGAAAACGCCCGTTACCACAGATTTCGGCAGACCCTGAACAGCTTAAGGAAGTTCTGGTCAACCTTGTTGTCAATGCCTGTGAAGCCATGAAAAAAGGGGGACGGATCATTATCTCCGAAGAAGAAACCATTGAAAGGCCAACCGGGAAAATGGTGGTGATTCGCGTCAGCGACAATGGGCCGGGAATCCCCGGACCTCTGGTGGATAAAGTCCTTCAGCCTTTTTTTACAACAAAGGAAGAAGGGACGGGTCTTGGTCTCAGTATCGCTTCCCGCATCATCGAGGAACATGGCGGCAGACTGAACTTGACTTCCATCGAAGGCACGGGAACCACGTTTACCATCACGCTTCCGGTGAGGGACTGAATCTTGAGCAGAATACTGATTATTGACGACGACGACCAGTTGCGGAAAAGTTTTCATAAGCTGCTGCTTCAGGAAGGCTACAGCATCGACAGCGCCGCCTCAGGTGAGGCGGGCATTGCCTTGATCCGTCAAAGCCCGCCGGATCTGGTCATTCTGGACATGCGCCTTCCGGGAATGAACGGTTTTGAAACCTTTAAGGTGATACATGAGATTGAGCCGAAACTGCCGGTCATCATCATGACAGCTTACGGAAACACGGAAACCGCCATTGAAGCCACCAAGATGGGCGCTTTTGATTATATCCTGAAGCCGTTTGACATCCCGGACATGCTCTCCGTCATTGGCCAGGCCATCGAAGCCGGCCGCTTCATGCGCTCTCCCGTCGACATGAACGGCGCGCCGGACAAGGCAAACCGGGAGGCCATTATCGGCCGAAGCCCCCTTATGCAGGAAGTGTACAAAGCCATTGGACGGGTTGCCCCGACAGAGGCCACGGTGTTGATCCGGGGAGAATCGGGAACCGGCAAGGAGCTGGTGGCTCGTGCAATCTACCAGCACAGCCTGCGGGCGAACAAGCCGTTTCTGGTAATCAACTGCGTGGCCATTCCCGACAGCCTGCTGGAAAGCGAATTGTTCGGATATGAAAAAGGGTCTTTTACCGGCGCCAATCACCGCAGGGTCGGCAAGCTGGAACAGGCCAGCGGCGGAACCGTTTTCCTGGACGAAATCGGCGACATGCCGTTCAGCCTGCAATCCAAAATGCTGCGCCTGCTGCAGGAAAGAAGTATCGAACGGCTTGGGGGCCGCGAGACTATTCCGGTGGATGTCCGCATCATCGCCGCCACCAATCGGAACCTGGAAACCGCCATCGAAGCCGGCCGGTTCCGGGAAGATCTCTATTACCGGTTGAAGGTTGTCACCATCTGGCTTCCCCCGTTAAAAGAGCGCTCCGGCGATATCCCACTGCTTTCCGAATATTTTCTCTCGCGGTTTTTCAAGGAACTGGGAATGGACTGTCCGGGAATCACCCCCGAAGCAGCGCAGCTTCTTAGCAGTTATCCCTGGCCTGGAAACGTCAGGGAACTGGCCAACACCATCCAGAAAACCGTGATCTTCAATCGGGGGGCGCCGCTCAGCGCTGATGACATTTCACAGGCCATCAGCGAGAAATCTCCTGCAACTGAAGACAGCGATGAAAAAAACGATCTGCTGCTCCGGCGCGTGCTGCATCGCGCTCTGATGACCAGCACCGGCGAAAATATTTTTGATACCGTCATGGATCAGGTTGCCGGTATTTTTATCAGCGAAGCCCTGAACCTCAGCGGCGGCAATCGTTCCCGCGCCGCCAAGCTTCTGGGGCTTTCCAGACCCACCCTGCATTCAAAAATCGAAAAATACGGGCTGAAATTTGAGACCTCCGTTAAAGAAGGGGGCAGGGAATCCTGAGGGTCCTGCAGCAGTTGTTTTCAGTGCAGGGGAGATTCCGGCAGTCGCACGATACATAGCGTCCCCTTCCCCAATGTGGATGTTACCTGAATGTCTCCGTGATGCTTTTCTACGATTTTTCTGGTTGTCATCAGGCCGATGCCGGTGCCTTTGCTGCCTTTGGTGCTGAAAAAACTCTGAAAAAGTTTTCGGCGGGTATCTTCATCCATTCCACACCCGTTATCTTCCACCTGATATTCCACCCCCCAGCCGGCTGTCCGAAGGGTGCGCAGGACGACAGTTGCCGGGCTGTCCGGCGAAGACTTTTCCGCACAGGCTTCGATGGCATTTGCGACCAGATTGTTCAGGCACTGGTGAATGGCGTCCGGATCCAGGCAGATGGGGGTGAGCGCAGTTGAGAAAACGGCATCAAGCCGAACTCCCGATGCCTCAGCCAGAGGCGTCATTAAATCGACAATCTCCCTTGCCGGCTGATTGGGATCGCAAATACGGCCGTGGATTTCGGAAGACTTTCCATAATTGAGCAGATCCATCGAAAGATTGGCGATTTTTTCAACATTTCCTTTGACCATAGCCCATCCCTGGTAAAGATACTGATCGTCATGAAGTTCGATCCCTTTTTCCAGGACAAAGGCCCCGCCTTTCAGCCCGCCTGCAATATTCTTGATGGCGTGTGAAATCCCGGCAATGGCCTCGCCAACGGCAGCCAGTCTTTCAGCTTCTATCAGTTTCCGCGTTTTTTCCCGAACCAGAAGCTCCAGATTTTCGGTATAGTCCCTGATCTGTTTTCGAATCGCGATGCGGTCCTGAGCCCGTTTCAACGCAATTTCAAGGGCTTCGTCGCCAATGGGTTTGGTTACAAAATCCGTGGCTTCGTATTTCAGGCTTCTGACAGCCAGATCCATATCCCCATGCCCGGTCATCATGATCACTTCAACATCCGGGTTCTCCCGCTTTACCGCCTGAAGCAGTTCGAGGCCGCCCATGCCAGGCATTTTGATATCCGTCAGAACAATGGCAGGATGGGTGCTGCGAAACAATTCAAGGGCTTGTTCACCGGTTTCCGCAGGATGAACGACATATCCCATATCCGATAGGGTAATGCCCAGAACAGTGCGGATTCCCGCCTCATCATCAACAACCATAACGGTTCGATTCATTTTACCTGCCACATTATGTGCAACGGATCATAAAAGCGGTTTTTGCCGCCCATAAGCCGACACCCCACGATCATGGGTCTGTCATCTTGGGAAAAGAAAGGATAAAGGTCGCTCCGCCGCCTGGATTGTTAACCGCACGAATCTCTCCCTGGCATTCCTTGATAAAGCTGTAACTGATGGACAGGCCCAGTCCCGTGCCTTTCCCCACTTTTTTTGTGGTAAAGAACGGCTCGAAAATTTTTTCCAGCTTGTCAGGCGGAATGCCGCTGCCGGTATCGCTGACGGATATCGTGACATGCGTGTCGTCGGCAGTGGTTTTCAGGGTGATCTGTCCCATATCCTTGACGATCTGGCGCGAATCGCATTTTTCTTCAATGGCGTCCCGCG
The DNA here is from genome assembly GCA_963789395.1 of uncultured delta proteobacterium. Lineage (GTDB taxonomy): Bacteria > Desulfobacterota > Desulfobacteria > Desulfobacterales > Desulfatirhabdiaceae > RAAP-1. Next base: position 176,531 of record CAWBKP010000020.1, on the reverse strand, counting down.
CATTCAGGAGAAGGTTGATAAAAACCTGTTCCAACCGGCCAGCGTCCGCCAGAATCGGCGGCAATATTCGGATAAAGATCCCATTCAACGCCAATCCCCCGGACCTTGAGCTGCTGGCTGAATATTTCAAACGCACTTTTTAGAACGTCGTTCACCTGGACGTTTTCCAGGGTCATTTCGGATTTGCGGCCAAACATCCGCATGTGGTTGATGATTCTCGTGGCCCGATCCACATGACTGTCAATTTCCTGGGACAATGTAAGGAGGATTTCGTCTTTGATGGGTTCTTTGCGTGTGATTTTTTTCATGAAAAAACTGCTGGCGGTCTTGATGACCGAAAGCGGTTGATTCAGCTCATGCGCCACGCCGGTGGCCATCTCCCCCAGGGTCGCCATCTTGCTGGCCTGAATGATCTGCTGTTCCGCCTCAAGCCGCTTGGTATCATCGCCGGTAGTCAGCAGCAGAACCTTTTTCCCGCGATATTCCGAAGGAGAAATCCGGATATTCACAAAAAGGGTTTTGCCTGTATTTATTGATTTGTTTGACGCGGTTAAAAACGGATGATGTATGCAGTTTGAATGCATAATATTCTCTTTCTTCTTCAGAAAACAATTCCAGAAACGATTTTGATATGATTTCGTTTTTGGCATATCCATACACGGATTTGACGCTCTGGTTGCAGTCAAGTATCACCAGGGTATTAATATCCAAAACAAATACGGGATTGGGAATATTGTTAAAGACAGCGTAATACTGTCTTTCAGATTCAGCCAGTTTTTCCTCCAGTTGCTTGCTTCGGGAAATATCAATGCTCATCTCCATTGCGGCAACGATATTCCCGTCATCATCCCGGATGGGCGATGTCCGGACAATCCAGTATGTCCGGGTCCCATCCTTGTTTACCCCGGTTTCTTCACTGTAATGCGAAAGGCCGTCTTCAAACGTCTTTTCCACCGGACATATCCTGCATTTTTCGATGCGCCCCTTATAGGCCGAAAAACAAAAATCCCCGGGTTTGGGATCAAAGCGCTCCGAGAATTCCCGGTTATACCGCAGCAGCCTGTAGTCCCTGTTCTGAACCGAAATGATACAGGGGGCCTGTTCAAACAGATTCTGATACTCGTTTCGCTGTTTGCTCAATTCGCTGCGTTTTTCACTGATTTTTTTCCCCATTTTCTGGAATGCAGTTGCCAGCTGCCCCAGTTCATCCCTTGATCGGATATCGATTTTTGCCTGATATTGTCCCCTGGCAATCATCTGCGTTCCATCGATAAGCTTTTGAATCGGCAGTTTAATGAACCTTACGATAAAAATAAATATGACCGCCGAGGTTAGGGTAAAAATAAAACTGGCCAGCGCAATGATCCCTTCTTCGAAAAACACGATTTCAGCATCGGTTTCCTTCATCGAAACCACCACGTCCAGGGCGCCCAGAATCACTTTGTCCTGGGGATGGACATGGCAAATATCGGTAGCACAGCTGGTTTCATTTCGAATGGGGGTAATCACACCGATCTGACGGTATCCCTTTGGGTCGTCAAAGATTCGAACCCGTTCAGACAGATCAAGATTTACCCGCGGCGGCTCTGTTTTATGGCAGATAAAGCAGGCTTCAGCCTTGATATTGGTTGTTTGCCCAACCTCATCCGGTGAGTTTGAAAACTTGATTTCTCCGTCCTTGTTAAAAATACGGATATGCTCGATCGTTTTCTGCTTTCCAATGTTCTGGATGCTCTGGTTGATATAGTCCCTTGCGTTCAGCATCATCGCATAGTGGGTTCCCAGCTTGATGGTTTCACTCAGCCGATCCGTCCATACCACAATATCTTTCACCGCCTTGTCTTTCTGGTATGTGATGCTGAAATATGCCCAAGTTGAAAAACTGATAAACAAGGTCAGTCCCATCATGAAAATCAACCGATATGACAGGCTTTGACGAAAGTTTTTGAAATGCTCCAGCATGGTTTCCCACCTGTTCTAAAGTGTTGAAGGATATCGTTTATGTGATAACCATATCTGATGCATTCTGTAAATGCTTTTTTCAGTGCGCCGTCAAGCAACAGCAACCCCGGGTAATACAAGCCCTGGGCAAATTGGAACAATCTGCTGGCTACGCGCTTTCGTTGAACCGTCTTGACATTCGTAAAAATGGGGCATAAATTGTTCAATATTGAAGCGTATCCCGTTCTATATAAATAGTGACTTATTTATGATTAATTGGAGAGCTAATTTATGAAATTCATTTCTTATGCCAAGTGGTTGTTGATGATTTGCCTTGTGGCACTTCCCCTTTCATCCGGTGCCGGGGTAGCGCAGGATGAAACGCTTTCGTATGCCCTGCCGGAAACTCAGTTTACGTTTCAGCCGGTCGTTGAAGGCACGGAAGTTGTCCATGATTTTGTCATACTGAATAAAGGTACCGATGTGTTATCCGTTCTCAACGTCAAAACCGGCTGAGGGTGCACGGCCGTCTCATACACGAGACAAATCCCCGCCGGCGGCGAGGGAAAGATCACCATTAAAGTAGATACCAACGGACATGGCGGTACCTTAATGAAAAAGAGCGTCATGGTGGAAACCAGCGCTGCAAAACAGCCCAATGTGTCGATTGAAATCTCCGGCAATGTCGAGAAATTTGCCAATATCACCCCGAACAAACTGATTCTGCGCGGAAATGCGGGTGAACCGATCATCGGAACAGTCACGGTTTCACCCGATCCCAAGTATCCGTTCAAGGTGCTGGAAACCAAATCGAAAAACGGAACCGACATAAAGACCAAAATCGAAGAAAAACAGGAAAACAACGCAACATCCTACATTGTCACCGTCGAAAACCTGAAAAAAGATCCCGGGCGCTATTACGATGTCATTACGTTGAAGACAAACAGCCCGGTCAAGCCGGAAATTCAGCTCAGCGTTTATGGGCAGATCCTTGAAGCCGTCAAGAAAACGCAGTAACAGGCAGGTATGAAACGCATTCGGGTGGTTGCCTTTGACTGCGACGGGGTCATGTTCGACACTGAAACCGTCAACATGGACTATTACAACCAGATTCTGCAGCATGCGAATAAACCCGCAATGAGGCCGGATCAGTTTGCTTTTGTTCACATGCATACCGCGGATGAGGCCATTTCCTTTCTTTTTCCGGATCCGGCCGAAGCCGCCGAAGCCAATATCTATCGGAAACAGATGCCGTATCTGCCGTTTCTGGAAAAAATGCAAATCGAGCCGTATCTGAAACCCCTGCTTCACCGGCTGCGGCCCGCATACCCGACGGCGATCGCAACCAACCGGACAAACACTATCCAGACCGTGCTGGAAGCGCACGGTCTGGAAGATCTTTTTGACCTGGTAGTCAGCGCCTGGGACGTCGATCATCCCAAACCCCACCCAGACCCCTTGAACAAAATCCTGCGGCATTTTGATATTGAACCGGATGAGCTTCTCTATGTCGGCGATTCCGAACTGGATCAGATCGCGGCGGAAGCAGCCGGCGCCATTCTGGTTGCGTATAAAAATCCTGCCCTGCGGTCCGATTTTCACATTACCAGCCTCAAGGAAATGGAGCAGATCCTCAATCTGTAAGAAAGGGCCCATGCGCGCCGTCATTATCGCCAACGGCATTATCGGTGACTTTCGCCCCGTCATCTCACCGGAGGATATCATCATTGCCGTTGACGGCGGCTTGCGGCACTGTCTGGCGCTGAACCTGCGCCCCCATACCCTTATCGGGGATATGGATTCCCTGTCCCCTGAAGAAATCGATGCCGTCGCACGCTCCGGCATCCCGGTTTCCCGTTACCCGGCTCGCAAAGACCACACCGATATGGAGCTGGCCCTTCATGCCGCAAGGAGCTTGGGCGCCGACGACATCGTGCTCGTGGGCGCCCTGGGCGCCAGGTGGGACATGACCCTGGCCAATTTCATGCTGCTGGCCGCACCGGAGCTTTTCGGGTGCCGGGTCCGAATTCTGGACGGCATGCAGGAAATTTCTCTGGTTCATGGCGGAGAAACACGCCAATTTGACGGCAGTGCCGGCGACCTGCTTTCCCTGATTCCTTTGAGATCGGATGCCAGAAATGTCCGCGTTACCGGTCTGGAGTACCCGCTGAACGGAGAAACCCTTTGTTTCAGTGCGACCCGGGGGATCAGCAATATCTTTTGTGGTCAGTCGGCGACCGTGTTTCTTGAAGAAGGGCTTTTGCTCTGCGTCATTCAGCATTTTACGGAAATACACGGTCTTTAGCCGCGTCACCGTTTCACAGCGGCTTCTGTCTAGTGCATCATCCCGGAAAGTGCGAGCCAAAGAGAGAATGTAATCGCCGACAGCAGTGTGCTGACGGAAACCGTGGCCGCGGCAAAATCCATATCCCCGCCGATTTCAAAGGCCATCACCATGGTGATGGTCGCTGTCGGCGTGGCCAGAATGATCAACCCCGGCACATAGTCCTGGGCGGAGAGCCCCAGGAACCGGAAACCCATATACCCCAGGCCGGGCAGGATAATCAGCTTGACAGCACTAACAGACAGAACGGATGCAATGCGACATCGAACCAGGTCAAACGTCAAGGATGCGCCGATGATCAACAAGGCCATGGGAAGCGCAAATGAACCAATTATTTCCAGTGTCTGATCCATTACTTTTGGAACAGGAATCCCCGACAGAGACACCAGAATTCCTGCCAGGGAGGACAGGATAACCGGATTGCCCAGTATTTTCAGAAAGACACGGCCCACATTCCCCTTGTTTGCCGCATTATCCGAATAATATTGCAGAATGAATATGGCCAGAAGATTCTGAAGAATCATGACAAAGGCCGCAATGATGCTGGCCCGGACCAGGCCCGCGTTTCCCAGCGCATAAAAGGAGATGGCCAGCGCAATATATCCGATATTGCCGTGAAACGTACTTTGAACGATGGTGCCCCGCTGCCCCTTTCGCACCCCCCGAACAAATCCAACCGCAAACCAGGTCAGTCCGAACACGGCCAGAACGGCCGCCAGCGTGGTCAGCACCACCCGGATGTCAAACTGGGTGGTAAGGCTTGCCCTGGAAATGGAACGGAAGATCATGGCTGGAATTCCCAGATAAAATACCAATCGGTTACCGGGACCCAAAAACGCCTGAGGCAGAAACCCTCTTTGATGAACGGCCCAGCCCAGCATAATGACCAGAAAAATGGGAAGAATCGTGGTTAGAATCGTCATGGCCGTCTAATCATGGGAAGTTTAATTGCCGCACGAGAGTAAGAATTGACTTTTTCCAGCGTTAATCATACAAATACTACATCATAAATTCAGCTGAATATCAACACCGCTCAGCATCTTGAACAGGAGATACGCATGAAAATATTTCATCGTGTGGATCGAACCATCGGTTTAACGCCCCTTGTCCGCCTCAACCGCATCTGCAAGGGTATTGACGCGGAAATCATCGCAAAACTGGAATTTTTCAACCCCCTCGGCAGCGTCAAAGACAGAATCGCCGCAAGCATGATCGAAGCCGCTGAAAATGACGGGCTGATCCGGCCGGATACGCACATTGTTGAGCCGACCAGCGGCAATACCGGCATTGCCCTGGCCTTTATCTGCGCGGCAAAAGGATACCGGCTTTCCCTGACCATGCCGGAGACCATGAGCATCGAGCGCCAAAAACTCTTGAAACACCTGGGAGCGGGGCTGATCCTGACTCCGGGTGCAAAAGGCATGAAAGGCGCGATTGAAACCGCTCAGAATATGGTTTCCGCAGACAGCCATGCCTACATGCCCAATCAGTTCGAGAATCCGGCCAACCCCAAAGTTCATCGTGAAACAACCGGCCCCGAGATCTGGAACGATACGGACGGACAGGTGGACATCCTGGTAGCCGGTGTGGGAACCGGCGGCACCCTGACCGGTATTTCCCAGTTCATCAAACCCCGGAATCCGCTATTCCGGTCCATTGCCGTTGAACCTGCGGATTCTCCGGTTCTGGCCGGCGGAAAGCCTGGTCCGCATAAAATTCAGGGCATCGGCGCAGGATTCATTCCCGGTGTGCTGGAGCGATCGCTCATAGACGAGGTGATTGCCGTGACCAACGACCAGGCATTTGAAACCGCCCGCAACCTTGCCAGGCTGGAAGGCATCCTTTGCGGTATTTCATCCGGCGCCGCGGTCTGGGCTGCCATGGAAGTGGCCAAACGCGCCGATTCCAAAGGCAAACGGATCATTGTCATTCTTGCCAGCACCGGCGAACGGTATATCAGCACCGAATTGTTTCAGACGTGATCGGGAGGATCAATATGGGCACGAATAATGTTGTTTTTCTGGAAGTCATCGAATGGTTCGATGAAACCGGCAGGGAAATCGTCCACCGCATTCCGGAAAGCGGTTCCGGTGAAATCAAGTTCGGCGCGCAGCTGACGGTTCGGGAAAGCCAGGCAGCGGTTTTTTTCTACCAGGGCAAGGCTGTGGCAGCCTTCGGGCCGGGCCGTCATTCCCTGAAAACCCTGAATATCCCGGTACTGACCAAACTCCTCAGCGCGCCCTGGGGAATGACCAGCCCCCTTCGGGCCGAGGTGTATTTCGTCAATCTGAAAACATTCACCAATCTCAAATGGGGCACGCGGGACCCCGTGGCTTTCAAGGATTCCCAGCTTGGACTCATCCGGCTGCGGGCCTTCGGAGTGTTTAACCTGCAAGTCATCAAGCCGGCCCTTTTCATCAATTCCCTGGTCGGCACCCAGGGAATTCTGGGCACGGAAGCAATCGAAGATTATCTCAATCAGGTGATCGTGTCCCGCCTGAACGATTATCTGGGTGAAACCCTGGATACCCTGTTGAATCTTCCCGCCATATATGACGAAATGTCGGAAGCCCTTTCCGTGCGGCTTAAAAATGACTTTTCCCGTTTCGGCCTTTCCCTCGATCAGCTTTTCATCAACGCCATCACCCCGCCGCAGGAAGTCCAGCAGGCCATTGATGACAGAAGCCGGATGGGGGTTATTCAGGATATGAATAAACTCATGCAGATGAAAACCGCCATGGCCATTGAAAAAGCCGCGGAAAACGAAAGCATGACCGGCGCAGGCATGGGGACCGGACTCGGATTCATGATGCCCGGGATGATGGCGCCTTACATCGCAGGGGGAATGCAGCCGCAGCAGTCAGGGGCGCCTCTGGAGACAGGGACTGCGTGCCCGAAATGCCGGAACACCGTACCCGCGGATGCCAGATTCTGTCCGCAGTGCGGCCACCCGCTGCAAACCCATATCCCCTGCATGCAGTGCGGAAAACCGCTCACCGCCGGAGACAGGTTCTGCCCGGAATGCGGCCATTCAACGATCGAGAAAAAATAGCCGGAGCAGCCCATCGACCTTCTTATCGACTATCAGTGCCACCAGTGCGGTGCACCGGCCGTGCTGAACGAAACCGACAGGCTCTTTACCTGCCCGTACTGCCGGGTCAAATCCTGTCTGCTTCCCAAAGGTGTTTTTCGCTATGTGCTGCCGCATGTTCCCGTTCCTGGAAGGGAGGTTGTGTATTTTCCCTACTGGCGATACCGGGGAACACGGTTCTGCTGCATCGAAAACGAAATCCGGCATCAATTTGTGGATGTCACCCATCAGGCTGTTGAATCTCCGTATTTTCCGGTTTCCATGGGGTTAAGGGCACAGGCCATGAGACTGGCATTTGTTTCGCCCCGAACTCACGGACGGTTTCTGGCGCCGGCTTTATCCCTCCAGGACATTCTCAAGCGCCAGGAAGTCCGTTTTAAAACGGAAACAGCAGCCAGAAAGTCTATCACCAGTCGCATGTCGGCGACGTCCTCAGCCTGGTCTATTCCCCGTTTTATATCGCAGCAAAGGTGGTTGACGCTGTTTTGAATCGTCCGGTTTCAGGTCCTCTGCCTGAGTTTTTTATAACCAAACTGCCGGAATCCGGCCCGCCGGACTGGCAAATGCAGTTTCTCTCCGCCCAGTGCCCTTCCTGCGGATGGGACCTGTCCGGAGAACGAAATGCCGTCGTCCTGACATGCAACAACTGCAATTCGGCCTGGCAGACGCTTGGAACCAGCCTGAAACCGGTTCCCATCAGCTTTTTCCCGGATGACAAAGCAGACCTTTTCCTGCCGTTCTGGCGAATCAACGCCGAAGTTTCGGGGATTCCCCTGTCTTCCTATGCGGATCTGGTCCATCTGGCCAATCTGCCCCGGGTGATGCAGAAGGGGTGGAACCAGGTGCCGTTTCATTTCTGGTCCCTGGCGTTCAAGCTGAGCCCCAAAGAATTTTTATCGCTTTCCATCCGCATGAACCTGACGCAGCCGCAGGATGGGCTGAAAGCCGGGAATCCGCCGGGAACGCTTTATCCAGCTACGCTTTCGGTTACCGAAGCCGTTGAAACCCTGAAAACCACGCTGGCAGGAATGATGAAACCTGCTGAAACCGGCTTTGCCAAACTGCCGCAGATTCACATCAAGGCGCTTCGGTTTGCTCTGGTATATGTTCCCTTTCGAAGCGGACACCATGAATGGCTTCAGCCGCGCTACAGCATCGCCATCAATAAAAACATGCTTTCCCTGACGGATCATTAATAAACGAGGTGCACCATGATGGAAGATTCGCCTGGCCCCGACAATGCCACAGCCGTCTCCACGGGGATCCGGTATCTGGACGAACTCCTGGGCGGGCTTTTTATCGGCGACAACGTGATCTGGTATGACGATGCCGGAAGTCTTGCCGGCGCTTTCTGCCACAATTTCCTGAAGTCTTCCCAGTACCAGAATAAAGACTTGATCTATGTCAGTTTTGACCGGTCTCCCAAGAATCTTCTCGACAAACTGGGGCCACTGGCAGCCAGTGACCGGCTGATTCTGATAGACTGCTTCACCTATGGCAAGGGCGCCGGCTCGGATATTTTTCTGAAATTCTACGCAGATCAAGGAACGCCCAGGCCGTGTCAGATTGTTTGCGTGGAAGACCCCAAGAATACACACAACGTGATGGAGATTTTTTACAATGTCCATGCCAAACTAAAAGGAGATGTCCGGTTCATTTTTGAAAGCCTGACAGGCATGCAGGAATTATGGCAGGGCGAAGATCAGATTCTGAATTTTTATGCCCACTCCTGCCCCAGACTGTATGAGCTGAATACCGTGGCTTACTGGCTGATTGAAAAACGGGCGCATTCCGCCCGGCTTCGGGCACAGATCAACCAGATCGCACAGGTAGTGATCGATCTGTCTGTAAAACGCGGCAAAACCGCATTAACCCTTATCAAGGCTGAAAAACGGCACCTTCCCTCGCCCAATACTCCCTATGACTACTGGGCAAAGGATATGCATGTCTCATTTGAAGCGGAATCACATCCGGTCAGCAGGATTGATGTGGGAAGCCGGCTGAAGGAATTACGCACCCTGCAGGGACTTTCTCAGAGCGATCTGGCCAGGCGGGTCGGTGTTACGGCCAGCACCATTTCCCAGGTGGAAGGCAACCTGATATACCCATCGCTTCCGGCATTGCTAAAGCTTGCCGACGTGCTGGATATTGAAGTGGGTCAGCTTTTTCAGGATCCCAAGGTGACCGGAAAAAAAATCCATTTTACGTCCGGAGATGCCGCCGAAGTAAGATCTCCAGGGTTTCCCCTGACTCAGGTTGCGGGAAAACGGTTGATTCCGCAGAAAATGGATACCGATGCCGAACCGTACCTGATTGAAATCCCCCCGGGCTTAACGCTTCAGTCCCACTTTTTTGCCCACAAAGGACAGGAATTCGGTTATCTGCTATCCGGCCAGATTCACCTGACCGTTAATTCAACAGACTACACCCTCAACCCCGGAGAACTGGTCTACCTGACTTCTGAAACACCCGGCAAGTGGGTCAATCCCGGTCCGGAGACTGCCCGCCTGCTGTGGGTCACCGTCAAATAAAAACTCCCTATTCCGGTATTCGGGATAGGGAGTTACAAGAAAAAAATCAACGCATCAGATCTGAAAACCCGACTGCATTTGGTTATACTGCAAACGCTGATAAAATCCACTTCGGCGGCCCACCAAAATTCCCTGAGGGGAAAAATGTGAAGGCCGAATCGGCTACCATCCCCATTTCAGGTAATTGTCAATGGAGTCGGCGGCCTTTCTGCCGGCGCCCATGGCCAGAATAACGGTGGCGGACCCCGTAACGATGTCGCCTCCGGCCCAGACCCCTCTTTTGGTGGTTTTTCCGGTTTCGGGATCCGCGGTGATGTATCCCCACTTGTTAAGGGCCAGATCCGGGGTCGTCTGGGTCAGCAGCGGGTTGGCGCCGGCACCCACGGCAACAATCACCAGATCGGTGTCCATCATGAACTCCGACCCCTTAACCGGAATGGGCCGTCTTCTGCCGGATGCATCCGGCTCACCCAGTTCCATCTTGAGGCATTCCATACCGGTCAGCCGGCCCTTTTCATCCCCGATAAAACGGGTGGGCGCGGTCAGAAGAAAAAATTCAATGCCTTCTTCGTCCGCATGATGGATTTCGGCCTTTCTTGCCGGCATCTCATCGCGGGACCGGCGATAGACGATGCGGACGCTGTCCGCGCCAAGGCGCATGGCGGTTCGTGCAGAGTCCATGGCCACGTTTCCGGCACCCAGAACCACGACGTTCTTGCCGCGGGGAATCGGGGTGTCCACTTCCGGAAACAGGTAGGCCTTCATGAGGTTGGCCCGGGTGAGATATTCATTGGCGGAAAGAATCCCGATCAGGTTTTCTCCCGGGATGTTCATGAATTTGGGAAGGCCTGCGCCCACCCCCAGATAAACCGCATCGTAGCCTTCTTCAAAGAGCTCATCCAGGGACACGGTCCTTCCCACCACCTGATTGCATTCCACTTTGGCGCCAAGTTTTTCCAGAAACGCCACTTCAGAAAAAACGATTTCCTTGGGAAGCCTGAATTCCGGAATGCCGTAAACCAGAACACCGCCGGGTTTGTGAAAGGCTTCCAGCACCGTCACCTCATGGCCTTTTCGGACCAGATCGCCCGCCACCGTGAGCCCTGATGGTCCGGATCCCACAACGGCAATCTTTTTTCCGGTCGGTTTCTCCCTGGGCGGAAGCTCGCCGGTGCCGTGCATGCGCTCGTAGTCCGCTGCAAACCGTTCCAGGTTTCCAATGGCAACCGCGTCCCCTTTTTTTCCCAAGACGCAGAGTCCTTCGCACTGGATCTCCTGGGGACATACCCGGCCGCAGACAGCCGGAAGGCTGTTCTTACCCCACAAATTGCGGATGGCGCCGGTCATATCCCCTTTGGTAATCAGATTGATGAACCCGGGGATATCCACGCCCACCGGACAACCTTCTACGCAGCCGGGTTTTTTGCATTGAAGACATCTGCTGGCTTCCGTCATTGCCTGTTCCATGGTGTAGCCCAGGGGAACTTCCTGAAAATTTCGTCTTCTGATTTCTGGTTTCTGCTCCGGCATGGCCTGCCGGGGAGTCGTTTTTTTTGTATCTGTTTTTTCCGCCATCATATCCTCCAAGGAATTGAGATGATTCTGGTGATCACTGTCGGGTTCAAGATCTGTTTTCAACTCAGGATACAGACCGGTATGCATCTCAACCCCTTACGCCCGGTCGTTGTGTTTCCAGGTTCGAACCCGTTTCGTTAATTATGCCTGCTGAAGTGTGCAATAATCGTTATAGCATTTTTTTTCATCTTCGCAGTAAGCCTGAAGCCGGAGCATCAGCTCATCGAAATCCACCTTGTGTCCGTCAAATTCAGGGCCGTCCACACAGGCGAATTTGGTTTCGCCGCCGACCGAAACCCGGCATCCGCCGCACATGCCGGTTCCATCCACCATTATCGGATTCAGGCTGACCATGGTCGGCACATTAAATTCTTTGGTGATTTTGGATACGAACTTCATCATCGGAACCGGGCCGATGGCGACCACCAGCTTGACATCTTCTTTTTCCAGCACCTGTTTGAGCACTTCAGTCACAAACCCGTGATGTCCGTATGACCCATCATCCGTACACACGTGAAGCTTGTGGGAAGCGGCGTTCATCTCATCTTCCAGGATGAGGATGTCCTTGCTTCGGGCGCCGATGATGCTGATGACATTGTTCCCGATTTGCTTCAGACCCCGGGTGATGGGATGCAGAACGGCAATTCCCGTTCCGCCGCCCACACACACAACCGTTCCCAGCTTTTCAAGGTGGGTTGGCTTTCCCAGCGGGCCGATGACATCCTGATAGCCTTCTCCGACTTTCAAGGATTTAAACACTGCCGTGCCTTTTCCGACCACCATGTAGATGATGGTGATGGTGCCTTTTTCCGGGTTTGTATCCGCCATCGTCAGCGGAATGCGCTCACCGGCTTCATTGGCCTTCAGGATCACGAACTGTCCGGGTTTTGCTTTTTTGGCAATCAGGGGCGCCTCGATTTCGTTGAGGACGATGGTTCCGCCTGCCATTTCCTTGCGTTGAACAATTTTAAACATTACAAACCTCCACAAGATTCAGATGGTGATGAATGAAGCAGCACAAGCTGGCTGCAGATATCCTGAGTTGATACGGTCAATTGGGTATGGTGGGGATTGATGGCCCTGCAGACTTCCGCCAGGGCTTTTTCCGGCGTATTATTGGTTTCGCTTAAATGGGCCAGAATGACGTGCTGAAGCTGATCGTGCTGTATTTGTTCAAGCAGCATGCGGGAATCCTGATTGGACAGATGCCCGGTTCTGCCGTTGACCCGCTGTTTTAACTGCCAGGGATACGGGCCGCTGATCAGCATTTCCGGGTCATGATTGGCTTCAAGAATCAGCAGATCGCACGATTGCAGATGATGCCTGACCATTGCCGTTGCAATTCCCAGATCGGTTGCGATGCCGATTTTTTTCTGGTTCAGCGCAATCGTAAACCCGGCCGGATCCACGGCATCATGGGAAATCGAAAACGGATGGACAGTCAGCGTATTGATTTGAAAAGATGTACCGCAATTAAAACCAATTGATTGCTTCAGGTGTTTTAACTGAGGCGCGGCGGCTGCCGTTTTTGAGCTGATATACACGGGAAGGCCATAACGCCGGGAAAGGACACCCACACCCCGAATGTGGTCCTCATGTTCATGAGAGACGACAATCCCATTGAGGGATTCGGGGCAAAGTCCCCTGGTTTTCATCCGGCGTTCGATTTCGATTCCGGAAAGTCCGGCATCCACAAGAATGGCGGTGCGGCCGTCCGATACGTAAATGGAATTTCCCTTGCTGCCGCTGGCCAGCATGCAAAGGGAAATGGCGGGTTCCTGCGGGGCTGATGGATTTGACGACAACTCCGGATTGTCAGACATCATCTACCTGCATTGCACTATCATCCTTGCTACTTTCCCGTATGGCCGAAACCGCCGGCATTCCGGCTGGTTTCATCCAGAAAACTGACTTCTTCAAGTTCTGCCTGATACGCCCGGTGAATGATCATCTGGGCGATCCGGTCGCCCCGCCGGATTGTGTATGCGTGTTTTCCCAGATTGATCACCGCCACCCGGATTTCTCCGCGGTAATCCGCATCAATGGTTCCCGGCGAATTAATCAGCCCGATCCCGTGCTTTACGGCAAGCCCGCTTCGCGGCCGGATCTGGGCCTCATAGCCGTTTGGAATGGCCATCATCAATCCGGTTGGAACCAGGTGAATGGCTCCTGGCTCAACGATCAGATCCTGCGTTACAGCCGCATGCAGATCCATACCGGCAGCTTGAGGCGTCATATAGCGGGGCAACGGAATATCCGCGCTGGCCGTCGGATCGACCCGACAAAATCGGATGATCGGCGGGGATTCAGTGTTCATGAATCACTTCCATTTAAAACCTGCCGTCATGCCGTCATGAGCTGTTCAAATTGAGACGATTCCTGCACCGGCCCGTAAAGCGTCAGGGTCATCTTATTCTTTTGGAAAATCTCTTCGGCAAGCATCCGGATATCCGAAGGGGTAACCCGGTCGATCTCGTCCAGAATCTCCTTAAGCGGGGTATAGCGTCCAAAATGAAATTCACCCTGGGCCAGTCGCGCCATCTGGTTTTCATTGCTTTCAGACGCCATGAGCAGATTCCCCTTGGTAAACTCTTTGGCATGGTGGAGTTCATCTTCTGTTACCGGGCTGTCTTTAAGGCTCTGCAGGGAACTCATGATGAGTTCCACGGTTTCAAAAGCATGAACCGGATCCACGCCGGCATATGCTCCGGACATGCCCGTGTCCACAAAAGAAGAGGCAAACGAGTAAACCGAATACGCCAGGCCCCGATCTTCACGGATCTGCTGAAACAGCCGCGAGCTCATGTTTCCGCCCAGAATGGTGTTCATCAGGGACGAAACATACCGCCTGGGATCTGTTGTGGGCAATCCCGGCGCGTTCAGGCAGATATGCGCCTGTTCGATGTCTTTTGGGTGCCTGTAAATCTTTTGGCCCGCATTGGAATGGCCTTGCGGCATTTCACGGGCCGGAACGGGATTTCCGGCCGGAACGGCTTCAAATGCCGGGCGGGCCAGATCAACAAGATATTCGTGATCGATATTTCCGACGGCAGTCACCACAATCCGATCCGGCTGGTAGAGGCGTTCAAAAAAACTTCGAATGGTTTTGGAATCAAATTGCAGAATGTTTTCGCGGGTGCCCAGGATCGATCTTCCCAGAGAATTATCCTTCCAGAACGATTGGGCTGCCAACTGGTGCACGTATTCATCCGGCGTATCTTCCAGCATGCCGATTTCCTGAAAGATGACCGGCCGTTCTTTTTCGATTTCAGCATCGTCGAACAGGGAATTGAGAAAAATATCCGTCAGAATTTCGGACATGGTTTCCAGATGATTTGCCATGACCTTGGCATGGTAACAGGTATTTTCCATGGATGTAAAGGCGTTGGTATATCCGCCGATGGCATCAAATGCTTTGGCTATTTCAAAAGCCGAACGCTTCTGCGTGCCTTTAAACATCATGTGCTCGATAAAATGAGACAACCCGTTTTCGGCATCGGTCTCGTCCCGGGAGCCGATATTGACCCAGACTCCCATGGACACGGACTGAACGTGCGGCATTCTCTGAGAGAGGATGCGAACACCGTTTGTTAAAAGGGTTTTTTCGATGCTGTCTTCTGATTTCAACTCGGGGTTTCCTCTTCCAGAACCGCCTTATGGCTCAGCCGGATCTTTCCGTCACGGGATATCTCCAGCACTTTTACCTTGAGCGTATCGCCTTCCTTGACCACGTCCGTGACCTTTGTCACCCTTCGGGTGGAGAGCTGGGAAATGTGAACCAGGCCATCGGTCCCCGGAGAAATCTGGACAAACGCACCAAAATCCATGACCTTGACAACCGTCCCCTCGTAGATGCGCCCGACTTCCGGCTCCATGACAATCCCTTGAATGAGCGCCATGGCGGCATCACCTTCGGCCTTTGAAATCGCGGCGATCTTTACAAGCCCCGTATCATCGATTTCCACGCGGGTGTTGGTTTCACTTTGAATCGAGCGAATCATTTTCCCGCCCGGGCCGATGATATCCCGGATCTTGTCCGGATTGATCTTGATCGTCACGATGGCCGGAGCGTACTGGGAAATTTCTTCCCGCGGCTTGTCAAGCGCCTCCAGCATCTTGCCCAGAATATGGAGCCTGCCGGATCGGGCCTGTTCCAGTGCTTTTCCCACAATTTCCTTGGGAAGCTCGTGAATTTTTATGTCCATCTGAAGGGCGGTGATGCCTTCGCTGGTGCCGGCAACCTTAAAATCCATATCTCCGGTATGATCTTCATCCCCGAGGATATCCGATAAAATGACCACGGTTTCCCCGTCCTTGACCAGTCCCATGGCGATTCCGGCAACGGGCGCCTTGATGGGAATACCGCCGTCCATCATGGCCAGGGTTCCGGCGCACACCGTCCCCATGGATGAGGATCCATTGGACTCCAGAACCTCAGAGACAATGCGGATGGTGTAATCAAAATCGGCTTTGGCCGGCAGCACTTTTTCAAGGGCCCGGGTCGACAGACCGCCGTGGCCGATGTCCCGGCGGCTGGGGCCAGAAAGTCTCTTGACCTCTCCCACGGAATACGGCGGGAAATTGTAATGGAGCATGAACGGCCTGGATTCTTCACCGGTCAAGGTTTCCACCCGCTGCTCGTCCTGTCCGGAGCCAAGGGTCAGCACCCCGAGAACCTGGGTTTCGCCCCGGGTAAACAGCGCACTGCCGTGGGGTCTGGGAAGAATGCCGATTTCACAGGTAATGGGACGGATTTCGTCGAATTTCCGGTTGTCGATACGCCGGCCTTCTTTTAAAATCAGGTTCCGGCTGATGGCTTTCTGAATGCTCTGAAAAATCTCCGAAACTTCTTCTTTCCGGTCAATAAACGCTTCGCCAAGCGCTGTCATCACCTCGGATTTGGCTGCGCGAATCGCGGCATAGCGCTCGATTTTATCGGTAACGCCCAGTGCGTCTTTGATACGCTGGGTAGCCAGTGATTCGACTTTTTCAACCAGCGCCGCATCTTTTTCTGGCATGGAAAACGCACGCTTTGTTTTTCCACAGCGTTCCCGAAGTTGCTTCTGAATTTCAATGACCGGCTGCATGGCCTGATGACCGAAGAAAATGGCATCGAGCATATCCGCCTCGCTCACGATATTCCCGCTGCCTTCCACCATGACAACGCCGGTGGCGGATCCGGCAACGATGATATTGATGTCGCAGGCGTCGAATTGTTTCAGGGGCGGGTTGATGACCAGCTGACCGTCGATACGGCCCACCCGGACACAGGCGATCGGGCCTTCAAACGGAATATCGGACAGGCCCAGCGCGGCCGACGCGCCGATCATGGCCAGGGTGTCCGGGTCATTTTCCTGATCCATGGACAGGACCGTTGCAATGACCTGGGTTTCAAAATTGTATCCTTTTGGGAAAAGCGGCCGGATCGGCCTGTCAATCAGTCTGGCTGTAAGGGTTTCCTTTTCACTGCCCCTTCCGATTTCACGGCGGAAATAATTTCCGGGGATCCGTCCCGCGGCATATATTTTTTCCATATATTCAACCGTTAACGGCAGAAAATCCCCGCCGGTGCTGTCGTTGGACGAAACCACGGTCACCAGGACGATGGTCTCCCCGTACTGCACCACCACGGCGCCTGAAGCCTGTTTGGCGACTTTTCCGGTTTGAATGCTTAACGGTTTATCCCCGAGTGTTGCTTCGAGAACAACTTCCATATTTTGCCTCCTTATGTTGAGCGGCGCAATCCCGTCCTGACGGGATTGCGCCGCATTGTGATCATGCCGGCTGATGATTCGCATGAACGGCCGAGTCTCACCCCCACAAAACTTAAGCCGGCAAGCGGGCAAAGTTCTGTATGAAACCCTTGAGTTTAACGAGGTCAGGCATTTCTGACATGACAGATAATTCCCGACTACCTTCTTAAGCCCAGGGTTTCAATAATGGTCCGATACCGCTGAACGTCTTTGTTTTTGACATAATTCAAGAGCCTGCGGCGCTTGCCGACAAGCATCAGCAAGCCTCTGCGGGAATGGTGATCCTTGGTGTGCACCTTCAGGTGTTCGGTAAGATAGGTAATGCGATGGGTGATGAGTCCGACCTGGACCTCCGGCGACCCGGTATCGCTCTCATGAAGTTTATACTGTTCAATCAGTTTTTTCTTGTCTTCGGGTTTAAACACCACTTTCTGTAATCCTCCTGTATTTCAATAGTGAAATGGGTAAATTCCGCTTCACCCGTGCGGGCATTCATCTCAACTTGCCGTGAACTATTGGCCACTGCAATGCTACACCATGTTACTGCTTTTCCGGTTAAGGCCGAATCCAGGGTTGATGAATGCGTGACCCCGGGCCAAGTCCCAACCAGTTTGACCGTCAAAACCAAAGGTGATGAAAAGACCTTCAGTCTTCACAGTCTGTCGCAAACGAACAGCAATAGGTAAACCCGTCACGAACCGGGTCATAACTGAGTATGGACAACAGGCGGTTGTTTCCGTCAATGATTTTTACCAGGGTTTCACCGGGTAACAGACAGGACGGCGGAACATCTGCTGCTGTAATCATCATGCCATATTTGATCTTATCCGTCAAAGCTTTATCCGCCTGAAAAGAAACCATATCCGGCAGCGCTTCGGCCATGCCGATAAGATGCCGGGCAACTTCGCCGGATTTGGCCAGATTCTCCAGTTCGGAAAGAGAAACAGCATCTGCGATTGCATAGCCGCTGCTGGCCGTCCGCCTGAGATTCTTCAGATGGCCGCCGCACCCCAGAATTTTTCCGATATCCGCGCAGAGGGTTCGGACATAGGTGCCTGCACTGCAGCACACCTCAAAACGGACCAAAGGCAATGCAATTTCCAGAATATCAAGCCTGTAAATCCGGATCTGTCGGGAAGGCTTTTGAAACGGCACCCCTTTTCGGGCAAGCCGATACAGCGGAACCCCCTGGTGTTTCAATGCCGAATATACCGGCGGCGCCTGATTCGTTGTTCCCACAAATGACGACATGACACCCCGCAGGGTGTCTTCGGAAATATCCCGGATTTCGCGGGTTGAAACCACAACTCCCGTGGGATCCTGCGTGTCTGTTTCAATCCCCAGGCAGAGCTCGGCCTGATACGTCTTGGCACTGTTCAACCAGAAGCGCGCCAACCGGGTCGCCTGGTTGACGCATACAATCAAGACGCCGGTGGCAAAGGGGTCGAGTGTGCCGGCATGGCCTATTTTTTTTACCTGAAGCAGTCGCTTGGCAATGGAAACCACCCTGGCTGAAGACAGCCCCGGCGGTTTATCGATCACCAGTATCCCGTTCAGGGATGTGTTTTTATCCTGCACAGCCAACCACCACTAGGCAGACTCCGTCACCCGCAGTATCCGGTTTTTAATTTCCGTCAGGGTGGATTCAATGCTGAAGCCCGCGGCACTCTGGTGACCGCCGCCGCCGAACATAGCGGCAATGGCGGCAACATCCACGCTGCCGTCGGATCGCAGGCTGACGTGATACGGGCGCCGATAACCCGAAGCGCGGTCACTGCCGTTTTTCTGTTCCTGAATCAACACGGCAATTTTAACATCCTGAATTCGTCTGGCATAATTGATCATCCCATCCGTATCCTCGGGCTGCGTGCCGGTTTCATTCAGCATCGCCTGCGTCAAGGCCATCAGGGAGACCTTTCCGTTTTCAGATATTTCAATGGAATCCAGAGCAAGGTTCAAGAGCTTGATCCTTCCCAGAGAATAGGTACCATAGACATGCTGTGCGACCTGAAATGGATCCACTCCGCAGGCAACCATGTTTTCGCAGATTTGAAAGGTGGTCCGGTTGGTATTGGAGAATCGGAATGAGCCGGTATCGGTTAAAATTCCCGTGTAGATACAGGTGGCCAATTCCTGTGTAAACGGAACGTTCATCCGTTCAAACAACTGATGGAGAATTTCCGTACAGGCACATGCCTGGACATCGATCAGCTGGCAGGTCCCAAACCGGGTATTGGTAATATGATGATCGATGTTGATGATTTCAGGTATCTGACCGATGATTCCGGCCGCTTCGCCGACCCGCTGTAAATCGCCGCAGTCCAGAACCACGGCCGTGTCAAACGGCGCCGGGGAATGCAACCGGCTGGTTACGCTGTGAACCCGCGGCAAAAAGCGATACACGGCCGGAATCGGGCTTTCGTTATAGAGCGTAATCCGCTTGTCTTTCCCCTGAAGCGCCAGATTCATGGCAAGCAGCGAGGCGATGGCGTCTCCGTCGGGGCTGGCATGGGTGGTAATCAGCACATTCCTGCTGTTATTCAAGCGGTGTATGAGATGATCCATCTTCTGTATCGATTGATTTTAAAACTTTGTCAATATGCGAACCGTAATCAAAGGATTCATCATAAAAAAACCGGATGCCGGGCATATATCTGAGGCCCAACTGGCCGGCCAGCGTGCGCTTGATATATCCCATGGCACTGTCAAATGCTTCGGCCGCATCTTCGCGGGTGTATTTGCCCGCACTCAGGGTAAAGTAGATTCTGGCGTTTCGCAGGTCTTTGGACATTTTTACCCCGGAGATGGCAACCCGCTTCAACCGGGGATCGCTGATATCCTTTCGAAGAATATCCGAAATAATCCTCTGGATTTCCCCGCTTACTCTGTCCGCTCGTGAATAAGATTTCATAACCGCATCATTTCCATTTCGCTGTTTATGACTTGCGCAACTCGCAGTTCATGGGCAAGATTTAATATTTTGTCCATTTTGGAGTTCACCAGCGGGCCGCTGTTTCCCACCAGGGCAAACCCGATCTCGGCCATCTGGTGGATATCATTGGCGCCGACTTCCGCAACGGAAACGTTGAAATGATTCTGAATCTGGTGGACAACCGTCTTGACGACCGATCTTTTTTCCTTAAGGGACCGGCAATCGTGCAGTCTGAACGTAATGATTCCGTATCCGACAACCATAACAGCGGCTTATTCAACTTCGGGTTTGAATTCTTCCATGTAATAGCATTCAATGATATCCCCCAGCTTGATATCATTATAGTTTTCGATGCCGATGCCACATTCGTAACCGCTGACCACTTCCTTGACATCGTCCTTATAGCGTCTGAGGC
This sequence comes from uncultured delta proteobacterium, assembly GCA_963789395.1. Lineage (GTDB taxonomy): Bacteria > Desulfobacterota > Desulfobacteria > Desulfobacterales > Desulfatirhabdiaceae > RAAP-1. Next base: position 155,949 of record CAWBKP010000020.1, on the reverse strand, counting down.
TGCCTATTTTGCCTTCAAACGTCACGATGCCGTCTCTGAGGAGCCGGATCAGCTTGCCGCGCTGGATTTTCCCATCCGTCACCGAGCAACCTGCAATGGTTCCAACCTTGGGCACATGGAATATTTCGCGCACCTCGGCCCGGCCCAGAACCCGTTCCTGAAACGTTGACTTCATCATGCCGACAATGGCGTCTTTCACGTCCTTGATGACATTGTAAATGATGTTATAAAACCGCATGTCAACATGCTCTTCGGCGGCCATGTTCTGAACCTTGGCACTGGGTCTGACATTAAAGCCGATGATAATGGCATCCGATACCGTGGCCAGTGACACATCGGATTCGGTGATGGCGCCGGTAGCAGCATGGATAACGTTGATATTGACTTCTTCGTTGGAGAGTTTCACCAGAGAATCTCCCAGCGCTTCGATGGATCCGTGAACATCCGCCTTGATGATGATATTCAGGTCCTTGACAAGGCCATCCTTCATCTGCTCGAATAGCTTATCCAGACTCAGCCGGGTGGTCTTGGTCAAATCCTTTGAGCGCTGTTTCTGAACCCGGTGAAGACTGACCTGCCTGGCGTCTTTTTCATCTGCCAGGGCGACCAGTTCATCGCCGGCCATGGGCACGCCCGAAAGACCGATGACTTCTACCGGTATGGAGGGCCCTGCCGATTCCACCTGAACCCCGCAATCGTTCAGAAGCGCCCGAACCTTGCCGTAGTGAACCCCGCAGACAACGGCATCTCCTGCCCGCAGCGTTCCCTGCTGCACCAGCACGGTAGCCACCGGACCCCGTCCGATATCCAGCTTGGCTTCGACAACGTGACCGAAAGCAGGTCTGTCCGGGTCCGCTTTCAGCTCCATGACTTCCGCCTGCAGCAGAATCATCTCCAGCAGGGTGTCGATTCCAATGTTGGTTTTAGCGGAAACCTTGACGAAAATAGTGTCCCCGCCCCAATCTTCTGAAACCAGACCGGCATCAGCCAGTTCACGCTGAACCCGGTCGGTATCGGCGCCAGGTTTGTCGATCTTGTTGATGGCGACGATGATGGGCACATTGGCGACCCGGGAATGGTTGATGGCCTCAAGCGTCTGGGGCATGACACCATCATCTGCGGCAACCACGAGAACAACCAGATCGGTGATGCCGGCTCCGCGGGACCGCATGGCTGTAAACGCTTCATGTCCGGGCGTATCCAGAAAAACGATCTGTCCCCGGTCCGTGGCAACGTGGTATGCGCCGATATGCTGCGTGATGCCGCCGGCCTCCCCTTCCGTGACACGGGTTTTTCGAATCACATCCAGAAGCGATGTCTTGCCATGATCCACGTGCCCCATGATGGTCACCACCGGGGGTCTTCCAATTCGTTTTTCCGGGTCTTCCTTTTCGATCTTCAATAAGGTATCTTCCTCAAAAGCGGCTCTTTCAAGCTCGAAGTTGAACTCCGTTGCAACCAGAACCGCGGTGTCAAAATCAATGACCTGATTCAGGGTCGCCATCACCCCCATGCCCATCAGCTTCACGATAATTTCGCTGGCTTTAATCCCCATGCGTTTGGCAAGTTCGGAAAGCGCGATGGTGTCATCCACTTTGATCCGTCGTTTGATCGCCTTGGGCGTTGTCAATTGGGGTTTCTGCAGAACCGGCAGCTGTTTGCCCTTGCCGCCTTTTCGGCCGGCTTTGCGGCCGCGCAGCGTGTCCGAATACAGATCGACCCCTTCAACGATTTCTTTTTTCCGAAAGGGAACCTTCTTTTTAATCAGTTTTTTATCAACAACTTCTTCCTCGACTTCCTTGCCGGCCTTCTTCTTCTTCTTATCCTTGACAAGGGCTTCCTTGGGTTTTTCAGCATCGGGAAGCACTTCGGGAACAACCTGGGGGAATTTATCCGATTTGAATTTCGGCCTTCTGGCAAGGTCTCTTTCCGGAAGCCCGGCGGATTCCGGTGCCTGTGCCGCTGGAACCTGGGTCTCAGGAACAGGCGGAGCCAGCTTGATGATTTTGGCCGGCATATCCTTTTTGAGTTTCTTTTTCTTTTTTCCGGCCCTTTCCACTCGGCCTTCCAGCGTAAGCGCGGCAGGTTCATCCGGCGGCATTTCGGAAGGTGGTTCCACCGAAGGCATTTCCGGAACAGAAATCGCCCCCTCGTCGGGCGCTTCCGTTGCTTCGGTTTCGGCAAGCACCGTCTTATCTTCCGCTTCCGCTGTTTCCACAAGATCGGAAGGAGCCGGCGCCGCTTTCGGTTCCTTTACTGCCGGAGAAATGATCACTGCCGGCGCTTCTTTAGTGACAGGCTTTGCGGAAACAGGCATTTCGGGTTCAGACACATCCGGCGCCTCGGCTCCGGCCAAATCAGCCTTTTTATGGCTGTCCGGAACGGGCTTTTTTTTCTTTAGGCGGGTCTCGGCGACAAGCGGAGCTTCGGATGCCATCGCACCCGGTTCTGCCGCCATTTCAGGAGAAACGTCAGGTTCTTCCGGGGGGGGTTGCGGTATGGGCGGTTTTTCATCGGAAACGGCTTCCTGGGCAACAGGTTCCCTGCGCCGCCGAATAATGGTCGGTTTTACTTTTACAGCTTCGGCTTTTTTTTGCTTTCCGCCACCGACATTTTCCTTGATTTTGGCAACGTCTTCATCTTCCAGAGAGCTTAAATGGCTGACTACGGAAATATCCAGATCCCGCATTCTTTCAAGCAGTACTTTATTGGTCATGTTAAGATCCCTGGCAAGTTCAAATACTCTGATTTTTGCCATTTACCCCCCTTAATTTTTCTGATGTACCAGCTTTGATAACTGCCCAGAACCCTTTAGCTTTCTGAACTTGCAAAAAGCCCGTTACTGTTTTGAATCGTGAGCAAGACATGGGCCGCTCCGCTTAATGACTCTCATCCGTATCCGCTGTCTCAATATCCACAGCTTTGCCGGCTGAAGCCGTCTTGTCCCCGGATCTTCGTTTTTTCTGAGAACCTGAAAATGCCTGTCTTGCGGCACTTATCAGATTCAATGCCATTTCTTCATCCAGCGCTTCAATGTCCGCGATATCTTCCACTGAAGCATGGCTGAGCTCTTCGATCGAGTAAAAGCCTTTTTCACACAAAATATCGGCAAGAGAAGGGCTCATCCCGGGAAGGGCTGCAAGGACGTCGTAATTTTCCTTCATGGTGTCGGTGTATTGTTTTTCGCTTTTTACGTCCAGCTGCCATCCGGTCAGCTTGGATGCCAGTCGCACATTCTGGCCGCGCTTGCCGATGGCAATGGACAGGAATTCATCCGGGACAATCACTTCCATTGCATGTTTGGTCTCATCAATGATGACCCGCAGGATTTCAGCGGGCGCCAACGCATTGCATACATATTTTGCCGCATCCATGTGCCAGGGAATAATATCGATTTTTTCTCCCCTGAGTTCCTGAACCACACTCTGAACGCGACTGCCCTTGACACCCACACAGGCGCCCACGGGATCGATGTCCGAATCATTGGAAACAACGGAAAATTTCGCCCGGACACCCGGCTCCCGGGCCGCGCCCTTGATCACCACTATGCCTTCGCTGATTTCCGGAACTTCCGTCTTGAACAGATTGATCAAGAAATTGGGATGGGTCCGCGACAGAATGACCTGAGGCCCTCTGGATTCTTCTTTCACATCCTGAATATAGGCGCGGAGCCTGTCTCCCCGGCGATAGGATTCCTTGGGAATCTGCTGGTCCGCAGGCAGAACCGCTTCGGTCTGTCCCAGATTGACAATGATATTGCCATGCTCGATCCGTTGAACGATCCCGTTGATGATATCCCCTTTTCTGTCCACAAAACTGGAATACACCGCCTCTCTTTCCGCATCCTTCATTTTTTGAATAATGACCTGTTTGGCGGACTGGGCTGCAATACGACCAAACACCGCCGTGTCCATTTTCATGCCCAGACTGTCGCCGATTTCACATTCAGGGTCCAGCTTCCGCCCTTCCACCAGGCTCATCTGCGTGTCCGGATCCGTTATGACATCCGCGACTTCTTTGAACTGAAAGACTTCGATTTCACCGGTTTTGCCATTGTATTGGGTTTCGATATCAATCTTATTTCCAAATTTTTTACGGGCTGCGGATTTCAGTGCTTCCTCAAGGGCTTCAATCAGGATATTCCTTTCAATCCCCTTGTCTCGACTTATTTGTTCAACCACGCGCTTAATGTCTGTAATGAGCATCAGATGTCTCCATTATAATTGACCAGCCTTGCCCGGGAAATGTCCTGGTAAGGTATCTCAACGATTCGGTCGCCAAGCTGAATCACAACTGCTTCCTGCAAAATGCCGGACAGAATACCGGTAAAGTTTTTTTGACCATCGATCGGGCGAACGATCTTGATCTTGGCCTGGCATCCTTTAAACCTGTCAAAATCCGCCAGCTTTCCCAATGGGCGATTAGCCCCTGGAGATGAGACCTCAAGGTAGTAATTATCACTCATATCCAGATGAACATCCAGAAGATCCTGCAGCTGACGGCTGACATGCGTGCAATCCTGCAAGGTCACCCCGCCGGGTTTATCGATATAAATGCGCAGAACCATCCCGTGAGGTTCACGCTGGTATTCTATATAAACCAGCTCTTTTCCTTCGTCGGTGCACAACGGGCCGGCCAGTTCATTGGCCTTTGCAATGATTTCGTCCCGTGTTAAGCGAGAAACCTTCGGCAACGGGCTTTCAGTTTTATTTCCCTTTTTCCGCAATGGCTTTATTCGGTTAAATCGCTCAGTCATTAAAAATAAAAAAACGGGCTGTTGCCCGTTTCCTCTCATTTGATGTACTGCGGTGAGATCAAAAAAACATATCTGATGTAATAAACCGAAAAAAATTACACGCTTTAACCCCACCACTATTGATGAAAACGCTGCATTTCATTTAGTCATTAAATGAAAAAACGGACTCACTATGGAGCGGGCAACGAGATTCGAACTCGCGACACCAAGCTTGGGAAGCTTGTACTCTACCAGCTGAGCTATGCCCGCTAATTAACATTGGCAAAGTACGTTAAAATTGCAAGATTGTCAATATTTTTCGTAAATTCAGAAGCACTATCGGGGATAGGGATCCCGGGGAGCAAAGCGGATTCCATGCACCTGTATCAGATGACAAAAAAACCGACAGGTGTGCGGTCCATCATTTCAGGACAACATGGCTTTGATGCGTTCAAGCTCCAGCCGTATCTCGGACAGAACAGCCGGCGTCACCCCGGATTTACTGGATTTCATGAACTGCCTGGCGCCTTCAATGGTATATTTTTGCTCATAAAGCAGGTGCTTGATTTCAAGAATGGTCTCAATATTTCGCTGGGTGTACAGACGCTGGCCGGACGGGGTTCGATGGGGTCTGATTTTCGAGAACTCATTTTCCCAGAATCGAATGACATGCGATGGCAGCCCGGCAATCCGGCTTACCTCGCCGATCTTGAAATACAGTTTGTCCGGCAGAAACTTTTGATCAGGCATAGTGACTCCCCACGAACATTCCTGACCCAAAGTGAGCATTGATCGATATCTGAAAATTCCCTGGCTGTCTGCTCACTAAGGCAGCGATGCATTAAATTCCTGAATCAGTTTATCTGAAATGCTTTTATGAAGTACATTTATAGCCTCATCCTCCAGCGTTCCAACCGCGGAACGGTAGGTCATCCGGAAAGAAAGGCTTTTTTTGTCCGGCGGAAGATGTCCTCCCTCAAACACATCAAAGAGCATGATTCGCTCAACCAGCGGGTCATGCATTTCCTGAACCATTTCCACGATCCTGCTGGATTCAATGGCTTTTGAAAGAATCAGCGTTATGTCCCTGGCAACTGCCGGAAACCTGGGAATCGGCGCTGTCTGCAGGGCATCGGGAACACCGGCAAAAAGCTTTCGAATATCGACTTCAAAGACATAGACCGGCTGTTTGATATTGAAATAACTTTGCGTTTCCGGATGCACCTGGCCGATATATCCCACCAACTGCCGGCCGCACTGAATACCGGCCGCATGGCCGGGTTTCAGATAGGGACAGGACAGGGCCGCATTCCGGGAAAATTGCACCCCGTCAATATGAAGCGCTTCCAGGAACGCTTCGAGCACCCCTTTGAGGTCATAGAAATCACATGCCGTATCCGGCATATGCCACGATACCTCCTGACGCGCACCTGTCCACAAGCCGGAAAGCATTTCAATTTCATCCGGAAGGGCGTCCTGGCCGTTACTGACAAATACATTGCCGATTTCAAAAAGCTTCAGGTTTCGGGACTGTCGGGAAATATTCCGGTACACGGTCTCCAGCATGCCCGGGATCAGCGAAGTACGCATGATCCCCTGGTCTTCGCTCAGCGGGTTCAGGACACGAAGCGCGCGCGCCCTGGGATCACCGGATGCAATTCTGAGGTATTGACAGGACTGCGGGTGAACGAAGCTGTAGGTGATGGTTTCTGAAAAACCCAAACCGGTCATCAGGCGCAGGATCTGTTCCCTGTGACGCTGAGACGGCAAGGCACCGGCCGATCCTTCCGAGATAACGGGAAACGTCGTAGGGATGCGATCATAACCGGAAAGCCGGGCAATTTCTTCCATAAGATCCACCGGCCGGGAAACATCCACGCGAAAAGACGGCGGAATCACCTTTCTCTGATCCGGGTTCAGCGGTTCAACCAAAAAACCGATGGATTGCAGCATACTGTCCATGACCGCGGAATCGATCCGTGTTCCCAGAAGCCGATTGGTGGCTTCGGTGCTGAGAACAAGCGACAGTTGCTCGCGAACGGCCGGACGCTCGTCAACGACCCCTTCAATCAAAATACCGCCGCAGATATCGGCCATCAGCGCCGCAGCCCGATCCAATGCAAAAACCGTCCCTTCAGGATCCACACCGCGTTCAAACCGATGGGAGGCATCCGTATTCAGTCCAAAGTATTTGGATGTTTTCCGGATACTGGATGGATCAAAACAGGCGCTTTCAATCAGAATCGATTGCGTCGTCGATTCGATTTCAGAATTGCAGCCGCCCATGACCCCTGCAATGGCAACCGGCTTTTCCCCATCGCAGATCATGAGCATATCGGCGCTCAGGGTTCGCGATTTATGATCCAGCGTTGTGAACTGCTCTCCGGCAACAGCGGTGCGAACCACGATGCGATGCCCGGCAAGACGATCAAAATCAAAGGCATGAAGCGGCTGGCCGGTTTCCATCATCACAAAATTGGTAATATCCACCACGTTGTTGATGGGTCTGATGCCGACGGATATCAGCCGGTCGCAAAGCCAGTGCGGCGAAGGACGGACTGTTGCCCCTGTCAGTATTCTGGCCGCATACCGGGGACAATGGTCGGGCGCAAGAATCGAAACCGATGTCATCTGTCACGGATCTGACCTTTTCCTTCGGGAAGTCTGATTTCCGGCATACGACAGGGCGGTTTTCTGAATCGCGGCCACTTCTCTGGCGATCCCGATCAGGCTGAGGCAATCGGAGCGATTGGGCGTCAATCCGATTTCCAGTACGGTATCTGAAAGATCAAGCGCTGAAGCCAGAGAATCACCGACTGTCAAGGCGGGATCCAAAAGCATGATCCCGCTGCGATCCGGCCCGAGCCCGAGCTCCGCCTCACTGCACAACATGCCTTCCGAATCGGCCCCGCGAATCACCCCGGCTTCGATGATCGTGCCGTCGGGCAGCTGTGTTCCGGGAAGCGCCAACGCAGACAGACAGTTGAGATGAACATTTGGCGCTCCGCAGACAACGGGTATCCGCGCTGTTCCGGAATCCACGATACAGCAGCAAAGCTTTTCGGATTTCGGATGGGCCATGATGCTGACAACGCGGCCGACGACGACTGTTTTTAAATAATCGTAGCGATCGTAAACAGCCTCTACCTCAAGACCCGTCATAGTCAGCGCCTCGGCAAGAACCGCGACGTCCAGTTGTATCGGAACATATGATTTTAGCCAGTTTAAGCTTATTTTCATCAGATCAAAACCTTGTACATCATAACATACCGGATCTCACATGTGCGAGGCGACTGAGAAGCCATTTTACCCAGCAGCAAAAAACCGGTTAGAACTGTTTTAAAAAACGAATGTCGTTTTCATAATATTTCCGGATATCGTCAATTCCGAATTTCAGCATGGCGATCCGCTCAACGCCCATTCCAAACGCAAACCCCGTGTAGCGGGAAGTGTCGTAACCGACATTCTCAAAAACAGCAGGATGTACCATTCCGGATCCAAGCACTTCAAGCCATCCGGTCTGCTTGCACACCCGGCATCCCTTACCCCGACACATGACACACAGGATATCCACCTCGGCGCTGGGTTCGGTAAAGGGAAAATAACTGGGGCGAAACCGCAGGCTGGTCTGATCATCAAACATCCGGTGGACAAACACCGTCAGAATGCCTTTCAAGTCTCCAAAGGAGATGGATTCTCCGACAACGAGCCCTTCAACCTGATGAAACATCGGCGTGTGGGTAATGTCCGAATCGCACCGGTACACCTTTCCCGGAGCAATGATCTTGACCGGGGGAGCATGCGTTTCCATATACCGGACCTGAATCGGCGAGGTATGGGTCCGAAGGACGATGGATTCCGACACATAAAACGTATCCTGCATATCCCTTGCCGGGTGATTTTTGGGGATATTCAAGGACTCAAAATTGTAGTGATCCAATTCCACCTCAGGCCCTTCCGCAACGGCAAAGCCCATGGCCGTAAAAATCTCGCAGATCTGTCGGGTAATTTGGGTAATCGGATGGATGGATCCCTGAAATACGGCCCGGCCCGGCAAGGAGACATCAATGCCGACATCTTGCGCAGCCTGCCTGGCTTCAATTTCATGAAGCGCCTGTTGCAGGGCTTCTTCCAGGATATTTTTTATCTCATTGGCTCTTTTTCCTGCCATCGGGCGCTGTTCAGCCGGCAGCTGGGAGATGTTCCGGAGATATTGGGTGACAAGCCCCTTTCGTCCCAGATACTGGACCGAAAAAGATTGAAGCTGCGCAGCCTGCGAAGCTGACTGAAGCTCGCCCAGGGCCTGCTGAAGAATCTGTTCTATCTGTTGTTCCACGGTTTGTATGCTCTGCTGTAAGAAAGGCGGGGTAAGATCAATAGGGACACAGGCGATGACTTTTTTCCAGGCGCCGCTGGCAGGCGACTTCTTTTTTTACGAAGAAAAGGACCGCGTGGATGACAGGGCGGTTATTGTTCATCCGGTCATCCCGATCCGCCGGTCAGACTCCGGGGAACCGCCCGGTCACCATTTTCATCCATAAGGGACACTGCACGATCAAGCTGGTGGCCTTATCGAGTTGCCATCAGTTTTGCTGACCTGCGGTTCGGACCAAAGTGGAAAAGCCGTTCGGGTCTGCAATCGCAAGTTCCGCAAGCACTTTTCTATCCAGTGCAATACCGGCCATCTTCAGTCCATGCATGAATTTACTGTAGGACAGGTCATTCATCCGCGTACCCGCATTAATTCTGGCGATCCAGAGGCTGCGAAAATCCCGTTTCTTGACCTTTCGGTCCCTGTAAGCATAGGCAAGCGCCCGGTCAACGGTGTCCGCAGCCGTCCGAAAGAGTTTGCTGTGGCCGCCGCGAAACCCCTTGGCCAGTTTCAATACTTTATTTCTCCGTCTTCTTGCCTTAAAGCCGCGTTTTACTCTCATAATTCATTATCTCCTTAATCCTGCATCATCTTGAAAAAACAGCTGCATGCAACTGGCTGACAATGCATGAAATCCATCTGATTGGGCAAGTAGAACCAAAAACAACCCATGGTCTTACCCGTTCGGAAGTAATAATTTCAATTCTCTGACGTTGGTTTTATCAATAATCTGACTTTTTCTCAAAGATCGTTTTCGCTTGGTGGTCTTTTTGGTTAAAATATGACTGCCATGAGATTTTGAGAAAACAAATTTCCCGGTTCCCGTTCTTTTAAACCGCTTCGCAGCAGAACGATTGGTTTTGATTTTCGGCATGGTCTAATCTCCTAAAATTAAAGCCTCAATGATGATTTAAAACGCATTGAGCTGTAAAGCGTTTATCTCGGAAGGCATATAAAATAGAAAGCGTGAGCCAAAATTATCTGCTCACGCCTGTACAAACTTGAATAATGAAAATCTTTTCTCAGATCCGATCGGGCCGTTCATGCCCGCTTCGAAGGTTATTTGGGTGAAAGGATCATCACCATTGTCCGCCCTTCAAATTTGGCAGCCTGTTCGACAACTGCAATTTCCTGGGTTTCAGCAACGACTTTTTCCAGCAATTCCTTGGCTGCCTGAGACAGCGTTATCTCGCGCCCCCTGAAGACTACGGTTAATTTGACTTTATCTTTTTTGTCAATGAACTTTCGGATGTGATCAATTTTGGTTTGCAGGTCATGTTCGCCGGTCTTGGGACGTATTTTGACCTCCTTGATCTGAAAAGAGCTCTGCTTTTTTTTGGCCTCCTGCTTTTTCTTGGTCTGCTCATACCGATAACGGCCGTAATCCATTATTTTGCAAACCGGAGGGGCTGCATTGGGCGATATCTCAACAAGATCAAGCCCAAAGTCATTGGCAACTGCCAGCGCTTTGTATGTGGGAATTACTCCAATCTGATTACCATCCGGATCTATCACCCTGACCTCTTTGGCGCGGATATCCCGGTTGATGTTGGTCTTATCGGCTTTGACGGGTCTTTTGATTGTTGGGACTATGCCTGCACCTCCTCACGTTAACAAATTATCGCTCATGCCCGCTGCTCCGGAAATATCAATCACCAGCTCCGGAACCGGTAAGCGCCTGAAACTTGACGGAAACAGGGGGTTTATTCCTGGTTCATCAAACAAATTAAACAGTTATATCATAGGTGATGATATATGACAACATTCAGAAATGCAAGCGAAAAATAACAGCTTATTGTTAATTGCCTGCGATACCGCAATTTGACAAAAGCAAACTCCTGGCCTGAAGGCGACAACGGTTATGTCTGCCTTGACAGGATTGATTTTATTCCTATAGTGAAATGTAATCAATCAATTTCTTGCGTTTTTGTAAAAAGCCTGTCTGCATGGCTGCGCATCCAGCCGTCTTTTGCAAGCCGATGTGCCGCTTGGGCAGGATTGTCGCCAAAAATTCCGGTGCCGCCCGCTTGGATTCTGAACAGGTGAAACGCACCGATATCTTGCCTTACCAATTTTTTATTTTGTGAGTTTTCAACCATGACGATAAAACCTGATATCGATTTAAGCGAATGTATTCTCTGCGGAATATGCCAGGACGTATGCCCGGAAGTTTTTAAATTGAACGACGCCGGCTACATCGAGGTGACGGAAATGCCGGACTATCCCCGGTCCTGCGTGGATGACGCCATAAAGAATTGTCCGGCCGACTGCATCGCATGGGAGTGATATGTCTGAAACAACCGGATCGATTCGGAGCCTCAAAGAGAAACTGACGGCGCTGTTCTCAAAAGGAGCGCTTGATGATGAGGCGCTGACCACCATTTGCCGCATGCCCCTTCGAAAAGTTGTCAATGCGCTGATTCCTTTTTTCTACAGCAAGGACCCCCTGTATTTCTGGCAGGCCATCACCGCTATGGGCGCCGTGGTATCCCTTCTTGCAGATGAAAACGTGGAATCTGCCCGCGTGGTGATGCGGCGCCTGATGTGGAATTTGAATGACGAATCCGGTGGTATCGGCTGGGGATCTGCGGAAGCCATGGGCGAAACTATGGCCAGAAACAAGCGGCTGGCCGATGAATATGCCTGCATCCTGATCTCCTATATCAATCCATGCGGCAACTTCATTGATCACCCCGATCTGCAAAAAGGCATCCTCTGGGCACTGGGAAGACTGGCCCAGAATCGGCCCCACCTGGCAGCAGGTGCCGCCGAATTCCTGCTTCCTTTTTTAGCTTCCTCCAATCCTTTCCTCAGAGGTCTTGCGGCCTGGACCGCCAGCGCGCTTCCCGGAAATGCGACAAATCCCTTGCTCATCGGCCTCTCTAGTGATAACGAAGTAATTGCTCTTTTCCTGAATGGTAAACTTCGTGACGTAACCATCGGCAGCCTGGCGCAATCGCACCCATGATTCTTTGAAATGACCCAAGGGAATTGCACTATGAAACGAATGTCTCTTCGGCCGAAATGGCAGATGTTGTTATTTGCCTGTCTTTGTTTTTTCCCTTTAAACCTCCCGTCCGCAGACATTCCATCGTTACCCCTGCCATCGCTCACCATTTCTGATGCCATGCAGCGGGCGGACAAGCAGAATCCCAGAATCAAGGCCGCGCTGTCCCAGGTCTCGGCAGCCGATCACCGCATCACGCAGGCCGAATCCGGCTTTTTACCCCAAGTATATTTTACTGAATCATACAGCAACACCAACAACCCCATGTGGGCATTCGGAAACCTGCTCAATCAGGCAAGCATCACACAGGCGGACTTTGACCCTGACCGGTTAAACCACCCCGACCCGATCAGCAACTTCAATTCCGCGCTTTCCATGGAATGGTCGATATACCAGGGCGGCCGGACCCGGATCGGCGTGAACCAGGCCCGGCTCGACCGGGAGGCGCAGGACCTGTTTTTAGCGCGAACCCGCCAGGAGGTGATTGCTTCGGCGGCAACAGCCTATACCGGTCTGGTTCTGGCCAATCACACCGTTGACGTTATCCATAAAGCACTGGAAACCGCCCGCGTGCATCTGGAAATGATCCAAAAACGCTATGAAAACGGTCTGGTTGTAAAAAGCGATCTGCTCCGTACCCAGGTCCGTATTGCTGAACTGGATCAGGAGCGCATTCAGGCACAGAGCCGAATATCCATGGCACTTGCGTCCCTGAACGCCGCCATGGGCGAATCGGGCGACAGCAGCTGGCGGCTGGAAACCGCACTTGTAAAAGGCGCGCCTGTCCTTGGCCCGATTGACGAATGGATCGGGCTGGCCCAGTCCCATCGACCCGATATGCAATATCTTCTGCTTCAGGAACAGATAGCCGAAGATGAAGTTCAAAAATCAAAGGCTGCCCATCTTCCCGCTATCAACCTGATCGGAACCTATGAGCTGAATTCCTCTGATGATTTCAGAAACAGCGGCGACAGCTATACCATCGGCGCCATGCTGCGGGTAAATCTTTACAGCGGAGACCGGATGAGCGCCAAAACCCGGGAGTCCGAAGCCATGCTCAGCAGGATCCGGGCCATGCGAAACGATATGGCCGCAGGCATCGAGGTTCAGACCCGGCAGGCGTTTTTGCAGGTTCAAAGTGCCTGGAACCAGATATCCGTAGCCGAAGCCGCTGTTGCGCAGGCTGAAGAAGGGCTTCGCATCGTCAGCGACCGGTATGAAAACGGACTGCTCACCCTGGTCAGCCTTCTGGATGCGGAAGTTTCGCTGCAAACCGCCCTGACCAACCGATACCGGTCTTTGCATGATTATTCGACCTCGCGAATTCAGTTGTCGCTGGCCACGGGCACCCTGGATACGAATTTTCAATAAAGACCGGGCCGACCCCGGCCATCGCGGAATGTTGATAGGACCTGTTAGACCCATCTTGATGGAGACTGTTATGCTGACACGCTGTTTACTCTATGCAATCACAGGCATGGCATGCATCCTGTTTTCAGGGTGCAGCGATAAAATCGAGCCAGGAACCGTAAACCCTTCTCAGGCAAGGTCCATCACCGCACCGGTGGCAACTGCCGTCATCAGCCAGGAGCCCATTCTTTACGAAGCCACCGGAAGCGTAACTGCAAAAGACGCCAGCACCCTATCCAGTAAGATCATGGGCGTGGTGAAGGCGGTTTATGTCAAGGAAGGCGATCTTGTCAAAAAAGATCAGGTGCTGGTGGACATTGACCCCAGGCAGGTCAAAGCCCAGCTGCTTCAGGCCGAAGCCGCCCTGTCCGAGGCCAGAAAGGCCGAGTCTGCCGCGCTTTCTGCACAGCACGCAGCCAGCGCCTCCGCTGATTTGGCAAAGGCGACTTATGAGCGCTATGTGAACCTGATGAAAACCGAGTCCGCAAGCCGCCAGGAATTTGATGAGGTCAGCGCCCGATTTCGGCAGGCCGAAGCTGCGCTGGGTCAGGCCGAATCCATGGCCGAAGCCGCCCGGTTCCGCGTTCAACAGGCGGAAGCGGCGGTTGCGGGGGCAAGCGTCAGCGAAAAAGATTCCAGACTCACTTCGCCTTTTGATGGCGCCATCTTTGCCAGACTGGCGGATCCTGGAACCCTGGCAGCGCCCGGCACACCGCTTTTGAAAATCGAAACCACGGATGTTTTTCGCGTGGATATGATCGTTCCCGAATCATTCATTCAGTCTGTCGCACTGTCTCAAACCGTAACGGTTTCCATTCCCTCCGCCGGCGGCAAGGCGTTTGAAGGAACAATCCGGGCCATCTCCCCTGCCGCGGATAGCGCCAGCAGATCCTTTATGGTTCAGGTGTCACTTCCCTTTGACCCGGCGATTCATTCCGGCATGTTCAGCCGCGTTATCCTGGCCGGCGGGAGTCTGGAAAAGATGCTCATTCCCACCAGCGCGATTATCCACCAGGGCCAACTGACGGGCATTTTCCTGTTGGATTCCGATCAGATAGCCCGGTTCCGGCTTCTGCGAACCGGCCGGACCTCTGGAACCCAGGTGGAAGTACTGTCCGGACTAAGCGCCGGCGACCGTTTCGTGGTGATTCCGCCACCAAACCTGATTGATGGGGCCAAGGTGGAGGTGCCGTCATGACCCAGCCCGGCATAGCCGGCAAGATCGCAGGCTATTTCATCAACTCCAAGCTGACATCGCTGTTCATCATCGCATCGGTCCTTCTCGGCATGGCCGCAGTCATCGGCCTTCCCCGCGAAGAAGAGCCCCAGATCATCGTTCCCATGATCGATGTTTTCGTAAAAATGCCGGGGGCCAGCGCCAAGGAAGTGGAAGAACGGGCAACACGGCCCATGGAAAAGCTCCTCTGGGAGATTCCCGGCGTCGAATACGTCTATTCCACCTCCAGTCCAGGCATGTCCATGGCGGTGGTCCGTTTTTATGTGGGACAGGACGAGGAAAAGTCCATCGTCCGCCTCCAGTCCAAACTGATGGCCAATATGGACCGAATTCCGCCGTCGGTTTCCCCGCCCTTGATCAAACCCCGCTACATCGATGATGTCCCGGTCCTGGCCCTGACGTTCTGGAGAAAGAACGCGGACCATTACACCCTCAGGCGGGTGGCCGCGGAAGTGGATGATCTGATCAAGCGGGGGGAGAATGTTTCCACAACGACGCTTATTGGCGGATACCGGCGGCAGCTCTCCGTAAAACTAGACCCGGTAAGGCTTTCGGCCTTCGGACTGGATATCGGCCGGATATCCGCCATGGTCTGCGCCGCCAATCAAGACGCAGATGCCGGCGCGTATCCCTCACCCGAAGGCCAGGTTCTGGTTCATGTGAATGGTTTTCTGAAAAACAACGCAGATGTCGAAGGCATCGTCGTCGGCGTATATAACGGGAAACCGGTGTATCTGCGGGATGTGGCCACCATTACCGACGGGCCCGAAGATCCGGACCAGTATGTTTTTTTCGGAATGGGCCCGGCAGCATCTGAAAAAAGTCTCCATCCGGAGGCTGCGGCTTTCAGCACCGTGTACCCGGCCGTAACCCTGACCGTTGCCAAGCGAAAAGGCGCCAATGCCATTACCGTTGCACAGGAGGTCCTGAAGCGGGTTGCAGATGCCAAAGGCTCTGTGATCCCCGACGATATTCAACTGACCGTGACCCGGAATTACGGGGAAACCGCCAAGGAAAAATCCAACGAACTGCTATTTCACATGCTCATCGCCATTTTTTCCGTTACGGTTCTCATCTGGTTTACGCTGGGGCACCGGGAGTCCGGCGTCGTGGCCATTGCCATACCGGTGACGCTGGCCCTGACGCTGACGGTTTTCTATCTCTATGGCTACACCCTGAACCGCATCACCTTGTTCGCTCTCATTTTCTCAATCGGAATCCTGGTGGATGACGCCATCGTGGTGGTGGAAAACATGGTGCGTCATTTCCGCCTGCCCGAGAATGCCGACCGCCCCCGGGTGGAAGTGGCCATCGAAGCCGTGGACGAGGTTGGAAATCCCACTATTCTGGCAACCCTTACCGTTATCGCCGCCATCCTTCCCATGGCGTTCGTGGGCGGGCTGATGGGCCCCTACATGCGACCCATCCCGATCGGGGCTTCCGCAGCCATGGTTTTTTCGCTGCTGGTTGCCTTTATTGTCACGCCCTGGGCGGCGCTAAGGCTCATTCGCCGGCATGACGGCCCGGGTCATGCCGAAACCGAGGACTGGAGCACCCTGCTTTACCGGAAAGTCATGACCCCCCTGATTGAAACCGCTTTCTGGCGTTGGGTGTTTTTGGCCTCCGTCGCGGCCATGCTGCTGATGGCCTGCGCGATGGTGGGCATCGGCTGGGTCAAGGTCAAGATGCTTCCCTTTGATAACAAAAGCGAATTTCAGGTCATGCTGGACATGCCGGATGACGCAACCCTGGAAGAAACCGCCAACGCCTGCCTGGAAATGGGAGATTATCTGAAAACCGTCAACGAGGTGACTGACTACGAAATTCATGCGGGAACGTCCGGCCCCTTTAATTTCAACGGTCTGGTCCGGCATTACTATCTCAGGCAGGGCCCGCATATGGCGGACATTCAGGTCAATCTGGCCGGAAAAGGAGACCGTGCGCAGCAAAGCCACGAAATTGCCAAGCGGGTCCGGCCGCCGCTGGTAAAAATCGCCAAGCGCTTTAACGCCAGGGTCAAGGTGGCCGAAGTACCGCCAGGCCCGCCGGTTTTATCCACGCTGGTTGCCGAAGTCTATGGTCCGAACTACGAACGCCAGCGACAAATCGCCCTGCAAATCCGGAATATCTTCGAGCAGACCGCAGGCGTTGTGGATGTGGACTGGTACATGGATGGCAGCCAGCCACGGTATGAACTGACCGTGGACAAGGAAAAAGCCGCCCTTAACGGCATCAGTGCGGCCCAGGTCGCAGGCGCCCTGGAACTGGCACTTTCCGGAAAGCAGGCAGGTCTGCTGCACCAGGCCCTGGAAAAAGAAGATGTTCCCATCATTCTCCGGCTGCCGCTTCAGGACCGTGCTGGTATTAACAGACTGGAGGCCATCAAGCTGGCCGGAGGCGCCGGCAATCTCGTGCCGCTCTCGGAACTGGTCATGGTCACAAAGACGACGTCCGATCAAAGCATCTACCACAAAAATCTGATGCCGGTGGTCTATGTAATCGGAGATGTGGCCGGTGAAAAGGAAAGCCCGGTCTACGCCATTTTGGAAATGCAGAAAAAAATCGAAGCCATCACCCTCGCCGAAGGGTATAAAATCACCCAGCACACGGCAAGCCTTCCGGACAGCGACCGGAAATACGCCACTGAAATGGGACGGGGAATGGCACATTACCTACGAAGTGTTCCGGGATCTGGGAATGGCCTTTGCCGTCGTTCTGGTCATCATTTTCGTGCTCGTCGTGGGATGGTTTCAGTCGTTTTCAACGCCCGTAGTCATCATGATGGCCATTCCCTTTTCCCTGATCGGCATCCTGCCGGCGCACTGGCTGATGGGCGCGTTTTTTACCGCAACCTCCATGATCGGCTTTATCGCCGGAGCCGGCATCGTGGTAAGAAATTCCATCATCCTGGTGGATTTTATCGAACTTCGCGTGGCGCAGGGCATGCCCCTGGATCTTGCGGTCATTGACGCCGGAGCCGTCCGGTTCCGGCCCATGATGCTGACCGCGGCCGCCGTGGTGGTGGGCGCATCCGTCATTTTATTCGACCCGATTTTTCAGGGCCTTGCCATCAGCCTGATGGCCGGAGAGGTGGCATCGCTCCTCTTTTCCCGGATGACGGTCCCGATCCTGTATTATCTGGACAAGCGCTGGGAAACCGCGCATGTCCATAAAAACGGATGAGCCCGGAAAATCTAATTGTGAATGTCCGCGAACAGACACCAAGGAGTCTGTCATGCCGTTCAAATCCAAGGCCCTTGAGGTCAATATAGCCAGTTCCCATGTAGATGTCAGCATCGACCCCCGGTTTTTTCCACTCCAGGAGGCCATGTCCCGGTATTATGGACTGATGGATGGCGTCACTGTTTTTTTAACAGAACTCTCCCACCCTTATAAAAACTGGCGATTTATCGTACAGGAATGCCGGAAATATGCCCTGGATTATTTCCATATTTTCCAGAAGCACGCCAAGGGGCCGGAAGCTGTCAGCCTGATCATCGATATTTTCCTGGATGCCTGCAATGAAGGGCCTCAGGATGTCCGAGCAGATGCCGTGGACAATCTGCTTCTGTTTCTGCAAAAAACAGTCAAAGATTCCGGCGCCGACCTGCCACGGTTTGCGCCGGTCCTCAACGCTGCCTTCGACCGGATCCAAGCGCTTCCGGCGGATCATTTTGAGTTTTTTGCAAGAAGTTTTTACGCCATCAACCGGCTTGCCGAACTCTGCCTTCGGGCGTTGCCGCCCCCCTTCAATGCCCTGAACCTGCTCGTTCTCAAATACCATCAATACACGTATGCTTACTGGCTGAGCCAGGATGACCCGATGGCCTGGTTTGAAACCGAGGCTGAAACCGGACATCTGCCGATTTTTGACGGAATTTTTTCGGATATCTCCCATCAGAAAATGACCGAATGCAAACACCGGCTCGACAGCCTGTTGGCCACGGAACCGGTTGAATCCATCTCCTTTCTGGAAAATCTGCTGGCGCTTCCCACCTTCGGGCAGATTGTCGAGATCTACAAAAAGCTTCCGATGATCCTCTGGAATTCGAGTGAAAACATCACCCGGCGCAATCATTGGAAAGTGATTTTTCTCTTTCACATCATGAACATTTCCGGTCTGGCCCTGATCCATGAAGATGCGCTGTGGGAGATCAACCGGACGCTCAGCTGGCTGATCGGCAATGAATCGCACCGGAATATCATGCGGCTGATTCAAAAAACATTTTCCATCTTGAAAACCCATACGAAAGAATTTCCGGTAACCGCATTGAACTGCGCGCTGAACATGGGGAAAGGCGTCTACAAAACCGACGAAAGTGATCTGGTTAATTTCTTCATCGATTCGGTCATTGACCTGGGGTTTCAAACCCCCATGATCGGCAGGGTCGGAAGCGACTGGCAGATTCAGGCCAACAGCTCCCATATTCCGAACATCCGCACCTGGATGGCGCTGATTGAACTCAATCCCAAATGGTCTACCCGGCTGCTGTCCTGCCTGATCATTCACCTTTGCCTGGAAGGCGTTTTCATTAAAGATACGGATCTTTTTCCCCGAGATATCACCCGGCTTCTAAACAGCGACATCGGGCCCGTCTACAATCTAGTCAAACAGCTGGCGCGGATTTTTCCGACTTTTTTCAATGATATCGGTGCGGAAGGAGAACTGCGGGAAATCTCCACCCGTCTGGATGAAATGACCCGGCGAAAAGATGTGCTGATCCATTTTCTAAGAAAACAAAGCCACGTGGAAAGCAGCAACCAGATTCTGGACTTCATGGGCGCCGTTCTGGACTTCTGGAAAACCGGGAACAAGGCAGGAATAGAGAAATTCGTTCCCCCGGACATTTACAAGCAGATCAAGACCTCCGGCCCCTACATTGACGGCGTCAAGCGCATCATGACGACACTGCGGCATCAGGGGGTTTCGCTTCCGGTTCAGCTGTTGACCCTGAGTAGCGACGCGTTACAGGGACTGCTTTCCAATATTTCCGGAGAATCCCAGGTAGATATCGAACGGATTCAACTGCTGGCAGCCTTCTACAAACTTCTTCACCACAAATATCATATTGATTTTATTGAGATCAACCATTATCTGGAGCAACTGAAAGCCGGCGGGTTTCCGGATCTGAACCGGCTGCAAAAAGCGCTGGAGCAACCGAATGTCAGAAAAAAGACTGCGCTTCTCATCGATTATCTCGAGTTTTTGAAAGAACTGATTCTGTCTCCAAAAACGTATGAGATCCGCGAGGATATTTATAAAAAAAGGCATATCACCGTTGATATTCCCTCGATGTACGGCAGTTACCATGAAATGAAATTTGATGCGCTGGGACTGACGTTCCGCATTGAATCCCTGGTCAATGTCCTCTTTGAAGAACTCGTTCAGACCATAGACCTGTCGCTGATCACCCATGTCACCATTCATGAAATCTCGGAACTGCTGGCCCTGTTTGACCGGGCGCTGAAAGCAGACGGCATTCACTCGGTCGAGTTTGAGCGGCAGCAGGAATTTCTAACGCATTCCCTTGAGGTCAGGGGGTTTACATTCACCCAGTATCTGGATATTTTCAAAGGCTTTTCTATAGCGGTCAAAAACATCATCAGTGACTATTTCAACAATGTCCACGAAGAAAATCTCAACCGCATCATTGCCGGAATCAACAAAAATCAGCTTCTGCCGCGGTATCTTCCCCCGGATCCGGCAATGGATCCGGAAAAGCTCACCCATCGGATCACCGAGATTTTTTTCAGGGATCAGCTTGTTTTTTCGCTCGGGCTTCAGCAACTGGACCGGCTCCTGACCCGGATTTTGAACATCCTGTTTCATCAGCTCAACACGCTTCATCAAGATCAGCTCCGGCTGCTTCTGCTGTATGACCCCAGCCAGGCCATCACCACGGTGGATCAGCGCGGCAAACATTTACCCGGCATCATCTATCTGGGCAACAAGGGACTCAACATGGTCAAGCTCAAGCGCTTCGGGATGCCGGTCCCGCCGGGATTCATCATTACAACGGAAGCTTTCCGTTGCAGGGACATCATTGAGCATTATCCCCCTGCCCTGCAGAATTTCCGGGATCAAGTCGTTCGCCAGATTTCAGCCGTTGAAAAATTAACGGGGAAAACCTTCGGCAGTGCCACAAACCCGCTGCTGTTCTCAGTGCGAAGCGGCTCATCCATTTCCCAGCCGGGCATGATGGACACCCTGTTGAATGTGGGCATCAATGAAGAAATCGCACACGGCCTTGCCGAAAGAACCGGAAACGCCTGGTTCGCCTGGGACAATTACCGGCGTTTCCTGCAGTGTTACGGTATGGCGGTCGGGCTGGAACGAGACCATTTTGACGCCATCATCAGCGAATTCAAGCAAACGCTCGGCATTTCCTTTAAAAAAGGATTCACCGGCGAACAGATGCAGGCGGTCGCCATGGCTTACAAAAAAAGCATTGCAGCGGCCGGATATCCTGTTCTGGATGACCCGATGGATCAGCTGTATATGACCATCAACAGCGTGCTGGATTCCTGGGAGTCGGACAAGGCCAAAACCTACCGGAAAATCATGGGAATTTCCGATGACTGGGGAACGGCCGTAACGGTTCAGTCCATGGTTTTCGGCAATTTTTCCCAGCAGTCCGGAACCGGCGTTATTTTTACCCACAACCCCCGCTGGCCCGGAGACCGTGTCCGGCTATGGGGAGATTTCACCGTCGGCAACCAGGGCGAAGATGTCGTCTCCGGTCTGGTCAATACGCTGCCCATTTCCATCTTTCAGCAGGAAGTGGAGATGCGGGATACAGACATCACCCTGGAAACCCATTTTCCGGAAATCTATGCCGCACTGAAAAGCTGGGCCATTGATTTGATTGAAAAAAAAGGATGGACGCCACAGGAAATGGAATTCACCTTTGAAAGCCCTGCCGCAAAAGACCTGTTCATTCTTCAGACCCGGGAAATGGCCATGCGGGAGCGAAAAAAAGTACCGGCCTTTGATCCGGAAGACATTTCCGGCGATCGGCTGCTGGGGCACGGTATCGGTGTCAGCGGGGGGGCAATGGCCGGCAGGGTGGTCTTTACCCTGGAAGAAATCGAACAGTGGCGGCTCAAGGAGCCGGGCACCTCCCTGATTCTGATGCGCGGGGATACGGTGCCGGACGATATCCGGGAGATCTTTGCCGCCGACGGCCTGCTGACGGCCCGGGGCGGGCTGACCTCCCATGCGGCCGTGGTTGCCCACCGGCTGGGAAAGACCTGTGTGGTCGGCTGCGGGAACCTTGTCTGCAGAGAAAAAGAAAAACAGTGCGAATTCAACGATCGGATGCTATCCTCCGGAGATGCCGTCAGTATGGACGGACTGGAAGGATCGGTGTATCAGGGACGGATCCGGATCAGAGAAACAGCGTAACCATTAATGAATTCGGGCTTCCCGTCAACGGAAATTACACCTTCCCCCTTTGTAAAAGGGGATGGGATCTATTTTTTACAGTAAAAGGAGGGAAGAATGGAACCGAAAAAAGACGCAAAAACCGCGGTAAAGCTCGGTATCAATGGTTTTGGCAGGATCGGCAAGCTGACCGTCTGGCACCATGTGGGACGCGGATATTTCGACGAGCTGGTGGTGAATATCGGCAGGCAGGCCGGAACATCCCTTAGCGATATCGCCCATTACATCGAAAGAGATTCAACCTATGGCAGCCTGCACATGTTTCTTCACGGGTATCAGGCAACAGCGGTTGTTCAGGATCTGGATGAAAGAGACAGCTCGATGAAAATCAACGGCGTCAAGGTCAGGTTCCTGAGATCCTACCGGAATCCCCGCGATTTGCGCTGGAAGGACCATGACGTAAAACTCGTGGTGGATACCACGGGCCAGTTTCTGGACCCGACCCAGAGCGCGGATCTACCCGCCGGGTCTTTACGGGGCCACATCGAAGCCGGAGCAGAGAAAGTGATTGCATCCGCCCCGTTTAAAATAAAAGACAAGGGAAGACCCATGCCCGAAGATGCCGTTACAACAGTCATGGGCATCAACGACAATGCCTACGATCCAAGGCGGCACCGGCTCATCTCAAACGCCTCCTGCACCACCACCTGCCTGGCCCACATGATGAAGCCGCTGATTCATGCGTTCGGTCCCAAAAAAATCCTGTCCGCCTCGATGGCCACCGTCCATGCCGCCACCGGAACCCAGGCCGTGCTGGACCGGCTGCCCAAGGCCGGCGCAACGGATCTGCGAAAAACCCGCAGCATCATGAATAATATCATCCTGACATCCACGGGTGCCGCCAATGCCCTGCGGCTGGTGATTCCCGAAATGGAGCAGATCGGATTCATCGCCGAATCCGTAAGGATTCCCACAGCCACGGGCTCATTGATCATTCTTGTGGTCAATCTCCAGGAAGAACTGTTCGGCGGGGCCATCCGAAGGGAGATGATCAACGGGATTTACCGTCAGACCGCCCAGGATGATCCCAGAGGCTATCTGATATTTTCGGACAAGCAGAACGTGTCGGCCGATATCGTCGGACTTCCCCGTGCCGCCGCGATCATCGAAGGCCATGAAACCCACACGCGGACCGCGGATGTGACCATCGACCTGACCAAGGTTCCGGGTCTGGACAAGGCCGTTCTGGGGTCACTGGCCGAATCCGTCATCAAAATCCCCGTAACCCAGACCGTGATTTACGGCTGGTATGACAATGAAATGGGAAGCTATGTCAACATGCTCGGAGACCGGACCGTCACCATTGCCGAGCACTTGAAATGAAATGGACGGACGAGGCGGAAGACGCCGTCAAAAAAATCCCTTTTTTTGTCCGCAAGCGGGTCAGATCCCGTGTGGAAAAAGAAGCGGACGCAGAAGGAAAATCCCTGATCACGCTTGCCGAGGTCAAGGCCACGCAGGCCAGGTTCCTGTCCAAAATGGAAACCGACATCAAGGGGTATCAGATCGAAACCTGTTTCGGGTCGGGCGGATGCCCCAACCGGGCCCATGCCGGCGACGGGTTGATGCAGAAACTGGAAGCCCTGCTGGCAGAAGAAAACCTGCTGGATTTTTTGAAAAAAGAAGTCAAAGGGCCGCTCAAATATCACCACGAATTCCGGATCACCCTGGCCGACTGCCCCAATGCCTGCTCCCAGCCTCAGATCAAGGATATCGGCATCATCGGCGCCTGCGTCCCGGAAATCACACAGACCCCCTGCTCGCAGTGCGAAGCCTGCGTGGAAGCGTGCCGGGAGCAGGCCGTCTCTCTTTCAGATGAATCGCCTGTTATCCGGTTTGACCGCTGCCTGTCCTGCGGCAAATGCATCCAGGTATGCCCCACGGGAACCCTTGGTGACGGTGTCAAAGGGTATCGCGTGCTGCTCGGCGGCAAACTGGGCAGACACCCGCAGCTGGCCAGAGAGCTTCCCGGCGTTTTCAGCGAAGACGCCGTGTTATCCATCGTAAAAGACTGCCTGTCGTTCTACCGCACCCGCAGCAAAGGCGGCGCTCGGTTTTCCGAAATTTTATCAGAAAAGGCTTTTGAAGAAATAAGGCTGCAGATTCCGGGAAAAAGTCAGGAATGACCGTATTTGATGATTTTCATATATGGGAGCGATCCGTCTGATTTTGAACGTTTACAAGTTCGTAATGTGGCGTTAGGCACGGAGAGTTTGCTCCATGTCCGCTCTTTTTAGTTTTATGCGCTTCCCGTCCGTTTTCCGACATCGTGCCTATGCCATGATGTGGACAGGACGCCTGTTGACCACGATCGCCACCCTGGCCCAAAGCGTGGCGATCGGGTGGCTGGTTTATACCGTCGCGCGCCGAACCTACGATGAGCAGCAAAGCATGTTTCTTGTCGGGATGATCGGGCTGGCGCAATTTTTGCCGATGTTCGCCCTGGCCCTGATTGCGGGCGAAACAGCGGATCGTTACGACCGGCGCAAAATTTTATTGTGCTGCGGGATATTGCAGGTTTCCTGCGCCGCGGCCTTTACACTGCTGTCGATGCAGGCGCATCCGCCGCTGATAGCGATCTTTGTCGTCGCGGGTTTTTTCGGCATCGGCCGCACGTTTTCAATGCCCGCCGGCGCTTCCCTTGTTCCGCTGCTGGTTCCGATCGATGAACTGCCCAAGGCAATTGCCTGGAACACATTCAGCGTCCAAAGCGGGATGATTCTGGGACCGTGGATCGGCGGGGTGCTGTGCGGGCTGGCGCCGGTTTATGCCAACGCAACGGCATGCGCACTTTATATGCTGGCCTGCACGGCATGGGTGGTTCTGGTGAAAATGCCCCTTGAAACCAACCCCAAACGCAGCGAAGCTTCGCGTCTGACCATGATCCGCGAGGGGCTGACGCATTTATGGGGCAGCAAGATCGTGCTGGGGGCGATATCGCTCGACCTGTTCGCCGTTCTTCTGGGCGGGGTCACGGCGCTGCTGCCTGCATTCGCCAAAGACATCCTTTTCACCGGCCCCGAAGGTTTCGGACAGCTGCGCGCGTCCTTTGCCGCGGGCGCGGGGTGCCTGACCCTGTGCCTGGCTTCCGGCCGATCACACGGCATGCCGGAAAATGGATGCTGGGCGGCGTCATGGTCTATGGCCTTGCCACGCTGTGTTTTGCCTTTTCACGCGATCCGCGGCTGTCGATGCTGGCGCTGGCCGTGGCCGGAGCCGCCGATTCCATTTCCGTTTTCGTGCGGCAGAATCTGGTGCAGATCGTCACCCCCGACGCGATGCGCGGAAGGGTATCCGCCGTGTCGGGATTGTTCATCAGTGCGTCGAACGAGCTCGGGGAATTTGAAAGTGGCGTGGCTGCCCGTTTCCTCGGGCTTGTCGGCTCTGCAGTTTTTGGCGGCGCAGGTTCGATCGTGATCACCGGCCTGTGGGCCAGAATTTTCCCGGCCCTGCGCAAAGCAGATCGTTTGATACCAGCCGCAGAAATTGATTTATTTCGCCTTTTCCCGCTCCTCTGTGACGCAATAAATTCCCTTGCCTTCAAGACCCGGCCCGAAACACAGGTTGTCGGATTTGCATTCCGCCCTGCGACGGTCTCCGGATTTCCAGCGGGAAATCAGATCCGGCTCCCGGATCAGGGGCCGGCTCATGGCGATGTAATCCGCCGCGCCGTCTGACACGAGCTGCTCGGCAACCTCAACAGACCGGATGCCGCCAACCAGGATCAACGGGATCCGGATTTTCTTTTTAAATTCGCTCAACTCCTCCCTGAAATAGGCCTCCTTGTCCGCCGAGTGGATGCCGGGCCGGCTCGGAGACAGCTTTCCGCCGGTCAGCAGCCCGCCGCTCAGCTCGATGGCATCCAGGCCGGCTTGTGCCAGCAATTCCCCGGCAAGCAAGGAATCATCCAGGCTGAGCCCGTTTTCCGCAAAATCGGCGCAGTTCATTTTGATCAGTATCGGAAACGCTTTTCCCACTGCCTCTCGAACAGCCTGAATGGCTTCAACGATAATCCGGGAGCGGTTTTCAATGCTGCCGCCATAGCCGTCTACCCGCCGGTTGAATATGGGAGAGAGGAACTGGCTGAGCAGGTAGCCGTGGGCCGCATGGATCTGGACCCCGTCAAAGCCGGCTGATTTAGCCCTTTGCGCGGCATCGGCAAAAGCGGCAACCAGATCCTGTAAGTCCTGCTCAGTCAGTTCTTTTCGCGGCGACCGGCTGAGGCCCTCATAAACTGAAGCCACCACGGGGGCCTGACCGGTCAATTTTTCGGGAGCGAAATGGCCGGCATGTGCCAGTTGCAGAACGATTTTGCCGCCGGCCGCGTGGACCGCATCCGTCATTTCCCGAAGGCCCGGGATCAGATCGTCCTTGTAAACGCCAAGCTGCCAAGGGCCGGCCTGACCCTCCTGCCGGATGTAGGTGTGTCCGCTGATGATCAGCCCCACGCCGCCTCTGGCCAGCGCGGTCATGGTGTCAATCAGCTTCGGTGTTGCCGCACCTTCAGGACTTGCCATCCCTTCCCAGGTCGCCGACCGCACAAAGCGGTTGGCCAGTTTCATGCCGTTGATTTCACTGCTTTCAAATAATCTGCTCATGTTTTCCCTTTCTTCGATTTCAATACGATATAAACCCTGTCTCATGGCATCGCCCTGATATTAGAGGCCTGACTGATGAGATCAGTTGCAAAAAAAACTATCACACCTGGCCGCAGGAGGCAAGTCCGTGACATGAACTATTACCATTTGGGAAATGACGGATGTTTTCAGGGGAAATGGCGCTTATGGCAGGCAAGCGGTTCAGGTTTTTCAAACCTTCACCGCTTGATGCATGACTTGTCCCTGCAAGGCATAAGGATGAGGCTGTTTTGAACAGCCTCATCCTTATCTTTAGCCCTTGATGATTCTCGGCAGGGCCATCTGGTGCTGGGG
Source organism: uncultured delta proteobacterium (assembly GCA_963789395.1). Lineage (GTDB taxonomy): Bacteria > Desulfobacterota > Desulfobacteria > Desulfobacterales > Desulfatirhabdiaceae > RAAP-1. The sequence continues at coordinate 128,813 of CAWBKP010000020.1, read as the reverse complement.
GCAGATGGATCCGGGGTTCTGGTAGGCTGATCCGGTGAAAGCAACCATGTATTTGCGGATGGCATCCATTTCAACAATCTCGTCCACATAGCCGACCTGAGCGCAGTATTTGGGTCGTGAGAACTTTTTGTAATCCGCGGAGACTGCGTTCATTTTTTCAATGATCGGCGCGATGGGTTTTCCCGCATCCTTTTCCTTGACCAGCCTTCTGGCGTACATGGCAACGGCAGCGGTTTCTCCGTGCATCACGTAAACCTCGGTGGCCGCGGTTCCGACGGAAAACGCGTTGCTGTCATTGCCCTGGGGGCCGCCCATCAGGTAATGGGCCGCAGCAGAGCCTTTTCTTAACAGAACCAGCATCTGGGGGACATCCGTGTTCTGTATGGAATAAATCAGGCTCTGGCCGATGCCCAGAAGCTCGGCTTTTTCCGCGACATCTCCTACATCGATGCCAGATGTGTCCTGGAACCAGATGATCGGGATTCTATCCCTGCCGCAGAGCGTCACAAACTCGATCATCTTGATCATCCCCTGCCGGTAGAGTTTTCCGCCGATACCCGGATAATCCGCATATTCCGGATAGCCCTTTCCCAGATATCCCTGGCGGTTTCCAATGCATGCAACAAGATATCCGTCAACCTTGCACAACCCCGTATACACTTCGGGACCGTACCCGGGCCTGAACTCCATCTGCTCACTGCCGTCCACAAGCCTTGCCAGAATGGCATCAAAGTCATACACCTCTTTCTGATCAAAGGGAAGAAGCCTGTATAGATCATCCGATGCGAATTTTGGCTCCGCCGGAGTCGCCACGCGCAGGAACTCCGGTTGAAAAGCGGGAATACCCTTCATGTATTCCTTCAGGCCGTCCAGGACTCCTTTTTCCTCATCATAGACATATCTGAAGAAACCGGTCTCATCATAATGAATCTTGGCGGTTCCCGGGGGATTGCTTTTGAAGTGCCGGGTCTTTTCAATCAGCTCTTCCGCAGACGCCGTATCAAATCCGCCCTTGGGGGCCATACCGCTGACAATGCCTGCCCCGCCGACGGCAATGTTGCAGTTTTTATGGGCAAAGAGGATGGTGGGGCTGATGCTCTGATAGCCGCCACCGGCCGGGTTGGTGCCGTATATTCCCGCAAGGACCGGAATCCCCATCTGGTTCAGTTCCGCGTGTCTGTAAAACGGGGCGCCTGCGCCGCGCCGGTTGGCATAGAATTTATGCTGTTCCGAAAGCTTGGCGCCGGAGCAGTTCACGAGCCACACCAGGGGGACATTGAGTCTTTTTGCCAGATCGGTGACCCGCAGAATATTCTCCGACTGCCCGGCAAGCCAGGCGCCGGCCATTACCTTGTTGTCAAAGCCGATAATCACGGCCCATTTTCCGGATATTTTGCCGATGCCGTCAATGACGTTTGTCGTACCCTCTTCATTATCAGCCGGATTATACAGGGTGTGAAGGGGGCACCAGGTGCCGGGATCAACCAGATAGTCCAGTCTCTGCCAGACGGTCATCTCTCCCCTGGCGTTTATCTTCTCCTCGGGAAAACCGGCATTCTTTACTGCTTCAACAGCATCCCGAATGTCTTTTTCCACTTCCTTAAGAAGCACCTTGTTCGCTTCACCTCTTTTGATCTGACCCTTTTTGAGGGGCGCACCAAAATCGGCCATTTTTTCAAAATACGGTCTCATGAGCTGACTCCAACGACTGATCAAATATGATGGCTTCCAAAAAAATCCAGACCACCGTCACTTCGGCGAAAGCCGGAGCCCATAACCATTTAAATGCAATGGATTCCGGCTTTCGCCGCAATGACGGAAGAAGCCAATTCCTGAATTTTTACGAGTTCATCCAATTTGATTCGGAAAACTAATTGATTTGAATGACCGCAATGATATCGTCTTCTTCAACCTTATCCCCTTTTTTTACCCGGACCTCCCGGACGACGCCGCTGCAGGGAACATAAATCCGAGTTTCCATTTTCATTGCTTCGATAACCAGGGCATCGTCATCTTCTTCAACCTTGTCACCGACATTGATATCCATCTGGGTGATCATTCCGGCCAAGGGGGCCAACAGTTCTTCATTCATGGTTTTTCCTCTTCATTATTTGTTGTTTAAACGTGATCTGCTTTCAGTGCTGCGCTTATGTTTTTGCAGGTATTCATACGCCGGTCTGTTTGTCAGCAGAGATTTATATCCGTTTACCGGAAAACCGTCCGGTCCATGGATTTATTTGAGCAGGGTTAAAAATATGCCCGCGGCAATGACGGTTCCGATCACTCCGGAAACATTCGGGCCCATGGCGTACATCAACAGATAATTTTTCTTGTCCGATTCCTGGGCCACCTTGTGCACCACGCGCGCCGCCATGGGCACGGCGGAGACTCCGGCTGCACCCAGCAATGGATTGATCTTCTCCCTGGTGAACAAATTCATGATTTTGGCAATGATAACCCCGGTCGCCGTGCTGGCTGCAAAGGCGAACAGCCCGAGTATAAAGACAAAAATCACTTCTTTTTTCAGAAAGGTTTCCGCATGCATGGTGGCGCCGATGGGGATTCCCAGTAAAATGGTGATGATGTTCAGCAGTTCGTTCTGGGCGGCGTGACTGAGTCTTTCCACGACCTTGCATTCCCGGAACAGATTGCCCACCATGAACATCGCAATCAGGGGAGCGGCCGGGGGAACAAGCAGAATAATCACAAATGTGGAAATGATCGGAAAAAGCATTCTTTCCAGTTTCCCCACCTTTCTGGACTTGGGCATCCTGATTTTCCGCTCCGCATCGGTTGTGAGCAGTCTCATGACCGGCGGCTGTATGATCGGCACCAGCGCCATATAGGAGTATGCCGCCACGGCGCAGGTTCCCAGCATGTGCGGCGCAAGCTTCGAGGCCAGGTAAATGGTTGTCGGCCCGTCAGCGCCGCCGATGATCCCGATCGTGGCGGCTTCTTTAAAGGAAAACCCCAAAAAGAGATGGGCGACAAAGAACGTGATGTAAACACCTGCCTGAGCCCCTGCCCCCAGAAAAATCAGGGACGGCCTTGCCAGCATGGGACCAAAGTCCGTCAGTGCCCCAAGGCCCAGGAAAATGAGCGGCGGGATGATTTCCCAGTGAATGCCGTATTCGTAAAACTTCCAGAGAAGTCCTTCGTTCGGTTCCATCAGCCCTGCCAGGGGCAGGTTGGCAAGAATGATTCCGAAACCGATGGGAAGCAGCAGCAGCGGTTCATACTCTTTAGAAATGGCCAGAAAGATCAGGATCAGTCCGATCGCCCACATGAAAACCATGCCGGGTGTTATCAACAAAAAACCGGTTGTCGCCACCATCGCAAGCAGTTTATCGATCATTTATCATCCGTGCTTTTAAAATATCTGTCCGTAACGACAGAGGTTAATTTTGTCGAAAGGTAGAGCAGTGCCATACCCAGAAAAACACCGGCAATTCCGGCAACAAAAATTCCCAGGGTCTCGCCCATGAGTGACTCCTCTCCCGATTTTTTACGTTTTGGGTTATCTGTTCGCTTTTTTGACGCCAAGCTGATCCAGGGCGATGATCATCTTGCAGATGTTGGTGGATCCTTCCACCATGCTGTAAGTGGGCGCATCCCGGTAATATCTGGCAACCGGATATTCAGTCGAATATCCGTAAGCGCCCAGTATTCTCATGGCAAAGTTGGCGCATTTTGTCGCGGTTTCCCCTGAAAACAGTTTTGCCTGGGCCACATCGAGCCCGTTGTTCAGCATGCCCTTGTCCTTAGCCACGGCGGCTTTATATACCAGCAGTCTTGCGGCCTCGATATCGGTGGCCATCTGAGCGATCATATCCTGATTCATCTGAAATTCACCGATGGATTTTCCAAACTGCTTCCGGGTGTTGCAGTATTTTACGGCCTCATCCAGACATGCCTGGGACAGACCGACGCCGCCCGCCGCAGCGGAAACCGGGTGTGATTCAGGGAGCTGAAGAGAATTTTGGCGCCATCGCCGACTTTTCCCAAGAAGGTTTTCCTTGGGAATCCTGACGTTGTCAAAAAAGAGTTCTCCCGTGGGCGAGGAGTGTGATCCCAGTTTTTCAAGGGCAGAGGTTTTGATTCCGGCAAAATTCTTGGGTTCGATGACAAATGCGGACAGGCCTTTGGAGCCTTTTGATTTGTCGGTATAGGCATAGCAGATCAGAACATCGGCAACGGCGGCATTGGATATCCATGTTTTGGAACCGTTCAGCAGAAAGCAGTCATCCTTTTCCTCGGCGGTTGATTTCATGGACATGGTGTCCGATCCGGCATCGGCCTCGGTGATGCCGAATCCGCCAAGGTATTCGGCGGTGCAGAGTTTTTCGACATATTTTTTCTTCAGCACTTCTTCTCCGTAAGTAAAAATCGTATAAGCGCATCCCAGCACCTGCATGTTCACCTGCACGCGCAGGGAACTGGAGGCTTTTGCAATTTCCTCGGTCACGATCATCGCGGCCAGCCATCCCATGTTTTCTCCGCCATAGGCCTCGGGGATGACCGTACCGAAAAAGCCCAGCTCGCCCATGGGTCTGATGGCTTCTTCATAGGGGAAATAATTGTTCGCATCCCATTCATCGGCAAAGGGAGCTATTTTTTTCTTGGCAAATTCACTCACCGCTTTTTTCAACATCGTCAGTTCCTTGGAAAGACCGAAATCCATATAATCACCTTTTTCCTTTATAAATTGACTAGTAGTTATATCGTGATCCGTTCAGCAACATGTCCTGCATCTTCTCGTGATGGCAGTTGAAAGCCTGTCCCAGTCCCTTCGCTTTAAGCAAAACAAGGGCCAAGCATGAAACATGCTGTTACAAACAGAAATTAGATTGTTATTTCAACGGGTTATTTCCGGAAGATATCAACACATGCAAAAACAGGGATGTCTTGCCGGGTGGACAGTACTGGCGGGGAGCAATCACATAAATTCTATAACATATTGAATATCTTTATTGATAAATCATATTGTCTGAAATTTATAGACATGTACAACAATCCAGACACTCAGGGGGCCTGCTTCTTTTTTATGCTCTGGAGCGAGTCCTGGATGATGATTGATGGCCATCGCCATCAACTGTATCATGGCCCATGCGCTTGAGCCTTTCATACAGGGAGGAGCGGTGAATCCCCAGAAGTTTTGCGGCTTTCAACTTATTGCCGTTGGTGTGCTGAAGCGTTTCCAAAATGATTCTTTTTTCAGCATCCTCCAATTTCCGGCGAAGCGTTCCCTCCGGAGAAAAGGCGCCTGGAAAGGACTGCGCGATGCCTTTGTTTCGGATCATGGCAGGAAGATCTTCCACGCGAATAACATTGTCTTTGGAGACGATCATCACCCTTTCCAAAATATTTCTGAGTTCTCTGACATTTCCGGGCCATGCGTATAGCTTGAGGACTTCCATGGCATCATCGGCGATAGCTGAAGGACCCCAGCCGATTTCTTCTTTTAACAACGACATTAAATGCATGGCTATGACGGGAACATCTTCCCGGATCTGCCTCAAACCGGGTGCCTGGATCTGAAACACATTGATCCGAAAATACAGATCCATCCGGAATGCCTCTTTTTTGACCAGATCCGGCAGGTTCCGGTTTGTGGCGGCAATGAGCCGGAAATCAACGTCAAGGGGTTTGGTTCCCCCCAGCCGATCCACCGTCCTTTCCTGGATGACCCGGAGCAGCTTTGCCTGCATCGGGACAGGCAGTTCGGCGATTTCATCCAGAAAAATCGTTCCGCCTTTCGCCAGTTCAAATTTTCCCGGTTTGCCCTTTGCCAGGGCGCCGGTAAACGCGCCTTCCTCGTATCCGAAAAGCTCGCTTTCAAACAGATCGGCAGGGATGGCGGCACAGTTGACCCGGATAAAAGGCTCTTTGGCTCTCTGGCTGCACTGGTGGATATAAAACGCAATCACTTCCTTGCCGGTTCCGGTTTCCCCGGTAATTAAAACAGAGGCATTCGTTCTTGCGGCCTGGTATGCACTTTCTCTGGTGGCCTGGATGAGCGCGGACCGGCCCACAATCACGGCGCCGCCTTTCATGTTGTTTACCTGTTCCTGCAGCGCCAGAATTCTTCCGTTCAACTGCTCGATTCTGCGATGAAGCTCAAACACTTTGGATGTTTCGTTGAATATCCCCTTGCCGACAGCGCCGATGAGCTCATCCTTGTAATTTCGCAAGGGAATTCTGGATATGACTTGTTGGCGTCCGGCAATGTACAGCGTATCTCCTATTCTGGCCTTTCCTTCCTCCAGAACTTCATGAAGATGGGTTTCCGGAATGATGTCCGAAATATGTTTTCCGATCGCATTTTCCGGATCAATCTTAATGAGGCTTTTACTGAAACGGCTCATGAAACGGATAATGCCTTTGTTATCGATAACAATCGGGCATTCATAAGGATTATCTATAAGGGCGTTGACGATGTCTTCATCCAGCTCGCCGAATCCCTTCAATTTTGATTTTTTTCCCATATCCTTCCCGGTCGCACTTCTTGGCGATTTCAATTGGCCGGCTGTCGCACAGGCCTTTTATATCAATGGAAATACCGCGAGCTTCCATATTGAATGACGATGCACGCTATTACATCCCACATCCGCCGGCAACATATAATGACCGGCATTCCACAGATACCAATGCATACGATACAGCGGATGAGAATTAAAAAAGTCCCTTCACGAAATTTGCCGATATCGTTGAAGGGACTTTTCTGCCCACATGAAGATCAAATACTATCAGAATATCATCAAAAAAACACAGCCTTTTTATACACCGAAATCATTTATTTCATGCAGAAATTCCGATGACGGCATCACCCTTAAAATGGGGTGAATCGCCGATTTCCGGTAGGCTTCGATGCAGTTTACATGAATCTCTCTTTTATAGGCTGCGCACAAATCCTCCAGCATGATGCTGTTGAAATCCAGACAGACGGCATCCAGAGCCGTTGTCAGGACACAGAAATGGGTATGAATCCCGCAGACAGCCACCGTATCCACCCCCAGCGTTCTCAGTGTCTGATCCAGGTCTGTTTTAAAAAATGCGCTGAATCGCCTCTTTTCCAGCATGATATCCGTCTTTTCGATTTCCAGAGCGGGCAGCGGCCTGACGCCTGAAGTTCCCCGGATGGCATGAGGTTTCATCCGTCCCTTGAAAATGAAATCATTTTCCAGAAAACTGTCGCATGCAAAGATTACCGGAATGGATTTTGGGCGGCAGGATTTGAGAAACTCCCGGACAAGGGGAATGATCCGGATTTCGTCCCGGTCCTCGGCCGGGATGTGTTCATAATTTCCTTCCAGCATATCGACGACAATGACAGCAGGTTTCATCAGTTATTCCTAAGTTTGTGACGGTCCACCGCCAATGTTATTGAGTTGAAATCGCCCTCGATCCCCATTTTCCAGAGGGGGAAGGGTTTTTTATTTGAACGAGAAGGTACCCTGAATTCATGAATGAATATAACCTGCCTATTGTCTCAGTTCAAAGCGCTTGATCTTGCCGGTGGCGGTTTTCGGCAGATCCTCAACAAATGAAATCCATCTAGGGAATTTATAGGGCGCCAGCGATTCCTTGACATGCGCTTTGAGCGCTTTTTCCAGCTCCGGGGAAGGGGCATAGCCCTGCTGCAGGACGATAAAAGCCTTGGGTTTGATCAGATTTTCCTCGTCCTCAGCCCCGACCACCGCACATTCAAGGACCGCCGGATGCTCGATCAGGCAGGCCTCCACCTCCACCGGCGATACCCAGATGCCGCCGGCTTTCAGCATGTCGTTGGTACGGCCCACATAGTAAAAAAAGCCTTTTTCGTTTTTATAGAATTTGTCGCCGGTGTTCAGCCACTCGCCCAGCATGGTTTCCTTGGTCTTTTCGTGCTTGTTCCAGTAATAGGCGGCAGCACTGTCTCCCTTGACCAGCAGGGTGCCGATCTCGCCGTCCGGTACCGGGTTGAAGTTTTCATCGACAATTTTGGCCTCATAGCCTGGCACCGGCAGGCCCGTGCAGCCGGGCTGGATATTGCCGATGCGGTTGGAAATAAAGATGTGGGCCATTTCCGTGGATCCGATCCCGTCCAGAATCGTCACGCCAAAGCGGCTTTCCCACCTTTTTAGAATATCCGGGGGCAGGGACTCCCCGGCGGATACGCAGAGCCGAACACCCGTCAGTTTGCCTTCGGCCACCAGCATATTGCTGAACAGCGTCGGCACCCCGAAAAACAGCGTGGGCCGGAAGCGCTCAATCGTCTCAAACACGGCGGCAGGCAGCGGCCGATCCGGCAGATAAACCGCTGTGGCGCCAACATGGAAAGGAAAATACAGCCCGTTTCCCAGGCCGTAGGCAAAAAACAGTTTGGCAGCGGAAAAACAGATATCGTTTTCCTGAACGCCCAGAACCTGTTTTCCGTAAGTTTCTGCTGCATAAACCATGTCATGCTGCAGATGAACCGTTCCTTTGGACTGCCCGGTGGTCCCGGAGCTGTAAAGCCAGAAACAGGGGTCATCGGGAGAGGTCGGGGCTGCGGAGAGTTCCGTTGACTGGCCGGCGACCCATTCTTCGTAAGCAAGGGTTGAATCGGGCGCCGGACCGTTGGCCACAATAATATGCTCAAGATACATCAGATTGTTTCGAATCGGCGCCACCAGCCCCCACAGGGTTGCCTCAACGACCAGTACCCGCGCCCGACTGTCGTTCAGGAAATACTGGTAATCCTTGGGTCGCATCAGGGTATTCAGGCAGATGGGCACCGCACCTGTCTTGATGGCACCGAAAAAAATCTGCGAATAGATCTCCGTGTCATGCAGCAGCACCGCAACCCGCTCTTCCATGCGGACACCCAGGGATTTTATGCCATTGCCGAACCGGTTCATTCCCGCCTGAACATCGGCGTAGGTCAGAGACCGGTCCCCACAGCGTATCGCGCTTCGCCCGCCCCGGCCTTCACGAATGTGCCGGTCGACAAAATGATCCGCAGCATTGAACACTTCAGGAAGATTCAAACTTGTTGTCATCGTAACTCTCCTTTGCCCTGCCTTTTCGATTGTTGTTTCCCGTTATTGTCGGCCCCCCGGTGCGAGTCGCTCTCCTTTGACCGGAAGAAGCAAATGACATGCCGAATGTAATGTTGGGAAAATCATCAGAAAGGATAAACAAGACTATCTGCAATGTTATCAGGCCAAGCTTCTGTAAATACTATTCATCACAAACCAAATAAACGCAGTTGTTTTTTTGCTCCGCCAATCAATCGCTGAAAGCTGTTTAGCAAAAAGTGGCGCAACAACTTTTTGTTGAAAAAAAATTACCCGGAAGTGAAATAAATTTTCAGATATCCTCCACCGGCAACCGGAATGACTGGGAAGGCTGAAGATTGTATTTATGAATTTTGCTGCGAAGGGTCGGCAGGGAAATTCCTAAAAGATCGGCGGCGCGAGACCGGTGCCATTGCACATGATCCAGGGTCTTCTGGATATGAGCCCGTTCTGAAGATTCCATGGAAAAGTCGGCAGGCTCCGGAATCGTCCTGCTGCATCCTGCAGCCAGCTCCCGTTCGATATCTTCCAGAAGCACCCGTTTGCCCCTGGATCGCAGCGCAGCAGCCATGATTACGTTCTGCAACTGTCGAACATTCCCTACCCAGGGCTGAGCACAGAGCCGATCGACAACACCGGCCTCAAATTGCAGCGCTTCCGTGCAGTGCTCTCTGGCGGCTTTCTGCAGAAAGTACCGGGACAGGTCCGGAATATCACAGATGCGATCTCTGAGCGGGGGGACAAAAATGGAAACCACTTTCAACCGGTAATAGAGGTCTTCACGAAAACGCCCCTGACGCACAAGCGCCGCCATATCCCGATTGGTAGCCGATATGATCCGGCATCGGGATTTATGGATACGCCGGCCGCCGACCCGCATGTATTCTTTACGCTCCAGAAATCCAAGAAATTTGGATTGGAGATAAATCGGCAGTTCCGTCACCTCATCCAGAAAAAGCGTTCCCCTGCCGGCAAGCTCGATCTTTCCCGGCTTGGTTTCGACAGCGCCGGTAAACGCGCCTTTCGAATGCCCGAAGAGCTCACTTTCCAGAAGGGTTTCGACAATGGCGGAACAATCCAGTGTTATCATGGGTTCGTCGGAAAAAGAACTGTTCTGGTGAATGGTCCGGGCAACCAGTTCCTTTCCGGTTCCCGTTTCACCCTGGATCAAGACAGTGGCCTGGTTCCGGCATAAAATCCCAATGGTCTTGAAAATATCAGCACATCTGCGGACTTTTTCCGATGATCACCCCTTTTGCCGACGGGACATCTGCCGGAAGTTCATGTTTCTCCTCCGGCCACCGCATGCGAAAAGCGCGATCGACCGTACGTTCGATATCTCCGGCATCCAAAGGCTTGTTGAGATATTCATATGCGCCTGACTTCATTGCTTCAATGGTGGTTTCCATATCCTGAAAGGCGGTCATCATGATGACTTTGGGCGGATTGGCGATGCTCAGCATTTCCTTTAATATCTCAAGTCCGCTTTTATCCGGAAGCCGGATATCCAGCATCACCACATCCGGATGATGTTGTCGGAACTGCTTCTCGCCTTCCGCACCCGTGGCTGCGGTGATGATCCGGTACCCTTTTTCTCCCAGAAACATTTCAAGGGATTCCAGAATCGGCGTTTCGTCATCAACCACCAGAATCGTTCGCATGGACGCCTCCTTCATATGCGGAATGCTGTACGCCTTCGTCTTCCCGAAGTCCTTTTTCGGAGGGGTGTGATCGGATGGCCATCAACGGCGATTGACCTGAATGGCCGTTCCTTCCGGCACAGCCTTGGTAACGTGTCTAAATATCTATAGGAGCGGGAATTCTTTGTCAAGATCGATGCGGTTTGACTTTTTAAGCAGGTAAACAGACAACTATTCAGAAACAGAGGGAAATCCGGGAATCAACCGCAGCGTTTTGAAACGCTGGTGAATCGGGCTGGAATCATCGGATAATTGCTTCCATTGAAACAGGGGAAAGTCGGGGGAATTTTCCACCCGGAAAGATATTTAAATCCCCCCTGGCCTCCCATTTCCATTGGAAAAGTTTCTCGGCAACCCCGCATCATCCGGGAGTTGCCCTCAAACAAATCAAGTGACTGGTTGCAGGTCTGTCACCGATTCATGGGCTTGGACGCCGTTGCCGTTCAGCGCCGGATGAAAGAAAAGAGAAAGACTTTTCTGTGCCACGAGCCCCGGCTTCGTGGCCAGACTGATGCCGATAAACAGGGTTCCGGCAGCCAGAAAGGCAACCAGGAAGCCATTCAGTTGGAAAAAACCGGCCTGCGGGGACAGTATCATCCCTTTTCCGCCGATAAAATAAAACAGAACATTCAAACCTGCCCCGCCGATGGTGGCTGCAATGGCGCCGGCCGTGGTAGCCCGTTTCCAGAAATACGCGCCACAGAGCGGGAAGATGGTTACGGCAACCATGCCGAATGCAATGACGGAAAGCTCGGCCACGGGCGTGTTGGGGTTCCAGGCAATCCAGGTACAGACCGCCATAATTAAAGAGACACAAATCCTGGCAATTCGAACCAGTTCGGGCTGACTGGCATCGGGTTTGAGGGTTTTGTAAAGATCGACTGAAATATTGGTGGCATTGCCGAAAACCAGCCCGTTCACCGTTGACATGGCTGCCGTGAATCCGCCTGCAACAGCCATGGCTGCCAGCCAGTTCGGCATGCTCATGCTGGCGACCATTCCAAACACCTTGTCCGCCTCGACACCGGCAAGCTTTGGCACAATGACCCGGGAGGCGATACCGATCAGTGTCGGCATGGTGATGACAATGATACAGATGCCGCCGAAGGCCACAAACATGGATTTAAACCCGTGAACCGAGCGGCTGGAATATGAATGCATATACGGCTGAGGAAAGCAAATACACCCCAGACACATCGCGGTTGAGAAACCGAAAATCATGGGATAACTCCAGACTTTTCCATTGTTCCATCCCAGTTGAAACAATTCCGGATGCGTTTCAAAGACCATATCCATTGTCGGACCAAAGCCGCCGTTTTTGGCCATGACCGCAAAAAAGAGGACAAACACCATGACGGTGAAAAAAATCCCCTGAACCGTATTGACCCAGGCCGAGCCTTTCATTCCGCCCATCATCAGATAAACCGCAATAAATATGGGGATAAAAAACAAGCCGACTTTATAGGAAATCAATCCCTCGGTCATGGTTTCCACCATTACACCGATTCCTTGAAGCTGCGCCACCAGATACGGTATGGATGCGATCAGCACAACAACCGGAATAATCGCCCGCATGCTTTTTCCATAGCGCTCACCAAAAGGGGCGCCCATGGACATCCAGCGGCGGGCGCGCCCCAGAACGAGTGTTTTTCGATGAACGAAATACCAGAGAAATCCCAGCGGAACCAGATTGACGGTCAAAACAAAGAGCGCGCCGAATCCGGTACGATAACCAAGACTTGCCATCCCAAACATGGAAAATGCGCTCAGAAACGATGCCAGCAGACTGAAAATCAATACAAAATACCCCAGACTCGATCCGGCAACAAAATAATCGTCCGCGTTTCGGGTAAAACCTTTGCGGAACGCAACATAGCTGAGCAGTACAGAAACCAGACAGATTCCGGTTATTATCACCATGGCGGTCATGATCTTATCTCCTTTGTGGCATCGTGGTTTTCCAGCGCCTTCAAAATTGTCGCCAGTTTTTCATCTGTCAGCGCAAGGTCGGTGTGAAACAAATAAATCCATTCCAGAATAAACAGCACGGCCCCGATCAGGAGGGCAATTGCCGCCCAGGAAGGCATACCGAAATATCTGGAAACCGTTCCATAGCTGCCATAGCCGATTGGACACCAGGTCAGTATGGCTAAGACCCAAAAAATAACCATGAACACCGTTTGCTGTATGTTGCCTGTTGGTTCCTTCATCATTCACATTCCTTTCTCTTTGATAGGGTTTGGGGCGACTCTGCGTCAAGGATTTGAGGTTCAGCGTGAATACACCTGGATCATTCCGCGATTTCTGCAACGACAGAGCATAGAGCAAAAGCTGTGCCAGTAAATGAATTTTATTCAGATAAATATTTATGGGTAGGATTTATAAGGATATTAACGTGGCGGAGAATATTCAGAAAAGAAATTGCGGCACTGTGATAGAAAGAAAATTTTCAGGCAGGTGAAAAATATTTTGCAGGGTGTGTTGAACCTTGAACACGTCATTCAAGGTATCTGGCCGATCCGGGCTGATTGGGTGCGGTTTGCCAGCAGTCATGCTTCAAGGCATCAGGATTGTCCTGAAGCCGTTCCCATGGCCTCCTTCGGGCAGGGTGACTGTAAAGACGGTTCCTCTTGGTTCGCGGGGGTTGACCGAAACGCGGCCGCCATGGGCATCCACCAGACGGCGCACCACACTCAGCCCCAAGCCGGACCCCCGGCTCTTGGTCGTATAAAATGGGGAAAATATGGTTTCGCAAAGCGCCTGCGGTACGGTTTCACCTTCGTCCGCCACGGCAAAGAACACTTCCGGGGTCTTGTTATCGGGAGTCCATCGGCTGCTGCTGATCCGGATTGCCGTTCCATCTGGTGCTGCCTCAACGGCATTCAGGAGCAGGTTCAGTGCGACCTGCTCGATCTTTTGCCCATCCATCGATATTTCGGGAAGTTCGCAGAGCTCCAGATGAATTCCCAGGCGCTTTTCTGCAAACTTCACCTCCAGTAGATCGATAGCCTGCATGAGGATCGGGTTGAGGCTGCAGGATGTTTTTTGCAACGTCACCGGTTTTGCAAAATCGAGCACTTCCTGTAAAACACCTTCAAGCCGGTGCATTTCATGCACCGCAATATCCACCCGTCTGCGGTCATTTCCGGCAAGTTCGGGATGGCGCTGAAGAATCTGAAGATTCATTTTGATGGCTGATAGCGGATTTCGGATTTCATGAGAAAGCGAGGTGGCAATCTGGGCAATATCAGCCAGGCGCTCGGCTTCACGCATCTTTTTCTCCAGTTCGATCCGTTCGGTGATATCCCGACAAATTCCGATCTGTGACCACATCGCCGCATAATGGATGCGCTTGAACCTGATCTCGGTGGGGTATCTATCCCCGGACCGGGTAATCCTGAAATACTCCAGGGCCGGAGAACCCGCACCATCTGAAGGGGCCAGGCACAGCCTGTCCGAAACCGCTGCCTGGTCACAGGCAGCAGCCAGTTCCAGAAAAGGCTTCCCCATCAGATCGCTGCCGCCATATCCGTGCATGGCGCTGAAAGCCTGATTTGTGAAAACGATCTCTCCGTTGTTTATGACGACCACCCCGTCGGTGATGTCTTCCACAAGGGTCTTGTATTTGAGTTCGGATTTTCGGAGTTCGGCTGTTTTAAACGAGACCTCGGCCTTCAGTTTTCTGGCATAATCAATGAGGCGCCTTCTATGAAGGTTCTGAAAATAATCGCTGAACTGGTAAACCGTATAGGACAGACATCCATTGAGTTCTACGATGGCCCGGTGAAAGGTCTCAAGGCTGCAGGACCCTGCCAGAAGCGGCAGCACAATCTGCCGGAACAGATCAAATGCCTTTTGAACGTCCACCAGGGGGAATCCGCCCTCAAGGCGCATGCGGGAGATTTCCGTGATAAATCGATCAAGTTCCTGGTAATCGCCATGGATCAGTACACGGCAATTGCCGTCAAAGGCCGCGCAGACGGTCTGCATGAGTTCTGCAGCCGGCCGCCGCGAATATCTTTCACTGATCTGCGTTTGCAGTCGCTGAACCCACTGTTCGAGGATGGCCTCCCGATGTCGATCTAAAAAATCGGACCAGTTAAACTGGGACACATCAGCAGGCATCATGATTCATCTTCCCCAAACAAAAAAATATGGGAATGGCTGTTTCAATTCGTTTCACCGGCGATTCCCTCTCATAGATGATTTTGCAGCATATCCCGCCATGATTTCCCGCCTTCGAAAACAATCCAACGTATGATCGTTCACCATGCCGGTGGCCTGCATGTGGGCATAGCAAATCTTGGACCCCATGAATTTAAAGCCTCTTTGCCGCAGATCCTTGCTCAGGGCATCCGACTCCGGGCTTGTCGCAGGGTAATCCCCCAGTTGCCTGAGTTCATTCACGATCGGCTTGCCGTTCACAAACCGCCAGACATATGCGTCAAAACTGCCAAATTCTTTCTGAATCTCCAGAAATTTCTGCGCATTGTTGATTGCCGCCAGAATTTTGGCCCGGTTGCGGATGATTCCGGAATTTTCAAGAAGCGCCCGCACCTTATGCTCATCATACCCGGCAACTTTTTCAGGATCGAAGCGGTCAAAGGCGAGGCGGTAATTTTCCCGTTTTCTCAGCACGGTATACCAGCTCAGTCCGGCTTGAGCAGCTTCCAGGGTGAGAAATTCGAATAATCGATGGTCGTCATGAACGGGAACCCCCCATTCATGATCATGATAGTCGATGTAATCCGGTTTGCCGGTATCCACCCATGGGCAGATGACGCGGTCCTTATATTCCGGTTTTGCGTCTTCTTTTGTGATCTTGATACTCACCTCCGGCATCAGCGACTCCCTTGAATCAGACAAAAGCCAATGATTTCTCATGCGGCATTTTCCTTCGTTCATCAATGAAGCTTGCCGAATTTCTCTGATATAGTCAATTAAAAGAACGCCATTGACACGGGAGTGTCATTAAAAACGCAATGCGTATGATTGAATGAGAATTTGAAACAGCGCAAGCATGCTGCGTTTTGTTATGGGAGAAGATCACCCAATGAATTATGGCATGAATTATGCTTATATTATGTTCAAAGTGAAAAAACGCTTATCCGGCTTTTGTTCCTGACCTATACACGGCTTACAATGTTTTAATAATCAAAAGGAGGAAATATGAATTTGAACATGGTTCCGATTCAGATCGAAGATGCCAATCTGGAGATCATGGCCAGAATTGTGAAGGCCGCATCTCACAAATACAACTGCGATGTGGAAATTGACTTCAGCAACGGCGTTCGAAAAGCGGTTTTTACGGGCGACGAAGAGATGAAAGCTTATATTGCCGAGGAGATTCTGGATATTTTTGAACCCAGAGAAGCAGACGCATGAAGGCTTCCGTAACGCAGGAATTCAAAATACTGACAGCATCTGTTTTGCGGAAAACATGCTGTCAGTTTATTGACCGCTGAATAATTCATTCGGCACGCTTTCTGACAGTTTCCCGTAAAAAAGTGCGTGGATTTCTGTATTCAGGCAATATGTTTGTCTTCACCTGAGCTGATGGATAAAATACCCGAAAGTCTCGAGCCGTTTTTTGACCTTATACAGGTTTTTGGATGGGATGAGAACATGATACCCTTCGGCTTTCAAAATCAATTTCTGCATGATTTCGTCTCTGGCCATTAATTCAATCAGTTCCGGATGCTCTTTCAGCCGGAAAACCAACAGGTCAGGCTCGGGGATAAGCGGATCAATCTTTTCCAGAATGTCATTCAGAAAATCCTCCCAGATTCGGGGCGGTTTTGCCGATACCTGTTTTTTGAACAACTTTATCCTGCCTTCGATGTCCTTCAGGGTAACGCAGGATTTTAAAAACGAGCCACTGGTCACCTTATAGCAGTTTTCGCTGATTTTATCTGCGAACCGCTCCAGCAAAATGGCCTTCAGCCGATCCTTTCCATCCAGATTGATCAACAGCCGCTTATCGTCCAGCACGATATTGGCGCTCTCCATCTCAGCCTTGAAGGCATAGTCTTTTGTCAGACCCGCAATATAGGCCCCCAGGGGTGTCAGGCGGATATATTGAAGGCCGTCAAAAGCTGAGAGATACTCCATTTCTTTTTTCTGAATGCGCTCGTTTTTGGGATAATTGTACGCGATATCCACAAGCCCGAAGGCCGCCATCAGAAACAGGAAGCCTTTGAAAAACGGCGCAAGAAGCGCTTCCTGATACATCGCCGCAGAGATTTCCGCAGTCCGATATGTACCAAATCGATTTCCATCCTCATATCGGATGTCAACCGACAAATATCTGGCGGCAACGGATCTGTCCACTATGTCCAGATCCACATCCCGGTAATGACAATAGTCGAGCAGTTTGGAAACGGAATACCACAGCCCCGGCTGCAACGCTCTCAGCAGGCTACGGAGGGAGGTTCGAACCCCCTGCTCGCTCTTTCGAAGGGTTTGCTCATAATACCCATTTTGTATATAAGAAATTCCTTTGAGGTGGAATAGCAACCGGTCCAGGCGGTAGCCGCCATGCGGGGCAACCTTCATAAAAAAGTCATCAAAAACCTGCTTCAGAAATTCCGGCGCGTCCTGTGTTTCCCGGATGGGATAATGCTGAAGAAAATCGATAAGCAATCCGGTGTTCAGGTGCTCCAGATCGGCTTTCCCGCCGGTATAAAATTCACGGATATGGCAATACGCAGACACTTCCTTGGCGGATGTTTTCAATATTCTCGCACTGTTTTTTGAAAACTTCAGGGCCCCCTGCGCGATATAGGCGCAGATCAGATGGAGTTGGCGGAGTATCCGGCTCCCGTCTTCATAGATG
Organism: uncultured delta proteobacterium; assembly: GCA_963789395.1. Taxonomy (GTDB): domain Bacteria; phylum Desulfobacterota; class Desulfobacteria; order Desulfobacterales; family Desulfatirhabdiaceae; genus RAAP-1. The sequence goes on along the minus strand of CAWBKP010000020.1, from coordinate 111,240 downwards.
AAATCGGTTTTTTCAATGGTCTCCAGCCCTTTCAGGTAGTATCCCTCGGGAGGGGGCAGGTATTTTTTTAACAGGTCCCGAACGGGATCGGGCAGGTACAAGATGGTGGTATAGGAATCGTAAGAGGCGAAAGATCGATAGCTGTAATTCTTCTGAATCGGAATAATCGAATAGCAGGGGTTGAACGTCTCTATGGTTCTGGTTCTGCCATGCCATGTTTCTTTGGACGGAACGAGAATCGGCGGGTCGAGCGGGTCGGTAAAGGACTGGGCCAGATGCCCACCCTTTTCCCATGTCAAGCGGTTCAATACCTGAATAACGCCTTGCGGAAGGAGCAACATTAATTTTTCAAACAGATATTGTTGGGAAAACACCTGGGCAAGCGCCCACACCAGCTGCCGCTTTTTCAGTTTGCCGACGGCAACCTGGCCCATGTCCTGAAAATCGGTTTCCTGAAACACGGGATTGAGATATCGGCTATAAACGGCCTTGAGCCTATCTATCGGATAGCAGTCAATGATGGCGGTTTCCAGGAAAGACAGTTCATCGGGAATGGGGGTTGCCGTGCTTTGCTCTGTCGCGAAAATACGTTGCTGCTCCGGAGGTGACAGGATATTGGCGGTTGCGTTGAATTTTGCCATTCCTGTCAGGTCGGCATTCCTTTACCACCTGTTTGAGAAGATTCCGTGCCCATAAAGATTTCTGGCTGGAAACGATACGAATGATTTTTTCGCGCACCTCGGGAAGCGGATGTTTGACGGCGTCTTCAAGTAATTTTTGGACGCTTTTGTCATCCGGCCCGATGATGCCGGCACAAAGGACAATATTATAATAAAACTGCCAGGGATGCAGGGTCTCCCCATGTTCCAGAAGTAACGGCAGCATGGATTTTCCAACCTGCACGGCGGCATTAAGCGCAAGCTGTCGAACCAATAGATTCAGCGGGTGCTCTATCTGGCAGCCAAGATTTAACACCAGAAGCCGATGCATGGCGGTGACATCGGATGATTTCTGCTTTTCGGCAAGATGAACGGCTTCCGCATACCGGCTCAGCGTTGTCAGTCGCCATCGCAGCGATTCGTCTCCGGACAGCGAGCGAATAAAACGGGAATATTGCCAGGCGGCGATCTCCTGATTTTCCGCAAAATTGCGATAAACAGCCTGCGCGCAATGAATGCATACCCTGCCGTCGGGCGTTTCACAGGAGAATTCCTGAATATTTTTTGAACACGCGGTGCAGCGACGGCCGGTATCATCCCAGTTGCCGGCATGATCGAAAACCGCGATATGCGCCTGCAGGCTTGAAAGGTTTCTCTGCTGCGTGATCGATCTCATATTCAGGCTCCCAGGACGAACTCCACATCCGTTTCATCCAGCGATTTAATGGAGGCACCGTCACTTGAGATCAACCGGTCAAACAGCGCGCTTTTCTGTTCCTGGAGCTTGAGGATTTTCTCCTCGATGGTCCCCCGGGTGATCAGTTTATACGCAAAGACGGTCTTGTCCTGTCCGATGCGATGGGTTCTGTCAATGGCCTGGTTTTCGGCAGCCTTGTTCCACCAGGGATCGAAGATAAAAATATAATCCGCCGCAGTCAGATTGAGTCCGATGCCACCGGTTTTAAGGGTCATGAGGAAAACCTTGCAGGATTCATCCTCCTGAAACTGATCCACCAGGACCTTCCGGTCCCGGGTGGCTCCGGTCATCAGCAGGTAGCTCACCCCATCCTTTTCCAGATCCTCGGCAATGCAATCCAGCGCATGGAGATAATTGGCGAACACCAGGACTTTGTGGTTATTGGCGATAAGATCCCGTATCTGCTCCACCAGCACCTCCCGTTTCGGAGAAATAATGCCGTTTTCGCTCTTGGACTCCGGGATGCTGGCAATCTGGCGCAGTTCGCTCAGGGCCTGAAGGATGAAGAACTGGGTTTTTTTTATGCCGTTGCGGGCGATCTGAGACTTCACGGTTTCATAATAAAACCGGCGGCGAAGCTCGTAGAAAATTTTCTGCTCATCATTCATATCCACAAACAGGGTCTGCTCGACTTTTTCCGGAAGTTCCTTGAGCACATCCCGTTTCAGGCGTCTGAGGATAAACGGATATATTTTTTTCTTCAGTTCGTGCAGGGCATCCTTGTCATCGTTTCTCTGCACAGGAATGGCGTAGTTGCGGGTGAACTCTTCGGGAGAACCGAACATGGCCGGATTGAGGAACCGAAAGAGCGCGTAAAGTTCGTTCAGGTTGTTTTCAATGGGGGTTCCGCTGAGGGCCAGCCTGTGCTCGGCATTCAGGAGCATCACGGCCTTGGAAATCTGGGAGTTCATGTTTTTGATGTTTTGGGATTCATCCAGGATGACATAGTAGAACGCTTCTTCCCGGAACTCTTTGATATCGTTTCGAACCGTGGCATAGGTGGTGATGATCAAATTCGTATCTCTTGCCGCGGATAGATCCCGAATCGAGCCGTGGTGGACCGTATAGGTGAGTTCGGGATTGAATTTTAAAATTTCATTTTCCCAGTTGAACAACAGGCTTTTGGGAACAATCACCAGCGACGGCTTTTTTTCACGGGGATAAATGCCGGATAGAAGCGCAATCGCCTGCAGCGTTTTCCCCAGCCCCATATCATCTGCCAGGCAGCCCCCCAGTCCATGCTGATGCAGGTATTTGGCCCATTTATAGCCTTGCTTCTGGTAGCCCCGCAAGGTTGCCCGAAGCTCGGGAATATCGCATCTGGACTTGGCCAGTTTGTTGAACCCGAGGAAAATCTCCCGGGATTTTTTGAATGCCGTTTCCGCAATTTTCTCATCGATCAGTTCTTCCACAAGGGGCAGATCGAAAAAAGAGACCTTGACCTTGTCCTTTTGTTTTCTGAAAAGGCGGGCCAACCGGTTCATGTAATTCTGGTTGACGATGGCATGGGTGCCGTCACTCAGGGTGATGTAGGCATTCTGTTTGTACTGGTGCAGAACGTCGAAAAGGGGCAGCGTGAACCCTTCAATCTCCAGGCTGGCATCCCCTTCCAGAAAATCGATGCCGTGAGAAAGAGACAGGGTCAGTTTCGGTGTGACGGCCCGAACCTTATAGGTTTTAAGTTTTTCAGCCCCCAGGATGGCGAACCGTGCGATCAGCCCCGGCAGTTCCGCATAGATAAAAGCGCTTGCCAGAGATTCTTCGATGATGAAAAGGGTATCGTCCATGAAAAAGCCGGGGCCTTCTTTCAGACCCCGTTTGTGTTTTTTCAGGAGTTTTTCAATTTCAGCAAAAACAGACACGATTTCCGCGTGCAGAACATCGGATACAACGATCTTTTTCTCCAGATCGTTGATTGCAGCCACCCGAGTCACGTCATACGATTCGATAAAATCCGGATCCAATCCGGACAAAGACGAGGAAACCCGCAAATGGAGGGCATTGTCCGGATCAATTTTTTCAATTATCAGTGTGGGCTGAGTCTGTTTGGGCGAACCGGTCGTTACGGCAAAATCCTGGTAGCGTACGGAGATATTGCTGAAATAAGAAAACAGAAGAGAAAGGTATCCCTCCAGACTATTCGGCAACAACGCAGTTTCAAAAAGCGCCAATATCCGGAAGTTTTCACCCAGGGACCGTATCGGGTAGATGACGCCGTTGGCAAAGGCATGGGTTTCATTCAACAGCTGGACGGGTTCCAGGCGTTTGCCCCCGTGGGACAGCACAATCCGGCTGTTGAGCATACCCTTCCGGTTTTCCTCGATAATCAGCCGGATACGGCTTTCTTCATCAGAAAACCGAAGACGGTTCATGCCGTCATCCACGAAATTGTCACACTGTCGCAGGGGCCAGAGCAGATAATCGTATTCGCTCAGATAAATCTGTCCATTGGGTTTATTCCAGTCTATCCGGAAACTGTTCTGTTTTCTGATATTTTCAATGGATTTCAGCACCTCACGGGTGGGACCGGCAAAATATTCATGGCCGGGGCTGATCTGCGCCCCCTTTTCATTGATCACACAAAGGTATGCACCATCGACGTCGAATTTGAGCTGAAACAAAACCGACTGCGCGGTTTTGTTTCTGGAGAGAAGGGGTCGGGTCCGCTTCAGCTTTTCAAAGATGCCGGTTGTCGTTTCCTTCATCGCGCGGCCCTGCAGGGCAGGCTATCGGTTCGTGATTTGCGTGACATCGGTGCCACATATCACAACCAACCCTTTATTGAAACGAAAACGTTTATGCAGCTTCTCTTTCCTTGATTTCCAGAATTTTACCCTTGATGCTGACCACGACCTCGGTCAAAGGGATGGCCGCACCTGAAATCTCAAGGCCTTTTTTTACGATCATCGGAAGGCCCGAGCAGCAGGGAACTTCCATGCTCAGCACCGTGATGCTCTTAAGGCCTGCATGGGAGCAGATTTTGGCGAATTTATCGATATAGCCCTGGGCATCATCGAATTTGGGGCATCCCATCATAACGGCCCGGCCCTTCATGAAGTCCTTGTGAATGGAGGGATAGGCCACTGGAACGCAATCAGCCACAACCAGGACATCCGCCCCGTGAAGAAACGGCGCATTGGACGGGACCAGGCGAATCTGTACCGGCCAGTGGGACAGGAAAGAGTCGTCACCGGCATCCAGAGCCGCGGGCAGATTGGCTTTTTCACAGGCGGATGGGGCGGAAAACATCTGAAGCCCGGCAGAAGGGCATCCGCCGGCAGGCGCGGAAGCCTTTTCATGCGTTTTCCCCAGAAGGGCTTCAACCGCCGCCTCGTCGAATTCATCGGCTTCGCGTTCAATAATCTTCAAGGCGCCTGTGGGACATTCGCCGATACAGGCGCCCAGGCCGTCGCAATATTTGTCGGCGACAACGCGCGCCTTGCCGTCGACAAGCTTCAGGGCGCCTTCCGCACATCCTATGATGCACTGGCCGCAGCCGTCACAAAGCGCCTCATCGATTTCAATTATTTTTCTCAGTACTTTCATGGCTCATTCCTCATTCTGACAGCAACGTGTCTCGGGCAACCTTGCGTCCGCTTTCGGTTAAAAACGATTTTTCGATCATCTGGTTCAGCCGGTCCGTGGACGCCGGCGATTCCTTCTGGTTTTCTTCAATATTGGTGACAAGATCGGCGTCATAGAGAACTTTAAAATTGGCGGTCTCCTCGGCACGGGGATGATGGTGATGGCCCACAATATCGCAGACCTCATCAATCAGTTCGGCTTTGGCACCCAGTTTTACAAGAATGGATCTGGCGATGGGCGGACCTTCCAGTTCCTGAAACCGGGCGGCTGTGCTGCCGTGTTTTCGCTCCGCTTCGTGAATGCCGATGTCGTGGAGAAACGCCGCACACAGAATGACCGCCATGTTGCCTTTTTCGGATCTTGCAATCCGCTCCGCGTACCGGGCCACCCGGGACGCATGGCCGATCCGCTTGAAATCGCTTTTGAAATACCGCTTCATTTCAATGGCCACCCGGTCTTTGAGCAGGTCATCCTTCTGGGCCAGAAGCTCGGCCGGCATGGTTCCCAGACATTGTTCGGCGAACTGGCAGTATGCGGCGCACCCGAAATCCATATTGGGATTGACAAATCGGTGCTGACAGTGCGGGCATTTGCGGGTGGTGTCGTCCTTGAAAAATTCGACACTGCCGCCGCACTCGGGGCATGTGGTTTCAAAAATCGCTCCTGGCTTCCAGTACTGGGTATCTTGTCCCGGACATTTCATATTTACCTCCCAAAATCAGATCTTACACTCCCTTTGAAAAAGGGCACCGAGGGGAATTTATCCGTAATATAGACGTCTTAAATCCCCCCTGGCCCCCTTTTTTTCAAAGGGGGGTCATCTTCACGATAAATCCGCTATCATGAATCTGTGAATTATCCCAAAATCGCCTTCAGATCGGCATCCGGCGTGCTGATGGGCATGAGGTTGAAATTTTTCACCAGCACATCCAGCACATTGGGGGTGATAAAGGCCGGCAGGCTTGGCCCCAGGCGAATGTTCTTGATACCCAGATGCAGCAGGGACAGTAAAATGACGCAGGCTTTCTGTTCATACCAGGACAGAATCATGGAAAGCGGCAGGTCGTTGACCCCGCATCCGAACGCATTGGCAAGGGCGACGGCGATCTGAATCGCCGAATAGGCGTCATTGCACTGTCCGACATCCAGAAGCCGGGGGATGCCGCCGATATTGCCCAGATCCTTGTCAAAAAAGCGGAATTTCCCGCAGGCAAGGGTCAGCACCACGCAATCGGAAGGCACTTTTTCCACAAATTCCGTGTAGTAATCCCTGCCGGGCTTGGCCCCGTCGCAGCCGCCGACCAGAAAAAAGTGGCGGATAGCCTTGCTCTTTACCGCATCGATCACAGCCCCCGCAACCCCCATGACCGCATTTCTGGCAAAGCCGACCATCACGGATTTGCCTGCAACATCTTCGGTAAAGCCTGGAAGCGCCAGCGCTTTTTCAATCACCGGTGAAAAGTCCTTGGTGGCGATGTGCGTAACACCCGGCCAGCCCACAAGTCCCGTTGTAAAGATATTGTCCTGATAGGTTTCCTTCGGTTTTTGAATACAGTTGGTGGTCATTAAAATGGCGCCCGGAAAGGCTGCGAATTCCTTGGCCTGATTCTGCCATGCGGTTCCGTAGTGGCCGAAAAAATGGGGGTATTTCTTAAGTTCCGGATACCCGTGGCAGGGAAGCATTTCCCCGTGCGTATAAACATTGATGCCTTTTCCCTGGGTTTGTTTGAGAAGCGCATCCAGGTCTTTCAGGTCATGGCCGGACACGAGAATGGCCTTTCCTTTTTTTGCGCCCAGCGAAACCGATGTGGGAACCGGGTGTCCGTATGTTCCGGTATTGCCGGCATCCAGAAGCTCCATGGCCTTTAAATTGACTTCGCCGCACTTCAAGGCAAGGCCCACCAGTTCGTTGACCCCCAGACTCTTGTCCAGGGTTGCCGCCATGGCTTCCTGAATAAAGGCATAGACCGCGTCATCGGATTGCCCCAGAATCGCGGCATGATCGGCATAGGCCGCCAGGCCCTTGACGCCGTAAATCAACAGCTGCTGAAGGGAGAGAATATCGGGGTTGATGGAAGCATCCGACTTGACGCCGACGGATTCGCCTTGCTTGACCATGCCATCAAGGGTTCCGGCCGCTATGAAGTCTGCGGGACCCACGGGAAGGGATGCCTGAATTCTGGACTTCAGCGCGTTTCGCTTGGCAATGCATTCCTGAATCAGCTTGACAAACCGGTCCGGATCAAAATCCACGTTGGTGAGCGTTGAAAAAATGGCTTCACAGGTGAAGCGGTTAATGCTATCATCCACAATGCCTGCTTTTCTGGCTGCAACCGCCACCTGAGACAGGCCTTTTACCGTATAAATCAACAAATCCTGAAGGGCTGCAACTTCCGGCTGCTTTCCACAAACACCGATCTTGGTGCATCCTTCGCCTTTTGACGTCTGTTCGCATTGGTAACAAAACATGGTGATCTCCTTTCATAATGATCATCTGGGTTGGGGGTTCGAGCAGAAGGTTTCTGAAGGGTGCATTGTCCTTCCGACTTCCGCCTGTATTGTTGAACTGTGATTTTCGTTCTTCTTGTGTTCGGTTTTATCCCATATTCAACGCAACGTCCTTGACTTAAGTCAACATCACCCGAAAAAAATGAAAATAATTGAAAAAAACATGAACACCGCGACAGAGATTGTTTCAAAAACCCCGCTTTTCAGCGGGCTTGACGAGGGTGCGCTGCAGGCGGTCTGTGCGATCACGGTGCGCAAGGACTACGATAAAGGGCAGATCATTTTTTCAGAAGGAGATGCCGGCAATGGCTTTTATACCATTGTCAGCGGCAGCGTGAAGATTTTCAAAGTTGCGCCCGACGGCAAGGAGCAGATCCTGCATATTTTCGGCCCCGGGGAACCCTTCGGAGAAGTCCCTGTGTTTACAGGCCGGCCGTTTCCCGCCACCGCCCAGGCCATTGCCGGAACCAGCCTGCTGTTTTTCCCGAAGGCCGCTTTTGTGACTCTGATTCATCAAAACCCCTCTCTGGCGCTTAGCATGCTTGGGGTGTTGTCCATGCGGCTTCGGGAATTTACGGTTCAGATCGAGAACCTCTCCCTGAAGGAAGTCCCCGGACGGCTGTCGTCTTATCTGCTGTACCTGTCAGATGAACAGGGATGCCCGGATTCCGTCAAGCTTGTCATCTCCAAAAGCCAGCTGGCAAGCTTGCTGGGGACGATTCCCGAAACGCTTTCCCGGATCTTCACCAAAATGGCGGCTGCACGGCTGATCAGTGTTCAGGGCAGTGAAATCCAGCTTCTGGATCGTAGCGGACTGGAGGATCTGGCTGAAAACGGGAAGCTTCCGTAAACAACGGTTTATCAGCAGATGATGAATACGGGCCACGAAAATGCTTCCCCCCTTAGAAAAAGGGGGGCCAGGGGGGATTTCATCTGGGTTATTTTGCCGCCACAAGCTCCTTGCTGAGAAGCCGGATATGCCCCATTTCTTCCTTGATGATCCCGTCGATCCGGCTTTTTCCCAGACCTTCGGGGACCACTTCCTTCATCCCCAGATAAAATACGATGGAATCCTTTTCCGCTTCGATTGCGGCCTTTAGAATTTCCTTCATGGATTTCAAATCGATCGTCTTTTGAAAAAACACGCGGGTATCGGCCAGTGCCCGCAGATAGAGCACGGCCTCATGCTCGGGATCAAAAACCGTGGCGGCCTTTTCTTTTTCATTCAGGCCGGCGCGCATGGCCTGAAATGTCTTCTCATGCTGTACTTCCATCTGCGCCAGCTGAATCAGAAATTTTTTGGATGTCGGATCCGCCACGTTCTCGGAGGCATCCGTGTAAAATTTCGCGCCGTTGCGCTCCAGTTGTTCCGCCATTTCAAAAATATCATCTGCATTGAAATCAAAGCTCATGGTAATTGTTTCCTTTCTAAATAGTCGTCTGAGTGCCGGCGCAACGGATGTTTCCGCGGCCCTTCCGGCGCATCCTGTTCGTTGCCGTTAGATAGCAACCATACCGGTCATGCATATATCATCAATAATAATGAAAGGCCCCGGTTTTGTAAAGTGTCTCAAAGCAGATAATTTCACCGCTGGAAAAGAAATGAAGGAGACCTCTGCCCCGTTCCGTTAACGCTTCTCGAATGGAAAGATGATCTTCCAGTCGTTCTTCATGTCCGCAACGGTCCAGCCTTTTGCCATGGCTTCATCGAGTCCTTTGTCAAGATGCCCGATGCTGGAATTTCGGTCGTAAGCCCATTCGCGTTCACCATCGGTGTGATGGACGTAGAGGCAGAAGCTTGCGCCCTTGCCGGCGGCGGTCCATTGCAGCATCTGCAGGTCCCCGTCGGAGTTGCCGAATGCGGCGATGGGACGGCGTCCAATGTGCATCTGGATGCCGACCGGCTTGCCCGCCTTGTCGTCCACGAAATTAATTTCCGGCAGGCGAACAAGCACCGGTCGGCCGTCGCGAATTTCAAACTTCGTTTTAATACTGCTGCCGATAACCTGCTCCGGCGGAATGCCGTAGACCTTCTCTGTCCACGGACGCATGAACTCGATACCGCCACCGGAGACGATGAAGGTCTTGAAATCGTTCGCCCGCAGGTAGGCAAGCACTTCGATCATCGGCTGAAAGACCATTTCAGTGAAAAACCGGCCCGTCTTGGGATGTTTCGCAGTGGCGATCCAATCGGCGACGATCTTCTCGAACTCCTCGGTCGTCGTTTCCGCGTGCGTGGCCATGCCCATCTCGATAAGCGCGTGTTCGCCGCCAGCCATGGCGGATTTCACATTTCCCTTGAGCACCGAGGCGAACGGCTCTCTGGTCTTCCATTCAGGATGCTGCGGCGCCAGTTGGTTGATACGGTCGAAGACGAAGAATGCCTGGAAATACATCGGCTGCTCGCTCCAAAGCGTGCCGTCATTGTCGAATACGGCGATGCGCTCGGGAACAGGGACGAAATCCGGCGAACCGGATTTTGTGACCTTCTCAACGTATTCGATAATGGATTGCTTTGCCTTGCCCGCTTTCCAGGACGGCAATGGATCGGCGGCTTGTACAACGGAAGTTGTGAAAGCCAACAAGCCGATGAACGCAGCGGCGATAAATTTAAACTTGTATGACGTTTTCATCTTCTTGTCTCCTATCATGCAATTTTTTCCGATATCCCTGATATTTCCAGTTGTCCAAAGTTCTGTAACTGTGGCCTATAGACAGCGCATGCCACCAATTCCGAATCTGAAGCAACAGGAGGCAAACTCAACGTCTGATCCCGCAAAAAACTGACAGATTTTCCTGGACGATAATCGCCGCATTCATCACGGTGGAGATCTGTTGAAAGGTGTTGCAGGGTCCATATTGCATCCTTGAACAAGGAGGATGCATTTCGGCCGAGTAAAGGCCGCGCTTGTAACAGGCGCGGCCCTGCTGAATTGACACGTCTTTCCGGTCTGCGCAGCTTTAGTTGTTGCCGCCTTTTGGACCACTGGTCACCGCTTCCATCACGCGGTCGAGGTTGAAGCTGCCGGGCTTCTGGCGTGGGGGAAACTCGCGGAAACTCTGCAGCCACTCTCCGACATAGCCCGCCGCGGGGGCTATCATGAACATATGGTCGATGAACCAGCGGTCGTACTCCATGCCGATGTCCTGAGCAAGTTCGAACGGGTCCATGCGCAGGTTGGTGAGCATGGGGGCGCGCAACGCCACGAAGGGTTCCAGCCAGACCTTCATGCCGTGAGCGTCCTGCCTCAGGAACGTGGCCTTCCAATCACCGTAGCGCAGGGCCGCGACACTGCCGTCATCTGTCCAGTAGATGAACTCCTTGCGCGGCCACACACCCTGATTCTTGAACACGGGCAGGAGGTTGTAGCCGTCAAGATGGACCTTGTAAGTCATGCTGCCGATTTTCCTGCCTTTCAGCAGGTCCTCTTTGACGGTAGCATCACCCACCGCAGCCATCAGGGTCGGAAGCATGTCCTCGTGCGCACAGATGTCGTTGATGACGGTTCCGGGCTTGATGACCCCGGGCCAGCGGATGAGCGTCGGAACCCGGTAGCCTCCCTCCCAGTTGGTGTTCTTCTCTCCCCGGAACATCGTGGTTCCGCCGTCGGGCCAGGAGAAGGACTCCGAACCGTTGTCGGTGGAATACATCACGATGGTGTTGTCATCGAGCCCGAGTTCCTTCAGCTTATCGAGGATCTGCCCGACCTGACCGTCATGCTCGACCATGCCGTCGGCATAGACGCCAAGGCCGGTCTTTCCTTCAGACGACTTCTTCAGATGCGTGAAGATGTGCATGCGGGTGCTGTTCCACCAGATGAAGAACGGCTTGTCCGCCTTCTTGGCCCGTTCCATGAAGTCCATCGCCTTGGCGGTGACCTCTTCGTCAACGGTTTCCATGCGCTTCTTCGTCAGGGGACCGGTGTCCTCAATTTTGCCATCTGCAAAGCTGTGGATGACGCCGCGCGGGCCGAATTTCTTCTTGAACTCGGGGTTCTTGGGATAGTCGGGATGCTCCGGTTCTTCCTCGGCATTCAAATGGTAGAGGTTGCCGAAAAACTCATCGAAGCCGTGGTTGGTCGGCAGCATCTCGTCGCGGTCACCGAGATGGTTTTTCCCGAACTGGCCAGTCATGTAGCCCTGGGCCTTGAGCAGCGTAGCCAGGGTCGGGTCTTCCTTTCTCATGCCTTCGGGCGAACCCGGCAGCCCGACCTTGGTGAGTCCCGTACGGATGGGCGACTGCCCGGTGATAAATGCTGCCCGGCCGGCCGTGCAGCTCTGCTGGCCGTACCAGTCGGTGAACAGCGCGCCTTGTTTGGCAAGGCTGTCGATGTTTGGCGTTTTGTAGCCCATCATGCCCATGTTGTAGGCGCTGATATTGAACCAGCCGATATCATCGCCCCAGAGGACAAGGATGTTGGGTTTTTTCTGCTCGGCAGCAGATGCAGGTCCCATAAAAAGCGCCATGACGGCAACCAGCAGAAACGAAATGAAAAAAATTCTCTTTACAACTTGCATGTCGTCTTCTCCTTTCACAAAAAGGTTGTCTGTACTGTCCGCTCACATCCGCCTGAAAATTTCTTCCCCCTGCTCTCTTCGGATTGCCGGGACGTTCCCAATTGCTGGCCGGATGCGGGCCGAACGCTGTATTGTTACAAAACGGCTCCGTCGCCGGGACCGGGAGGATGATTTGTCAAATTCGAACCGAATCGGATAACCTGCCCATTTTTGCAGGATGCACTTAAAACCAGGAAACAGTCCCCTATAAAAGTCGCCGGCCATAAAGTTGAATTCTTATTGACATATCATACGGTTTTAATGACATTTTTCGGCATCCAAGGCAAGCCATTTTTCTTTAAATCTGCGCGGATGCCTTAATACAGAAACCCGAAGAATCGGACCAGATGACCCCGGCACTGCTTCGACTTCACTCTCGGAAATTACTCCCTGGAAGCTAAAAGAAATCCGGAGGTGCAGAGATATTTTGTTGACTCGGCATCCATTCATCGCTAACGTTACCGACAATACCAACACAGACGGGATATTCGGTATGGATGATTCGTATTTAAAAGAATTGATCGAGAAAATTCAAGGCGGCCGGATCGGCGCGGACGCGGCGATGGACATTCTTAAGCGCCTGCCGTTTGAAAACATCGGATTTGCACGCATCGATCATCACCGCTGTCTTCGAAACGGTGCGCCGGAAGTCATCTACTGCCAGGGAAAAACCCTGCCGCAGATCCAGGGAATTGTTCAAAAGCTTGCCGAGCGCCACCGGAACATCCTGGCCACCCGAGCGGGGCCTGACGTGTATGCGGCCATTCAGGCCGTCGAACTTCCCTGCACCTACCACGAGATGGCCAGAATCGTTGTGATCCGTCCGGATCCTCTTGAAAAAACAGGCCGGATTGTCGTGGTTTCCGCCGGCACCTCCGATATGCCCGTTGCCGAAGAAGCCGCAGTCACCGCCGAAACACTGGGGAATCAGGTCAGCCGGCTGTATGATGTGGGCGTTGCCGGGATCCACCGGCTCCTGGCCGTCTGGGAGGATCTGTCCAAGGCCAATGTGGCCGTGGTCGTGGCCGGAATGGAAGGCGCCCTTGCCAGCGTGGTCGGCGGCCTGGTCTCCTGTCCGGTCATCGGCGTTCCCACCAGCATCGGCTACGGCGCCAGCTTCGGCGGGATTGCCGCGCTTCTCAGCATGCTCAACAGCTGCGCCTCCGGAGTCTCAGTCGTCAACATTGACAATGGATTCGGCGCCGGATACCAGGCCAGCATCATCAACCATCTGGCATCAAAGAACTGCAATACGGCTTAACGGGGCAATCCGCAGATTTTCAGTATCATTCTATCCAGAATCAGCTCCGGATTCAGACCGCTGGACTTGAGGCTTAAATTCGCCTCATCCAGGGTGATGACGGCCTGAGTCAACTCCTCCCTTGAAAACCGATCGGATTTTTGCATCGACAAAAAGAGCGGGTACGGGCTGGCGGATTGTTTTGCCAGCAGCAGATCGCTTGCGGGCTGGGCTGGTTTTTTCTCGGAACGCGCCGGCTTTTTCTTCTTTTTATCCGGCTGCGGCGCATCGGATTCGGGTTTTGATTGCAGCCGGGCTTCCCATTCCCCCAGCCGGGTGATCAGGACCGCGTCATGGGCCTGAAGCGCGGGCAGAATGGTCTGGCTAAATTGCTTTTTGAATTGGTCAAACGTTAATCCGGGCCGCCAGAACTTGCCTGCCGGACTTTCCAGGAAATCTTTTACGACAAGAACCTTTCTCACCTGATTGATGATGGCCGCAATAATCTGAAGCGGAAAAAATCCTTGTGAGAGCAGGGATTTCAGGTAAAACGCCGCCGCATCATAATTTCTGTCAGTCACGGCATTGGTCAGCTCAAAGACCGGATCCTGGCGGGTGCGGGGAAGCGCGGATTCGACATCTTCAACAGCGATGGTTTTCCGGTCTCCCACAACCTGCACCAGTTTTTCAAGGTTTCCGGCAAACATCCTGAGGTCAAACCCCGTCATTTCCACAAGCTTCTGAAAAGCCGCCTTTTCCAGGGTCTTGCCGAACGGCGCCAGAATAGTTTTCATCTGCTCGGCAAGCAAGGCGCCCTGCGCCTGCCGGTCCGCCCAGTTTTCCCCCTTTGGCACGGAGCAGTCGATAACCAGACCGTTTTCCGCAATCGCCTTGTACAGCCCTTTGCGCTTGTCCACCATATCCGAAGTCAGAATCAGATGGTTGCCGGAGGGAAATCCTTTTTCTACAGCCTGCTGAAGGGTTTTGGCAGGGTCGTCGCCGGTGGAGGCATCCATCATCACGGGATTTTCCACGCAGTAATCCACCAGCGTGTCCAACCATGTCGTATCACCAAGGGCATCCAAATCCACATTCAGGCCGGTATAGGTTTTGTCCCGAACATCTTCCAGGGAAAGCCCTGTTACCGACAGCAGACTGACGAAATACCGGGCCGCTGTTTTTAAATCCTTCCCGTTGTAAGATTCCCTTGCTTTTTCAAGAATGTCGGCGCTGTTTTTTTTGGCGTAAAATATCCGCGTGTCCAGAAACCCGACGACTTTTTGGCCCGATAAAAACGAATACGTATTGATCTTTTCTATGGCTGGATAAACATTTTCCGGAATGCCGTCCACGGGCTCATAACCGAATGCCTGATTTTCCGGACGAATGATCGCATCCAGCAGGGTTTGCAGCGCGGATTTATAAAGAAGTTCATCCCCGAAAATCAGCATGACCTGCGGCAGCGGCCTGCTGCCGGATGCGGTTTTCAATTCGTTTAGATAGGCGTTGATTTGCGTGTGCAGGATCTCGGGCATAATCTTTATACAGCATCAGTCAGGAGTCGGGCGCCAGTAAATCCTGACTTTTTACGGATGCGGGACTTTCAGAAAAAGGTCATGGTGCTTAAGGGCACGGAATGCGGCAGAGTCTTTCCGCCGCGGCTTCAAGGGTCCGGGAAGTCTTGGCAAAACAGAACCGCAGTACCCGGTGATCTTCACGGTCCTGATAAAACACCGACGGCGGAATGGCGGCAACCCCGAATTCGGTGGTCAGTCGGTTTGCAAACACCTCATCCGGTTCATCAGACAGGTTCGTATAATCCAGGAGCTGAAAATATGACCCCAGACAGGGCAGCACCTTAAACTGCGAGCCAGCAATCAGGGATCGAAAGAAATCCCGCTTGTCCTGATAAAATGCGGACAAGCCTAAATAAACACCCGGAATGGAGAGATAGTCAGCAAGGGCGTGTTGAACAGGGGTATTGGACGCAAATGTGACAAACTGATGAATTTTTTGAAATTCCTGTGAAAGGGCCCGGGGCGCCAGACAGTACCCGGTTTTCCATCCGGTTGCGTGAACCATTTTTCCGAAAGAACAGACCACAAAACTGCGCTGACTGAGTTCGGGATGCCGGCACATGCTTTCATGTACCCTGCCGTCGAAAATGATGTGTTCGTAAACCTCATCGCTCAGGATAAATACATCCGTATTGCGAACAATCCCGATCAATGCGGCGATGTCTGTTTCCGTCAATACCGCTCCGGTGGGATTATGGGGAGAGTTCAGGATGATCAGGCGTGTTTTTGAATTGACGGCGCCGGCAACCTCATCCCAGTTGATGTGGTAATCCGGATGATGCAGTTTCACAAAAACGGGAACCCCGCCGCAAAGCAGGATGGCCGGCACATAGGAATCGTACGCCGGTTCAAAAACGATGACTTCATCGCCGGGATGCACCACGGCGGTGATGGCGTCAAAAATAGCCTCCGTGGCCCCGGAAGTAATGGTGATCTCAGAATCCGGATCATATGCGGCCTGATGGAGCTGAAAGACTTTTTCTGCAATTCGTTCCCGAAGCGCCGGAACCCCCTGCATGGGGGCATACTGGTTCTTTCCGGAACACATGTGGTCGTAAACGCCTGCGATCAGATCGGCCGAAATTTCAAAGTCCGGAAATCCCTGGGAAAGATTGATGGCGCCATGCGCATTGGCCAGCGCCGTCATTCGGGTAAATATCGTTACGCCTGTATCCGGAAGTTTGGATGTCAGTTTCATAAACTTGCCTGAAAGCCATTACTCTTCAATTTTCTTCTTCCGATACTGGAGATACCCGTCTTTGAACGACTCATAGGGGATAATGGCCGCATCCTTCAATTTCTCATAATCACCGATTCGAAACGACAGAGCATTGACATCTTCCTCGACTTTCATTGACCAGGTCAATCGCGCTCAGGATCAATATATGTCGTAGGACTCAGACAATAGTCTCCTCCTAAGCCCACCGTGTCCCGAAGCGTGGACGGCCCGAGCAAGGGCAGCACCAGATAGATGCCGTTGCCGATGCCAAATAATCCAAGCGTCTGCCCGAAATCTTCTTCCGGCGGATTCAGATGGGGGTAATCCTTTGCCGGGTCCCAGAATCCCAAAATACCAAACGTCGTGTTGTAAACAAACCGGGCCATCTCGCTTGCCATGGCCTCCATTTTTCCCTGTAAAAAACAGTTGGCGATCCGGACCGGTGCTTTCAGATTGTAAAAAAAATTCAGAGATACCCTGCCGGACCGGTGAAGGAACGACTGCCTTATATCCCTGGGCAACGGGTTTCAAGACCCAGAAATACGCCTTGTCATTAAATTCAAATACGGCCCGGTTCAGTCCGGAAAGCGGATCGGCAACGGTGGCACGCGGCTCTTCATCATCCAGATAATCTTCGTCATCAGATGACGTGGTCCGGGCAGCCGGAGAGTCTGCGGAATAGCCGGCCTGAATGCTTGGCAACATCATGAGCAAACCGGATAGGATCAGAATAATCGCTGTCTTTTTCAAAAAAACCTCTCTTCCTATGGGCGGATTTGTCACGCTCCATACAGCGTTAGTTTCCGATTTTCACGTCAACTTTCTTCTTCAGGCGTTCGATCAACTGTGCGGGAGTTTCCTTGACCAGAATCTGATCAAACTGGCTACGGTAATTCTTGATCAGACTGACACCCTCGATGTTGACATCATATACCCGCCACTGGTTATCGACCAAAAGCATGCTGTAATCCACCGAGATATCGCTGGGCTGACGCTCGACTTTGGTTGTCACCAATGCCTTTCCATCGGCAACCATCTCCTGGCCCAGGAAAACAACTGTCTCACCCTTGTATTCGCCCTGAACCTTATCCATATAGGAATTGCTGAGATGGTCGGCAAAAACATCGACAAATTGCAGCTGCTCCTGAGGACTGAACGATTTCCAGTTACGGGCAAGCGCCCGCTTGGACATTTCGGTATAATCAAACAACTTTCGGGTAATGGCGAAAATTTTGTCCCGCTGTTGCTGACGCTGATCCGGGTCCTTGTATTTCGGATCTTTTAAAAGACCCAGCACCGTTTCGACCGGAATTTTCAACGCTTCCAGGGGAGAGGTGGCCGCTGACAGGCCTGCATACCCCTGTCAAGCACCAGCAACAGCATCATACCCAATGCAAATAAACTACGGATTCGTATTGTCGACATAAACACACTCCTGTAAGTCAAGGCAAATCAATTTATTGCCGGTTTTAGTAGAATAATATAATTACATTGTTCATATTTTAAGTGTTAGCCATTTGAAAAAGCAAGCGATATTTTGATTGTTTCCGGAAAACCACAGATTTATCGACTGCTGCTTTAGATGCACCGCATTGCATGAAGGGTTTTTCCTGGAATGCCTTTTTTCCTTTGGATAAAATTCTTGATTCAGACAATGGCATTGGCTTGACACATCCGGATTTTTCGCTGTAGTATGCATACGATTAATAATAAGCTTGCTGTGAAAAAGGGGTTATCCATGACAATCCTGACTACTGTTAAACTGTCGGTTTCTAACCCTGGGCGAATAACCCTTTCCCCTGTCCGGGGTCTGGGTAAAATGACCATGTTTTTTATCTGGGGAGTAATTCATATTTTTTCCTGGCCGCTCCAGATTTATAAAATAGTCGAACAGGTTTTTTTTATCGGCATGAAATCCGTTTTTGTCATCTGCCTGACAGGCGCATTCACCGGAATGGTACTGGGCCTTCAGGGATATTACACGCTGGTGAAATTCGGCTCCGAAGGCATGCTGGGCGCAGCCGTGGCCCTGTCGCTGGTGCGGGAAATGGGGCCGGTTCTTACCGCGATCATGGTTGTCGGCAGAGCCGGTTCCGCTATGGCGGCGGAAATCGGCATCATGCGGATATCCGAGCAGATCGATGCGCTTGAAACCATGGACATCGACCCGGTAAGGTATCTGGTCAGTCCCAGAATCGCCGCTGCGCTCATCAGTTTTCCGCTGCTGACCGCCTTATTTGATGTCATCGGGATTTTTGGCGGATATCTGACGGGTTCGGTCCTTCTGGGTATCAATCCGGGCATTTATTTTGCACGTGTTGAATCCAGCGTGGTGATGAAGGACATTTCCGGCGGCTTTGCCAAATCCATCGTGTTTGCATTGGTGGTGGTAACCGTCTGCTGTTTCAAGGGATATTTTACCCATTTGCAGACCGATGGGTTCGGATCCAAAGGCGTCAGTCTTTCAACAACATCCGCCGTGGTCCTGTCCTGCGTTCTGGTACTGATTACGGATTACATCCTGACTTCAATTCTACTGTAGCGTCTTATACTGGTGATCCATGACGAAAACACCGCTGATTCAATTGAATGACATTCAAAAAACATTCGGCTCCAACAAGGTTCTGGACGGAATAACGCTCAGCATTTTTCAGGGAGAGATCACCACTATCATTGGAAAGAGCGGGGGCGGGAAAAGCGTGCTGCTGAAGCACATTATCGGACTTGTGGAGCCGGATGCCGGCCAGATTCTCTTTAATGGCCAGCCCCTTTCCGGAATGAAACGCGCCGAACGAAAAACCCTGAAACGAAAATTCAGCTACATGTTTCAGGGAAACGCCCTGTTTGATTCGCTGACGGTGTATGAAAACGTTGCACTGCCGCTGAAGGAGACGGAGTCTTTGCCGGAAAAGGAAATCCGCCGGCGCGCTTCTGAAAAAATGGCCCATCTGGATATTCGGGGAATAGAAGACAAATATCCGTCCCAGCTCTCCGGCGGCATGAGAAAACGGGTGGCGCTGGCAAGGGCGTTGATGACTGACCCGGAAATCATTCTATTTGACGAACCCACAACAGGCCTGGATCCCATTCGAAAAAACGCCGTTCTCGGCATGATATCCGACTATCAGAAGAAATTCGGGTTTACCGGTATTGTGGTCAGTCATGAAATTCCGGATATTTTCTATATCTCTCAGCGGGTTGCCATGCTGAACGAGGGTCGCATTCTGTTTGAAGGAAGCCCGGATGAAATTCAGCGCACTGCGGTTCCCGAAATTCGAAACTTCATTTATGGATATGAAGACCAGCAGGACGTCCCTGCCGACAGGGGCAATCTGCACAATGTCGAGTGGCGTTTTTTGCAGGAAATGGTGCGCCTGCAGAATCACAATATTTCCTTTTCACTGATTATTTTTACGTTTGAAAATCTCAACCAGGTCTATGAACATGCCGAGCATATCGCCGGTCAGACCGTGCTTGAGAACCTGGCTTTAAAAATTCGCCGTAAAATTGCGATTGTCGATTCCTGTTCCCGGCTCGGGCTGAACAAAATCGTTCTTCTGATTTCCAATGCCGACAGAACCCAGGCCCATGCATTCTGCAAGAACCTGGCCGGTGAGATTCAAGGCAAAGATCTCATCGATATTAAACCCAATCCGGACTTCTGTTTTTCCATCAGCGTCGGCTTTGCCCAGGCCACCCCGGAAAGCAGCCTGGAAACGCTGCTGGAAACTGCCGAGTCCAGTTCAAACCCGTTTTATCAATTCAAAGTATGCTGATTTGGAGGAAAGATGCAAAAGACGTCCGTTGAAATGGCTGTTGGCGTATTCATGCTGATCGGTATTGCCTGCGTGGGATATTTAACCATTCAACTCGGCAAGATGCAATGGATCGGCGACAACTTCTATGCACTGGAGGCCAGATTCAAGTCCGCAGCGGGGCTGAAGTCCGGCTCTCAGATTGAAATTGCCGGGGTTCAAGTTGGCCAGGTGGATGCCATTAAATTCGATCCGAAACGCCAGATGGCCCTGGTCCAATTAAAAATACAGAAAAATATCGTACTGACAGACGATGTCATTGCCTCCGTGAAGACTTCCGGCCTGATCGGGGACCGGTATATCAAGTTGACTCCGGGCGGATCGGACGTCATACTGAAACCCGGAGACCAGATCACCGAAACCGAATCCGCCATTGATTTTGAGGATTTGATCAGCAAGTATGTGTTTGGCAAGGTATAGCTCAGACCGTCAAGATTCTTGACTTGACCGGAAAAACCCTTTATGAATTTGCTCAAAAGCCGCCCAAACCTGATAACCCAATTGGATTTATTGCATTTTTAATGAAACAGCAACTCGAACATCTCATTTTGCAGGCACTGACCGCGGCGCATGAACACGGCGCGTTTGCTTCGCCCGTCGTTTCCGGAATTTGTGATTGAAGTCCCCAAAAACCTGTCGCATGGGGATTATTCCTGCAATATCGCCATGGTTTCGGCGGCAATTCAAAAAATGCCCCCCCGGAAAATTGCCGAAACCATCGTCAAACACATCCAGGATACGGACCGGCTGATTGATCGGATGGATATAGCCGGGCCGGGATTTATCAATTTTTATCTCCGGCCGGAATCCTGGATCGGATTTTTAAAGAAGGTTCACGAACAGGGCTCCCGGTATGGCGCGGCAAATGTGGGCAACGGAAAAAAAATCCAGGTTGAATTTGTCAGCTCCAACCCGACCGGTCCCCTTCATGTGGGTCATGGCCGCGGCGCCGCCGTCGGGGACAGTGTGGCCAATATCCTGTCCTTTTGCGGATACGATGTTCAAAAGGAATACTATATCAACGATTCCGGAAGACAGATCACCACGCTGGGCAGATCCGTCTTTCTCCGGTATCAGGAACTTCTGGGCGAATCCGTCCGGTTTCCCGATGACTGCTATCAGGGCGACTATATCAAGGATTTCGCCGGCCGGATCATTGATCTGAAAGGCACGGATCTTCTGGATCAACCCGACGAAAAAGCCGTGATGTTCTGTGCCCGATTTGCCGCCGATCTGATTTTGGAAGGCATGAAGCAGGATCTGGAATCTTTTGGTGTTTTTTTTGACTGCTGGTTCAGCGAACAAGGCCTGTATGATTCCGGAAAAGTCGCTGCTGTCATCGACGATTTCAAAAATCGCAACATCATTTACGAAAAAGAGGGTGCACTCTGGTTTGACACCACGTCTCACGGGGATGAAAAAGACCGGGTAGTGGTCCGTCAAAATGGACAAACCACTTATTTCGCCTCCGATATCGCCTATCACTATGACAAGTTCGCCAGGGGATTTGAAAAGGTGATTGACGTATGGGGCGCGGATCATCACGGATATATCCCCCGGGTCACTGCCGCCATTGTATCCGGCGGATACCGGAAAGATCAGTTTCATGTCATCCTGGTACAGCTGGTCAGTTTATTGCGGGCCGGCGCGCCCGTGGCCATGTCCACCCGCGCGGGTGAGTTTGTGACGCTTCGGGATGTGATTCAGGAAGTCGGAAAAGACGCTGCCAGATTTATTTTTTTAACGCGAAGCTCCGACAATACGCTGGATTTCGACCTTGAGCTGGCAAAACAAAAAACCAATGACAATCCGGTATATTATGTCCAGTATGTTCACGCCAGAATCTGCAGTATTGTCCGAAAAAGTATTGAGCTGGGAATCGCCGGGATACCGGAGGCAGAGACCGACCTTTGCCTTCTGAATACGCCGGAGGATATTTCACTGATCAAAATGATGGTAAAATACCCGGAAATCGTCCGCTTCAGTGCGGAACTGATGGAGCCGCATCGCATCACTTTTTTCCTGATGGAACTGGCAGCGGCCTTTCATGCGTACTACAACCGGCAGCGGGTGCTGACCGACGACCCCCGGTTGACCCAAGCCAGGCTCTATCTGATGCAGGCTGTAAAGCAGGTTATCGCAAACGGCCTGTCGCTACTGGGGGTTTCCGCGCCGGAATCCATGTAAGATCATGAACCACCGCTGGTTCATGATTTCCTGATTGTTTTGTACGGAAAATTTCAATGAAAACCAATAATCATTCAGAGAACGCACAGTCCGGCAATCCGCAACCCGGTCCTCACCAGAAAAGATCCGCGCTGTGGATCGGCGTCATTTTTATCATTTCAGGGTTCGTGTTTTTTCTAGGTGTTTTCGTCGGCAGGGGAACAGCGCCCGCCATGTTTGATTATAAAAAAATCGAAACTGAAATTGCACTCCTTTCCAAGACGTTTACGGATAACCAAAAGACTCAAAACGATATCGAGACAGACATTCTTGCAACTCAGGCCGAATTGGAATATCCCGAGGAGCTTAAAAAAAAATCAGAGGATTCCGGCATGATGCAGATTCCGGTACCGGAAAAGCCGATCAAGCCGTCGGAAACGCCCAAACCTGCCCATCCGGAACCTGTTCAAGAACCGCAGCCTGCCATCGGTAAAATCGGATTTTCAAACAGCTGCCAAGCCTGAAACGGTTGAACATCCCCCGGATGCCATAAAACCGGAACCTGAAGTCAAGATTAAATCCATGTATGATCTTAAAGCATCTCAGGCAAGAGAGACGGCTCCGGAACGACCGGTTGCCCCACCCCCGGAACGCGCTTCCGCTGCAGCGCCAAAACCGCAACCCCCGGTTTCCGACACCAAGGCGGCGACAGCAGCACAACCGGTTGCCGTTCATCTGACATCCATGGTTGACAGAAAATCCGCCGATGCACTCATTGAAAGCCTTCGCAGCAAAGGGATATCGGCGACAAAGACGCCAAAGATGATTCAGGGAAAAGGCATCTGGTACACGGTTACCATTGGAAAATATGCCAGTTCAACGGAGGCGGAAGCCGTGCTGAATCGGTTGCGTCAGGAAAACGTGGATGCATCTCTGGTCAAACCGTAACAGAAGAGCGCAGTGTAACGGCACATGAATTTCCATGCCCCTCACAATTCCGATTGTTGGCGTCTGACGCCATTCATCAATCATTCACAGGCAATTTCATGAAAATATCAAAAGAAGATGTCATTCATGTCGCAAATCTGGCCCGCCTTGAGCTGGATGACGCATCGGTCGATAAGTTTTCCCATCAGGTGGGAACCATCCTGGAGTATGTGGATACGCTGAACCGTCTGGATACGACCGGCGTCAGCCCCACCTCCCATGCCATTTTTTTAACCAACGCCTTTCGCGAAGACGAAATCAAAATACACTTGCCCCTGGAACAGGCGCTTTGTAATGCTCCGGAAAAAGATGACGGGACATTTCAGGTACCCAGGGTGATCGGGTGATAGGACAATATCGGATATGAAATTCTATGAGCTGACAATCAGCCAGGCAGCAGACCTGCTCAGCCGGCATCAGCTGACTTCCCGGGAACTGACGCAGTCGGTGCTTGAGCGGATTCATGCTGTGGAAGACAGGGTCGGCGCATTCATCACGCTGAATGATGAATCGGCCATGATTCAGGCCGAACTTGCGGACAAAACCCTGTCGGAAGGCAGGGGCGAAGCACTGACGGGCATTCCCCTGGCCATCAAGGACCTGATCTGCACCCAGGGTGTTCGGACCACCTGCGCTTCAAGGATTCTGGAAAACTTTATTCCGCCTTATGATGCCACGGTCATTCAAAAACTGAAGGCGGCCGGCGCTGTCCTGATCGGCAAACTCAATATGGATGAATTCGCCATGGGGTCTTCCACGGAGAATTCCGCGTTTAAAACAACGCATAATCCCTGGGATTTATCCAGAATTCCCGGGGGCTCCAGCGGGGGGTCCGCAGCAGCCGTTGCCGCGGATATGTGCCTGGGTTCTCTGGGATCGGATACCGGCGGCTCGATCCGCCAGCCGGCATCCCACTGCGGCGTGGTGGGCCTGAAGCCGACCTATGGCCGGGTATCCCGTTTTGGGCTGGTTGCATTCGCCTCTTCCCTGGATCAGATCGGACCGATCGCAAAAGATACCCGGGACTGCGCCCTGCTCTTAAATGCCATTTCCGGCCATGATCCCATGGATTCAACCTCGGTTCCGCAGCCGGTTCCGGATTACACCCGTTTTCTGGAAGGCGACATCAAGGGTCTTGTTGCGGGCATTCCCAAAGAATATCATACATCAGAGGGTCTTGATCCGGAAGTTGCCGCTGCCGTCAACCGCGCCATTCAAACCCTTAAAGACCTGGGAGTTCGCTGCGTCGATGTCTCCCTTCCCCACACCGAGTATGCCGTTGCCGCCTATTATGTCATCGCGCCCTGCGAGGCCAGCTCCAATCTGGCAAGATATGACGGGGTCAAATACGGTTTCCGGGACAAAACAGCCGCCAACCTGATGGAAATGTACCGAAACACCCGCTCCAAGGGGTTCGGCCCAGAGGTTCAGCGGCGGATCATTCTGGGAACATATTCCCTGTCCGCGGGATATTACGATGCCTATTACGGCAAGGCGTCCCAGGTCCGGACCCTGATCATGGAAGACTTTACAAAAGCGTTCGAGCACTGCGACATGCTGATCTCGCCGGTTGCCCCCACACCGGCCTTTACCATCGGCGAAAACACGGATGATCCCCTCACCATGTATCTGTCTGACGTGTTCACGCTTTCAGCGAATCTTGCGGGAATACCGGGCATGTCCCTTCCCTGCGGCTTTTCCGCAACGGGACTTCCCATCGGACTTCAGCTCATGGGGCCGCATTTCAGCGAGGGAACTCTTTTAAAGGCGGCGTATCATTTTGAACAGGCAACCGATTTTCATAAAAAAAAGGCGGTATTATGACAACCATTCTTCCGGAAGGCGAAGACCTGAGAAAAGCAACCCGATGGATCACCGAAGAACGCGCGGCCCATCCCGGGAAAACCGTCAAGGAATTGATCGAAGGCGCGTGTTTGAAATTCGATCTCTCACCCCTGGATGCCGAATTTATCGAGCGGTTTGTCCGGGAAAAACTCTTTACGTGATCCATGACCCGCATCCGCATCCTTCCCGAGATTCTCTCCAATAAAATCGCTGCCGGCGAAGTGGTTGAACGTCCGGCTTCCGTGGTCAAGGAGCTGGTCGAGAATGCCTTGGATGCCGGAAGCACACGGATCGAGGTCGAAGTTGAAAAAGGCGGCCGATCCCTGATCCGGGTCAGCGACAACGGCAGCGGCATGAGCCGGGACGATGCGCTGCTGTCCATTGAACGGTACGCGACCAGCAAGCTTTATACGGACAGTGACCTGTTTGCCATCAATACCCTGGGTTTCAGAGGAGAGGCACTTCCCAGCATTGCATCGGTATCGAGACTGAGGCTGATTACGCGGGAAGAAACGGCCGAATCGGGTACGGAACTCGTCATGGAAGGCGGGAAACTGCTGAAAGTGCTGGAAACAGGGGCTCCCCGCGGCACCCAGGTCACGGTCCGGCAGTTGTTTTTCAACACCCCTGCCAGACAGAAATTTTTAAAAACCATCCCAACTGAAATGGGGCACATCGCCGCCGTAATATCCAACATGGCCCTGGGATGGCCGGGGATTCATTTCAAGCTGATCCATAACGGGTCTGTC
Source organism: uncultured delta proteobacterium (assembly GCA_963789395.1). Classification (GTDB taxonomy): domain Bacteria; phylum Desulfobacterota; class Desulfobacteria; order Desulfobacterales; family Desulfatirhabdiaceae; genus RAAP-1. Next base: position 85,576 of record CAWBKP010000020.1, on the reverse strand, counting down.
CTTCAGAACTGGTCTGCGGCCGAAGACCCGGCCGGCCGGATCTTCGACATTCTCGGCAGGGATTTTGCTTCCGGACTTTTTCCCATCCAGAACGAAACCGATGGGGTTACACTTTCCGGCTGGATGTCACTTCCCCGCATCACGCGAGCCACTTCCCAGGGTATTTTCGTTTTTGTCAATGGCCGCTCGGTCCGCAACCGGATGGTTCAGCATGCCCTGATGGAAGCTTACGGCGGACGCCTGATGAAGGGACAGTTTCCACTGGCGGTGTTGTTTATTCAGGTCCCCTGCGACACGGTGGATGTCAATGTGCACCCATCCAAGCAGGAAATCCGCTTTTCCCGTCAGCAGCATAGTTTATGACGCCATTGTTGCCGCGGTTTCAGCCGGACTTGTTCATGAAGAAAAGCCGTCCTGGGCTCCTTTCCAGACACCACGGCCCGACAACCATGCCCGGGAATCCGGCCCTGGCTGAAAAAAACGCCCCCTACAGGTCTTTTCCCGCTGGAAAAGACCCTGGCAGGGAGCAAAACGTGAAAGCCCCCCCTGCTGCATATGTTCCTACTGATACACCGGCTGATTCACCGGCTCCATTCAGCGCTTCCAGACCAACAGATCAGCCCCAGTTATGGGAAGCGCCCCAGACAGTCCCCCTGAATCCCATCGGCCAGTTTGGTGACTCCTATATCCTCTGTGAGTCCGGTGAAAACCTGATTCTGCTGGATCAACATGCTGCCCATGAACGGATTCTATATGAGAAACTGGCGGAAAAGTCCGCAGAATACCGGATTCCGGTCCAGAGACTCCTGATTCCGGAAACCCTGGACCTGAGTTACCGGCAGGCCCTGATCCTGGAAAAACTCATTCCGGACCTTTGCCGGTACGGCTTTGAGGTCGAGCTCTTCGGCAAGAATTCGTTTGTGATCAAGACCGTGCCCATGATTCTTTCCGGACGGGAAATCAAACCCCTGGTGATCGAAATGGTGGATCGCATCATCGAAACCGGTTTGACGGCCAACCTGGAAAAATCCCTGGACGCATGCCTGAAGCTGATGGCCTGCCACGGCGCCATCCGCGCCAATCAATCCCTGACCCTTGCCGAGATGGCAACCGTAATCAAGGAACTGGAAGCCTGCCGGATCCCTGCTCACTGCCCCCATGGCCGACCCACGTGGATTCAGTGGCCGATACAGGAAATTGAGCGGCTATTCAAGCGGACATGATTTCTGACACCCATCTCTGAAAATAAGTTGCCGACATGCCTGAAAGGAAATGACCATGACATTTCAAATTCCTGATTTTCATGCTCCGGATTTCACGCTCCCGGAACTTCAAAACGCCCCCTGCGTGCAGTTTCACCCGGCGCCGGCCGATGGGGTTGCCCCGGATACCTATCACGCCACATCGGTGTATCCCGAATATCTGCAACTGGAAAAAGGCAACTGGGTCCTGCTTGAAAACTCCCGTATGGATTGCGCGGTAGTAAGGGAATCCGGCAACCGACTTTCGGTCACCGAACTTCGGCGCCTGAAGGCCGGTGACCTGGTCGCCTGCGGCAGAAGCGAAAACGGGGAGGACGGCATTCTGGTTCACACCAAAGCCTTTGTTTTTCCGGATTATATGACTGAAAAATTTGCTTTCAGGTCCCATCTGACCCGTGAAACCTCTTTTTCCATTGACTATGACGAGTTGTACCATCTGATTCATCACGAAAAAGAGCACGGATTCATCGTATGGGTTCTGGGTCCTGCAGTCGTCTTTGACCGGGATGCCCGAAACGCCTTTGTCTCCCTGATCGAAAACGGCTACGTCCATGCGCTGCTGGCGGGAAACGCCCTTGCCACGCATGATGTGGAAGGCGCCATCTTCGGAACCGCCCTGGGCCAGGAAATTTACTCCAAGCGAACCCTTCCTCTGGGCCATTACAAACATCTGGATGCCATCAACCGGATCCGGGCCGCAGGCTCCATTGAAAAAGCCATTGAAACGGGCCTGGTTCAAAACGGCATCATGCATGCGGTTACCTTAAGCCGCATCCCCTATGTTCTGGCCGGCTCCATCCGGGACGACGGGCCCCTTCCCGAAGTTACCGAAAACGTCTACGAGGCCCAGAACCAGATGCGGGCACTGTCCCAGAAAGCCACAACGGTTATTGCCATGGCCACACAGCTTCACACCATTGCCGTCGGCAACATGACACCATCCTACCAGGTTATGGCTGACAAGCAGGTCCGGCCCGTCTATTTTTATTCGGTGGATATGTCCGAGTTTGCAGCCAGCAAGCTGGCGGACAGGGGGTCCTTGACCGCCAGATCCATTTTAACCAATGTCCAGGACTTTGTGGTCACGGTGGAAAGAGGGCTTCGGGACCGTTTCGCCTGCCCGTGCTAATTTTTCAAAATCGGTCGCGGCTTGTCAGGCGGCCGCGGCAACTTTCCCGCGATTGGCCAGATAGCCTTCAACGCCGAAGATAAGCAGCGCGACCCAGACGCAGCCAAAACCGATGAGTTTGTTGATGGCGAATGGTTCATGATAGACCAGCACCCCGATCAGAAATTGCAGGGTGGGGGTGATAAACTGCAGAATTCCCACCAGAAAGAGTGGGATACGCTGTACGGCGGATGCAAACATCAGCAGCGGAACGGTCGTTATCACGCCTGCACCCATCATCAGCAGATCAGACACTGCGCCGGTATGCAGGAATGCGCCCCGGCCGGTGATATCGGCATAAACAAGGTAGAGCAGCGCAGGCAGGAACAAAAGGCCCGTCTCCAGGGTCAACCCGTAGAGCGATCCAAGCGGCGCCGTTTTTTTGACCAGGCCGTAGAGGCCGAAAGTGAGCGCCAGCACCAGGGCAATCCAGGGCGGCCTGCCATAGGTGAAAGTGAGATAAAGGACGCCCAGCGCCGTCAGCCCAATGGGAACCCACTGCCAGGCACGCAGGCGTTCGCGCAGGAAAATCACCCCCAGGAAAATACTGAGAAGCGGATTGATGAAATAGCCCAGGCTCGCTTCAACGATAAACCCGGCGTTGACCGCCCAGACATACACCAGCCAGTTGATGCCGACCAGCAGTGCGGCGGCAGTGTAAATGCAGACAACTGAGCGCGTCAGAGCGGTTATGCGAAAATCTCTTGTTCGTCGCATGCACAGAATAACAACCGCCAGTATGAGGCATGACCACAAAATGCGGTGGCAGATCAATTGCAGCGCAGGGACATGCTGGAGCCATTTCCAGTACAGCGGAAACAACCCCCATATCCCATAAGCGCCTGCGGCACGCCATATTCCTTTGTTCAAATATCTCTCCTATGCTGCCACATAACGGCGTGCTTCTATCTGTGCATACCCTCTCGCATAGACTGTTTATATCAATTGCTTTTTTGATGTGATCAGTATACCTCTCCTTTCAGCAAATCATCAACCTCTTTTCGCTGAATCCTTTCGCACACTTTAACCGAAGATATCCGGGAACAGCCGGATTTTCCCGCCTTGTTTTCTCATTCCGGCTCCTTTATAGTGGCGTTCATATTTCTAAGAAATTGGTGCCATCCGCGCAAACCGGGAGAAGTGAACCCCCATGCCGCTCAATATCTACACCAGCAACCGAATGGAAAATCTGGCCGAGGCCCTTGCCGGCGTGCTCACTAAACCGCTTGCCTCTCCCCTGACGCCTGAAATGATTGTCGTACAGAGCAAGGGAATGCAGCGCTGGGTCGCGATGGAGCTTGCAACGTATTTCGGGGTCTGGGCAAACTGCCGGTATCCTTTTCCGAATTCCATGGTATCGCAGTTGTTCAGCCTTGTTCTTCCGGAAATTCCCGAGGATGAATCCTCATTTTCTCCGGAAGTGCTTACGTGGAAAATTTTCGGGATGCTGCCGGGCTTTCTGGACCGGGAGGAATTTACCCCGCTGCATCACTACCTTATCAGGAGACAGAGACGGGCTCAAACGGTTTCAGCTTGCGGAACGGATTGCCGACACCTTTGACCAGTACACCCTGTTCCGTCCGGATATGCTTGATGGGATGGGAAGCAGGCAAAGAAACGGACAGTGAAGCCGAGAAGTGGCAGGCCGTCCTCTGGCGGGAACTGGTGACAGCCAGCAACGGATGCCACCGGGGACGCCTCAAGGACGAGTTCTGCCGTCGTTGATGGCGGGCATACCGCTCGATAGCAGAATACCGGAAAGGATCGCAGTGTTCGGCATCTCCTATCTGCCCAAATACCATATGGAGCTCCTGGCGGCAATCGCTAGGATCACGGATGTCAACCTGTTCCTGCTGAGCCCCACCCGTGAATACTGGGCCGACATCATCTCCGAACAAGGCAAAAGCGCGGCTTGCAGCCCAGGGACGGTGACTTGCGGATCGAAGGAAATCCGCTCCTGGCGTCCCTTGGCAAGCTCGGCCGTGACTTTTCCGACATGGTCATCGAGATCGGAGATGTGGCTGCCGTCCAGGAAGACCTCTACGAAGATCCGGGCAGGGCATCGCTGCTTCAGGACATCCAAACCGATATTCTTAACCTCTCCGACCCTGCGGAGCGGATGGAAAAACGACCCCTTGGATCAGGATGACCGGTCTATCCAGATCCATTCCTGCCACAGCCCGATGCGTGAAATAGAGGTTCTTTACGACAACATCCTCGCCCTTCTGGAGCAAAGAGACGGGCTTTTGCCACGGGACATCGTCGTGATGACCCCCGATATCGAGACCTATGCACCGTATATCTCCTCGGTCTTTGACGGATGTCAGGATGCCTCCCTGAAAATCCCGTACTCCATTGCCGATCGTCGTCTGAAAAGCGAAGGGCAGATCGCGGCTGTGGTGCTGAAGCTTCTGGCGCTTCCCGGCAGCCGGCTCACCGTCATCCAGTTGTTCGACATCCTGGAAGCGACTCCGGTCAGAAGACGGTTTCGACCTGGATACACGAAGAGCTTGAAATCATCCGCGGCTGGATCGAGGATACGTGCGGTACGGTGGGGAATCGACGAGCAGAGCCGAATCAGGCTGGGGCTCCCCGGCTATCGAGAGAACTCCTGGCGGGCCGGACTCGATCGGCTCCTCCTCGGCTATGCCATGCCCGATGAGACAGGTCGCCTGTTCAACGGCAAGCTCCCTTACGATGAGATAGAAGGCTCCAGCTGCCCAGACCCTTGGCAAGCTTGTGGAGTTCATCAATCGTATTGCCGCCATGGCCGACACCCTGACAATGCCCCGGACCCTCAGCGAGTGGAAAGATCAATGCGCCGACCTTTTGGCGGACTTTATCAGCGCGGATGACGACATGGCCCCTGAACTGGCCACGGTCGCCGAGGTGGTGGCAAGCATCGGCGAACTGGCGGAGAAGTCCGGATTCGCATGACGAAGTGGAACTTGACTGTTATTCGCGCGTGGCTCACGGCACGCCTGGATCAGGCGGAAAAAGGGCTTGGCTTTATGACCGGCGGCGTCACTTTCTGCGCCATGCTCCCTATGCGAAGCATTCCTTTCCGGGTCGTCGCCCTTATCGGCATGAATGACGGCGCCTTTCCCCGGCAGAACTCCGCCCCTGGATTTGACCTGATCGCCCGGAACCCCCGGCGGGGCGACCGTTCCCTGCGGGATGAGGACCGCTACCTGTTTCTTGAGTCCATTCTCTCGGCGCGTGACTGCCTTTACATCAGCTATGTCGGCCAGAGCATCAAGGATAACAGCCGGATTCCGCCATCGGTTCTGGTCAGCGAGCTCCTGGATGCCATTGACCGGGGGTTCACCGCGGGGAAGGAGCAGTTACAATCGATGACCGTCTCGTCACGCGAGCACCGCCTCCAAGCCTTCAGCCGGGACTATTTTACCGATGGCTCGCCGTTATTCAGTTACTCGGCCGAGAATTGCGCCGCGCTCCATGGAAAAGCGAAGCGGCCCCGTGGAGTCTAGCGAGTTTCTATCGAACCCCCCTTGCCGCTCCGACGGATGACTGGAAGGATGTCCCTTTGATAACGCTTCTGCGGTTCTTTGACAACCCGGCCAAATTCTTCCTGGATAAACAGGCTGGGGATTCGCCTTGAGGATGGCGCCGCGCCCCTTGAAGAGCGGGAACCTTTTTCCGTTGACGGGCTGGAAGCATATAGCCTGAAGAAGGATCTTCTGGAGATTTCGCTCCAGGGTGGCAATCCCCGTGACTTTCTCTCCGTTGCCCGCTGCCGCGGAATCATCCCGCCGGCCCGGCATGGCGAGATGGTTTTCGAGACCGCGTCCAGCGAGGCTGAGGCATTCGCCCAGGATCGTGCAGGATAAATTCGGCGGTAAAATCCAATTGGCGCCCCTTGATTTTGACCTCGACCTAGCAGGTTTCAGGTTGACCGGTCGGCTGGATGGCATCTGGCCGGAGCGGATGATTCGCTATCGTTGTGCAAAACTGAAGGCAAAAGACCGGCTGCGCGCCTGGATAGAGCATCTTGTCCTCAATGCAGTGCGGCAGGGAGAATATCCCCCGGGAAACATTGTTGATCATGACCGACGCTCGAATACGTTCGATCCGGTGGAAAATGCCGCCGCTATCCTTGCAGATTCTCCTCGGACTTGTACTGGCAGGGATTGACCGCCCCCCTCCGGTTCTTCCCCGCTTCGGCCATGGCGTATGCTGATAAACAGAAATGGGATCTGGAGCGGGCCCGGGAAAAATGGGAAGACGGTTACAACGACATCCCCGGAGAAGGCAGGGACCCCTATTTCCGGCTCTGTTTTGGCCATGATGACCCGTTTAATGCCGAATTTGAGCGTATTGCCCACGCATTGCTGGAGCCGCTGCTCCAGCACCTGGTATATGAGGAAAAAGTCATGATTGAACTGGATCATTTGCATATTGATCTCTCGGGGATGAATCTGATCGAGGCCAGCGCCGGAACCGGAAAGACCTATGCGATTGCCTGCCTCTACCTGCGACTTCTCATCGAAAAAGATCTTACCCCTGAACAGATCCTCGTGGTGACCTTACACTGAGGCGGCAACAAAAGAACTGCGCAGCAGAATCCGCAGCCAGATCCGGAAGGCGATTAGGGTCATTGACGGCTTCGAAACAAAGACCGTTTCTCGCTGGTTTCGCCAATAACATCAACGGGAAAGGGCCCGGCCGGATAAAGTCCCGGGAAAAGCTTGATCGGGCACTGAATGCCTTTGATACTGCCTCGATCTTTACCATCCATGGTTTCTGCCTGCGCGCCCTCAAGGAAAACGCCTTTGAGAGCGGTTCGCTTTATGACACGGAACTGGTTACCGACCAGAAGGCATTGCTCCAGGAAATCGTGGATGATTTCTGGAGGATGCGATTTTTTTCCGAACCGTCGCCCCTGCTTAAGTACACACTGCTTAAAGGTTACTCCCCCGAGACATTCATGGGTTTCGTCAAGGGGATGCTATCCAACCCTAAACTGGAAGTCATCCCCCGGTTCAGTGCTGACGAAATCGCGACCATCGAAGAAAGGTGCCGTACTTCCTATGAAATGGTAAAGAAAGGCTGGCGGGAGAATAAGGAGGAAGATCGAAGATATCATCCAGAACGACAAAGGCCTCAGCAGAGCTGCCGATAATTATAAGGCCGATCTGCTGCCCGAACTGTTCTCGGGGATGGACGCTTATATTGCCGGCGACAATCCCTTCGATCTTTTTCCGGGTTTCAGAAAATTCAGCACTTCCGGAATTGCCGCGGGGAAGAAACCAACGGGAACAGCGCCGGTTCATCCATTCTTTGACACGTGTGAGGAACTTCAGAAAAATGTCGCAGAGCGCTTTCTTGCCCTGCACTGGGAACTTGTTCTGTTCTGCAGGGAGCGCCTTCCCGATCCTGAAGCGGGAAAAGAATATCCGCTTTTTCGACGATCTTCTCAATGATCTCTATCAGGCGCTGGATGGAAACAGCGGCAGGGCGTTCTCCGCCAACCTCCGGGAAAAATACCGGGCAGCCCTCATCGACGAATTTCAGGATACCGACCCTGTCCAGTACGATATCTTCAGAAAGATTTACGCCGACACGGACCTCCCGCTTTTTCTGATCGGCGATCCGAAGCAGGCGATCTACAGCTTCCGGGGGGCCGATATCTTCGCCTATAAGGAAGCGCGAAGATGTGGCAGAAGACAAACGCTTCACCCTGACCGGCAATTGGCGCTCCTCCCCCCGCCTCCTTACCGCCTTCAACACGATCTTCACCAACGAAAACAACTCAGCCAACCCTTTTGTGTACGACTGGATCTCCTATCACCCGGTCACATCCGGCAGGCAGGCCGGTGGAAACCTGCCGCCATCCCCTTTTGATGAAGCCGCGCCGCTGCAGATATGGGTATATGCCTCCGGGAGAGGACGGCGGGCCGGTGAATGTGGGCAACGCCAACGGAATCATCCCGCCGGCGGTGGCCGGAGAAATCCTCCGCCTGCTTCAGGAAGGAGCCGACGGGCAAGGCTGTTATCGATGGCCATCCGCTTTTTCCAGGAGACATTGCCGTTCTCGTCCGCAGCCACCGGCAGGCCGGCTATATTCAGGAGGCACTGAGACATCGGGGCATTCCGAGCGTCCTGCAAAGTGATTTGAGTATTTTTGCAACCGACGAAGCCAAAGATGTCTGCACGCTGCTTACCGCTCTTGCCGACCCCGGGAGTGAGCCCAGGGTCCGCGCGGCCCTGGTAACCGATATTCTTGGCAGGTCGGGAGATGATATTGCCCGGCTGCTTGACGATGAGCCTGCCTGGGAGGATTGTCTTTTCGAAGTTCCGTGAGTACCACCAATCCTGGCTCGACCGGGGATTCATGGTTATGGCGCAGTTCATGCTGGCCAGGGAAGGGATACGGGGCCGGCTCCTCCGGCATCCCGACGGGGAGCGTCGGCTGACCAATCTGCTTCACTGTTTTGAGGTCATTCACCACAAGGCGCATGAGCAACGGCTCGGCATCGAGGGGCTCGTCACCTGGTTCAGCGAGCGGGTCAGTGCCGAAGATGCATCCGAAGAATACCAGATTCGTCTGGAAACCGATGAAAAAGCGGTCAAGATCGTTACCGTCCATGTCAGCAAGGGGCTTGAGTATCCGATCGTTTTTTGCCCCTTCCTGTGGGGCGGCATCAAGGACAGGGACGAAGTTGTCATCTTTCCATGACGGGTCTACCCTGATTAAGGACTTCGGCTCCCCCGCGTATGACCATAACCGGATCCTGGCGCAAAAGGAAATGCTTGCCGAAAATCTCCGTCTCCTTTACGTGGCCCTTACCCGGGCAAAATACCGATGTTACCTGTTTGCCGGGAAAATTACGAGCAGGAACAAAAAAAGCAGGCCGGAAACTTCGTCCCTTGCCTATCTCTTTCACGCCACTGCAAAAACCCGGACATCTGATAACCCGGTCAGCCCGTTGGCGGTCGAAATCAGCGCGCTCTCCGCAGAAGCCATGCAGGATCAGTTACGGGTCTTTCAGGAAAAAGGAGACGGAACCATCTCGGTTGCCCAGCGTGCCCGAATCGGTCTCCGGAGCGTATGCTCCGCTCCGGGATGATGGGATGCCGCTTGCCGAAAAGAAATTTTCCGGAGTCATCAGCAGGGACTGGCGCGTGGCCAGTTTTACCTCGTTTGCCTCCCACGAGGCAGGCGCCATCGAGCTGCCGGACAGAGACGAAATAACTGCCGGGAGCAATACGCCGGGAGCCGATGGATGCGGACGCGCCGGAGGAGAAAAGTATCTTTACCTTTCCCCGGGGGGCGCAGGCCGGTATTTTTTTTCACGAGATCTTTGAGAAGCTGGATTTTGCCGCGGCATCTCCCGATGCAGTCAGCTCTCTGGTGGAGAAGCGAGTCTGGAAAAGTTTGGCTACGGCAGGGAATGGCTCCCCCATGTCTGCGATGCCATCAACGGCGTCATCACCACCCCGCTGGCAGCGCCGGAAGGGTTCTTCAATCTGGCCGGCATCAAGCAGGGGAGCTGGATCTGCGAGCTGGAGTTTTTTTTCCCGCTCCAGTTTATCACCTCTGATCTGATGAGTGCCTGTCTCCGGAAATGGGGGACGCGTTATGCGGCGGCCGACATGAAAACCGTCTGTGCGTCCCTGAAGTTCAAGCCGGTACGGGGAATGGTCAGGGGCTTCATGGACATGGTTTTCGAGCACGGCGGCAAGTACTATCTGGTGGACTGGAAATCGAATCATCTGGGCTACCGGGTGGAGGACTATGGGCAGGAATCCCTCAAAACAGCGATGGAGCACAATCTCTATCCGCTCCAGTACCTGCTCTACACGGTGGCGCTCAACAGGTACCTGTCCCTGCGGGTCAGGGGCTATGATTACGCGACCCACTTTGGCGGGGTGATCTATGTGTTCCTTCGGGGAGTGAGCCCGGAGCGGGGTGAAGAGTTCGGCTATTTCCGGGACATGCCGCCCGTTGAGATGATTGACGAATTGACGAAGAACCTGATTCAGGACGGAGGATAAGGCAGTGACGATGGTTTTCGAACTGAACGCAATCGATCGGCATTTTGCCGACTTTATCCTGCAAGGAATCGGGAGGAGCATCCGCGATCCTCAAGTCTGTCGTCTCACTGCTGAGCAACGCGGTTGGGAATGGCAACATCTGCCTGAATCTGGCGGATATCGCCGGTAGGGAAATCCGGATTGACGGGGAGGAGATCAAGCGTCCCCGAGTTCAAGAAACTGCATCATGCTCTGCTGGAGACGCCGGTAGTCGGCCCCCCGGGGAATTCCGGCCCTGGTCCTCGACGGGGACGGGCGACTCTACCTCTACCGCTACTGGAAGTATGAGCAGGACCTGGCGCAGGTCATCCTGCATAAGGCTGCGATCGCCTGTGACATGATTGACAAGGCGCTTTTCGGCCGATGGGCTGGACAGGCTTTTCCCCGGTGCTGCGGAGAAAGGCGCCGACTGGCAGAAGGTGGCGGCATTAGCCGCATTGCGGAAAAAGTTCTGCATCATTTCCGGCGGACCGGGGACCGGCAAGACCTCAACCGTTGTCAAGATCCTTGCGCTGCTTCTGGAGCAGGCCAAAGGTGAATCCGCTTCGGATCGCCCTGGCAGCCCCTACCGGCAAGTCGGCGGCACGGCTCAAGGAATCTATCAGCTCCATGAAGGAAACGCTTGACTGTGCCGATTCCATTAAAGAGCATGATCCCTGCATGAGGTTTCAACCATCCATCGGCTTCTTGGTCCAATTGCCGGGTTCAGTGCGCTTCCGCTATTCGGAGAAGAATCCGCTGCCGTACGATGTGGTCATCGTCGATGAGGCATCCATGGTCGCGCTGCCGCTGATGGCCAAGCTTGCAGCGGCGCTTGAACCGGATGCCCGGCTTATTCTTCTGGGAGACAGGGATCAGCTTGCCTCGGTCGAAGCAGGGGCGGTCCTCGGCGATATGTGCGGTGGCGGGCGACAGGAGATATTTTCACCTGAATTCGGCGATCTCTTTTGCGAACCTTCAGGCGCACGGATTCCGGCCGCACCGCCGGGTCGAGCCATTGCCCCCGCTTGCCGATTCTCTGGTTATTCTGAAGAAGAATTACCGTTTCCCTGCCGACAGCGGGATCGGGGCTGCGGGAAGGGCGGTCAATGCCGGAAAAGGAGAGGATGCCATCGCCATACTCAAAGGCGATGCCTTCCCCGATATTGTCTGGCACGATGTGCCGAAACCTGATGGCCTCAAAAAGGCCATGACGGATGCCGTTATTGAAGGGTACGGCACGTATCTCGCAGCAGGGACGGCTGCGGAAGCTCTTGAGACTTTTTGACACTTTCCGGGTTCTCTGCGCCCTGCGCCAGGGACCCTACGGGGTAGCCGGCATCAATATCCTGATTGAGGAAATCCTGGCGGAAAAAGGGTCTGATCGATCCGCAACAGCGCTGGTACAAAGGCAGGCCCGTGCTGATCACGGTCAACGATTACAATCTGAAACTGTTTAACGGCGACGTGGGAATCACCTTCCCTGACCGGGAAGGAGACGGCAGTCTCCGTGTTTTTTTCCCCGCCCCTGACGGCGGTATCCGTAAAGTTTCTCCGGTGCGGCTTCCCGCGCACGAGACGGTCTTTGCCATGACGATTCACAAAAGCCAGGGCTCCGAATTTAACCGGGTCCACCTGCTTTTCCCCGAAAATGATTCACCGGTCCTGACGCGCGAGTTGATTTATACCGGCATCACCCGGGCGAAGGAGAAAGTTGATATCTGGGGCAACGAGGAAGTATTTGTCGGTGCTGTTTCACGAAGAATAGACAGAAAATCCGGACTTAGAGAAGCACTTTGGTCCGGCAGCGGATAAATAGCCGTTCACGAGCCGTCTTCAAACAATCGCATCAACCCCTTGCTTGCGGATTCTCGGATGGTTTCAGGATACAGATAAGAAGCTTCATTGGGTTCGGGGTTGATTTCAATGCACCGGGCCCCCCGGTCTTTTGCAATCTTTGGAAAACCGGCAGCCGGATACACCACACCGGAAGTGCCGATACTGATAAACAGATCACAGTTTTTTATGGCGCTTGCTGCGGCATCCGTTACGTCGGGACTAAAATAATCCCCGAACCAGACAATGTCCGGCCGGAGCCATGCCCCGCAATCCGGGCATTTCCTGGTTTTGAATGTTTCTCCCATATCCTCAAAGCTTCCGTGCGCTGCGCATCGCAATCGCCACAGGCTGCCATGGAGTTCAATCACGTTCCTGCTGCCTGCTCTCTGATGCATTCCGTCAATATTCTGAGTCACGACGGTAACACGGGGATATTCCTGTTCGATCCGCGCCAGAAGATAATGCCCCGGATGCGGTTGACACTGAAAAACGCTTTTTCGCCGCAGTTCGTGAAATTTAAGCACTTTTTCCGGATTTGCGTCAAAGGCTTCCTGGCAGGCAAATTCTTCCCAGCGGTATTGATGCCAGATACCGCCGCTTCCGCGATACGTCGGCACACCGCATTCGGCGGACATACCTGCGCCGGTAAAGAAAACGATTGTATGATGATCTGAAATACGAACGGCTTTCATTTAGTTATATCTGTGTTTCCTCTCATCAAACAGGAGCATATACCCGCAATAACGATATGCACCAGCTGCGCGATTGCGTTCGAGCGATAATCGTGATTACGGCCTTCGTCGGAATGACGGGAAGAGTTGATTCCTGATATTTTTTCGAGCCCTTCCTTTAATTTTTCATCATCAGTTGCGCAACCGCTTTTTCCAGGCCGTCGATGGACAGTTCAAACATGGGGAAGATGCGGCCGATGGCCGAAATGGTCGGGGTGTAATTCCACATGGAGACCGGCGCCGGATTCAGCCAGACGCAGTGCTTGAAGGTTTCGGACAGAAATTTCAGCCGCTCGATGCTGGGTTTGGACGTGCGCTCTTCAATGTGAATGGAGCCGTCCCTGGCCATGAGCTCATACGGGGCCATGCTGGCATCCCCGAGCAGAATCAGCCGGGTGTCCGGGTCAAATGCGGCGAATTCCTCCACCCGCTTGGGTTCCTTGTACCGGGACGCATCTTTCCAGAGCGTGTCATAAATGGTGTTGTGGAAAAAAAATGTCTTGATGTCCTTGAACTGGGCTTTGGCGTAATCAAACAGGGTCTGCACCACCTCCACATAGGGGTCCATGGACCAGCCGCCGTTGTCGATGGCCAGAATGACCTTGAGCCGGTCTTTCAGGCTCCGGTCAAAGACGATTTCAATTTCCCCGGCGTTTTTCATGGTCTGGTAAATGGTGGATTCCACATTCACCCGATCCTTGGGGCCGGAAGGAACCAGGTGGCGCAGGCGCTTGATGGCCTCACCGACCATGGCCTGGGTCAGGGGGCCGTCCAGGGAATAATCCCTGTAACGCCGCTCCATGGCGACCTTTACGGCGGAGCGGTTCCGGGATATGCCGCCCACCCGCATGCCGCCGGGGTGACGGCCGGAATGCCCCACCGGGGATGTGCCGCCGGTGCCGATCCATTTGCTCCCGCCGTCGTGCCGTTCAGTTTGCTCCTTGAGGCGCTCCTTGAAATATTCGATGAGCTCCTCGGGCGTCATTTTTTTCAGTTCCGATTCATCGATGCCCAGGGCTTCGGCCAGAAGTTTGGGATCCTGCAGCCAGGTATCCAGCAGATTTCTGGCCATTTCATCCAGGGCGAACCCCTCCTGATCCGGCATTTCCGCGCCCTTGAAATGGTGGGCGAATACCTGGTCAAAACGTCGAAATACCGCTCGCTTTTCACCAGAATGGACCGGGAAGCCGTGTAAAAATCTTCCAGGCTGGTGACCAGCCCCTGCCGAAGCGCCCGGTGAAGGGTCAAAAAAGAAGTGGGGCTGACGGGGATGCCGGCTTCCTTGATCTGATAAAAAAAATCCACAAACATAAGCTTTTTCCTGTAGTAACCATACAACGGTACATGAAGGCTAAAAAAGTCGGCCACGACCTTCCTCAGATACCCTAAAACAATCGCCTGCGGCTGACGGCATTGGCCGCACGGGTAAAATCCTGGCTTTTTTTAAAGAGAATGCCCATAAACGGCACATCGCCTTTTGCCAGCCGGCTGGGTTTAAAGTCCGGGATCAGCGGACAAGGCCCGAATCCAGTTGATCAGCTCGCGGGTCGCCGGACGTTTTTCAACCGCCTCGAGTTCCCGAAGCTTGTAAAACGCGGCAATGGCGTTTTCCGTCAGTTCGTTGTCCAGTTCCGGAAAATGGACTTTGATGATCTGGCGCATCATCTTGGGATCCGGAAAGGCGATATGATGAAAATTGCACCGGCCCAGAAACGGATCCGAAAGGTCTTTCTTGGCGTTGGAGGTAATGATGAACACCGGCCGGTGTCTGGCCTGGATGGTTTTATCGATTTCAATGATATCAAATTCCATCTGATCCAGGACATCCAGCATGTCGTCCTGAAAATCCGTATCCGCCTTGTCGATTTCATCGATCAGCAGCACCGTTCGGGTATCGGCGGTAAATGCCTGGCCGATTTTTCCCATCTTGATATAATCCTCGATATTGCTGACATCCCGCTTGGAGTCGCCGAACCGGCTGTCATTGAGGCGCGTCAGGGTGTCGTACTGATACAGGGCTTCCACCAGTTTCATGCTGGATTTGACATTGAGAATGATCAGCGGCATCTGAAGAACCTCTGCAATGGCATGGGCCAGCATGGTCTTGCCGGTCCCCGGCTCTCCTTTTAAAAGCAGCGGCATTTCCAGCGCCATCGAGATATTGACGATTCTTGCCAGCTCTTCATCCAGAACATAGCGCTTTGCGCCTGTAAACAAATTGCAATCCGATGCGGTTGTGGTCATAACTACCCTATTATTGATGATTATGGTTCTTTTCGAAGAAATGACGACATCCTGAGGATGCCAATATCCCGTTAGTTTCAATCTTGATCTTTATATCGCCCGAATTATACATTTCCATACGGTTACCAATATGATGGCGTTATCATCGTTATTCGCAAGACATTTTGCCAGCAATATCGTGTCATGAATGGATCTGAGGCTGAATATTATGGAGTTATTATTTTTTTGGCAAGATATTTACCGCGAAAACCGCGGTGAATCCCCTGCGGACATCCACGGAATTTGATTGCATTCGAATCTGCGACTATTTCCAAAAGTGCTTGACAAGAAAAACACCGGGTGATATTCATGTAACCTTATATGATATTATTGTGTTGTAATTTAAAGTAATTACCATGCCATTTGAGATAAATTCCAGATGGTTATATCAAGTCGATTTCATTTTTTTCCTTTAATTGAGCACTTTTAACCCATTCGCTGCAAATTAGACAGCGGCCTACAGCAGCGGCCGCAGAGAAATGAAGGGAGGTGCTGAACAGACCTAATCTTAGTGCTACCGGAATTTGCATTCGCGTATTAACTTGAACTTATGAAAAGCCAACAAACAATGGAGGTATTTTAAATGCCAAGTTTTGTAATTGCAGAAAAATGTGATGGTTGCAAAGGCGGAGACAAAACCGCATGTATGTACATTTGCCCCAATGACCTGATGGTTCTCGATCCCAACGCCATGAAAGCGTACAATCAGGAACCCGATCAGTGCTGGGAATGTTTTTCCTGCGTAAAGATTTGCCCCACCCAGGCCATTGAAGTCCGTGGCTATTCCGATTTCGTACCGCTGGGAAGCAGCATCATGCCGCTGATGAGCACCGAAGATGTTGTCTGGACCTGCAAGTTCAGAAACGGAACCATCAAACGCTTCAAGTTCCCCATCCGCACCACTCCGGAAGGCCAGGCCAATGGTTATCTGTCCCTGAAAGGCAAAGACCTGGACAGCCAGCTGCTTTCAACAGAAGAAGCAGACGGCATGCAAATTGCTTAAACCGACATTGGTCTAACCCATCAGCATCGGATTATTTATTCGATCATCTCTTTGAATCAAATATAATTTTTGAGGAGGATATAACATGGCATTACCGAACAAAATTTTGGGTGAAACCAAGGCCGAAAGAGATCCAAAAGTTGTAGAACGCGAAGTTGATATTCTGATTGTCGGCGGCGGCATGGCAGCCTGCGGCACGGCATTTGAAGTCAAAAAATGGGCATCCGACGACACCAAGATCCTGCTTTGCGACAAAGCCGCCATGGACAGAAGCGGCGCCGTAGCACAGGGCCTTTCCGCCATCAACACCTATATCGGCACCAACAGCCCGGAAGACTATGTCCGGATGGTTCGTAACGACTTGATGGGTCTGGTTCGCGAAGACCTTATTTTCGACCTTGGCCGCCACGTGGATGACTCTGTTCATCTGTTTGAAGAATGGGGCCTTCCGATCTGGAAAAAAGACGAAGCCGGAAAAACCCTGGACGGCAAAAAAGGCCTTGAAATGGGCTCCCTGAAAGGCGGGGCCACACCGGTTCGCACCGGCAAATGGCAGATCATGATCAACGGCGAATCTTACAAGAGAATCGTTGCTGAAGCTGCCAAGACGGCTCTGGGAATGGACAATATCATTGAACGCTGCTTCATCGTCGAGCTGCTGCTGGACGCCAACAACGCCAATCAGGTTGCCGGCGCAGTGGGTTTCTCGGTTCGTGAAAACATCGTTTATATCATCAAAGCCAAAACCATCATGGTTGCCTGCGGCGGCGCTGTCAATATTTATCAGCCCCGTTCCGTCGGTGAAGGCAAAGGCCGCGCATGGTATCCGGTATGGAACGCCGGTTCCACCTACACCATGGCCATGAAAGTCGGCGCCGAACTTTCCATGATGGAAAACCGTTTCACCCCGGCCCGTTTTAAAGACGGTTACGGCCCGGTTGGTGCATGGTTCCTGCTGTTCAAAGCCAAGACCCTCAATGGTCTGGGTGAAAATTTTGCAGCCAGCGACGCCGCCAAGGCAGAACTGGAAAAATACGCGCCTTACGGCACGGCCGCCGTTACCCCGACCTGTCTGCGTAACCACCTGATGCTGTTTGAAATGAAGGCAGGACGCGGCCCGATCATCATGGATACGGTTACGGCTCTGGCAGCTCTTGGAAAAACCATGGACAAGAAAGAACTCAAACACCTTGAGTCCGAAGCATGGGAAGACTTCCTGGATATGACCTGCGGTCAGGCCAACCTGTGGTGCGCCACCAACACCGAACCTGAAAAGAAAAACTCCGAAGTTATGCCGACCGAACCGTATCTTCTGGGTTCACACTCCGGCTGCTGCGGTATGTGGGTTTCCGGTCCGGATGAAGACTGGGTCCCGGCTTCTTACAAATGGGGCCACAAAGGCAAAGTTTATAACCGCATGACCACTGTCGTCGGTCTCTTTACCTCAGGTGACGGCGTTGGCTGCTCCGGCCACAAATTCTCCTCCGGCTCCCATGCCGAAGGCCGTATGGTTGCCAAACAGATGGTGAAATTCGTTCGCGACAATGCGGATTTCAAACCCGCCATCAAACAGTCCGCCAAAGAACTGGTTGACATGGTTTACAAACCGGTCAGAACCTATCTTGACAACTGCGCTTACACCACTGCGGTTGATATTAACCCCAACTATGTCAAACCCTCCGGCATGGCCCTTCGCCTGATGAAGGCCACCCATGAATACGGCGCTGGAACGGCTACATTCTATCAGACCAGCTCCAAGAGCCTTGAAATCGTCATGGACCTTCTGGCCACCATGCGCGAAGACTGCGAGAAACTGGCTGCCGGCGACCTTCATGAACTGATGAGAGCCTGGGAAATCTATCACCGCATCTGGACGGTCGAAGCTCACCTTCGTCACATCCAGTTCCGGAAAGAAACCCGTTATCCCGGATTCTATTATCAGGCCGATTATCCCGGACAGGATGACGCCAACTGGTTCTGCTTTGTCAACTCCAAGTATGATCCGGCAGCGGGCAAATGGGATGTCTTCAAGAAAGACTACATCAAACTGATTGCCTAATCATGGAAACACCCATTGACGTAGTTTAGCAGGATAATTACACCTCCAGGTATCTTCGGATGCCTGGAGGTTTTTTTTAAACCATGTTTTAAGTTTTAAGTTTTAAGTTTTAAGCCTGACACGGGCAACATCGCCATCAAAACTTAAAACCTAACACTTAAAACTTGTAACAGAAAAACAAACCCAAACCTTATAATGCACGGAGGGATAGCATGACAGCAGACAAAGCAGCCCCTGCTAGTGGAAGCATTTTGGTAGTTGGTGGCGGGATCAGCGGACTGACCACTGCCATCGAAGCTGCCGAAGTGGGATACGAGGTGTTCCTGGTCGAAAAAAATCCTTACCTGGGCGGAAGAGTAGCGCAGTTGAATCAGTATTTCCCCAAGCTATGTCCTCCGTCCTGCGGCCTTGAGATCAATTTTCGAAGAATCAAGGACAATCCCAAAATCAAAGTGCTGACACTGGCCGAAGTCGAGAAAATCAGCGGCAGCTCCCGGAAATTACGATGCCAGCATCCGCATCAACCCCCGGTATGTCAATGAAAACTGCACCTGCTGCGGCGATTGCGCAGCGGCCTGTCAGACGGAAATCTCATCGGATTTCAATTTCGGCATGAACAAGATCAAGGGCGCCTATCTTCCCAATGACCTGTCCATGCCGGCCCGTTTTGTTCTTGCCCCGCAGATCATCGGCACCGAAGATGCCAAGCGGTGCAAGGAAGCCTGCAAATATGACGCGATTGATCTGGACATGGCCGCCAAAACCATCAACCTGAAAGTCGGCGCCGTGGTGTGGGCAACCGGCTGGGCGCCTTACGATGCCGGCAAGATCGACAATCTCGGCTTTGGCCGCTATCCCAATATCATCACCAACATGATGCTGGAAAGACTGGCCTCCACCAACGGCCCCACCTGCGGCAAGATCACCCGGCCCTCGGACCAGAAAGCGCCGGAAAGCATTGCCTTTGTCCAGTGCGCCGGCTCCCGGGATGAAAACCATCTGCCGTACTGCTCCTATATCTGCTGCATGGCCTCCCTCAAACACGTCACCTACATCCGCGAACAGTATCCGGATGCCAAGATCTATATTTTCTATATCGATCTTCGCACCCCGGGTTACCGCTACGAAAAATTCTACGAGAATATCAAGGCGGACAAAAATGTCTTCTTTATCAAGGGAAAAGTCGCCGAAGTCAGCGAAGACTCCAGTTCCCGCAATGTTACGGTCGTGGCTGAAAACGCCGTAACCGGCGAGAAAATCCGCCAGACCGTGGATATGGTCGTCCTGGCAACCGGTATGCAGCCGACAGCGGCCCTTGCCAAACTTCCGGCCGATCTGACCTATACGGAAGACGGCTTTATCGTGAACGACTTTGTCAAAGGCGGAATGTTTGCTGCTGGATGCGCCAATAAGCCTGCGGATGTGGTGTCATCCAATCAGAATGCGACGGGCATGGCCCTTAAAGCCATTCAAACTCTGGTAAGGAGGTAGGAGGTTAACCATGGATAAAAAATATGGCGTTTATATCTGCACGGGTTGCGGAATCGGAGATTCCCTGGACATTGACGGCCTGTGCGCTACGGTCAAAAAAGCACGCAAAACAGCCAAGACCCATCCGTTTCTTTGCGGCAAGGACGGCGTTGACATGCTTAAAAAAGACATCAGCGAAGAAGGCGTCAATACCCTGGTCATCGCAGCCTGCTCCCGCCGGGTCAATTTTGATATTTTCCGTTTTGACGGATGCATCGTGGATCGGGTGAACCTGAGAGAACAGGTGGTATGGTCCCATCCCAAAGGCGACAAATCCCTTGAAATCAACCATACCCAGATGCTGGCCAATGATTATCTCAAGATGGGCATGGTCAAGGTTGAAAAAATTCAACTCCCCGAACCTTACAAGCTGGAAAATTTTACCAAGAAAGATTCTGGTCATCGGCGGCGGCATCACCGGCATTTCCGCGGCCCTGGATGCGGCAAAAGTCGGCTACGATGTCACCATCGTTGAAAAAGAAGCCAAGCTCGGCGGATATGCCGCCAAAATCCGCAAACAACTGCCGGTCAACCAGCCCTATACGAAGCCTGATTTCCCCGGTGATTGCGGATAAAATCCGTGAAGTCGAATCCTTCTCCAACATCACGGTAAAAACCGAACACAACCGTAGCCCGTATTGCCGGACAACCCGGCGATTTTACCGTGACCCTGAAAAAACCCGGCGAAGCGCTGGAATTTGACGTTCCGTTTCCGCTGCCGCCGGAAATGAAAGTGGATGAAAACGGCAAGGAACTGGATAAGGACAAACTGAACGAGCTGTATAAAGAATTCAACAAGGGCAAAAACGACATTCTGTCCCTGGATCCCAATGGCGAAAAATTCGGCGCCGTGGTTCTGGCTGCCGGCTGGCGGCCCTATTTGCCCGCTGAAGGCGAATTCGCCCATCTTGGCTATGGGGCCATTGCCGATGTGGTCACCAATCACCAGTTTGAAGAAATCGCTGCCAAGGGCAAAATCCTGCGCCCCTCGGACGGCAAGGAAGCCCAGTCCGTCGTGTTTATTCAAAGCCCGGGACAGGGAGATGACAAGGACTTTGCCTATACGGGTTCCATCACCAGCATGGTTGCGCTGAAACAGGCCAAATATGTCCGGGAGGATTACCCGGACGGCAAGGCCTATATTTTCTATCAGCACATGAAAACCCCCGGACTTTCAGGAACTTTTCTACAAAAGCCTGCAGCAGGACCCCGGCATTTTCCTGACCAAGGGAGAAGTCAGCCAGTGTTTCTCAAAACGGGTCCGGCCTGGTTGTTGAAGCCGACAATACCCTTCTGGGAGAAAAGATTCAGGTAAAGGCCGACATGGTGGTTCTGGGTACCGGCATGGTGCCGGCGACCGTGGATGATCCGGTGGTGAATCTGGCTTACCGCCAGGGACCCGGATTCCGGGATAACGCCATTTTTAATGGATATGCGGATTCCAATTTTATCTGCTTTCCCTATGAAACCCAGAGAACCGGTGTCTATGCGGCAGGATGCATCCGCCGCGGCCTGACCATGGAAGAATCCATGGAAGATGCCGCCGGCGCGGCCCTGAAAGCCATTCAGTGCATCGAGTCCACCAACCGCGGGGTTGCGGTTCACCCCAGGTCCGGAGACATGTCTTTTCCGGATTTCTTTTTTCAAAGATGCACCCAGTGCAAGCGATGCACCGAAGAATGTCCGTTCGGCGCCCTGGATGATGATGAAAAAGGCACGCCAAAGCCCAATCCCACCCGGTGCAGACGCTGCGGAACCTGCATGGGCGCCTGCCCCGAGCGGATCATCGGCTTTGCGGACTACAATATCGACAGCATCGGCTCCATGGTCAAGGCCATCGAGGTTCCCTCAGACAGACGACTTTGATGAGCCGCCGATGCGGATTCTGGGCCTGGTCTGTGAAAACGATGCCTATCCGGCCATCGACATTGCCGGCCTGAACCGGCTGCAGTTTTCCGCGGATGTCCGGCTGATTCCGATTCGCTGCCTGGGCTCCGTCAATGTCATCTGGATCAAGGAAGCCCTGTCCAAAGGCATGGACGGCGTCTTTGTTCTGGGCTGCAAGCATGGCGACGATTACCAGTGCCATTTTGTCAAGGGCAGTGAACTGGCCAGCATCCGCATGAAAAAAATCGGCGAGGCCCTGGCAAGCCTGGCGCTTGAAGTGGAGCGGGTCGCCCAGTTTGAAATCGCCATTGATGAATTCGATAAAGTTCCCACGATCATCAACGATTTTGTCAAACTCGTCACAGATATGGGACCGAACCCCTTGAAGGGTTTCTAAACTAATACAGACCGTGAGAGGGCTGAGTGCGTTGAAAGGGTTTTGACCGTAACGCTTTATACGCTCTCACGCTCTTTCAGCCTTTTTTAAGGAGGATTAATCATGTCTGATGCGTATCTTGTTGAGCCAGATATGGGGTTTATCAAAGAAGTTGCCGCGCTTGGCGGCGGCGATCTGAAGAAATGCTATCAGTGCGCCACCTGCTCCGTGGTCTGCCCCATTTCCCCGGATACCAAGCCGTTTCCCCGAAAAGAAATGATTGCGGCATCCTGGGGCTTAAAAGACAAACTGGTCGGAAATGCCGATATCTGGCTGTGCCACAACTGCGGGGATTGTTCGACCCGCTGCCCGCGCGGCGCAAAACCCGGCGATGTGCTTTCGGCCATTCGCGCCTATGCGGTTTCCGAATACGCCATTCCCAAGGCTCTGGGAAAAGCGGTGAACGACCCCAAAAAACTTCCGATTCTCATGGCCATTCCCGTTGTGATATTTATTGTTCTTGGCCTCATCACCGGCCTGCTCGACTTTACACCGGGTGGAGATGAAATTGTCCATTCGCATTTTTTCTCTTCCTGGCTTGTTGACATGATCATGATTCCTGCTTTTCTATGGGCTGTGGCTGTTTTTGCGCTGGGCCTCAAACGATTTCTGGCGGACATTCATGCCAATGCGATTCAGGAAGGAAAGACCGACAAGAAATCGATTGATCCGCTGGAATTTGGAAAAGCATTTCTTCGCATCATTCCCACGATCCTGAAACATGACAAATTCAATGAATGCACGGAAAACCGGGAACGATCCACCGCGCACATGATGGTGCTGTTCGGATTTATCGGCCTGTTCATCGTTACAAACATCTTTTTTGTCGTTCTGTATGTATTTCAGATTCACGGACCGTATTCCCAGCTCAACCCGGTCAAGTGGCTGGCCAATTTCAGCGGCATTGCGCTGGTTATCGGCAGCGTGCTGATGATAAAAAACCGGCTTTCCCAGAAAGATTCCGTTTCCAGCTACAAGGACTGGTCTCTTTTGGGCCTTGCCCTTGGGTTGGGACTGACCGGCATGCTGACGGAAATGACCCGGCTCGGAGGACTGGCAGGGGTGTCTTATGCCATGTATTTCATCCACCTGATCTTCATTTTCTGTCTGTTTGCCTATCTGCCTTTTTCCAAACTGGCGCATCTGGTCTATCGGACGGTGGCCATGACATATGCGGAATACGCCAACCGGAAATAAAGACAGCACGCGGCTTTATTGGAAATGCCGCAGGTGCACCGGAATCCCGTATTTTGAGCAAACCGAATGCCGGGTCAACTCTGCAATGTCGGAGGTAAGCCCGTTTTTTAATAAAAAAGCCCCTTTCCGAAACGGAAAGGGGCTTTTTTATTTCGTCCTGAAAACGTTAACGGTTATCCGTTGAGGATGGCTTCCGCCTCTTCCCGGTAAGCATCCATGACATAGGGGATTCCGGTGACTTTGGTGCATTCTTCGGTAAGAGACATAAGCTCCCTGCGGGTGATGGCGCTGGGGGTGAAGCAGCGGGCGCCGGCCATAAGCTGCTGCAGACCGACCTTGATCTTGTCCGAGTAGCTGTAAATGCCGATGGCGCCCAGAGGAACTTCCTCAATGGCTTTGGCGCCGACCATGTCTTTTATGGCCTCGTAGTTGACGAATATTTCTTCGATGGTCGAACCATGCTGGCTGACGGTCTTGGGCAGATCGTTCTTGTCGATCCATTCGGCAATGTTCTTTCCAACCATTCCGGGAATCATCAGCGCACGGCCCATGCAGACGGCTTTTACAAAAGGAGCGCCCATCGAGAGCGCCTTGAACACACCGTCCTCACTGGAAAATCCGCCGGCAAATGCCATGATCCGGAACTCTCTCGCCCTTGTCGGTGAGTTTCTTGCAGAACTCGTAAGCTGCTGAATGCAGATAAATGCTCGGAACTCCCCATTCTTCCATCATACGCCACGGGCTCATGCCGGTACCGCCCGGAGCGCCGTCAATGGTCAGCAGGTCGATCTTGGCCTTGGAGCCCCATTTGATCGCCATGGCCAGTTCGCGGAGGCCGTATGCGCCGGTCTTGAGCGTGATTCTCTTAAAGCCAAGCTTGCGAAGGCGTTCACATTCGGCCATGAATCCTTCCTCGCTGACAAAACCCAGGCGGCTGTGACGCTCGAATTCCCGGATGGCGCCTTCTTTGTAGGCTGCCTGAACAATGGGGCTGGACGGATCAGGCGTTACCAGATAGCCTCTTTTCTGCAGTTCAAGCGCCCGATCAATTCTTCTGACCTTGATTTCGCCGCCGATGCATTTGGCGCCCTGTCCCCATTTGAGTTCGATGGTCTGCAGGCCATGCTTTTCCACGACGTATTCCGCAACGCCCAGGCGGGTATCTTCCACGTTCATCTGGACCAGTATTTCACCGTAACCCTGATGAAAGCGCTTGTAAACTTCAATGCGCCGATCCATATCCGGAGATTTGGCAATTTTACCCTGTGCGTTCAATTCGAGCTGGGGATCGATGCCGCACACGTTTTCGCCGCAGACAAGCGTCACGCCGCTGATGGCGGCACCCACAGCAAAATGCTCCCAGTTCTTGCGGGCGATTTCCGTGGATCCAAGTGCGCCGGTAAAAATCGGCGCCTTCATCTTGACTTTGATATCCCAGCCGTATTCGGTTTCGGTGTTGACCGCAGGGAAAGATGGCGGTATCGGGGCTGACCGCAACGCCGGCCGGAAGTCCCGTTGCGCCAAGGGCATAGCCCTGAATGTTCAGATGCGAATAGTCTACCGGGATAGTTTTTGTCGGCGCCGGCCGTAATTGAACCGAAAGGCGCCGGATAGATCACTTCGCGGCCGCGGAAAGTGGACCGGAAAACTTCACAGTTGCCGCGGCAGCCATCAATACATCGCGAACAGAGTCCGCTCATGGGAACCACGCTTTTGGAACGGTTAAAAGTCAGAGTTGCGTCATTGGCGTTAGGCGTTGACAAATTCATGTTTGTTTTTCCTTTCTGAAAAAAATTAATGCCGAGGGAGAACATACCTCAGCTGAAATGAAAGTGGACGCCATTGTCCAATGCCGAAGCTACGCCGTTGTATTTCGGTCATTAACATATAAATATTATTCTGCAATTAGATTTGCATAATAATCATCGATCGGCAACGGTATTTGGGACCATTAAAATAATTGACAGGTTTCAAAATAAAAAAAGGCACCCATCCCTTATATCGGGGCGGACGCCTTTGTCCTTTCAAGCCGTAATCTCTCACGCCATTGTGGTATTATCGGCTGTTACGCGCTTACATCATCTTTAATTTGTTATTAGCTTAACTTATTTACAGTGTCAATACATTATTTTTACTAATCAGCGCCCTTGAAGACATGCATTTTGCTGAAAATGTTTTTGCAAAGACATCGTTAAAGATTTAGAATATCTTCATGCGGTTTTTCTCTAACCAAACACCGGAATCTCCCATGACCCTGAAAAACAGCGAAATTCACAACGAATTTTACTCCCAGTTCAAGATGTTCCATGAGATCATGTCCATCAAGGTCAGGGAGATTCTTCTGATTTCCAGTCCCTATGACGCCTATATCATGGAAGAGGATCGCAGTCTGGCGTCCCGCATCGTCAACGAGTATATCGGCCTGAATTTAAGCCTGCCCCCGCGGGTCACCCGGACGTCTTCCGGCCGGAACGCCCTGAGCCTTCTGAAACAAAAAAACTTTGACATGGTTATCACCATGCCGAATCTTGATGACATGGATGCTCAGACCCTGGGCCTGAAAATCAAGGCAAACCATTCCGATCTGCCGGTCATTCTGCTCTGCCACAACCTCCGGTCCATCTTCCCCCAGGGTGAATATCGGAAATTGATGGGCATTGACAAAGTGTTTATCTGGTCCGGAAACGCGGATCTATTGCTTGCACTGGTCAAAAACGCAGAAGACCGGCTGAATGTTGACAGGGATACCCAGCGGGCAATGGTTCGCGTGCTGATTCTGGTGGAGGACTCCCCTCAGTATTATTCATCGTTTCTGCCGCTGATCTACAAGGAAATCGTCAAACAGACCCAGGCGGTATTGGGAGTTGGCCTCAACGAGGAACACCGGCTGTTGCGCATGCGATCCAGGCCGAAAATCATGCTGGCCGAAACCTATGAAGAAGCCATGGATCTTTGCCTGAAATATCGCGCCTATCTGATCGGCGTCATATCCGATACCCGGATTCCCAGAAACGGCAAACTGGATGACCAGGCAGGCGTGGATATTCTGACCTTCATGAAACAGGAAATCCCGGATCTCCCGATTCTGCTGCTCAGTTCGGATTCCCACAACCGGATAAAAGCGGATCGTATCCCGGCCATATTTCTGGACAAAAATTCACCCAATCTGCTGGTTGAACTTCAGGATTTTTTTCTGAACCACCTGGGCTTCGGCGATTTTGTCTTTCGGATGCCGGACAGAACGGAAATCGACAGAGCATACGAGCCTGAGAACACTAGAGCTGAAGATAACCCGGATTCCGGATGAATCGCTGCTGTATCATGCCGCCCGGAATCATTTTTCCAACTGGCTGATGGCCCGCTCGGAATTTGCCCTGGCTTCCACTTTCCGCGAGGTGCAGGCCAGCGCATTCCAGAATACGGCAGACCTGCGCCGATATATCGTCACCGGCCTGCACACGGTCAGAAAACTACAGCAAAAAGGGGTGGTAGCCCAATTCAGAGCCCAGAATTTCGATGCCGACATCATGGATTTCGTCAAAATCGGAGACGGGTCCCTGGGAGGAAAGGCCAGAGGGCTTGCCTTCATGTCGGCCTTGTTGCATCAGAATCCCGCATTGCAGACTTCCTATCCACAGCTTTCCGTACAAATCCCCAAAACCCTGGTCATCACCACCCAGGGATTTGAATCGTTCATCGCGTATAACCAATTGCAGTATTGTACAAAAACCGATTTTTCAGACCTGGAAATCGAGGATTGTTTTTTGAAAGCGGAATTGCCGGACTGGCTGGTATCCGATCTGGAGACGTTTCTGGCTCAGGTTCAGTATCCGCTGTCCATCCGGTCATCGAGCCTTCTGGAAGATGCGCAGTTTCAACCCTATGCCGGGCTGTATAAAACCTACATGATTCCCAACAATCACCCGGATATTGCCATCCGGCTCAGACAATTGATCCATGCTGTTAAACTGGTATATGCCTCAACGTATTATGAAGACCCCAGGTCCTTTACCCGCAATTCGGTCAGCCAGCCCCAGGAAGAATCCATGGCTGTGATCATTCAGCAACTGATCGGAGAAACCTATGGCGACTATTTCTACCCCGCCCTGTCCGGCGTGGTCCAGTCCCATAATTTTTATCCGGTCTCCACCATGAAATCCGAAGACGGCATCGCCCATATCGCCATCGGCATGGGAAAAACCGTGGTTGAAGGCGAAAAATCCGTCAGATTCTCCCCCAGATATCCCCAGTTACTGCCTCAGTTCACTGCTGTGGAAGACATTCTGAGCAATTGTCAGCGGTATTTTTATGCGCTCAAGATCCGCGGTTACCCGGATATCCTGAATTTCGAACAATTCTCCAATCTTGAAAAACGGGAAATAGACGAGGCGCAAACCGAGTATCCTGTAAGAATGCTCTCCAGCACCTATGTCCCGGAAGAACACCGGATTCGGGACAGCGGCCATTTGCCGGGTTCAAAAATTCCCACATTTGCTGCCATACTTAAACACGACATATTCCCCCTTCCGCAATTGCTTTGCGACCTGCTGGATCTGGGCAGGAAAGGCATGGGCTGTCCGGTGGAAATCGAGTTTGCCGTCAATCTGGGGACCCAGGAACAGCGGAAAAACGAATTCTATTTCCTTCAGATGCGGCCCATGGCCGCGGAAATCGACCAGCAGGATGTGGCCATTACGGACGATGATCTTCACCAGTGCCTGTGTTTTTCAAGGCATGCGCTGGGCAATGGCAAGTTCGACCACATTTCAGACATTGTCTATGTAAAGCCGGGAGAATTTCAAATCAATGCCACCGAGCAGATGGCGGATGAGATCGGCAGGATCAATGCCGTGCTGAGCCGGGAAAGCCGGCCTTATCTGCTGATCGGCCCGGGAAGATGGGGATCTGCGGACAGATGGCTGGGCATTCCGGTTAAGTGGCGAAATATCTCGAATGTAGGCGCAATCATCGAGCTGAAGAACAGCCAGATTCATGCCGATCCTTCCCAGGGCTCCCATTTTTTTCAGAATATTACGTCGCTTGGCATTCCCTATATCACGGTCGAGGAAGATTCGGACGATACCCTGAACTGGAAACAGGTGGAAGACTTTCCATTTGTACAGGAAACCACACATATCCGGCATGTTCGGCGCGATCATCCGATAACCGTCAAAATTCAGGGGAAGAAATCCATCGGTGTGATTTTCACAGGCATTCCAGCCTGAGGTCTGAAATCAATGGCGGCAGAATCTTTTTTGATCCTTGTATCGAATCTTCAGACTTCAACCCGTTTTCCACTTATCAAACGAAAAGGAGAATTACGATGACAGATATCATTCAATATATGAAAAACAGGGATCCCTACGAAAAAGAATTCCATCAGGCTGTTACAGAAGTCTTTGAAACAGTGCAGCCCGTTCTGGAAAGATATCCGGATTACCGGCAGTCCGCGATTCTGGAAAGACTGATGGAGCCGGAACGGGTCATTCAGTTCCGCGTACCCTGGGTGGACGATCAGGGCCAGGTTCATGTCAATCGGGGATATCGCATTCAGATGAGCAGTGTGATCGGTCCCTACAAGGGCGGTCTGCGGTTTCATCCGTCCGTCAATCTCAGTATTTTGAAATTTCTGGCTTTTGAGCAGGTGTTTAAAAATGCGTTGACGACCCTTCCCATGGGCGGCGGAAAAGGCGGGTCTGATTTTAACCCCAAAGGCAGGTCCGATCAGGAAATCATGCGGTTCTGCCAGAGCTTCATGATGGAGCTGTTCCGCCATGTCGGACCCGATACCGATGTTCCGGCAGGCGACATCGGGGTCGGCGCGCGTGAGATCGGATATCTTTTCGGCATGTACAAGAGACTGCGCAATGAATTCACCGGCGTTCTCACCGGAAAAAGCCTGGGCTGGGGCGGCAGCCTCATCCGGCCCGAAGCCACCGGCTTTGGAAATGTTTATTTTGCCTTGGAAATGCTGGCTGCACGGGGGGATTCGCTCAAGGAAAAGACCTGCCTGGTTTCCGGTTCCGGAAATGTGGCGCAGTTCACTGTCGAAAAACTGATCGAACTGGGCGCAAAGGTGGTGACGCTTTCCGATTCCTCCGGTTACATTTATGATAAAGAAGGCATTGACGCCGGAAAGCTGGACTTTGTCAAGCGGCTGAAAAACGTGCGCAGGGGCCGCATTCGGGAATACGTGGACAAATATCCCGGGGCCGTTTACTTTGAAGCAGACCCGGCCCTGGATCACAATCCCATGTGGAATCACCCGGCAAACTGTGCATTCCCGAGCGCCACCCAGAATGAAATCAATGATAAGGACGCCGGCAACCTGATCAACCAGGGCATTTTACTGGTCAGCGAAGGCGCCAACATGCCCAGTACGCCGGAAGCCATCAACATTTTCATTGACAGGAAAATTCTCTATGCCCCGGGAAAAGCTTCCAATGCCGGCGGCGTGGCCGTATCCGGCCTGGAAATGTCGCAGAACAGCATGAGACTCGGCTGGCCGAGAGAAGAAGTGGACAACCGGTTGAAAGGAATCATGAAAAGCATCCACAAAACCTGCCTCGATGCCGCCGCCGAATACGGGGAGCCGGGCAATTACCTGGTGGGCGCCAACATCGCGGGATTTGTCAAGGTGGTCAATGCCATGATGGATCAGGGGGTGGTATAGATTATTACGAAGATTCTTGGCTGAACGGGGATTCTGTTTTCAACATAACAACTCTGGTATACAGGAGTCAGGATTCAGCATGGCCCGCATGTAAGCTTTGAGCAATTTACCGACTTCGTCAATCAAGCGGGTTGGGGTCCCTCATTCTGGCTCCTGAATGCTGACTCCTGAATACCTGAGTAGTTACCTGATCGCTTGCGTTATTTTGACATTTGAATTTTGAATTTGTTTCGAATTTCGGATTTTGATATTCGGATTTTACCTGATTGGTCTTTCCGTTCAGTCACTTTTATTATCAGTCCACCTTGATCCCATATTTTTTTATCTTCTGATTCAGGCCGCTTTTTCCGATTCCCAGAAGTTCGGCGGCATGGGACTGCACGTTGGCAGAAAGGGCCAGCGCCCGTTCAATCATTGCCTTTTCCACCATATCGAGGGTTTCATACAGCTTGGCGTTGTCGGAAATTCCCTCCAGATGAAGCGAATGGCTGATATTTTTTTTGAATTCTTTGGGCAGGTCGGAAACCCGGATAATATTTCCGGGGCAGAGAACCATGGCCCTTTCAATGGCATTTTCAAGTTCCCGTACATTTCCCGGCCAGCTGTATGCGTACAGCAGACGATCCACTTCCTGATCCACACCGGTCACCTGCTGGCCCGGCCTGCGCTCTGATGCGTATTTTTCAATCATGTGATCCACCAGCAGGCGGATATCCTCAACACGCTCTCTTAGCGGCGGCAGCACCAGATACAGGACATTGAGCCGGTAATACAGATCTTCCCGGAAACGCCCCTGTTCGGTTTCATCTTTCAGATTCTTGTTGGTTGCCGCAATGATCCGTATATTGACGGGAACCGGCCTTATCCCACCAACACGTTCAAATGCTCTTTCCTGCAAAACGCGCAGCAGTTTTACCTGAAGATTCTGAGACAGCTCCCCGATTTCATCCAGAAAAAGGGTGCCGCCGTCAGCCAGTTCAAAGCGCCCTTTTTTCATGGCAATAGCGCCGGTAAAAGCACCTTTTTCATGTCCGAAGAGTTCACTTTCCAGAAGATTTTCAGAAAGGGCCGAGCAATTGACGGCAATAAAGGGTTTGTCTTTGCGGGGACTGTTAAAATGAATGGATTTGGCCACCAGTTCCTTTCCCGTGCCGCTTTCGCCTTCAATCAACACTGTTGCGGAAGAAGGCGCCATTTTTTTAACCAGCTCGAACACCTCCTGCATGCGCTTGCTCTTGCCGACGATGTTGCCGAAATTGTACCGGGTTTCCACCACATCCCGCAGCCTGAGGTTTTCCTTGACGACCTGATACATATCAATGGCTTTTTTTACGAATATTATCAGGCCTTCATTGTCAAAAGGCTTCAGGATATAATTGTATGCTCCTTTTTGCATGGCCTCCACGGCCTTTTCAACCGTTCCGTAGGCTGTCATCATCATGACCGGCACATGCGGATTGATGGCCTTAATCTTTTCCAGCAACTCGATACCGTCCATCACGGGCATTTTCATGTCGGTCAGGACAAGATCCACGTCCGCATTCGCGTGATTCAAAATCTCCAGCGCTTCCATACCGCTGTTGGCGGTCAAGGTCTCATAGCCGACATCCTGAAGCACCGCGCTTAAAATGAGCGGGTAATTTTTTTCATCGTCAACGATCAGAATCGTTTCCATGCCATCCCTCTGTCCGGTTATAAAATGGCCCGTATGATTCAGGTTGCAGGCCTTCTGACTTCCCCGGGTGCTGAATCGTATGGATCAATTTACCATTTTCAAAGAAAAATCACAATGGATTCTCAGAAAGACGAAAGGCCTGAAATGACTAAGGGCAGCCGGAGGGCTGCCCTTAGATGCAAGCAGGGTAAAGAATGAAGAAGTGCGAAATTGCAATTCTTACATGGCCTGGCCGATTTTTTTACCCAGTTCAAAGCAGGCGGCAAGGGCCTTTTCATCCGGAACGTACTGAACCTTCATTCCCGGATCGATCATCTCAAACTTCATGGCTTCAAGCTCCTGCGTCAGGAGCTTGACCGCTTCGCCGCTCCAGCCGTAAGAGCCGAAGGCGGCCCCGATCTTGTTTTTGGGTTTAAGTCCCTTCATATAGGTCAGAAAATCTCCCAGAGACGGAAACAAACCGTTGTTCAAGGTAGGCGATCCCACCACGACAGCCCTGGCATCCAGCACTTCGGTCATGATATCGCTGCGATCCCATTTTCGTAAATGCATGGGTTGAACGGCAACGCCCTGTTCGCTGAGGCCGGCAGCAATGGCATGCGCCATTTTCTCGGTACTGTGCCACATGGTGTCATAGACGATGACAGCTTTTCGAACCGTATCCTGACGGCTCCACCGGACATAGGCGTCAATAATCTTTCCCGGATCTTTTCGCCAGATAATCCCGTGATCCGGGCAGATCATGCGGATGTCCAGCCCCATGGCCGTAACCTGTTCCACGAGTTTTAGAATCAGCGGCGAATACGGCAACAGAATATTTGCAAAATATTTCCTGGCATGGATCATGATGTCTTGAACCATGCAATCGTCAAATTTTTCGAAACCCGCGTAATGCTGTCCGAATGCATCGCTGGAAAACAATATTTTTTCTTCATTTAAATAGGTAAACATACTGTCCGGCCAGTGAAGCATCCGGGTTTCCATAAAAGTCAACGTAAGGCTGCCCAGACTTAAGGTTTCTCCGTTTTCAACAGCATGATAATTAAAGCGCTGCGGAAAATGCAAAGACAGGTTTTTCTGTCCCATTTTCGAACAGAATAAAGGTTTTTCCTCGCCGACCCGGTGCATGATCCGGGCAAGCCCTCCGGAATGATCCATCTCCGCATGATTGCTGATCACCACATCGATCTTCCGGGGATCAACAATCCGGGAGATATTCTCAATCAACTCATCAGAAAACTCTTTTTTAACTGCGTCAATCAATGCAATCTTGCTGTCCACAATCAAAAACGCATTGTAGCTGGTGCCAAGATGGGTGGAATACCCGTGAAAATCCCGGATATTCCAGTCATTCACGCCGACGTCATAAATTCCTTTTGCAATTTCAACCGGTTTCATAAATTTGCCTACTCTTTTTCAAAATCGGATTTGGCTGCCCCGCACACCGGGCATTCCCAGTCATCAGGAATATCTTCAAATTTGGTTCCGGGTTTCACGCCGCTGTCGGGATCACCTATTGCCGGATCATACACATAGCCGCAAACCGTACATACATATCTGTCCATTCGTGCTTCCTCCTGGTGTTTCATAAAAAAATAAGTTTCGCGCAGCGTTGTGCTGCAGATGCCGATTCGCTTTCAACATGACATTTCAGAAAGCATTCCGGACTAAGCCATAACCTTTATAAATTCAACCACCTTTGCTTCGATAGCATCTCTTAAACGACGCATGCCATCCAGATCTTCAGACTCTGCAAACTCCCAGGATTCCCGGGGAAAGTCATCCGGCACCAATATGGAGTCTGTGCCCATTGAAACAACCAGTTCGGGTTTTTCCGTTCGCAACACCGCATTGATGGATGCCGTCTGGCGGAATCCCATATCAATCCCCTTTTCCTGCATCACTTGAACCATGAGGGGATTGAGTTTTTCAGCCGGCTGGCTGCCGGCGCTGAGCACATCCAGCTTGTCCCCTGCAAGAATCTGCGCAAATGCGCCGGCCATCTGACTGAGACAGGCATTGTCGCCACAGACAAAGAGTATTTTGTTTCTTCCCCGAAAAGGCTCCAGAAGCGATCCGACCGCGGCTTGGATATCCGCGGGCAGCGTTGCATGCCGTTCCATGTCTCCGGGTTTTTCAATTTCCCGGTAGGTCAGGCTGCCGACATACTCGGCGCCAACCGCGTCATAAAAATATTTCATGGTCAGATGCAACCCCTCAAACAGATTTTTTCCGCGGGTTGCGCCCACTGCCAGGGTATACCCCCTTCGCCATTTCCGGTTGGGGTCCGTTAAGTGGAGTTTGTATTTCCGGGCCCAGAGGGTCTGGGTGCGATCAATCAACGCCTTGAGCTGCGCGGTGGTGTTGTAGAAAAAAATGGGGGTGGCGGCAACAATGACATCGGCCTTTCTGAGCAGCGGATAAATTTCATGCTTCATGTCATCATCAATCGGGCAAATCCCTTTTTTTTCGCAGAGAATATATTCCATGCAGGGCTCTATTTTTTTCTGGCAAACCTCGATCATCTGCGTTTCGGCGCCCAGCCGTTTTGCTTCTTCCAGAAATTCCGAAAGCAGAAACCGGGTATTTCCCTTTTTTCTGGGGCTTCCCTGAAGTCCTAGTACAAACATGATATTCTTTCCTTAGTGATCCCTTTTGAAAAAGGCAGGGGGTTTTCAAACTGGATCTGACGTTCGAATCCCCCCTCAACCTACCTGTGAACCGCCATATACATGACCAAACCGTCCAAGCCTGCCAGGTTATTTGGCATGACATTGGGAGCACGTGACAGGCCCTGATTTTTCTCCTGCGTCTTTTTTGGCTTTATGACATTTCACGCACAGCTTGTTCATGACCTGTTTCTGGGCAAGTGTTCCTTGTTGCTTCAATTCCTGGATGGAACCCGCTTTCTGGGGGAAAAGATCATGGCAGAGCATGCAGTCTTTAAGCGCTTCCTGGTGCTGTTGGTGGGGGAATTTCACGTCTCCCTGATTTCCGCATGGAATCACCAATTCTTTTGCCCCGTTGTTGATTTCCGCAAGGGACAGCCCCGCAGTCCATACCATGGCGGTAGAGATAAATAAAAGAATATGCTCTTCGCATGGTGTGTTCCCCTTTTTTATTCCGGATAGGATGCCTTGAGACTCTTTTTGCTGCCGGATGGATCATGAAGACACGGTTTAGCCCACCGATCCGGAAAGTGTGCACTGGGTAAAATCAATTTCCTTGCCGCAGGACTTGCACACATGTTTTTTATCAAATTCATCCGAGAAAATTTCAACTTCTTTTGAGCATGAAGGACACTTGCAGGTAAACGATTTCAAACTCTTGAATTGTTGAAAACCTGGACAATGCGCTGGTGTTGTCATGAATTCCTCCCTTAAGTTGTCAGTAGTTTTGCAATGTCTTTGCCATAGTTCTGGGCCATCTGAATGCCGCCGCCAAGCGAACTGGATTTAAGGCGCAGCGGCGCTCCAACCATTTTCATTTTAAAGATATGCGTCATGGTATCATAAATCCGGTCAGGGGCTTCGCCGCTCCAGCCGAATGCGCCGAATGCGCCGCCGACTTTTCCTTCCAGCGCGGCTTTCTCGGCCAGAAACAGAAAGGTTTTCATCCCCTGAATCATATCCCCATGATAGGTCGGCGCCCCAAACACCAGGGCGTCATATCCATTCAGTTCACTGGCATTCTTTATATCACCGGCTTTCATTATGTCAACATCAACTCCGGAAAAGCGCAGCCCTTCGGCAATTAATTTGCCGATGTTTTCAGTTTCTCCGGTGCGAGTTGCATACACGATAAGTGCTTTTGGCATAACTAACTCCCAATCGAAAATTATTTTTTACCGATACGTTTGTCCATGCCATCGCCGGCACAATCCGGTGTGTAGCAGGAATTATCCAGAAATTCACATTTTTCCTTACAGGACGGACACTGTTCAGGCGGTGCGTCCGTCGTAAAGGTGTATCCGCAATTTTGACATTTCCAGCTTGCCATATATCCTCCTTATCTGCAGTCAGGTCTGAGGCAAGGAAAGTGAGAATGCATTATCTCGTCCGTTGCCTCAGGCTTTTCCGCTTATAATTATTAAACGCTATGCCTTCCAGAGACCGTGAAGATTACAATACTCTCTTGCAGAAACGGTTGCGGCTTCCAGCATGAATGTGGCTTCGGGAACCTGACCGCCGGGACACAAATACTCCCGATAGGCTTTACCGTCCGCAATAATTTCAACCCATTCAATAAAATGTTTTTCTTCCATGGGGTGAGCGACGCTGCCGACTTTTACCTTGAATCCGCCCGGAATCTTCTCGATCACCGGAACATGCTTCTCCTTTGCCGCATCAACGGTATTTTCAACCCTTAGTTTCATGGGCTGCCCGCAGCAGACAAGTTCTCCGCCGCCTGCATGCAGGACTTCAACGATATTGCCACAGATTTCACATTTATAGACTTGCAGTGTCTCGGTCATACAATCTCCTTTCAATGAGTTAATGTAATAAAATTACGGATAGTTAGACTTCCCCTTTTTTGAACACGGTGAGCCCGGGGTATTTTAGTAGTTTTCTCCCAGAAGCTCAAAATGTGCCTGAGGATGTGCACAGGCCGGACACAAATCCGGCGATTCCTCGCCATCATGAAGGTAGCCGCAGTTGCGGCACCGCCACGTGACTTTTTTGTCTTTTTTGAATACTTTTCCCGCCTGAACATTGGCGGCCAGATCCCGGTATCGCTTTTCATGCTGTTTTTCGGCAACCGAAATTTTTTCAAAAAGGTCGGATATCTCTTCAAACCCTTCTGTTCTGGCAACTTTTGCGAATCCTGGATAGAGGTCCGCATGCTCTTCGTGTTCTCCTGCCGCCGCTGCCAGCAAATTTTCAAGCGTTGTTCCCACAACGCCGGCCGGAAAACTTGCCGTTATCTCCAGCATTCCGCCTTCCAGAAAACTGAAAAACCGTTTGGCGTGTTCTTTTTCCTGATTGGCGGTTTCTGTAAAAATGTCGGAAATCTGAACAAAGCCTTCTTTTTTGGCTTTGCTGGCAAAATAAGTATAGCGATTTCTGGCCTGGGATTCACCCGCAAAAGCCTTCATCAAATTTTTTTCAGTCTGTGTTCCTTTGATACCGGCCACGTATTTTCCTCCTCTGAAGTTGATATTTTTCTTTCATCCCTTAGCCGGCCCCTGCAATATTCCCTCGCTTTTCAGGAGGGGCCGACAGGAATTGTTTATGGTATTGAAGCTGTTCAGGGCATGATGCATCATAAAGACGGGTTGCGTCTAATGCGACTCATGCCACCAGCCTTTTTGCTGGTGCGCTTTTTTTTCCTGCTCCGCAATTTTTTTCAACCGGTACGCCGCATCCCGCAATATCCCGTACATAATTCCACAACCGACGTCCTCTCGCTCCACATCACCCTGATCTGCAAGTGCTATCATCTCGTCCACGAGTTTGAGCGTCCGGTTAATGTTGGTATCGCAAGGCTTCACGGCAATGGCTTTCTTTCTTAGGATAAGGTTGTCAGATTCATCTGCTGCAATCTTATTTATATCAATCAATTTCCGTGCCACAGACTAACATTCTCTTGAATAATATTTTATTATTAATATATACAAATGGTTATAAAATACATAATTATGTTATTCAAAAAGCGGGGCTGATCCGGCTGTATCCGGATGATACAAAACGGAAATCGTTATTCAGCCGCTGATAAAACTTATCTTATTATAATTTCATGTTAAACATGCAATTTCGCTCTGTCCCTCATCAACCTTAGATACACTTTTGTATCATGAGACATCATTATGGCTATGTCTCAAGCCCGGACAATCGGGCAATCCGTTGTTTCACTACAGGTGTGATATGGCATTTCGAACCATCAGACGCTTTGTCCTGGGGCTTTTTCTGGCCGTTCTCTGTTGCGGGATTGTTTTATATCTGTTGATCCTCAGCCCTTCGGTGCAGCGCTACGGACTCGATCGCGTTTCACAGGAAATCGGCTATGATCTGAAAACCGGAAAGATCCGGTTGCACATCGGAATATTCCCCGGCATCCATGTTCAGGACATTCAGGTCGGAACCAAGCAGGGAAAGGTGTTGCTGTCCGCATCTGAGCTTAACCTGATTCCGAATCTATTTGATTTTTTTCTTTCAGACGCCGGAACCTTTTTTTCAGGGTCTATTGAAGCCAACAACCTGAAGTTTCAACTGCCTGGAGCCCATGGCGTCAAAGACTACAGCCTGCCTCAAGTCAATTTTCAGGGCAAATACGACCTCAACACGCGACTGCTTCAGATTGCCTCCCTGAAAATCAGCACTCCCGAGACATCTCTGTCGGCAAATGGGCATGTTCAGCTCAGCCCCACGGCATCCCCCTATCTGGATCTGTCCGTTACCAGCCCGTTTATGACAATCGACACCCTCAAATCTTTGCTGCCGACGCCGCTGCTTCCCGAATGGATCGACCATGAACTGCTCCCGGCGATTCAGCAAGGCGACATCCGAATTGATAAGTTTTCGTTACGGGGCAATCTTCAAGAGATCCAAACCCTGAATCAGCCGGAACATGCAAGTGTCCTGGGCCTGAAACTGACTTTCCGCAAGATCGTGTTGCAGCACCCTGTCAAAAACGCTCCGGAGATTCGGGATGTCTCATGCGCATTGAACCTGGAGGGGGGCGTGTTTTCACTGGATGGCCTTTCCGGAAACCTTTGGCAGTCTTCTTTTCAAAATGCGTCCATCACCATTCCCGATACCTATGCGGACCGCCTGCAATATCTGATCGAGACCGACGCAAGCCTTACCGTATCGGATGTGAATCATCTTAAAACCCTGCCGTGGCTCCCTGCAGATGCTTCAACAGAAACTCCAGGGATTGCAGGTGATTGACGGCACCGCAACCATCCATATTTCAGCAGCATATGAAACCGGCCAGGCATTTTCCGGAAATCATCACCAGGCACCGTTTCGATGCAATCCGTCCAGGTGACCCACCCCTTCTTGCGGCTGCCGCTGACGATTGAAACCGCTTCAATCGAATCTGCGGCCGGTCAACCGCTGAAATTTTCCGGCCGCGGCCTCTGGGGAAAGACCGATTTTGAGATTCAGGGCGCGGCCGGCAGCAAACGGGTAAGCGTTTCCGCAAGGGCGAGCTTTTCAGGCGGATGTCAGGGAACTGATTGAATCGGGGCTGCTGCCGGCAGCATTCAGGTGATGGGGTATCTAACCCGCGTGTTCAGGCCATATGTCAGGGCGATTACACCCTGAACACGCGGCGGCTGCAGATTTCCTCCTTGAAAATCATCACTCCCGAGACGTCTCTGTCAGCAAATGGCCATATTCAGCTCAACCCCACTGCATCCCCCTATCTGGATCTGACCGTTACCAGCCCCGTTTATGACAATCGACACCTTCAAAACCCTGCTGCCGACGCCGCTGCTTCCCGGGTGGATCAGCCATGCACTGCTTCCAGCGATCCGGCAAGGCGACATCCGGGTGGATTCGTTTTCGTTAAGGGGCAATCTGCAAGAGATCCAAACCCTGAATCAACCGGAACATGCAAGCGTTCTGGGTCTGAAATTTGACCTTACGCAACCTGGTGTTCCAGCACCCCGTCAGAAACGCTCCGGAGATTCGCGATGTTTCCTGCACCTTGAACCTGAAGGGCGGCATGTTTTCACTGGAAGGCCTTTCCGGCCGCCTTTGGCAGTCTTCTTTTCAAAATGCATCCATCACCATCCCCGATACCTATGCGGACCGCACTGCGCTATCTGATCAAGACAGACGCAAACCTTGCCGTATCGGATGTGAATCATCTTAAAACCCTGCCGTGGCTCCCCGTTGATGTTCAACAACAACTCCAGGAATTACAGGCGATTGACGGCACCGCAACCGTCCATATTTCAGCGGAGTATGAAACCGGGCGGCCTTTTCCAAAAATTACCGCCAGCGCCATATCGATGCAATCCATCCAGGTGACTCACCCGCTTTTGCGACTGCCGTTGACGATTGAAAACGCCACAATCGACTCAAAATCCGATCAGTCATTCCAGTTTTCCGGCCGCGGCCTCTGGGGAAAATCCCAATTTCAGACCACCGGCTCCATCGACGGCAACATGCGGCATCTGTCCGCAAGATCCGCCACCCGGGCGGATGTAGGGGAACTGATCGCATTGGCGCTGCCGCATGCGTCGGTTGGCAAATGGATTTACGGGCCGCTGGTTGCGGAAGGTATGCTGGATGACGCCGGTGTCACCCTTGATCCTGCCAAAATCGACGTGGGCAAGGGGTATCTGCGGTTCAAGGGTCGTCAGGCTTACCATTCCGAAGCAGGTATGCACTGGATCAACCACATTCACATTGTTCAGGAACCGGCCCAAAACCTGTTTGAACTTGTCAAATCCGGCGCCGATCTGCTGGATGGCAGTGTTTCATTGGAAGGCGTGCTGACGCTGAACCAATCGGACGGCACCGGCGAATTTTCCGGATTGAACGGCCATGCCAGACTGCTTGTGGAAAAAGGCTGGATACATCAAACCGATCCGATTCTGTATGCGTTGTCCTTGATCAGCCTGGATCAAATTTTCAAGCCGGGCTCCCCGGGTTTCCAGAACGGACGGCTGTATTTTGACCGGATCGATGGAGAGATTGAAATCGACAAAGGAAAGATTCTGGTGCGGAATCTGGTGTTTCTAAGCCCTGCGATAAACGCTTCGGGAGCCGGAACTATCGACCTGAACAGCAATCGTATCCAGATGCGGATCGGACTTCAGCCCCTGAAAATAATGGACAGCATTGTCAGCAGGATCCCGTTGATCGGAAACATTCTAACGGGAAACAACAACTCCCTTATCGAGTATTCACTGGAAGTTACGGGTTCGCTGTCACACCCGCGGATAGAAAATGTCCCCTTAAAAAACATGGACA
The DNA here is from genome assembly GCA_963789395.1 of uncultured delta proteobacterium. Lineage (GTDB taxonomy): Bacteria > Desulfobacterota > Desulfobacteria > Desulfobacterales > Desulfatirhabdiaceae > RAAP-1. Next base: position 44,869 of record CAWBKP010000020.1, on the reverse strand, counting down.
AAAGCGCACTTGGATATATAGAACGCATGCTGTCTACGCCGGAGCGCCTCCTGAAATCCCTGCAGGACAAGAAAGATCCGCTGCCGCAGGTTCCCGATTACCATGCGGAATTTGATCGCATGGCGATTGGCCCCTGAACATTCAGTGCCGATATCACATCTGCTCCCAGGTGACCCTCAGGACTTCCTGATAGGTGGTTTCACCTCCCAGAAGCTTTATGACGGCGTTCTCCCGAAGGGAGATCATGCCCTGTGAAATGGCTTCATGCCTCAGGACATCCAGATCCACATGGCTGGTTGTCAGACGTTTCATCGCCTCGGAATACGCCAGAACCTCATAAATGGCGCCCCTTCCATGATAACCGGTTCCCCTGCAGCGATCACAGCCCTTTCCGCGAAACAACCGGACGGCTCCGGTCCGGTGGGTGGCAAGACCCATTTGCAGCAGCTCTGCCGCCTCCATGTCAAAGGCTTCCTTACAGTGGGGGCATATTTTTCGAACCAGCCGCTGGGACAGTATTCCCACCAGCGTTGCCTGAATCAGAAACGCCGGCACGCCAAGATCCAGCAGCCGGATAACGGTCGATGGCGCATCGTTGGTGTGAATGGTAGAAAGGACCAGATGCCCGGTAAGCGCTGCCTGAATGGCATTCTGGGCGGTTTCAAGATCCCGCATCTCTCCGACCATGATGATGTCCGGGTCCTGCCTCAGGATATTGCGTAAAATCGTTGCAAACGTGATCCCGATCGCAGGCTGCACCGCAATCTGGTTGAAATCCTCATGCACCATTTCTATGGGGTCTTCGATGGTGGTAATGTTGATGGTGGGAGAAGACAGTTCCTTGAGGGTGGAATAGAGCGTCGTGGATTTGCCGCTTCCCGTGGGGCCGCAGACCAGCACAATCCCGTGCGGCAGCTTGATAAAATGGTTGTAGCGGATCAAATCCGTCGCGCTGAACCCCAGTTTATCCAGATCCTGAAACAGAATGTCCGGATCCATCACGCGCATGACCACTTTTTCGCCGAAAGCAACCGGAATCGTTGAAATCCGGATTTCAACCTCAACCCCTGCCTTGTTGGTCTTGATTCTGCCGTCCTGGGGCCGCCGCTTCTCGGACATATCCATGCGGGAGAGGTTTTTTATGCGGCTGACTATCGCCGGATGCACATTCCGGGGAAGCCGGTAAATGGTGTGAAGCAGACCATCTATCCGCATCCGGACCAGGCTGACTTCCCGTTTGGGTTCGATGTGAATATCGCTTGCCCGCTGATCCATCGCATAGGTGAACAGGTGATTAACGGCATTGATAATATGCTGATCATTGGATGGGACTTCGTCCGAGGATTTCAACCGGACATACTGCTCCAGATTGCTCAGATCAACACCGGCATCGCCAAAACGGTTTTCGGCTTCCGAAATGAAATGTCTGAATCCGTAAAATTCACTGATGTACTTGATGATATCCGACCGGGAGCTGAAAACCACCTCCACCTTCATCTGGCTGGCACGGGCAATATCATTGACGGCTTCATGATCAAAGGGATTGGCCATTGCGACCGTCAGGGTATTGTTCTGTATGGAGAGCGGCAGCATCAGGTTTTTGAAAGCAAACGACAGGGGAATGGTCGTTGTCACCTGATTTAAATCCAGTTTTAAGGGGTCGATTTTTCGATAGGGAATCCGCCACTCGGCGGCCATAATCCGGCACAGGGTATCTTCATCCAGAAGGCGGGAAGGAGAATCCGCGCGGGTAAGGTTCAAGGAGGCCAGCACATCGATAGCGGTCAGGGGCGCGCTGTCTTTCTGCGGGCTTCCCTTGGCGGACAAGGACCGTTTTTTCTCAAGTTTATGCAGGAGGTTATCATAATGCCGGCGTATTTCCCTGGCATTATTCTCGGAGATAGCCCCTTTGGCCAGCAACGCTTTCAGGATATCATCGGGGGATGTCAGGCTATGCTGCGGCAATAGGGTCATAAATTACATACCCTGCAGGGAAATGCGGCACTTCTACAGTTCTTCTTCATGACAAACCTCTTTTCTGCCGAAGTATTTTCACACAAACGGATTTTCAACCAGGATGCTCTCGATGATCTGGCCGTGATTCAGGTCTTCCGTGATTATTTTATTTGCCTGCAGCCGAAGGGCAGCCGCCACGATCAGCGCGTCCCAAAAAGAGATTCTGTACTTTTCTTGTATTTCAGAAGCCAGAAGCGTCATCTCCGGATCATTGACCTGAACAGGCCAGGCAAGGTAGTTCCGGATAATTTCCCGCGCTTCAGCAGGATTTAACGGAAGCTTGATTTTGTATGTGATGGTTACATAAAATTCCTGAAGAACCTGAGTGCTGACAACCCCTGTTTCCGCTTCCCAAAGACCGATGATGATGGCGGATGCCCTGTCATGGCGCTCCCCGGCGCTCAAGTCATATGCATAAACGAGAATATTGGTATCCACAAATATTCTATCGTTCATGAAGCTCGTCCCTGGAAGGGTAGCAGGCCGTCCCTGAATGAAAGCCTTTCTTCATTGCAGCGATAGCCCTCTGTTTCGCCATGTCGTATTGCCTCAAATTCCGGATGATTCTTTCCAGTTCCATACGTAACATTCGATTCAGTGAAGTCCCCTGCTGTGCGGCGATCACCTTACCGGCCTGGATCAGATCCTTATCAAGACTGATGGTAATATTTTGTTTCAAGGTACAACCTCCTTATTACACGTAATTTACGTGTAACACAACATAAAGAGAAAAATCAAGCTGAAATGAGATTGATGACAATCTCTCATAAACACTCGAGAATAGATAGAAGCTTGCGGATTCGGATGAGTAATGCAGTGCAGCTGATTTTTGTGGCGTCAGGCCGGGCTTAAGGGGATAATAGTTTGGGAGGTTGAGGCGGCGGAGCCAGTTGCTTTTTCAGGCCGGTGTCAAAAGCGTCCGCCTATCGACGCGAATTTTACCGGCCATCCCTTCGCAGATGAACCTTGGATCACGTATTCGGGGACGAATTGTTGGTTTGTTCCGGTTTTCCCGTCTGCCTGATTTTGATGCGTTCATTAAACTGGCGCACCCGTTCTAATAATTGGCTTTGATCAATTTTTAACTGGTCGATTCGAGCATTTAAATTTGTTTGCTTTTCCTCTAACTCATCTATCTCCTTTTTGGTCATGTTTTTCAAATCTGTATCGCTTAACTGTTCCTTCTCCGTTTGCAACTGGATCGCCTGCTGATCTAATCGCTTTTTTTCCTTTTCAAACTGGTCTCTCAAAGTCTGGTATTCCGATGCTTTCAGCGCTTCCTGAGATTTTGATTGGTCCGGCACCAAAGACGTGTTCTTCGTTTGACCGTCCTGTCCGGTTTCGCCTGTGGTTTCATCTGAAGGCGTCCGCGCGCCTTCCGTAGATATTGAATCCGGCTGCCGGGAAGACTCAAGAGCACTCGTTTGGTCTTGAGTTACCACTGAGGGGGCTGAATCAATGGATTGAATCGTTTTCATTTCCGCTTGGCGTTCTTTGGGAACCTTTGAAATATCATCCGTAAATATCCGGTTGCCGCTTTTATCCGTGTACTTGTAAATTTCTCCGGCCATACCGGCTTGCGTCGTCATGAACAGCAACGCACAGATAAGTATCCATACAGATCGATTCATTTACGCTCTCCCAAATCGTTTATTCTTGTTCCCCCGCCAAATGCGGGAGAACATGAAACACGTTTATTCTATTATCCGCCAGTAATACATCCCGGACGGTTTGGATTTTATCTGTATGCCATTGAGATTGCCAAACGTATCAGGAATGTATAAAAAGTTATCCAGAGCAAACGGGGCATACATTGTTGTATCAAAATACATTGCGGTTGGCGGAGCGGGGGTGCTAAACACCGCATTGTCGTTTGAATCGAGCACGTTGTCACCGCTAATTTCAAACTGCGGAGCACCCGAAGTCCCGCCGTTGCAGGCATCAAGTGCATAAATATAACTTCCGCCGCCGCCTGAGCACAATGATGCATTGAGGGTATTGGAAACAACATACACAATTTTGTCACGGATAAGAACGTCCTGAACCACGCGCTCGGATGCCCCCGGCAACAAAAAATACCATCCCACATAGGTTTGCCACGTCTGAGAGGCAACGTGGGGATCGTAATAAGTCATCGCGTTGCTGGACAGCAGTCTGTAATTGTCGGCATCTTCCACCAAGGTCTGCTCCAGCAGCTTGGGCTTGGCGGAAGCTCCCGCAGGGATCGGAACATGTGAGAGCGCGCCGCCGGGCATAAAATGACCCAGGTAGTAACTCGCCGGACTAACAGATGCCGCCTGCAAATCAAACGCCCAGTCGTAAATGCCGTAGATGGCCTGAGATTGGCTACTGCTCAAATCCGGAACGCCTAAATATTGACCGGTGCCGAAAAGCACATTTGTGCCGGTGAGCGTTGTCTTACACTGCCGCATGACATCGGGTTCGCTTGTGATCGGTTGAGGGTTGCCGGTAGCATCCCATGCCATAAACAGGGGATTTCCGCCATAAGAAATAGTCCAGTTACCCGAATTGCTGCTTGTCAGGTCAAATTTCCAGAGATTGCCCTTTAAATCCCCGGCATAGACATAATCGATGATACCATCGGCATTATAATCGATCAACGCCGGCGAAGACATCCCGTTGCAGCCTGACAACGACCGGTATCAAATTTCCTGATTACCTGCCCGTTAACGGCGTTCAGAATATACAGAGCTGACTTTTGGGACGTGCTTGCATACCCGTTGCCGAAAATCACCACCGTCTGCCCGCTGTTAGTCCGGGCCACATATGCCTGACCGTAGACATACCCCAGTTCGGTATCCGCTGGATGATTTTGCGCATTATATTCCCAGTTAAAAATATCCGATGCGGAAACTGACGAGCTTTCTGCTTTATCGACCTTCAGGCAGAAAACCCCTTTGCCGCCCTTGCCGAGTCCGCAGGCCAGATACGTCACGGTCGCCGGCCAGATTCGTCGAAACACTAGGGGAGCCGTCGACATACATGATGTGGCTATTCGCAAAACCAGGGTCAGTCAGCTGCCACAGGTTGTTCTGAACCGCTCGGGATATAGGCGAACAATTCGTTTCCGGTTTCCGAATCAAATGCGTGCAGCATGCCGTCATTGGCGCCGATATAAACCACTCCGTTATAATAATACGGTCTCGGAGTGAGCGATATCACCGAGTTTATAATGATGCACCACATTGTTGGCATCTTTATAAAGCCGCTTCCGGAAAATGCCGCACTGGGTTGTTCATTGGAATCATCGCCCAGGATATAGTTCACCTGATCGGCTGCGAGCGAATAGTGGCCGGCGTTTGTGGTGTTAAACGTCCATCCCCCGCTCCTGCATAGGCGGTGAATACTTTCCGGGTGGTATAATCTTTGGCGTCAACTGATCCCTGGCCGACCATTGCTGTATGCCGACCCCGCCGGTTGCCACATCCATGGGCATGGCAATCAGATCGCCCCACCAGGTTTCGGAGTTATACATTCCCTGGTAAATCTTGGTGCCGACCTGTCGCTGGACCGAGTTCGTGGTGACCGCGGCGGCTGTTCCCGTCCGGCGGTCAATATCGGCCTTGATCAACAGCAGTTGCTGCAGCAGTTGCTGGGGATTGTCCGCATACATGAATAATCCCCGGCCGTTGACCGTGGCATGCCAGAGGTCATCCAGAACGCTGCCGCCGCTTCCGGGGTTCGTCCATGTCGGGCATGTAGCGCCCGCCATGCAGGTATTCCCCGGAGTTGCTGCAGACAAGCGCATTAAAAGTGGGATTGGCTTTATACAGCGGACCGCTCGCACCAAAGGTCAACGCGTAAGTAACCATGTGCTGCATGGAGTTTTTGTCAATATAATTGGTGGGCACATTATTGCTTAAACTGGCGTTCAAATCCGCCGCATAAAATTGCATGGCGCCGTCCGCGGCCGTCTTCTCAAAGCTGTCGCCGAATATGCCGCAGTTATAAGGCCCGCAGCCGATTATCGCCCCGCCGTCATAATTCTTGATGCTTGCAGTACTCGGGCTGGCGCCGTCTGTAATCATCAGGGCATAGGCTGCCTGGCAGCTTCCGCCATATTTTTCAAGAAAATAAGGATAGGTGGTTTTGCTGGCATACCCCGGAGTGGTGATATAAACTTTGTCGTTGTTGTTGGCAATTGTGCCACCGTTTTTCTTAATGTAATCACCAAGATCCGTGATGTCCTCGGAAAACCCGCGGTTTGAATGGGGATCGGGGAGGGTATAGAGGCTTGTTAAAAAATTTGCGGTCATGTCATAGTAAATACTGTTGAACGTCGTTTTGATCCATACGGGTCCGATTTTACCCGTCTGGCTGCTCGGGGGGCTGGTCAGCATGCCCACCAGCATATTGGTGAATGAACTGCCCGTGACCAGCATCGCCACGGCATTTATGGCAGCGGATATGCGTTTGCGGCCATAGGTCACCCAGTTGGCATAACTCTGGAGCAGGGTCGAATACGCGTTGGCCGCAGGCGCGGGGATTAGCGCCTTGACATTCGACGGCAGTTCGGCATATGTGACCATCTGGTATTCGCCGGGGTCGCCAATGCCATTGGTGTTGGCGTCGACGAGCTTGAAAAAATGGGCGGTATTCGCATCGTTAATGTCTATCAGGTAGGGGACCCCGCTGGTACCAGCGTCCGTGCTGACCATATAAAAATGCCGGCGGGTGAGGGTGTAGCTTGGTCCTCGCGGCACAAATTTAACTTGGGCCGCGTACATCGGGTTCGTGGCGGAACAACCGAAGGTAAATGATTTATTTTTTGCAACTGGATAGGTCTGGCTCACCGAAGCTGTTGCCGTGCCGCTCGTAAATTTGTAGGGGGTGGTTGCGGGATTCAGTTGCACCCAGCTCCCATTGGTTGGCGTGCTTTGGTTTATGGACCCGATAAAGAGAACGGTCCCCGCATTGGCGATTTGATAGGTGACAGCGGCGCCGCAACCTGATGGCGGCCACCTGGCATACACGTCATAGTCAACTGAACTGTTAATACCTGACGTGACCTGATTCGACGCGGTAAATGTAAAATCGATGGCGGTACTGCCGGCTGCATACGTGCCAGTCGTATAATAGCCGGCATTGTAAGAGGGGTCCTGGGGGTAAGTATAGGTGCCTGACACCCAGGTACCAGATCCAGGATTGAAGTTGGAAAGATTTATAATGACCGTTGGGTCGGCAGTACCTGTTGTTGTATATTGTATCGTCGCCCCTGTTCCCCCCCAGGGCTGTGTCAAGTCGTATGAGCCGCTGCCCCCGTTTCGGGGGTCCCACTTCGGGGTATTCACGTTCGAGTCGGTTTCGGTAAAACCCATTCCGGCAACGGTCGGCCACGGCGTATAGGTCACAGAAGGATTGAAAAACATCTTATTATACAAGTGGCACTGGGACTGCCAGGCATTTCTGACCGCGGCAACCCCTTCTATGGCGGTACCACCGGTAGCATTTGCGCCGGTGAACACATAATCGTACTCAGTTCCGCCGATGGTAAATCCATTTGTGGCGGTATTTGCATTGGTCATGACATCGTAATCCATGGTATCCGAATTATCCAGGGAAATCATCAGAATCGACGGCACTTTCACGCTGCCGTTCATCAGCTCCAGGGGAACATCGGCCAGGTCCGCCGTGCTGCAGACCCCCGCCCATGCTGGACCGCTGCCGGTAAATATCAAGGTATAGCATAATGCCCATGCAAACAACCGGGCGCATCTAAGACGACGAATTGATTCCAACCTCATATTTTACCTGCCTTTTAATAAGTTCAAAACTCGCGTCGAATACCAACTACCAGCCGCATCATGCCGTTATCGGGAGAAACATACTCAGCCATCACCGTGCCTACTTTTGGCGTGGCTTTGGTGCCTTTCAGGGAACTTCCCGGGGCTGACACCCAGCCGACAAGCGCCACTCGCATCGGGGCGATGGCCGGCGCCTCCCCTCTGGTATTATAAATCAATGATAAATTATTGAGGCAATTGGAATCGGGCGTCCCCACGGGGGGTACCCATTGCGCGGGCGCTACCCATTGCGGAAACGTGGTCCCATCTGCTGATGACAGCACCCGGCCGGCGCCGCCTGCGCCGGCATTATACCAGACGTCATTTAAGCTGATACCGTCATTTAGTCCCGGGTCATTCCAGTCCGCCGTTCTGATGATATAAGATTCCCGAATGGATGAACTTTGCGACAGGAAGGGCGCCGCCGGATCAGGGATATCAATGAGCACCCTTTCGGCTAACGATAACGCAGCAGACTCCAAAAGACTGATGTTCTGGGTATGAATGGCCGTGTTGCGGAGAATGTAGGATTCTGATATCGACGTTTGGCCTGCTGAAAACCCGATGATGCTCATGGCCAAAAGGAGTATCAAGGCAACCAGAATCACCGAACCGTCCTGATTTTGCAGCGGTCTTTCAATCTGTTTTCTTATTTTGCGCCAGGCTGTCAAAAATAAATGTCGCATGCAAGGTCCCTATATTTTCTTTTAAAAATAAAGCTTTTAATTAATTGTCAGTTACCCAGTATTTGACAAACTCCACGGTATTAAGGATTTTACCTGGTTCCGCAGTCCTGGCAAGGGTAACCGTTACATCTTGGGAAATCACAAGATTGGCGGGCGCAAGCGTCCATCTGTTTGGAATCGTTCGCGGATTACTGGTGAGCCAGGAAACCGTAAATTCACCGTTTACCACTGGAACCGGCGCAGCAAATAAACCGGACATGACAAAAGCCCCCCACGCCAGATATCGGTCGCATACAACGGCGTCTGCTTCAGCAGTTCAACCTGTGCGTTTAAGGCTTGCATGCCGAGGGTCTTCGTTTGTGAAGACGTCACTGTTGTCAGCGCTTTTGTTTGCAGCGCACCGACCGCCATGAATCCGATGGAAAAAACAGCTAATGCGATGAGCACCTCGATAAGGGTGAACCCTGCCTGATCGTTCATGCGATTAACCGGCCTGTAGTTCATAGCATTGTCCTTTATGTTTAATATCCGCCCATATTCCGGCACTGGACGGTTGTAGACAACTCGATCCGGCGTAATGTGTCGTTCGGAGGCGCTAAAATTTGAGTCCCCTGCTGGTTGAGATAAGAATTATTGTTCGTATAGGTTGGGCGTCAATCCTGCGCTTCGGCGAATGGATCACGATAGAGACTTGAACGCTTTTGATGGCTGTTAAATCCGCCGTTGGGGCATTGTTCTTATCCAGATAAACAAAATTCAGCGCATCCACATTGCTGACCAGCGGGAACCCTCCTGCCGGGTCGGTGCCGACTCTTTCCCGCATAATATTGCCGGCGGTTAAAGTGTACCGGACGTCTTCACCTGGTTGATTGATGACGCCGTCAAATTCATTTCCGGTATTTCCCCCGCCGCTGATATCCATGGTAACTTCTAAAGCTGTGGAAGTCGCGGTTTTAAATCCGGCAGCCGCGTTTCCGGTGGGATCACAACCGGCAATCCGTAAATCGGAAGCCATCAGCTCGAGACCGGCGCGGGTACCCTGGTTCATGTCGAGGGTGTTTTCCTGACTGATTTTGCCTGTCACCTGGACTTTGTATGCCAAAAAAATGGCTGCCATGACAATTGCACGAATCGCCATCGCGACCAGAAGTTCGATGAGTGAGAATCCACTGTTTTTTGACATGATTTGTCTTCCAACTCTAAGAAATATAGTAAAATTTATCCAATCTTGGCGCTTCCATTTAAGGAGACAATGATATTAAGGGATTTCCCGTGCCCGTGTGACGGTTATTGTTCCGGCCGTGGTGGCCATTCCCTTGACTGTTAAATATCAACTCGCCGCCGGCAAAATTCGAAGAAACCGTCACTCCGCTCGGCAGCGTCTGGGTTTTTATCTCGTGCGCAGCAGTCCCGCTACCCAAACCGCGTTTCCATTTATCGGTCTGATAGGTGTTTGCGCCGTTGGTAAATGTTATGGTCGCCTGGGCGTTTTGTTTTACTGCAAACAATCGCATGGACTGGACAGAGGCCTCAACATCCCGGACCGCGCTGTTAAATCTCTGGTTGGCCACCCAGGTAAAAACGTTGGGCGTGGCAATTGCGGCAAGAATACCAATAATGGCAATAACAGTCATCAGCTCAATAAGCGAAAAACCGGCTTGTCGTTTCATTGTTTTCTCCTTGAAATTGCATTATTTTATTGCAAATATCATGCCATAATTATAGATCAATGCCGGATTAATTATTAAAACAGGTCCTATTTGTGCAGATTTAATTAAAATATCTTATAATTATAGCTATTTTGAAAATATCCAGGTGGCAGAATTCAAACTATTTTCATATCTGCTTTGGTAAACACCCCAATAACATGACAAAGCTATTCTGTGCTTTGGAACATAATTTGTTCTAATCTTGACATTTTTCAGGAAACATTATTCCGGTATCTCCTAGTTTTCTAATTTCTTCGAAATATGCCTGAATCACATTTATCTACTCGAAAAAAGAGCATTTTTGCGGAGCAATTTTTGTAAGCTTATAGATAGATGCAGTGAATACAACCAGGATCGATTTCGCAATTTGAAAGTCTCTCAAAGTAACGCGATAGCGATTTTGTTTAAGAAGCTTACGAATCAGGCCAAGCTCTCTAAGAATTCGGCAACGTCTTGGGACGTCTCCGGCAAGCTGTTTGGTTGTCTTGTTGGCATATGCAGGATTCGCATCTATAGTTTTGCGACTATATTTGCATCTGGCAGCGCTGGCATCTTGCCTGCTTGTTGCAGGGGAATCGAGTTTCCAGGATTACTTATCGTGGGGGAGCTTTATTGGCGCGGGGATGATCTGTGTTCTTTTTGAGATGATTTGGCAACCATCACAGCGGTTTGAATGTCAATTTCCATCCTCGGTTATTATCTTACTGCAATTAATTTTTGGGCAATTGTGCAAGCTTCGACTAAAAGCAACTTGTCGACACAGCCCAGCTTTCTGATGAATCTTTGTTTATCAATGCTTCGAATTTGATCCAGCATCATTTTTGAATCATATTCCAGGCCACCAATGCCTGCTTTAAGAAAAATTTCAAAAGGATACAACTTTCCGATTATGGAAGTAATCGGGGCAATCTATATTTTCCCATTCTTTAAGGGATTCTTTTCGTTTTTTGTCATTTGCGGCCTGTTTAAAAGCGGAAGCCAGTACTTCCATTTCTCTTTGATGGTTCAACTTATCAATTTCCTGCTTCAATAACTGATTGATAATCCGACTTTTACTCCTTTTAGGAGCCAATGCATCAAAGGCACATCCAAACTTCTTTTTCAAGGGAAAGATTGACTCTTATCAATGCCATATAAACTTCCTTTGACTATTTTTATAAACTCAATGATAAGAAGCGGAGATGACATCACAACCGTGTTTTTGCTTTGTCATACACTTTAAGATTATCACGCTTGCCTATGGCGATAACTGTCACAAACGCCATATCATCATCAACGCGATACACCAACCGATACCCTGTGTTTCGCATTTTGATTTTGTAGCAATTCGACATACCTGATAGAGCCGCAGAGGGAATACGAGGGCTTTTCAAGCGTTCAGCAAGTTTTTTCTTTAATGGTTCTCGCACGCTGCCATCTATTTTGCGCCATTCATCAAGGGCGAGTTCATGAAAGCGCAGCTTATAGCTCATCCAAATCGACCTCGACGAATGGGCCATTGCCACGTTCACACACCAGCGCAGCGTCTTCCATGTCCTCTATGTAAGCCATCAGCTGTTCGTAATGGGATGCAGGCAACAGATAAGCCTCTGGTCGATTGTGATTGAGGATTGCTACCGGACTGTTATCAGCGTCCTTGAGAATGCCGGCAAAATTGCGCTTGAGCTCGGTAACACTTACTGTGATATTTGCCAGGACAGTATTCATTAAGCCTCCTGTCAGGTTATGCATAGATATTGATACCATTTTTGATGTTTAATATAGACCTTTTCTGAGTTGGATGTCAACCGATTGTCAGCGGTGGTCTTAAACGGGCTTTAGTGAGGGAGGTGGGCTGCTATCTCCGAACATCGACCCATGACGACATGACCACATCCTGTGTCAAATATTTGTCTTTCAGCGCCCTGTCAAAATAAAAATTTCCGGCGTTTTTCACTTCAACCGCTCCGGCAAGAATAGCGCCGTACAGCGCTTCGTGGTTATTTATTTCAAGGGAGGCATACGGGGCATAGATAACGCCATAAAAGGCGCTTGCAGTCGATAATGATACTGGCGCGGCGGTGTCTGAAAAAATGGCGAACTTCTTGGGATCACCGCCTGCATGGGTGATCATCCCGTTTTTTCCGTTCAATTCTCCGGACAGATAAATAGTAACCGGCCCTGCAGAAGTGTCGATCGTCATGGCCGCACCGCTCTTCAATTCAATTTTCGTAAAATAGTAGTTGGCGCCGCCGGGTCTTCCGCTCAACGTCACGGTTTGGCCGGTTTCAAGCAACAGGTCTGACGGAATGATACCGTTATCACTGAACACACGAAAATAATTAAATTTTTGCGCATAAACGCCGGTGGAAACCCCCAAGGGGTCTGGATCCACCCGCCCGAGAGTCCGGACGGCATCGCCTTCCCCGTGGATCTGTGGCTCAGGGCTTCCGGATGGATTATAGACCGCATCCACCGTTCCATTGCCGCCAAGCCCGATATGCCCGTATACTTCGGTGTTATCTGATAAATTCACGCTCTGGTTGGAGCCGATATCACACGAATTTGTCCCGTCATCCCCGCCCGGCGTCAATGTGACGGAGCTGTCATAACCATAAAAATTAAAATACGCCGGCGCGGTAAACCCCTGATCGCCAAATGCCCCGAATCTGAGGGCGGAACGGTTTTTAAAGGTAACGCGGATGTCTGCATCCGCATTTTTTGCCCCATAACCACGAACCGTGAACTGGTACTCGTTTTTGGCGATTCGGGTTAAAACGGGCGCGTCTGTCGGCAGGCATTCGAATCGAATATCGGTGATGTCCGGGTCTGCCTGCATTAAGCAGGATGACAGGGATACAGCGGCCCCATCCGTTTGAGGAAGCACCATTGTGTTTGCCTTCAGTGCTTTTTGAATCCAGGCAAGCGTATACTGCGCCCCTGCATCGGCGCTGTAAAATGCCTTTCTGGAAACTTCAAGATTTACAGCAGTCGCCGAGTCGTTCGCCGTAATCACGTAGGCCACTGCGCCGATGATGGACATTATCAAAACGAACATCATGGCCGTAAACAGTACCACCCCACGATCATTATCCGATTTTACCTTAAGGTTCAAGCAAGGTCCTTTCTGGTCGGGGCCCGTTACCGCAACCCCAGATTACGGGGGAAGACGTCTTCCACAAGTGTCAGCGTTCCGGCGCCCTTTTCCGGATGAAGGGCATCGGATTGAATCGTTCTTGCGGTAATGGAGATTCTGATTTTTCGTATCGCGGCATCGGTTGGCGCCGGGTTACCATTCGCGTCCAAATACATGAATGAAAAGGCTTGAATGTTTTCCGCAAAAGGCTGAGCCCCGCCGCCGGTATTTCTTCGAATCATCCGGTTGGGGGAATCAAAAGTATAGATGATATGCTCATTCACATCGTCGGTATCCCCGTCTCCGGTCAGATCCGAGAGAATTTCCAGGCGGGAAATTGCCACAGGGATACCCACAAAACGGGGATCGGCGGAATTGACGCGCTGCATGGGATTTGCGGAATCGAAATATCCGGCCATGCGCACTTCCCGGCCGATCATATCCATTGCAGCCCTTGCGATCTGCGTCATCTCAATGACCTGTTCCTGCATGCGGTATGCTTTTCTCTGGAGGATAAATGTTGAGGTGAGCGCCCCCAGAACGACCATCCCGATTGATAAGGCGATCATCAATTCAATCAGCGTCAGCCCGCGTGAGGAGTTGACGGAAACATTCGGCATTCGGGTTGCCTCCGGATATCTGCCTTCATACGAAAATATTGAAGAATAATGTGACGGAGATTGCCTACTGAAATTCCGGGCCGGTATCGGATATCAGGGACTGGAGCCGGACCCGCCGGGTATCGTTGTTCCAGTAGACATCCACCGTGATGAGTTTGATATCCGTATCCGGTTTGTTGATCTTGATGTCGGTAATACGCCTGTATGGCAGATAATTCGCCATATCGCCATAGGCTTCGGTAACGGTCTGATCCGCTGCAGGCAGTTTACCATACCCCTTTGCAATCGTTTCCTCGATTTTATCCTGAGCCAGGGTAATCCCCATCGTCTTTTCGGCGCTGTTGCGGTTGATGCTTACGGTAATGTTTATCAGACCGGCCATCCCCAGCAATACAATCGACAACACACCCATGGCGATAAACACCTCTATCAGATTGTACCCCCGAGTGTTGTTGATATGGCGCATCAGGCAAATCATTTCACACATCGACCTCCAAGATGATGGTTGAAACCGGCGGTTACGTTCCGGCAAATCAGTCCCTGCAGCATTAATTTATCTTGACCCGGCCGGTAATCGCGACAGTAATCTTCTTGATGCCGCTGGAATTCTGCAATGTTACCGTGCGGGGCGAAGTTGTCCCCCTCGAGGAGAATATGATGGTGGTAAAGTTAAGATTCGTTCCCGGGTATTCCGCCTGCAAATTCTTGATGGTCGCAGCACCGTTTCCAACGGAGATTGCATACGCGTGGCTGCCCACAGGCGATACCGCAACGCTGTCGTTTTCTTTGACGGAAGCCATCCGCGCCGCAACCAGATCGCTCATCACCTGACGCGCCGCGCCATTCAGACGGATTCCTGGAACCCAGGCCCAGTAATTGAGAATTGAAATGGCAGACAAAACGGCAATAATCACCATCACCACAATGACTTCATACAGGGTGAAGCCGGATTTTGCCTTTTCTGTTTTTAATGCGGGTATCATGGGTTCTCCGCAATTCATTACAGAAAGAACATCAGAAGAGGAAACGCGTTTCCGCCCTTAGAGAAAGGGGAATGGGATGAATTGATCCATTTACTGAAAAATGATATGGTTATTCTATTAACGTTTTTTTTCAAGAATTCAACATTTTTTTGGCAACTATCGGAATTTCTCAAAACTTCATTTTAAAACCTCAATCAGACAGGATATCGAGACGGAGACATCGCAATGAATATCATCGCCATTTTCGGGAGCCCCCGGGCAGACGGAAATACCGATTTGCTGCTGAAGCAAGCAGTCAAGGGCGCCAGAGAAGCAGGCGCGCATGTTGAAGAAGTGTTTTTACGGGATTTAAAGATCTCCCCCTGCCTGGAAATCTATGGCTGCAAGTCAACCGGCCGCTGCGTCATTCAGGATGATTTCCAGAAGATCCAGGATCTCCTGCTGGCTTCTGACGGCGTCATGCTGGCATCCCCTATTTTTTTCTATACCGTCAGCGCCCATACCAAAATATTCATGGACCGATGCCAGTCTCTCTGGGTGAAAAAATACTGGATCGATAAAATTCAGTATGGGAAATGGGAGCCGAAACGAAAGGGGTTGTTTATTTCCGTGGGCGCAACCCGAGGCAAAAAATTGTTTGAAGGTCCGCTGCTGACGGTAAAGTTTTTTCTGGATGTGCTGGATGCGGAACTCTGGCATTCCCTTCTGTATCGGGGACTGGACTTTGAAGGGGATGTACTGAAACATCCGGAATATCTTGCAGAAGCCTTTGAAGCCGGAAAGGCATTGGTCCAGGCACTTGCACAGAAAACTGGTACAGAATAACATGTCATGAATACATGCCGTCGATAATCCCCTGAAATTTATTGACCACATTCTTGCGCTTGATTTTCATGGTCGGGGTAATCTCGCCGCCGGCAATCGAAAATTCTTCCGGCATCAAGGTGAACCGGATAATCTTTTCATGCCCGGCAAGATCAATCGAGCACGCTTCGATTCTTCTGCGGAAAAGCGCGATAACGGAAGGGTGCTGGATCAAATCTTCCCGGCATGTCCATTGGATCTGGTGAGCTGCGGCATATTCCTCTAATACCTCAAAGGCCGGCACAATCAGCGCCGAAACATACTTCCGGTTGTCGCCGATTACGGCAATCTGCTCAATAAAATGGTCGCCGCCGATGACCGACTCGATATACTGGGGCGCAATATATTTTCCGCCCGAGGTTTTCATCAAATCCTTGATGCGGTCTGTGATGCGAAGCTCGCCATTGTCATCAAACTCTCCGGCGTCACCGGTTTTGAACCACCCGTTCTCAAACACGTCTTCTGTTTCAGCCGGTTTTTTATAGTATCCCTTCATGACCGTGCCGCCCTTGACCAGGATTTCCCCTTTTGCGGATATTTTGACCTGAACACCGGGCATGGGCTTTCCCACCAGACCGAACTTGAAATGACGGGGTTCGTGGCAGGTCACCGTCGCCGTTGTTTCACTCAGGCCATACCCGTAACAGACAAAAATGCCCGCAGCATAGAAAAACGCTTCGATGGTTTGAGACAGCGGCGCGCCGGCACAGGGAAAAAATTTAATTCTGCCGCCGACGATATCCCGGATCTTCTTTAAGACCAGCACATCGGCAAGGCGATACCGGGCTTCCAGAAAAAAGGGAACCGGCTGCTCGTCCTTGATGCAATCGTTTCGTCTGGCCCCGATGGCAAGCGCCCATTCGAAAAGCCGTTTCTTCAGGGGAGAGGCAGCCTCTAAACGGTGGAAGACCGCAGCGTAGATTTTTTCATAGAATCGCGGCACCGCGCACATGATGGTGGGCTTGACTTCCTGAATGGCTTCAATGATCATTTTGGGATCTTCCAGGTAGTTGTTGGTCATGCCGCGGTGCAGAACATAATACGTCCATCCCCGTTCAAACACATGGGACAGGGGAAGAAAGCACAGCGAAACATCCAGGTCATTTGGATCCAGAAGGCGAATGTCGTGTGATGCCGCACTGTGAAACATATTGGAATGGGTCAGCATCACGCCTTTTGGCTCGCCCGTGGTGCCGGAGGTATAGATCAGCGTCAGAAGATCGTCCTTGGAAGCACGCCCCAGCCGGCGGGTAATTTCCGGACCTTTGGATGAGCTTTGTCCCAGATCCAGAAAATCATCAAAATACATGGCCATCGGATGTGCGTTCAGGTTGATTTCTTTTCGAAAAGCAATGATTTTCTTCAGGCATGAAGACCCGGAAACAAACGAAACGACCTTGTCATACTGATCCTGGGTGCCGACAAAGATCATTTTGGACTCGGAGTCATTGACGATATATTCGGCTGTTCTGGCCGGATTGGTGGGATAAATATAGACCGGGACCCCCCGGATGCTGAGGCAGGCAACGTCGGCGATGGTGCACTCCGGCATATTGGGTGAGAAGATGCTGATCATCTCGCCTTCATTCAAGCCCAGCTCCAGAAGCGCCCTGGCCGCCGCATGCAGCTGTTCGCCCAGCGCATGCCACGTGATTTCCTGCCACCGGCCATCCCGTTTACACCGCATGGCCACCTTGTCGCCGTATTTGCGGGTCTGTTCCAGTATGTGAATTGCCAGGTTGTTGGCTGCCGGCAATTTCAATTCCAGCGATGAATTCTCCATCCAATCATCCTTTTCAGATTTCATGCTTCAGCCTGTTTTCCTTATGACAACATGGCGCCATGGTCCATGAGATTCCGGTGAAGTTCATAACATCGGATCAGGTCATGTCGAATATGGCCATGGCGGGAATCACGGACGTATGCGCTCAGATAGTCCCGATACATGGGGTGCGCACAGTTTCGGATGATGGCTTCGGCCCGATGCTTGGGGCCCAGCCCGCGAAGGTCTGCAAGGCCTTGTTCCGTGACAAGCACCTGGACCGAATGCTCATTGTGGTCAATGTGAGGGCACATGGGAACAATGGCGGAGATTTTTCCGCCTTTTGCAATGGACGGCGTCATCATCAGGCTCAGATACCCGTTTCGGGTGAATTCGCCGCTTCCGCCGATGCCGTTCATCACATCCATGCCATAAAGATGGGTGGAGTTGACATTGCCGTAGATATCGGCTTCCAGCGCCGTATTCATTGCGATGACTCCCAGCCTGCGAATGATTCCCGGATGGTTGGATATCTCCTGGGGCCGCAGCACAATCCGGGGAGCAAAAAAATCCATGTTCCCGACAATTTCCTGCAATTTGGGCCAGGAAACCGTCAGACTGGTCGCACTGGCACCGATCAGCTTTCCGCTGGCCATGATGTCCACCATGGCATCCTGAAACACTTCCGAATACATGCTGAACGGCGGGATATCCGGATGTTCTCCCAGAGCCGCCATCATCCCGTTGGCCACGCTGCCGACGCCGGCCTGCAGCGGCAGCAGGTTCTTCGGCAGGCGGCCGGCGGTGATTTCATCGGACAGAAATTTAACCACATGCGCGGCGATCAGATGACTGACCCCATCCGGCGGGGGCAATTCTCCAACGTGATCCGGCTCATCATTTACGACGATCCCCAGGACTTTCTCCGGATTGACCGCTGCATAAGGCCATCCGATCCGGGTCATCGGTTCGTAAATCGGAATGGGGTCACGATGCGGCGGGGGCGGCATCACGACGATGTCCGCCATTTCCCTGAGCCTGTGGGAGTGTTTTTTGTTGATCTCGATAATGACCTTGTCCGCATATTTTAAAAATGTGGGAGAGGCGCCGATGGATGAGGTCAAATATACACGGCCATCCCGGGTGATTTCCGTGGCTTCGACAACGGAAACATCCAGCTTTCCCAAAAACCCGTATGCCAGCATCTGGGGAAGATGGGAAAGGTGCATGTCCACATATTCAACCTGCTCGCTATTGATTTTTTGTCTTAAACTGGTCTCTCCCTGATAGGGCGCGCGCCAGGCGACAGCGTCAGCCCGGGCCAGTTCATCATCGATACTCTGACCGCTGGATGCACCGGTTAGAATTCTCAGTTTGAACGGACGATTTCTCTCATGCTCCTGTTTTGCTCGATTGGCCAGCGCAACCGGCACTGCTTTTGCCGCGCCGGCCGGAGAAAATCCACTGAATGCCACCGTGCTGCCGTGTTGAATGAAGGAAACCGCTTCTTCAGCTGTTAATACGGGGTAAGAATCTTTTCTTATCATGAGCCGTCCTGTTTAATGGTTATGGATACTGGATCACGGTTTCATTACCGCTGCAATTCCTTGATCTTAATGTTCCGAATCTTATGTGAATGCAGATCTTTTTTTTCAAACGCCAGAGACAGCTTGACCAGAAGCTCTTCCAGTTTGATCGGCTTCAGCAGATAATCAAAGGCGCCCAGTTTCAGTCCTTCGATGCTGGTTTCCACCGAACCATGACCCGTCAGCAAAACAATTTCAGCAAGGGGCTGAATTTTTTTCATCTCTCGCAGGGTTTCGATACCATCCATCCCGCCGGGCATTTTAATATCCAGAACGACCGCATCAAACAAGTTGTCTTTCATGGTTTTTAACGCTTCTTCTCCGCTGGATGCCCCGATGGTATCAATGTCCCGCTTCACCAGCCGGTTGACCAGTGTCTCCAGAAAGTCCTGCTCGTCATCCACTACCAGAACCTTGAACCGTTCCATAATCACCCCGTATTGTAGTAATGTATCATGACAATCATTTTTTAACTAATGCCTGAATGGAAAGTCCGTAAAGCATATATACGAATATCGAAACCCGAAATTCAAAACAATGTCCAAAATCACCATGCTCAAAGCTGATGATCTCGCAAAAAGCCGTCACCCCGGTGAAAACCGGTGTCCAGTCTTCCAGCTACTATCCGAAAAACACTGGATTCCGGCTTTCGCCGGAATGACGAGATGGTGTGATTTTTGACTTTTTGTGAAACCATCAATACTGAGTGTTTTCAATGAGAATGTTTATATAAATTAGATTTTCCGCTCAGACCCGATCCGCTGCATCACCATTATTTTTTTTCTGGCGTCGTGATCGGGATTTCAACCGTAAAAAGTGCCCCTTTTCCGACCTCGCTTTTCAGGCTGATTCTGCCGCCTAGTTTTTCGATAATGCTGTAACTGACCCAGAGCCCCAGGCCGGTTCCTTTCCCGGCTTCCTTTGTTGTAAAAAATGGGTCGAATATCCGCTTCTGCTTGTCCTCCGGAATTCCCGGCCCGTCATCTTTGATGTTGACGGTAAGCTGCTCTCCGGAAATCCGGCTGGTGATTTCAATCAGGCCGTCCTTTCCAATGGCGTCTATGGCATTTGAAATCAGATTCAGAAATACCTGCTGCAACTGGGCCTGGTCACTGGCAATGATGGGCAGGCGCGAAGAAAGATCGGTCTGGATATCGATATTGTTGTTTCTTGCATAGTTCTCAAGCAGACTGATCGTCTGATTGATGGTATCGTTGATGTCCACATCCTCCAGATGGGGCTCCATCTTTCGTGCATAGCCCAGCATGTTGTGAACCACTTTTCGCGCCCGTTCCACATGCTCCTCGATTTTCCGGATGGACACCTTGAACTCTTCAAGGTTGCTGCTGCCCTGAAAATCTTCTTCAAGAAGAAGGTCTTCCATCCAGCCGGTCTTCTGCAGAATCACGGCCAGCGGGTTGTTGATCTCATGGGCCACACCGGCAGCCATTTTCCCCAGGGCCGCCAGCTTATCCGACTGCATCAGCTGGGCATTCAGCTCATTCATTTTGCCATCATTGGAAATCAGCCGGTTAATGGTCATCCGGGTGGTCAATACGGTTGTCAGAATGATAGCCATCACCCCGGAGAGGATAATAAATATCTCCATATATTGGGTTGCAAAAAGGTTTTCCATCTCATCGGAGATTTCCTGGCTGATAACCAGAAGCCATTTGTTGTTTTTAAGCCAGCTTCCGGCGTAAAGAGAGCGTTTTCCATTTTTACTGTCGGCAGTGATCACCGTCGTACCGCTGCCGAATAAGGACGGATGGATCATCGACTTGGAGAGGATTTCACCGTCAAATCGGGGCCGTGTCTGAAATATGCCTTCTGAATTGACGATATACGCGTCCCCGGTTTTTCCGACCTGGGCGGCTCCGACGATTTCGCCCAAGACCTCAGAATCGATGGTTGCGCGAAGTATCCAGGTCTGCTGATTTTCCTGCCGGCGAACCGCAATGATAAAATGCGGCAGTTTCCGGTAGCCGGTATATACGTTACTGATGTAAATCCCTTTGCTCATCACTTCATCGAACCAGGGTTCGTGAAAATAATTGAATTTTTTTATATCATAAGGCCCCACATAGGCTCTGTGCTGGCCGGTATTGTCAATCACGCCGAGATCCACAAAATTGCCCTGACGCAGATTCATGATATGAAAGAGCTGAGACAGGTTATTTTCATCGGTCATCTGCCAGAATGAATGCGTATCGGCCATTGAACCGAGAATGGCCATTCGGGTTTTCAAAAACCGGTCAACCGCCTCGGCCTGAGACTGGGAACGGTATTTGATCTGCTCTTCAATTTTTTCTTTGTACATTTTTTCGAACTGGTAATAAATGGTTGCACCCAGCAGAATCAATGGGGCAAGCGATACGGCCAGTGTCAGGGAAATGATTTTTCTTCTCAGGCTGCTATATAAAGATTTTTTCATAGGGATGGCTCACCTCTGTGGATTCATATCGAAACGCCACAATTATAAACACAAAAGCAATCCACATGCCACTTGAACAAAAACAGGTCAACAAGGCATTTAACCATATATATTAGCAAGATAAAACATGGCGCATCCTAAATGAATGGATGTCGGGAAACCTGAAATCTGTCAATGTTCTTTACAGCCTGTAAAGACAGGGTATTGCACACGGACCAGGAATTTTCATCAAATCATGACATTGTGATTTTAATTGGAATCCGATATGATGCTGACAGTTTCCAGCGATTGATAAAAAGCAGAAGGAGTATTTATGAAACTTAGAAAGTCGATCCTATTAATAAGCGTGATAATGCTTCTGGCAGGAGTGGGACAGGCGGTGGCCGCGGAATCCGCTGAGATCGGCGGCCTTGTCCCGGAAAGGGAGCTATCAGACGACAAGGCGCTCAAGCCCGGTCTGTCAGCTAT
Organism: uncultured delta proteobacterium; assembly: GCA_963789395.1. Lineage (GTDB taxonomy): Bacteria > Desulfobacterota > Desulfobacteria > Desulfobacterales > Desulfatirhabdiaceae > RAAP-1. The sequence continues at coordinate 22,822 of CAWBKP010000020.1, read as the reverse complement.
CTACATCTATAAATTTTTCAGATATATTGATCAGATGCCGGTACTGGACCCTAAAACGACAACGGAAAAAACAGGCAAGCCCATTCTGTTTCTCAATCACAGTTTCGGCGAAGAAGACATGGTCTTTGACAGCGGTGTCAGCCGGGGCATCGGCATTCAAATGAATGGTTTTTTGAAATTTTCCGAAGCCGGAAAATATGAAATGATGGCATTATCCAATGACGGCATCCGGGTTGAACTCTGCAAAAAAACCATTCTGGTGGACCCGAATGTCCATTCCGACCGCTTATCGCCAAAAGTGGTGCTGGATATTCCCAAACCAGGCTGGTACCCGGTCATGATTCAGTATTTTCAGCGAAAAGGCACGGCTGCCATTGCAATGCACTGGAAACTGCCCGGGAAAACTGATTTTTCCATTATTCCGGCTGAAGCCTATGCCCATGTGCCCGCTTCAGCAGGCGCACCATGACGCTGCAGGAAGGCGTCGTTCAGTTCAACCTGGCTTTTTTCCCGGCAGATCCGCTGCCTGCGGCCATGCTTGGCAGCCTGAACGCCTGGCGGCAGATTCTATTCAGACTTGGATTGATCGGACAGGACCCGCTGCCGTTACGGGGGCTTGGGGTTTGGAAATGTCAGCATCCGGCTGGCATCCGGCAATGCCGTTTCATTTATTATCAGCGGCACGCAAACCGGCGGCATGGATCGGCTTTCCCCCGAGCATTACAGCCTTGTAAAATCCTGTGATCCTGCTACCAACAGCGTTGTCGCCGAAGGGATTGTCCGGCCTTCTTCTGAATCGCTGACCCATGGAAGCCTCTATCGCCTGGACCATACGATCGGCGCCGTGATTCATGCACATTCACCACAGATCTGGTCTCAGGCGGATGCGATCGGACTGCCGCAAACAAATCCAAACGCCCCGTATGGCACACCTGAAATGGCGGAAGAAGTCAGCCGGCTGTTTCAAAGCACGCCGGTCAGCATACTGAAGATTTTTGCGATGGGCGGCCACGAAGACGGCATCGTTGCCTTTGGCAGGAACATGGAGCAGGCCGGGCTGACCCTGGTCCGGTATCTGGCGCTGGCGACCGCAGGCGTTGTTGAATAATAGAAGTAACTACTCAGGTATTCAGGAGTCAGAATTCAGTAGCCAGAATGAGGTATCCAGCAAATCAGTTTTTTCAATATCGCCCAAAGGCCCCTCGAAGCATCGAGACGCTATTTGATACCTGTCCATGGTCTTGCTTATGGCGATGTTTCTAAGCCAACCCGCTTGATTGAAGAAGTCGGTAAATTGCCCCAAGCTTACAAGCGGACCATTCTGACATTCTGACTCCTGAATTCTGTATACCTGGGTTGTTACCAATAAAAAAGGAGATGCTTTTTAAAAGCATCTCCTTTTCTTCAATCAGACTTTTTAATCAGGCGAAACCGGGATAATTATTTACCCGTTGCAGCGCCGTGCAGCTTGACCTCGACTTTTTCATCAAGACCTGCATAGTATTCCTTGAGAATGGCAAGGACTTCATCACGGCCGAAATGATCCGCAATCGGCGTGCCTTCGGAAAGACCCTTGCGCAGTGCGGTACCGCTTAAAAGAACGCGGTCTGCCTTGCTGTGCGGGCAGGTTCTGAGGGATGCCATGCCGTCGCATTTATAGCAGTAGAACGTCCAGTCGATTTTGAGCGGCGTGCAAAGCAGCGCTTTTCCGCCGGCCGGTTTGGGAATCTTGTCAAAAATGGTCTGGGCTTCGAACATGCCGTAGAAATCACCCACGCCGGCGTGGTCGCGGCCGATGATCATGCGCGAGCAGCCATAGTTCTGGCGGAAGGTGGCGTGAAGCAGGGCTTCTCGGGGGCCGGCATAGCGCATATCCAGCGGATACCCGCCCTGAACGACTTTGTCTTCCACAAAATAATTCTTGACCAGAACATCGATACATTTTACGCGGACTTCCGCGGGAATGTCGCCGGGTTTCAGGTTGCCGACCAGAGAGTGGATGAATACGCCGTCGCAGACTTCGACAGCAATTTTGCACAGATATTCATGGGACCGGTGCATGGGGTTGCGCAGCTGAAGGGCAGCCACTTCGTGCCAGCCTCTTTCGGTAAAAATCTTTCTGGATTCAGCCGGTCTCATGTAAACGCCGGCATACTTGGTGGGGTATTCGGCTTCGCTGAGCACTTTTACCGGACCGGCCAGGTTGACAGCCTTCTGCCCCATCACCATCTGAACACCGGGGTGATCATCTTTGGCGATTTTCCAGAAATCTTCGGCGGTTTTGGTGCCTTCGCCCATGTACACTTTTTCGCATTCAAATTTCTTGTCCGCATCGGTCATCTCGAATTTTTCAGTGACCTTCATGGTGGCCATGAATTCTTTGCGTTCCGGATCAAACAGTGCGATCTCTTCGCCGATGGCGATTGCGGCAGCCTCTTCCTTGGATGCGGACATGGTTACCGGAATGGGCCAGAAAGTGCCGTCCGCCAGAAGATAATTATCGCAAACGCCTTTCCAGTCGGCTTTGGTCATAAAACCGGTCAGGGGGCTGAATCCGCCGATGCCCATCATGATCAGGTCACCTTTTTCACGGGGACTGACGTCGATTTTTTTAAGGCCCTGTGCTTTTTTCAGTTCGGCTGCCAGTTCTGCGCCTTCGAGCAAACAGCAGGTCAAGCCTTTTCCGCCATGAGGTGGGAGTAATTCTGACATGTGTTACCTTCTCCTTTCAATAATTGTTGGGTTAACGGGTTATCGCATGGAAGTGTTCCATGATTACGTACATAAAGGTTACGAATTTAATAAACCTTGCAAGTGAAGTCAAGCAAAATTAACGACGAGCATTTCTTTTCAGGCTTGACACATTCCTGTGTCTTTTTTATAGAATTGCAGAAACAATCGATTTCGAAATACTCTGGACATTGCCGGAAAAAGCACTTATTGTGCCGCAATGATCCTGTTTTTATATTGCTTCATGATCCGGCCGCAGGCAGATGCCTGTTCGAAACAGTCTTTCCATTTTTAACCCGTCCTTCAACCCGTAAAAGGGAAACGCTGTTATGGAAAAGGAACACATTCCGATCGTTAAACGGTCTCTTTTTTCATGGGTTCTGCCCGGAAACGGCAAACTTCAGGCCGCGCTGGTTGTGTTGATCGCCGTTACCGTTGTTGCAAGGGTGATTCCCCTCGAAATGCAAAAGCGGATTGTCAACGAAGCCATCAAACTGAGAAAGATGGATCTTCTCCTGATCTACTGCGGCATTTATCTGGTATCGGTGCTGCTGGCCAGCGGCCTGAAATATCTTATCACCTTGCTTCAAACCCGGATTTCCGAAAATGTCCTGGCCAATATGCGAAAGGACTTGTATTCGCACCTGCTGACCCTGCCGCTGAATTTCTACCGGAAAGCCCAGCCCGGCATGGTTGTTTCCGCACTGGTTACCGAGCTGGCAACCGCCGGCAGTTTTGTCGGGATGGCCATATCCGCACCGGTCATCAATTTGATGACGCTGCTGGCATTTGCCGGATACCTGATATATTTGAACCCGCTTCTGGCAATTATTTCCCTTGCCCTCTATCCCGTTATCCTGTTCATCATCCCCTTTCTGCAACGCGGCGCCAATACCGCCAACAAAAAACGGGTGGACAGCACCCGGACCATTTCCAGCCTCATCGGGGAGGCTGTTTCCGGAATTCACGAAATCCAGGGTAACGGCACGTTCCGGATGGAAAACAGACGGTTCGGCAGGCTTGTGGACGAAATGCGGAAGATCCGGATCACCTGGACGCTTTACAAGCAAGGCGTGAAAGTCACCAATAATTTTTTTGTCAGCCTGGGGCCTTTTGTTATTTTTATTCTGGGAGGCTACCTGGCCATGCAGGGAAAACTGGAGTTGGGCGCCATGGTGGCGTTCCTGTCCGCACAGGAAAAACTGTACGACCCCTGGAAAGAACTGATTGAATTCTATCAGGTGTATATGGATGCATCGGTCAACTACAAACGCACCATGGAGTATTTTGACACACCGACCGAATTCATCCTTGAACCTGAAGGCCGCGAGGCCTTTCAGCTTTCCGGCAGCATCGATATCAAAGACCTGTCTTATGTGACGGATACGGGTATTCAACTGCTGGACAACATCAATTTATCCCTGAATCCCGGAGAAACCCTGGCCCTTGTGGGGTTTTCCGGAAGCGGGAAAAGCACGCTGGCGCTTTGTATCGGTCAACTCTACAAGTATTCGGGCGGCCACATACTTCTTGATGAAAAGGAAGTTGCCGACCTGACCAAAAAAGACCTGATAGCCAACATGGGTTTTGTTTCCCAGAGTCCGTTCATATTCTCGGGTTCCATCGAGGAAAACCTGGTCTATTCGCATGCGGCAATTCATGACGGGGACAGGGACTCGCCATCCCTGGATGATAAAATCGCCGTTCTTCACCAGACGGGTATTTTTGTGGATGTGCTGCGGTTCGGCCTCAACACCATTCTGGACAGGGAGCGACAGGGCGATCTGGCTAAGCGGCTGATCAAAGTAAGGGAAAATTTTCACCGGGAATATGGCGGAAAGCTTTCGGATCATGTGGAATTTTTTGATGAAAACAAATATCTGTATTTCTCCAGCGTTGCTGAAAATCTGTTTCTGGGAACCCCCAACGATGATGCGTTTTCAGAGAACAACCTGCCCCAGAACCCTTATTTTCTCGAATTGTTGAGTCAGGCGGACTTGACCACGCCGCTTTTGAGTCTGGGCGCCGAGCTCTCCAGGCAGACCGTCGATATTCTGGGCAGTCTTTCCCCGGATCCCGTCTTTTTCGAACAAAGCCCGATTTCCCTGGAAGAATGGGATGAGGCCATTCTGCTGGTTGAACGGCTCAAACGAACCAAACTGCTTCATCTTACGGACATGGACCGGGATTATCTGTTGAAGCTGGCCTTTCGCTTTAAACCCGGAAAACACAAACTGGTTGGACTGCCGGCCATTCTGGAACGCCTGATTCTGGAGGGAAGAGCGTTGATCCACGAAAGCATCTCACGGGACACCCCGGACGCATTTTCGTTTTATCAGCTCTCGGAGTATATCCATGACCAGACCATCATGAACAATATCCTGTTCGGACAGACCAAAACCTCCAATCCCAAGGCCCTGGATATGATCAACCAGAGCATCATTCAACTGATTATCGAAGAGGATTTTCTCGAAACCATCGTTGATCTCGGCATGCAGTTCCAGGTCGGCAGCAAAGGAGACAAACTCTCCGGCGGTCAGCGCCAGAAGCTTGCCATTGCCAGAGCCTTTCTCAAAGCTCCCCGCATGATGATCATGGACGAAGCCACTTCAGCTCTGGACAACAAATCCCAGACCCGCATTCAAAATCTTCTGGAAACCCGCTGGAAAGGAAAAACCACGCTGATTTCCGTTGTGCATCGCCTGGATATCATTAAAAATTATGACAAAGTGGCGGTAATGAAGGCGGGTAAAATCATTGAAATGGGGTCTTACGATGAACTCATTGCCAAAAAAGGAGCCCTGTATGAGCTGGTCGGCGGAAAAAAATGAATCATGCCCAACCTGTGAATTTCAACAAAATCTCACTATCTTAAGAGAAATCTATTTTTTCTCCGCGCTTCCCATTGACACCCTGAAGGTTTTTGCATACTTGTGTACGCGGGAAAATTTCAAAGCCGGGGATTATCTCTTTACCCAGGATGATGATGATGGCCAGGCGTTTTATCTGATATCCGGAGAAGCAGCGTTAATCCGTTCGGAAGCCGGCAGCGAGGTGATCATCCGCAGCTATAAGGCGGGAGATTTTTCCGGCGCATTAACCCTTCTGGGGAATACGCCGCGGCTTTTTTCCCTGAAGGCATCCACCCCGGCAACCTGTCTGATTCTTTCCCGTGAAAAATTTGTTCATGCAATGAATCAGTATCCCCAGCTCATGTCCAATATTTTCCATGCCGTGGTGGAAAAAATTCATCACTGGGAAGAACATTTTTTGAGCGAACGATCTGAAGGTTGCAGGGCCTGCAGAGAAAAAATCGGCGTCAGCCTGATATAAAGCCATCACAGACCAATGCCATCGATACAAGGGAATCAAATGGATATCACCGAAACGCAGCAGCATCAGATAACGATCTTCAGCCTTGCGGGGCGACTGGATTCGGGTTCTTCGCCGGAATTTGACAAACGCATTATTCAGGCGATGGAAAACGGTTCTCGCTATATCATTCTGGATTGTCAGAAGCTGGATTATATCACGAGCGCGGGACTGAGGGTTGTCGTTAAGACCGCAAAAAAACTCAAGCCCGAAGAGGGCCAGATTATTTTATGCGCAATGGCGGATTATGTTAAGGAAGTATTTGAAATCGCAGGATTCGATTCCTTCCTGCCGATTCTGCCGACACTGGAAGACGGTATCAAGATGGCATCCAGCCGCTAAGCATGACAGCTTGACAAAACTGGATTCCGGGCCAACCCGTCAGTGTTTAAAGCGCATCAGGATGTTGCCGGTGTCCACGGCCTGGCCTTTTTCAATCAGAATTTCAAGCACTTCGCCGTCACAGGGTGACGCCACGCCGCTTTCCATTTTCATGGACTCCACGATGACCAGTTCCTGTCCGCGGTAAATCCGGTCCCCTTTTCGAACGCGAATATCCACAACCAGACCGGGCATGGGGCATTCCAGAACATTATCCAGAACCCGCTTCTGCACTTTGGGCATGAATTGGGCCAGTTCCCATTCCTGGGGGCTGTAAACCTCGAAAATCCGGGTGATGCCGCAAAAGGCGGCCCAGATGAAATTGCCCCGGAACTGGAGCCGGAACATCTGGGACTGACCATTGATGTTAAGTTTGATGCGTCTGCGGTAAAACTCCAGCTCCGGGGTGATCACCTGGTACTGACTGCCATTGGCCCAGATGGTCCAGGTTCGCAGGTCAGAATTTCCCTGCAACCGGAGCTCGAAAATATCCGCTTCGCCCTTGACCATATAATGGTACCAGTCTCTTGGTTTTGCGGATCTGCCGACATGGGCAGCCATGGGCTTTAAAGATTCCCTTACCAGCTTCTGCCGGTTGTGGTACACGAGGGTGGTTGCAATGGCCATCTGGGTGAGCCGTTCGGTTGACGGCGGAATCCTGGTTTTTTCATTGTCGAAATGATCCTCGATAAACCGGGTTGACAGCTCTCCGGCAGCAAACGCCGGATGATTCAGGATCAGGTTGACAAAATCGACATTGGTGATCACCCCTTCAACGTGGTATCCGTTCAGGGCATTAACAAGCGCCATGCGGGCGCCCTCGCGGGTCTCTCCCCAACTGATCACTTTGGACAGCAGGGAGTCATAGTAGACACTGACGACGCTTCCGGCCACAATGCCGCTGTCCACCCGGATGTTTCTTCCCCGGGGCGATGCATACCGGGTGATCATGCCGGTTGCCGGCAGAAAATTCCGGGACGGATCTTCGGCGCAGATGCGGGCTTCAATGGCCGCACCGTTAAAGGATACATCTTCCTGGCGAATGGGAAGCACTTCTCCGTAGGCGATTTTTAACTGGAGCTCGACAATATCCAGCCCTGTCACCCGCTCTGTTACGGGATGTTCCACCTGAAGCCGGGTGTTCATTTCCAGAAAATACATGTTCCGGTCTTCATCCAGAATGAATTCAACGGTACCGGCATTGGCATAGCCGGCTTCTTTGGCCAGATTGCAGGCCATGGCTCCCATTTTCAGGCGAAGCGCCGGGTCCACTGCCGGAGACGGGGTTTCTTCAATGATCTTCTGATACCGGCGTTGAATGGAACACTCTCTTTCACCAAGATGAATCACGTTTCCATACCGGTCGGCCAGAATTTGAATCTCGATATGCCGGGGATTGGCAATGTAACGTTCGATAAACAGCTGCGGGTTCCCAAAGGCTTTCCGCGTCTCTTCCTGGCAGGCTAAAAACGCCGGTTCCATCTCCGCCTTGCCGGATACGATCCGCATCCCCTTTCCGCCCCCGCCGGCAGCGGGCTTCAACAGAACGGGAAATCCGATCTGAGCGGCAATGGTTTGGGCTTCTTCCAGACCGGAGAGCATCCCGACATGTCCGGGAACAACCGGAACGCCGGATTTCAGGGCCAATGCCTTGGAGGCGATTTTATCCCCAAGGGTTGCAATCGCGGCCGCCGGCGGACCGATAAACACCATACCGGAAAGGGAGACTTTTTCGCAGAAACCGGCGTTTTCAGACAAAAATCCGTATCCGGGGTGAATGGCCTGGCAACCGGTTTTCAGCGCCGCATCAATGATTTTCTCAGAAACCAGGTAAGATTCCGTGGAACGCGATTTTCCGATCAACACCGACTCATCCGCTTCCTGGACATGAAGGCTTCGGGAATCCGCCTCGGAATAGACCGCAACGGTGTGAATTCCCATCCGCTTGCAGGTCCGGATGATCCGGACGGCGATTTCTCCACGATTGGCAATCAGGATTTTCTTGAACATCTTCAACCTCTCACAGGGGGATATTGCCGTGTTTGCGATCCGGCCGGCGGGTCTTTTTGCTTTCCAGGAACTGAAGGGTCCGAATCAGCCGGTGCCGCGTGTCTCTGGGGAAGATCACATCATCGATGTATCCCCTTTTGGCTGCCAGAAACGGATTGACAAAGGCTTTCCGGTAATATTCCATTTTTTCGGTCATGGTGGCATCCGGATCTTTGGATTCCTGGATTTCCTTGCGATAAATGACCTCAACCGCTCCCCGGGACCCCATGACAGCAATTTCGGCCGTCGGCCAGGCATAATTGATATCGCAATGGATATGCTTGGAATTCATCACCAGATAGGCGCCGCCGTAAGCTTTCCTCACAATCACCGTGATCCGCGGCACCGTGGCCTCGATAAAGGCATACAGGAGTTTGGCCCCGTGCCGGATGATTCCGCCGTGTTCCTGGTCCGGACCCGGCATGAACCCCGGAACATCCACCAGGCAGATCAGCGGAATATTGAATGTATCGCAGAACCTGACAAACCGGGCTGCCTTTGTGGAGGCATTGCTGTCCAGGACGCCGGCCAGGACCGCGGGTTGATTGGCCACCAGACCGATGGTTTGCCCTCCCATTCTGCCAAACCCGCAAATGATGTTCCGGGCAAATCCCGCATGAATCTCGAGAAATTCCGCACCGTCCAGAATGCTGTTAATCAGAATATTCATGTCATAGGTCTGATTGGGATTCGGGGGCACCAGATAATCGAGGGCCGGGTCCGAACGTTCGGGCGGATCTCTCAAATCCAGAAACGGGGACTTCAGTCGATTGTTGGAAGGCAGAAAATTGATCAGCCTGCGCACTTCCCGAAGACAGAGAATATCGTTTGGAACCACGAAATGGGCAACGCCGCTGACAGTGCCGTGAACCTGGGCACCTCCCAGTTCCTCGGCGGTGATATCCTGATGAATAACGGTTTTGACGACATTCGGGCCGGTAACGAACATGTTGGAGGAATTTTCCACCATAAAGGTAAAATCGGTCATGGCCGGACTGTAAACCGCACCGCCCGCACACGGACCCATAATGCAGGAAATCTGGGGGACCACGCCGCTGGCCTCGACATTGCGATGGAAAATCTCCCCATAAGCCGCCAGGGCATCCACCCCTTCCTGAATCCGGGCGCCGCCCGAATCGTTCAGCCCGATGATGGGCGAGCCGACCCGGAGCGCATGATCCATGACTTTGCTGATTTTCTGGGAATGGGCCTCCCCCAGCGAGCCCCCGATAACGGTAAAGTCCTGGCTGAAGACAAACACCTCCCGGCCATCGATGGTTCCATGGCCGGTTACCACACCATCTCCGGGATACCGGTCCAAAGATCCCTCGCCGTCTCCTCCCAGAGCACCGCCCCTTCCGGTCTTCAGAATATCAAACTCCTCAAAAGAGCCTTCATCCAGCAGAAGATCAATCCGCTCGCGGGCGGTAAGCTTTCCCCTCCGGTGCTGGGCGGCAATACGATCCTCTCCGCCGCCCTGTATCGACTCCCGGCGCATCTCCTCCAGTCTTGAAAGATTGTCGTGCAAAGGCACCACCATAAATTCCTCCAGGCAATATCGGAATCCCGTTTCCGGGAGTGATCGGATATAATAAGGGTACAATGTCTAAATCAATTTTGAGAAAATATCAAATTGATTTATAAAATTCAGGAACCCCGGAAAGATTTTGCGCGATCATTTTGTTTTGCAATGCACGGCGAAAAAAGGTATGGAAACTGCCCATACGCTTGGTCATTCTGAGCTTGGAATTTTGAATGCGTTTCGAATTTCGGATTTCGATATTCGAATTTAACATCTGGGATAATTTCATGACACGGATGCGGCTCGATAAATACCCCGGTTTTTTTTACCGTTTAAACCTCTTTCTTGCGCTGTCCCGAACGCCCCATGGCCTGATCGACATGGCAACCCCGGTTTTTGCGGCATTGATCTGGCTGGGCCGCTTTCCATCCTTTCCAATTATTATTCTGGGCCTGCTGACCACATTTGCCGGGTATACCGCAGTGTATGCCCTGAATGACATCGTGGATTATCGCCAGGACAAACTGGCAGCCCAAGAGGGCGGGATCTGTCCGGCCGAAGGGGATCTGGACGCCATTCTGGTGCGTCACCCCATGGCCTGCGGGTTGCTGCCGTTTGGAGCTGGACTGGCCTGGACCGTTTCCTGGGCGACGCTGGCCGTTATCGGAGCCTATCTGTTAAATCCGGTATGCCTGTTGATATTTGCAGCCGGATGTGCGCTGGAAGCTACCTACTGCCTGCTGCTTCGCGTCAGCCATTACCGCACCATAGTGAGCGGAGCGGTAAAAACGCTGGGTGCGGTGGCCGCGATATTTGCGGTTGACCCGCATCCGTCAGCCGCATTTTTGATAACCCTTTTCCTGTGTCTTTTTTTCTGGGAAATCGGCGGCCAGAATATTCCCAATGACTGGACCGATTTTGAGGCCGACAGCCGCTCCGGCGCCAAAACCATTCCTGTCCGGCTGGGCACCCACCGGTCGGGAATAATCATCCTGGGATGCATTCTGCTGACCCTGCCCTTGAATACGGCCGTGTTCCAGCTGTCTCCGGTCCACTATCCGCCGATCTATCCGGTTGCCGCACTGACTGCCGGGATTTACCTGCTGCTGCTGCCCGCGCTTCGGCTCCGGGTTTCCCGGTCCAGGCTCGATGCCATGACGCTGTTTAACCGGGGAAGCTATTATCCGCTGTTTCTGATGGGAATTGTTCTGATTAAAACAATGATATAACCCTTTCCCTGAACCCCGGTGCCGTGCTGAAATTCTCCCTGACTCAAGTCTGTATAATGAATATTTTCAGATTTAGTTTTGAACATCTATTGACAAAGTGATCATCTTAAGATAGGCGTTAGTATTGGTAAATTATTAAATTCTTGTCCCCGGAACGGTCATGAACAGAAAGATACATCAACCCGTGACGAAACCGGTATTTGCATCAACATAAACGACCCATCCACTACTGCGGTAGATTAATAGACACTTTTTATATTTGCATTGAAAGGGGGTTGATATCTCTTAACGGGGAAGACGGCAAATGATGCCGCCCCGTGGCCAGGAATCCGTATTTATGGAGTTATTCTATTTCTAACACCTTTTTACCATCTAACGAAGGAGGTAACATTGGGCTTAGACATTTTCAAAGAAACATATGCCGGCGGTATCAAGGAAATCACTTTGGGCAAAGGCGCCAAAGCGGTGACCGTCGGAGGAGAAACCTGCTATCCGTTCTATCAGTTTGAAGGCAAGATGGCCAACAAACCCAGAATCGCCATGGAAGTCTGGGACATCGCACCGGAAGACTGGGCTGAAGCCGCGCTGGCGCCATTCAAGGATGTGGTCTCGGACCCGGCAGCCTGGGCGAAAAAATGCGTGGATCAGTTCGGGGCGGAAATGATCGTCCTTCAACTGAAGAGCGTCGATCCCAATTCAAACAACGCCAGCCCGGAAGACGCGGCTGCAACCGTCAAAAAAGTGCTTGCGGCCATTGACGTGCCGCTGATTGTCTGGGGCTGTGCCAATCCCCAGAAAGATGAAGCCGTATTCAAGAAAATCGCCGAAGACTGTCAGGGCGCCAATCTGGTCATCGGACCCGTAGAAGATAAAAATCACAAGGGGATCGGGGCTGCAGCCATGGGTTATGGCCACACCGTCATTTCCTCTTCTCCCATTGATGTCAACCTTGCCAAGCAGGTCAATATTCTGCTGGAAAACCTGGGAATGCCGTCCAGCCGCATGATCATTGATCCCACCACCGGCGGCCTGGGCTACGGCCTGGAATATTCCTACTCCGTGATGGAACGTCTCCGGATGGCCGCCATGGCCCAGGGAGATGACAAGCTTCAGCTTCCCATCATCAACAACCTGGGAAATGAGATCTGGAAGTGTAAGGAAGCCAAGTTGTCGGCCGCAGACGCACCGACCCTGGGTGACCCGGAAAAACGCGGTATTCTGATGGAAGCAGTCGGGGCCGTTACCTACCTGATGGCAGGTTCCGACATTCTCATCATGCGGCATCCAGAAGCCATCCGCATGGCCAAATCCTTTATCGACCTTCTGGCTGACGGCGGCATCGGCAGCGAAAGTGGCGCCTGTCAAGAAACAACTCGATGACGTGAAACTGGATCTTGCGGCCCTGTCGCCGGCCCCGGACCTGACGATCGAAGAAGAAAAGGCCAAAGCTGCGGCGCCTGCAGCTCCCAAAGCGGCAGCTCCCAAGGCTGCAGAAAAACCCCAGGCAGCCCCCGCCAAAGTCGAAGCCAAGGCAGCCCCGCAACCCGAGGTCAAACCGGCTGCAGCCGCTGTAGTGGATACCGCTGCACTGGAAGCCAAAGCCAAGGCAGAGGCCGAGGCCAAAGCAAAAACCGACGCAGAAGCGGCTGCCAAGGCAGCAGCAGCGGCAAAAGCCAAAGCGGAAGCCGACGCCAAAGCCAAAGCAGATGCGGAGGCCAGGGTGCAGGCAGAGGCCGACGCCAAAGCCAAGGCTGATGCCGCGGCGGCAGTGCCAAGCGCGAAGCTGAAGAAGACGCCATCCGCCAGCAGCGGGCCAAAGAGCGGGAAGCCCGCATGGCCGCACACCAGGCTGCAACGGGTGAGGATATTTCCCTGACACCGGCTGAGATTCAAAAAACAGCCACGGAGAAAATCCTGGAACAGCTGAATCGCATTCATCGCAGAGTCTGATACCGATAACGTTCTCTGGCAGTTTTTCGTAATTGCCGGCATTGCCAGAACAACCATAATGATGAGGAGAACCTCAAAATGGCAGAATTGAAAAAAGTAGCGGAAGCAAAAGAAGTCAAAGAACCCAAAGCGCCCAAACTGGCGGACCCGGTCGGCGCATCCATTGATATCGCAACCCAGGAAATGATCCGACGGGCACAGGAATTGGGCGTTGAAACGGTGTTTGATCGCGCCGTATCCATGAAGCCCTGCAATATCGGCATTCAGGGAACCTGCTGCAAGAACTGCGCAATGGGCCCCTGCCGTCTGCCCCTGACCAAAACCGACGAGGCCGGATGAACGCAAAGGCCTTTGCGGCGCAACCGCCAATACCATTGCCGCCCGCAACTTTGCCCGCATGGTGGCAGCCGGCGCATCGGCCCACTCGGATCATGGCCGCGGTGTTGCGGAAGTATTCATGTCCGTTGCCAAAAAAGAAACCAATGATTACAAAATCAAGGACCCGCAGAAACTGCTCGCCATTGCCCCGTATTTTGATGTTGCCACAACCGTTGAAGTTGACGGCAAGGTCGTTGACCGGGATCTGGATGAAATCGCCCTGGAAGTGGCTGAAAAAGCCCTGAATGAATGGGGAAAGCCAGCCGGAGAACTCGGTATCTGAAAAGAGCGCCCGCGCCCCTGTATGAAAGATGGAAAAAACTGGGCGTTCTGCCCCGGAACATCGACCGGGAAACCGTTGAAATCATGCACCGCACCCACATGGGCGTGGATCAGGACTACAAAAATCTGGTCAAGCAGTGCACCCGCTGCTCACTTGGCGACGGCTGGGGCGGATCCATGATGGCAACCGACCTTCAGGACGTCATGTTCGGCACCCCGTTTCCGCTGCAGTCCGAAGCCAACCTGGGAATCATGAAGGAAGATCACGTCAACATCATCATTCACGGCCATGAGCCCATCCTGTCCGAAATGATCGTTGCCGCGGCCCAGTCCAAGGAAATGATCGATTACGCCAAGACAAAAGGCGCCAAAGGCATTCAGCTCGGCGGCATCTGCTGCACGGGCAATGAAATCCTGCAGCGTCACGGCGTTCCGCCCGCAGGCACCTTCCTGCAGCAGGAACTGGCCATTGTCACCGGCGCCTGCGATGCCATGGTCGTGGATGTGCAGTGCGTCTTCCAGAACCTGGCCAATGTCGCCAAATGCTTTCACACCAAGCTGATCACCACCCACCCCATCGCCAAGATGGAACAGGACAATGTCATCCACATCGAGTTTGACGAACACCATGCCATGGAAGACGCCAAACGCATCGTAACGATGGCCATCGACAACTTCACCAACCGCCGGGTCGAAGTCATGATTCCCCGACAGAAAGCCACCCAGATCGCCGGCTTCGGCGTGGAATCCATCAAATATCACCTGGGCGGAACCTTCCGCGGCGATTATTACACCCTGAATGACAACATCATCAACGGCCGCATCCGCGGCATTGCCGGCGTGGTCGGCTGCAACAACGCCAGATCCCGCCACAACGAAGCCCATATCGCCATTGTCAAGGAACTGATCAAAAATGACGTCATCGTTCTGACCACTGGCTGCAACGGCATCGCCTGCGCCATGGAAGGGCTGCTGTCTCCGGAAACCGCGGCCGTGTTCTGCGGACCGGGTCTTGCCGAAGTCTGCGAAACCGTCGGTATCCCGCCGGTCCTTCACCTTGGCTCCTGCGTGGACAACAGCCGGATCCTTCTGGCCGCCACCGAAGTCGTCAAAGCCGGCGGTCTGGGCAAGGACATCTGCGATCTGCCCGCGGCCGGAAGCGCACCCGAATGGATGAGTGAAAAAGCCATCAGCATCGGCCAGTATTTTGTAACCTCGGGCGTTTATACGGTATTCGGCCTCCATCTGCCGATGAGCGGCGCGCCGGTTTTCCAGGACTACATGTACAATGAACTGGAAAAGATTTACGGCGGGATGTGGGACTGCGTAGCAGATCCCATCGAACATGCCCATAAGATGATTGCGCATATCGACAAAAAGCGCAAAGCCCTTGGCATCGACAAAGCCAGGGAGCGGGTGCTTATGGATATGGCCGACCGTCAGAAGCTGGAAACCGCGTAATCCGGGAAGATCAGGAAGGCGCGTTCCTTCCGGATTTTCTATCTCTTTGTAAGTTTAATCTAAAATCCTCAACGAAGGAGGAATTCTATGTCTAAATTAGTTGCATTTGCGGCCATTCAGGGCGGCTATAATATTGTCTCGAAAGTCGAAGGTAAATACAAAAAAGCTCTGGCGAGCTATAATGCCGACACCAAAGTCGGATTTCCCAACACGGCCTATTATCTGCCGGTCATTTATTCCCTTCTGGGCATGAAGGTCGAAACCCTGGAAGACATGAAAAAACCGCTGGATTTTGCCCGCGGGCTGCTGCCCCCGCACGTCAAGGGCTCACACCACCTGCCCTATCTGGGGCCGTTGCTGGATGCCGGTATGGCCGCACTGCTGGCATTTGAAATCGAAGAGGCGCTCCGGTATCTGACGGACCCGGATTTTTACCTGCATTCCGAAGACATCGATGAGACCAGCGGCAAGATCTGGCTGGGAGCCGCCGATGACACGGTGTTCCGAAAACGCGGCGTGGAGTTCGTGGACGGCTCGGCGCCCGGTTTTGCCGCCATCGTGGGCGCGGCACCCGATCCTGAAACCGCCAAGATGATCGTAGAAGAATATCAGAAACGCAGTCTCTATATTTTCCTTGCCGCCAACCAGAACGGCACCACCGTTGCCGAGCAGTTGATCGAAGCCGGCGTTCAGATCGGCTGGAATACCCGTATCGTTCCCTTCGGTCCGGACATTTCCTCCGCCATTTTCGCCCTTGGCTTTGCCAACCGCGCAGCCATGGCCTTCGGCGGGATCAAACCCGGCGACTACAAGACCATGCTGCTCTACAACAAAAACCGTATTTTCGCCTTTGTCAACGCACTTGGCGATGTCAATGCGGAATGGGCCGCCGCAGCTGCCGGCTGCGTCAACTGGGGTTTCCCGACCCTGGCCGACACCGATATTCCGGAAATTCTGCCGACCGGTATCTGCACCTACGAGCATGTCGTGGCCAATGTCAAACATGAAGACATGGTTCAGAAATCCGTTGAAGTTCGCGGTCTGAAAGTCACGGTTTCCAAGATCGACATCCCCTGCGCATTCGGCCCGGCCTATGAGGGCGAACGCGTCAGAGGCGCGGATCTGTACTGCCAGTGCGGCGGCGGCAAGACCCAGTGCACCGAGCTGGTCAAGATGGCCGAAATGAATGAAATCGAAGACGGAAAAGTCATCGTGGACGGACCGGATCTGAAGGACGTCAAAGAAGGCGGCACCTTCTCCCTTGGCATTTATGTCCAGGTGGCGGGCCGCGAATTCCAGACCGATTTCGAACCCATTCTGGAACGCCAGATCCACCATCTCATCAACTATATCCAGGGCATCATGCACATCGGACAGCGGGATATCTCCTGGGTCCGGGTCAGCAAGGCCGCCGTGGATAAGGGCTTCTCCCTGAAAGACATCGGCGTTGTGCTCCATGCCAAGCTGCACCAGGATTTCGGAAAGATTCTGGACAAGATCCAGGTCACGCTTTACACGAAGAAGTGACGGATGTGGACAAGCTCACCACCCGCGCCCGCGCCGAATACAAAATGCGGGACGAACGCGTCGAGAAGATGACCGACGAAGCCGAGGAAATTTTCTATTCCTGTACCCTCTGCCAGTCTTTTGCACCCAACCATGTCTGCACCGTCAGCCCGGAGCGAACCGGTCTCTGCGGCGCATACAACTGGATGGACTGCAAGGCTTCTTACGAAATCAACCCCACGGGCCCCAACCAGCCCATTGAAAAAGGGGAATGCCTGGATCCCGTCCTGGGACAGTTCAAGGGCGTGAACGAATTCGTCTTCAAAGCCTCCCGCGGAGCCGTGACGCATTATAATTTTTACTCCATGGTCACCGATCCCATGACCACCTGCGGATGCTGCGAATGTATTGCTGCAACGCTTCCCACCTGCAACGGCGTCATGACCGTCGGCCGCGACTATGCCGGCGAGACACCCTGCGGCATGAAGTTCACCACCCTGGCCGGTGTCATGGGCGGCGGGGCTTCCTCACCGGGATTTGTCGGCCATTCCAAATACAACATTACCCAGAGAAAATTCATCAAGGGTGACGGCGGACTTCACCGCATGGTCTGGATGCCGAAAGCCCTGAAAGAAGAGCTGAAAGAAAGAATTGTCAAGCGCGGAGAAGAGATGGGGATTCCCAATTTCTACGATATGATTGCCGACGAAACCGTGGGCATCACCGAAGAAGAAATTCTGCCCTTTCTCCAGGAAAAAGGCCATCCGGCACTGTCCATGCCCCCGATCATCGGCGGATAGATGGGTTCCGGTTTCATGGACTGGATGCGTAAAAGCCGAAGGCTGTCCTTTGGCAGCCTTCGATCTTCAGCCTTCAGTCATTAAGCCTGCTTTTTTGTATGGTGGTTTCAAGCGCCAACAACATTTCCGGACGCAACTGACCGGTTGCGTTCCTGGTGAATACAAATAAGGAGATAACAATGGCATTAACCGGTATTCAGATTTTTAAACTTCTGCCGAAAACCAACTGCAAGGAATGCGGGGTTCCGACCTGTCTGGCATTTGCCATGAACCTGGCATCGGGCAAGGCGGAACTGGATAGCTGTCCCTATGTATCCGAAGAAGCCAGAGAAAAACTGGCTGAAGCCTCAGCCCCGCCAATCCGGCCGGTTGCAATTGGAAAAGGGGTTCGGGCAATGACTTCCGGCGGAGAAACTGTTCTTTACCGCCACGAGAAAACGTTTTTCAACAAAACCGGCCTGGCGGCACTGGTCGAATCCAGTATTCCGCTTGCCGATTTAAAGGCCAAGCTGACAATTTGGAATGCATTTCAGTTTGAACGCGTCGGCCTGAATCTGCGGCCTGAACTGGTCGCCTTAAAAGACGTCAATGGCGACAAGGCCGCTTTTGCCGAAAAAGCCAAGCTGATTGCCGAAACATCGGAATTCAACCTGGTCCTGATGTCCGGCGACGCCGATGTCATGAAGGCGGGAATTGAAGTCAGCAAGTTCAAAAAACCCCTGATCTATGCAGCCACCGCCGCCACCCTCGATGCCTTCGGCGCGCTGGCCAAGGAAAACAATCTGCCGCTTGCAGTGAAGGCGGATACCGTTGAAGGGCTCATTCCGCTGACAACCAAGCTGACCGAAATGGGCCTGAAAGATTTGATTATCGATTCCGGCTCCAGAGAAATTAAACAGGCACTGGAAGATCAGGTGGTGATCCGCCGGGCCGCCCTGAAACAGGCAAATCGCGCGCTGGGTTTTCCGACCATTGCTTTCCCCTGTGAAATGGCACCCAACCTGGATATGGAAACCCTGATCGCCGGCATGCTGATCGCCAAATATGCCGCGATCGTGGTATTGTCTGATTTCAAAGGTGAATCCATCTTCCCGCTGCTCCTGGAACGGCTCAATATCTTTACCGATCCGCAGCGTCCCATGACCGTAACCGAAGGGATCTACGAAATCGGCAATCCGACCGAGAATTCGCCGGTGCTGGTAACCACCAACTTTGCGCTCACCTATTTTATCGTATCCGGTGAGATTGAAGGCAGCAGGGTTCCGACTTGGCTGCTGATCAAGGATTCCGAAGGTCTGTCGGTCATGACGGCCTGGGCCGCCGGCAAGTTCTCCGGAGATGACGTGGGCATGTTTGTCAAGAAAAGCGGCATCGCCGACAAGGTCAAGCACCAGGAATTGATTATTCCGGGGTATGCAGCGGCGATTGCCGGAGACGTGGAAGAAGAGCTCCCGGGCTGGACCATTACGGTCGGTCCCAGAGAAGCTGCCCATATTCCGGCGTTTTTAAAAGCAAAATGATCCATTTTCCCTGAAAAGGGGCGGAGAACCTGGATGAAAGGGCAGACCCGTGTCTGCCCTGAAATCCGAGTTTTGACGGTTATCGTTTCTGCCCCCTACCCTCACCATTTTCACCCAAGGAGGCCGTATGTATCTAATTGGCGAAAGCCTGAATGTAATCAACAAGAAAATTGGTCGGGCGTATAAAGAACGGGATCCCAAACCCATTCAGGAAGAAGCCCTGTTTCAGAAGTCAAAGGGAATGGATTTTATAGACATCAATCTGGGGCCGGCCAAAAAAGACGGGGCGGATCTGATGCCCTGGGTGGTCCAGGTGGTTCAGGAAGTCGTGGACGATGTGCCATTGGTCCTGGACACCTCCAACATCGATGCCATCGAAGCCGCCCTGAAAGTCTGCAAGCTTCCCCCGCTGATCAACTCCATCATGTGCCGTCCGGAGCGATACGAGCGGATGATCCCGATTGCCGCCGAGTACAATGCGGATTTCATCGCCCTGATGTGGGGCCCGGAAGGCCTGCCCCGGGATGAAAACGAACGGGCCGCGCTTTGCGTGGAATTGCTGTATGCAGCCAACGAGGCCGGCATTCCCAATGAAAAGATCTGGGTGGACGGCATTGTCACACCGGTCAACATTCAGCAGCCGCAGCTCATCAGCCTGATGAATTTTCAGGCCATGATCCAGGACATTGCCCCGGGCGCCAAAAGCACCTGCGGTCTGTCCAATATTTCCAACGGCCCGCCGACACATCTGCGGCCCATTTTAAATCAGACCTATATGGTCATGCTCGAGAAACACGGCATGTATTCCGTGATCTCCGATCCGCTGGATGACCAGCTGACCGCCATTGCCAAGGGAAAACGCCAGGATATCGTGGATCTGATTTACGGCATTCTGGACGGCAATCAGCCGGACATGGCCAGCCTTTCCAAGGAAATGCAGGATTATGCCAAAACCACCAATGTCATTCTGGGCAATGTTCTGTACTCCGACTCCTGGCTGGAAGTATAGGCGTATTATTTTTATCTGTTAATACTTTCAAAGCCCCGGATCAGCGGGGCTTTGTTTTTTGTGACCACGAAAAAGTCAATATCCGGACGACTTCGTAAAAATTCATTCCCCCCTTTGGAAAGGGGGGCCAGGGGGGATTTCGGACGATCCGTTCAAAAATCCCCCTCGATCCCCCTTTTTCTAAGGGGGAAGGTATTCGCATTCATTGGCCCGGGGGAGACCCCCTGTATTCATGGATTTTTCCAAGCCATTTAAGTTTAAAAGGGGTCTATATGCCTCGCATTGATGATTACTTTAACGCCGCTAAGATTGCGATTGAATCGCTGTCCCTGGAATCCCCGCAAGATATTCTGAGGCGATCCGGGTTTGAAGCCGAAGCAGAAGGAATCCGCATTCCTTTCCTGAACCGGACCTACCGCCTTCGCATTCCCGGCTTCGAATTCAGCGATACGGCCCCGGCGCCCAAAGATGTCCCGATTCAGGAACAGGTGCTGATTCTTCATTATCTTCAGGCCGGCGGTCTCCAGTTCCCCACCGGCAACTGGATTGCCTACCGGGAGATTCAGGGCGCATCTTTTTATTTCAGCGCTTTTGTCAAGCGCGCCATCGATCCTTTGAAAAACACGTTCGGATCGAACATTCAAGGGCTTGTCAAGGCAGCCGGACTGCTCGGCGGCCAGGCCATCCCCGCAGGGGACGCAGGATTTGAATTCCGCCTTTTTCCCCGGATTCCGGTTCAACTCATTCTCTGGGAAGGCGATTCGGAATTTCCGCCCGAAGCCAACATCCTGTTTGATGAAACCATCGGCGACATCCTGTCCCCAGAAGATGTGGCATGGCTGGCAGGCATGCTGGTTTACCGGCTGATGGCGCTGAGCAGATAAATTTGTAGTGCCTGAACTCGTACCACCAGTTTTCAAACAATAAATTCGAAATCCGAACACGAAATCCGAAACAATGACCAAAATCCCAATGCTCAAAACCATCCCTTCTCAAACTGATTTTTCGTCATCGTTTCGAATTTCGATATTCGAATTTCGTATTTTATATTGAGGCTTTCATGAAAAACCTGTCATTGATACTCTGTGCTCTATGCCTGTTCATATCTCCATTCTCAGTCTTCTGTGAGGACAAACCGGTCATCAGCAGCGCCACGCTGGAGTGCCTGGGATGCCATGGCACGTTTCATCCCGGAATCGCGGAGGACTGGAAAAAAAGCCGCCATGCGGTGATGACTCCGGAAAAAGCCATGCGTGCTGGCGGCCCTTAGCCGAAAGGTATCCAGCACCACAGTTCCGGACGCCCTGAAATCCGTCGTGGTCGGCTGCGCCGAATGTCATACCCAGAGACCCGAATCCCATGCCGACACTGTTTCACACAATGGATTCGATGTGCATGTCGTGGTCAGCCCCGAGGACTGCGCAACCTGTCACAGCCAGGAACGGGAACAGTATGCCGGGAATATCATGGCCCATGCCTGGAAAAATCTGGCGGAAAACAAGATTTACCAGGACTTGAAACAGAGTATTATCGGCACTCCCGCCCTGAAATCCGGCAAGCTCGCCTTTGATTCCCCGGATGCCCTGACCAATGCGGAAAGCTGTTTTTACTGCCACGGTACCCGACTCACCGTCACGGGTTTTGAAAAACGCGATACCGATGCCGGCGAACTGGAGTTTCCCGTCATCGACGGATGGCCCAACCAGGGGGTCGGCCGCATCAACCCGGATGGAAGCAAGGGCGCTTGCACGCCCTGTCACAGCCGGCACAGTTTTTCAATGGAAATCGCCCGAAAGCCCTATACCTGCAAGGAATGTCATACCGGGCCGGATGTTCCGGCGTTTAAAGTCTACGAAGCCAGTAAGCACGGCAATATCGCCTCCTCCAAACAGTCTTCCTGGGATTTTCAGGCCGTTCCCTGGACCATTGGCAGGGATTTCACGGCGCCGACCTGCGCGACCTGCCACATCAGCCTGCTGACCAATACAGACGGTGAAGTGGTCGTCCAGAGGACTCACCTGATGAACGACCGGCTGTCGACCCGGATTTTCGGCCTCATCTATGCGCACAGGGAGCCGAGAAATCCCGATACCACGCTGATTCGAAACAGCGCCGGACTGCAACTGCCAACCAATTTTGACGGCACCCCCGCCGCACAATATCTGATAGACGATGCGGAATTTGAAAAACGCCAGAAAACCCTTCAGTCCGTATGTCTTTCCTGCCACAGCACCTCATGGGTGAAGGGACACTGGCAGCGCTACGAGAACACCATCCGGACAACAAATGCCGCCACACGAACCGCAACCGACATCATGCGGGAAATCTGGAAAAAAGGCTATGCATCGGGGCTTGACCGGGGCGCCAGCCCCTTTGACGAGTCCATTGAAAAGAAATGGAGTGCCATCTGGCTGTTTGACGCCAACAATTCCCGGTTCGCATCGGCCATGGCTGGCGGAGGCGACTTCGGCGTGTTCGCAGAGGGCCGGTTCCCCCTGTCGACCCATGTGGCCGAACTCAATGAGTGGCTGATGCAAAAGGATAAAAAGAAATAGAGCGGCATTGAACATTCTGCCGTGAAAAGAAGATTCCCCCCTTTTGAAAGGGGGGTCAGGGGGGATTTCAGAAGACTT
>CAWBKP010000019.1:0-201244 GCA_963789395.1 uncultured delta proteobacterium | reverse complement strand
TTGCACAGACCAGGGTCATATTCAGGGATTGGCCCATTTCAACGGCAAGGGCCGTGGGACGGGACATGGCCACAATCATAGGCAGGCGGGCCCTGGCCGCCTTTTGCACCAGTTCGTAGCTGATCCGCGAAGACAGAACCGCCACTGCGGCATCTTTAAGATTGCCGCCCAGTACAAGCTTTCCGATTGCCTTGTCCAGGGCATTATGCCGGCCGACGTCTTCGGCAAAAGACAATTGGTTAAGCTGCGAATCCAGAATCATGGCGGCATGGGAACTTCGCGTGCGGGTGTAATGGATTTGATTTTCCACCAGCTTGTCAATACAGGTAAAAATCTTGTCCATGTCGATCTGGAAATTGTCTTCCGCCGGGATCAGAATCTGATACAGGTCCTTGATCATTTCTTTGCCGCAAATGCCACAGCTCGTCTGGCTGATAAAACCTCTTCGATTAAGAATATCCCGGACTTTTTCCCGTCTTTCGGGTTTGAGCCTGACTTCCACGACATTCGGGTCAAGATCCCTGCAAAAGCCGATGGTCGCAAGATCACTGAAGGTATCCACAAGGCCTTCCCCAAGGCAAAACCCCGCTGCATGGGGGATTTCATCACCCGGAGTCCGCATCACAACGGAATAGGGGTTTCCCTCGACACGGATTAAAAGGGGCTCTTCCTGAATCAGCTCATGATCGCTGTCCCGGCAGAGCCCTTTTTCACAACGGATAACGCGATAACTAACCATTCGGGGATCTTTTCGTTTTAAACCATATTTTTTTCAACAAGTTCTGCAATATCCACTGTCTTGATCTTTTCTTCCTGGCCAAGCTCTTTCATCCCGTCTTCGATCATGGTCAGGCAGAAGGGGCAGCCGACCGCAACGCTCGAAACTTTCAGACCGACGATTTCTTCCGAACGTTCGACATTGATCCGTTTGCCGATTTTCTCCTCCATCCACATTCTTCCCCCGCCGGCGCCGCAGCAAAAGCTTTCCCTGCCATGCCGTCCGAGTTCCTTGATGACGCCTTTGGAAACGGATCGCAGAACCGATCTGGGCTCATCGTATATGTTGTTGTATCGTCCCAGGTAACAGGGATCATGATACGTCACAGCTCCCGGCCACGACTGGTTCAGTTTGATTTTCCCTTCTTTGACGAGTCGATCGATGAACTCGGCATGATGAATGACCGCGTAATTTCCTCCCAGTTGCGGATAGTCGTGTTTGAGCGTATTCAGGCAGTGCGGGCAGGCCGTGATTATTTTTTTGACGTTGTAGTTGTTCAGGGTTTCGATATTTTCCTGGGCCATCATCTGGAACAACATTTCACTGCCGACTTTTCTGGCAAAGTCGCCGGTACATTTTTCTTCCGCGCCCAGAATCGCGAAGCTGACGCCCGCCTTTTGCAGAATTTTCGCAAAGCTCGTCGACACTTTCTTGGACCGGTCATCGAATGAACCGGCGCATCCGACCCAGAAGAGATACTCGACGTCCGGATCGTCCGCCATGGTTTTGATGCCCAGCCCTTCGGCCCAATCGGCGCGTTTATCATAACCGATCCCCCAGGGGTTGCCGTTATATTCAAGCCCTTTGAGGGCCGTGTCCAACTCCTTGGGGTATGCTTCCGAAATCAAGGTTTGCCCCTGCCGCATGGCGATGATCCGGGGCACATGTTCAATGGTCACCGGGCAGACTTCTTCGCAGGCACGGCAGGTCGTACATGCCCAGAGCGTGTCTTCCGCGATGACATCGCCGATTAATCGTTTTTTGCTGTTGAGTGCTGCAATCTCTTCCTTGACTTTTTCAATTCGCCCGGGATCTTCGCTTTGCCGGATTGCCGATGACAGATTGGCTCTTTGGATAATACGATCCGTGTTTTCAAGGAGTTCCATCTTTAGTTTGTCATTGAATTCATGCAGGTTCAGCGGTTTGTCCGTGGTATATGTCGGACAGACTTCCTTGCAGCGTCCGCATTCGGTGCAGGTATACAGGTCAAGGCCCTGTTTCCAGTTGAGTTGATGGATATGGTTGATTCCCAGGGATTCCTCCTCCCAGGCAGCTTCGTCTTCCAGATCCAGCAACTTGGCTTTTTCATGGGGATAGCCCAGGCTTTTCAGAAAAACGTTGGGAAGCGCGGTGATTACATGGAAATGTTTACCCAGGGGCAGAATATTTAAAAATGTCAGCTGCGTACAGATATGTAGCCAGAACATCATGACCAGGATGGTGGCGGTGGCTTCCGCGCTCAATCCCGAGATTAAGGTGGCCGCGCCTGTCGATATCGGAGTCCAGATAAATTCAGAGCCATACTGCGGATTGTTGAAGTAATGGATATTTCCCGGGTTGTTGAATACATGAACCAAATTGTACCGCGCGCCGTCGAGCAGCAGATCGGACACCATCAAAATCCCGATCAGCGCCAAAACCAGATAGGCTTCGAAGGTATTGTGCATGCGTTTCGGCTTTAAGACGGCGCGGCGGAATATCGCCCAGAGGACCATCACCAGCACAATCCCTTCCATGATATCTTTCAGGGCGATATAAAGATACCCGACCAAATGGTCGCCGCCCAGATAAGGAAGCTGAAATCCTTCCTGAAAGCCCTCTCCATACAAGGTTATGCTTCGGATCAACAAGACGCAGAATCCCCAGAAAATGAGCGCATGCATCAGGCCCGAACTTCTTTCCTTCTCTCTTCCGACCAGGCGTTTCTGACCGATTGCCAGAATGGCCATGTTCATCAGTCGCTGCTTCAGGTGATCGGCTCTATCGGTGGGTTCAAGCGCCCGTAGCAATTGAATTTTTCGTACCATCGTCCGGCCGAAAAGAGCCAGACCGGAAGCGAGAAGAAGAAACATCAGCAGGGGATTCATGATTACCTCATCATTTATTGGCAGTCTACGCTCTGATTTTTTTGAGCTCTTCGCGGAGAATCGGAACCACCTCAAAAAGGTCACCGACGATGCCATAGTCAGCCACGTTGAAAATGGGCGCTTCGGGGTCTTTGTTAACGGCCAGGATCACTTTTGAGCCCTTCATTCCCGCAAGATGCTGGATGGCGCCGGAGATGCCGATTGCCATATACAGGGTGGGCGCAACAATTTTACCGGTCTGACCGACCTGCTTGTAATGGGGGATAAACCCCGCATCCACCATCGCGCGGGTGGAGCCGAAACCGGCATTCAAATCATTGGCCAGTTCTTTCACAAGATCGATTCCGGCCTGATCCTTGGCGCCCCGGCCAACCGAGACGACGACGTTGGCATCGGCAAGATCGATTTCACCACCTGCTTCAGACAGTAATTGCCGAATCACGGCCTTTAAATCCTGCGCCGGCGGAGACAGTTTGATGACGTTTTCGGTTCCCGTGATGCCTTCCGCCGCCTCGAATGCACCCGCCCTGACAACCGCCACCAGCTGGCCGGCATTGATTTTGACACGTTGCAGCACCTTATTGGTGATGGCCGGCCGGATGATTTCGATTTGATCTCCAGAAAGCATCAGATCGACAATATCGGTAGCGCACGCGGCATCCAGCTGCGCTGCAACCCGCGGGGCCACGGCTTTGCCGCTTTCGGAAAAACCGAACCAGATCAGGTTGGCACCGAATTGCCTGGCGGCATCCACCACGCAGGATGCGAAGGGGCCGGCTGAAAACAGCTCCAGACCCGGGTCATCTGCAATATATTGTGTGTCGGAACCGGCGTTTACCAGAGCCGGGAATCAGCGATTCGATTTTACTGCCGATCGCCACCACCGCGGTTTCCGCGCCGATGGCTTTGGCTTTTGATAGGAGTTGGGCTGTGCTGCCCTTTAATACACCCTGCTTGATGTCTGCAATGACGAGTACTTTTGCCATGATAGTGTTTCCTCATATAAATGCGGTTAATGTCCAGTCATGATCGAAAATGATATGTTGAATACGTTAAAACACCTTTGCTTCACTGACCAGAAGACCGACGACTTGGGCGGTGATTTCAGCCGCAGGCCCCTCAAATTTTCGACCGGTCTTTCGCACTTCCGGCGCGATGAATTCAACGATTTTCGATTTCGGAGAAGCGCCCCCGACTTCAGCATGGGAAGTTCCGAGCGCCGCCAGATCCATGACTGCGATGGGCATTTTCTTTGCCATCATGATGCCGCGCGTCTGGGGCAGCCGCGGCACATTGATGGCCACATCCACCGTAACAACGGCCGGAAGCGCCAGTTCAACGATTTCAGTTCCGCTATCGCCCAGCCGGGATACCTTAATGTGCTGCTCGTCCATCACTTCGATGGCGATCACATTGCTGACGCAAGGCAGCCCCAGATACTCGGCCAATATGATGCCGGTCTGGCCGTTATCCGTATCCTGGGCCTGTTTGCCGGTAATA
Source organism: uncultured delta proteobacterium (assembly GCA_963789395.1). Lineage (GTDB taxonomy): Bacteria > Desulfobacterota > Desulfobacteria > Desulfobacterales > Desulfatirhabdiaceae > RAAP-1. The sequence goes on along the minus strand of CAWBKP010000019.1, from coordinate 196,879 downwards.
ATCAGATCGTAGTTTTCCTTTTCGTAAACCTTTTGCAGCACTCTGGCATAGACAAACGAATCCGCATCGACCAGTGCCGGATCATCGATTTGAATGGCGTTTTTAATCCCCATGGCAAAGGCCCTGCGGATGATCTTGGTTGTGTCTTCCCCTCCGCCGATACTGACCAGCGTTGTTTCCGCGTTGTTTTTTTCCTTGAGCTGAATCGAGGCTTCCACCGCATTTTCATCCCAGGCATTCATGACATACTGGAGCCCTTCTTCTGCAATGGCCCCATCCTTCACATGCATGTTCAATTCCACATCGACTACTTTTTTTACGGTTGTAAGAATTTTCACAGTGCCCTCCTGATCTCTTATAATTCTTTGGTTCGGTCGGCGGTATTTTATGATCACATTATAGCTATGATGTAGTTATGTTGTTCCGGGATGTCAAGAAAAAAATAAAAAAGCCGCCGGGCAAGATGATTCGAGTCATCTTGCCCGGCGGCGCAGTCTGCTTTCAGTTATAATGGAATTCCCGGCTTTTCGCCCCGGCATCAGTGAATCTTGGAAATAATAAATTCCGCCGTTTTTTCAGCAGACTGGCCGAAAAGATCTTCCATGGGGACCCATTCCAGATAGGCGTCATCCCACGGGGCGCTGGTTTCCTGAACAATGTTCTTGATCCGTTCGTGCTTTCCGCCAAGTGCCTTGATTTTCACCGGCAACGGCGTCTGATCTTTAAAGGCGATATGAAGCAGCATCAGATTGCTGATGCTGGTAGCGGAAGTAGCCGAGAAAATGGGGATGATGATGATATTTCGGTCGTCATTTCGGCCCCTGCCGATAAATACATTTCCTTCCCGGACAATGATGCTTTTGGTGCCCCGGAGCCGCGAATCGGTTTCAACCCGTGACGTCAAGGGGGCAAGGGAGCCGGTTTTCTGTTTGATCGAGATCGCGGTCTGATCGGTGATTTCGCCCAGAACATTCAGTCCGTCGATGCGGTAAATAATCGCGCCGTTGATTTTCGAGACAATGCCTTGAAGGTTCTTTAAGACCAGGATGTTGCTGCTGGTCAATTGCGCAATCACAAATCCGCTCTCGGCCAGAAAGTCAAAGATAACGCCTTCGATTTTCTCCATGATCCGGCTGGTGCCGACGGTGACGGTTTTGGCCTGGTGTTTGATGGCGTCAATGGGTCTGGCCATATAGTTGATGCCTTCTCCCAGAGAATGAAACAGGGTGCTCAGCATATGCTGGGCCGTCCCTTTTTTCCCGAAATCAAGCTCAAAATCCGAGTCCGGAAGCCTTCCGGCCAGATACTTGAGCAATATGGACAGATCCGCGCCGGCCTGATAGCCCATCGTGGCGCAAAGACCTTTTGTCTCATTGTTCTTCTTTAACAGATAATAGAATTCGGCAACCTTTTCACGGAACGGCCTTTCCAGAACCAGCTCATACACATCCATGCCGTCTTGAATATACCGATCGACCGTCTGCTGAATTTCTTCGCGGAAATCGTATAAAAGCTTTGAACCTTCATTGATCGCCAGCGCCGCATAATATCCCCAGATATGACCGACCAGGGTGTTGACGATCGGCGACAGATGCTGGGGAACGGCCGGCACATGAAACACGTCATCCGCGTAGGGCGAAAACCGGTCCTCCCCTTCATCGGCAATGACCACCACGGCGGACTTGTGGGCTTTAAAAATAGCCGTGTCCTTGATGATATCCCCGATGACAACCCCGCGTGTTCCGGCTGCGCAGACGATGATGAGCGGCTCCGAAGACAGATCGATATGTTTTTTGTCCTCGACATAATCAGAGGATATGGTTTTATAGCAGAGTTCGCTGAGCTTGATCCGGATTTCATCCGCCGAGGACTTGTTGGGGCCGCTGCCGACCACCGCCCAGTAGGTTCGCGTCTGGGCCAGCCTTCTGGCCGATTCGCGGATCCCTTGCTGAAGGGAGAGAATGTGGCGCATCTGCTGCGGAAGTCTTTAGCAGAAGATGGAGTTCTTCGGCGATAAACTCGGGCGTCCGCCTTCCCTGAAGTCCGGCCAGAAACAGTCCCATCAGCGCACCGGCAACGATCTGGGAATAGAATGCCTTGGTGGACGCCACCGACATCTCGATGTCGCGGCCGCTGCTGGTATACATCACCCCCTGAACCTTGAAGGTAATGTCCGAATCCCGCCGGTTCACGATGGCAAGGGTACTGGCGCCCCTTTCCCGGACCATGTCCACGGTGCGGTTGGTGTCTGCGGTGGTTCCGGACTGGGTAATGGCGATCACCAGGACATCGCGCATGTTCTCGGAGGCTCCCGGACTGGACAGCTTGAATCCGCTCAGTTCGGAGGCTTTCATGGCCGATATCTGAATGCCGGGATCATCCAGATAATAATTTAAAATATCCGCGCAGGCCTGGGCCGCAATACCGGCAGTGCCCTGGCCGATAAAAAAGATCCGTCGGAGGGTCTTTTGAGCAAACGCCTGCCGGATTTCCGGCGGAATGACGGTATCGCTCAGCACAACAGACGGCAGGCCGGTATCCGGATGGACCCGCCATCGATTCACCAGGGTTTTTTCAACGGATGCCGGGGCCTCTGAGATCTCCTTTAAAAAATAATGGGGGAAATTCTGGCGGTCAATATCCCGGGAAGTGATCTGGGTGGTTTTGACATCGGATTCCCCAAGGGATATGGGCACACCGTTATAATACATGGCTTTTATTTCGGATACGGTTCCGCCCGAATCCTGATCCAGAATAAAAATCTGGCCCTGGGTTCTTCCCTCTGGCCCGTCTGCGACCTTTTCCCCGTCCATCTTCACGAATCGCTGGGTATCCTCCACAAAACCGTACACCTCTGATACCGGCATGTAGTGCTCTTCGGCCAGTCCCACAAAAATGGTCTGGCCGCTGCCTTTCTGGGCCATAAAAAGTTTTCCGGGAGCCAGATCCGTTGTCATGAAAATGGCGTGAGATCCCTTGAACGTGTTTACGGCCTGACGGAATGCATCTTCTATCTTCATGCCGCTTTTTACAAATTTATGGATCTGAAGCGGGATGATCTTGGTATCCGTGGTAATATCGGCGGGAATGTAAACCCCTTCCTGTTCAAAGACCGCCTTCAGCTCCTGGTAATTGTCGATATCCCCGTTCAAAGAGGCCTGAATGACGCCGATGTCGTCAAAGCTGATTGTCAGATGTCCGGTTGTCCACGGGATGACAGTTGGCCGGCGATATGGCGCCGACCGAAGCCCACCGGGTATGGGCAAACACCATCAGGGAGCGGCAGGGAATCGCCGCAATGAGATGAAGGAGCTCATCTTCACGGATCTGCCGGCGGATAAACGCGATATTATCCCCCAACCGGCCGATTTCCGCAGCCACCTTGTAGGTAAAGGCCACCGAAACGCGAACCGCGCCACCTTCCTGACGGGACTCGCGCAGGCTGATCCCCCGGTTTAAAAGGATTTCCCGGTTGGTCCGGGTGGACAGCTCGGCGGATAACCCCCGCACCTCAACTGCACGCTGAAATTGCTCATATTCCGGGCCTTCCAGCATAAACACCTGGGATATCCCGGCGGAATCCCGGCCCCGGACTTCCAGACGATCAATGCTGTTCAGTACGCCATTGATTTTTTTAAACACGCTGAACACGTCAAATGAAGACGGGGTGTCCGGACGAATCAGCGCCTGAATCCGGGACACGTTTTCCAGAACCTCGGATTTCAGGCACCAACACACATCTTTGACAATTTCCACCCGACGAATCATCACTTCTATGTCATCGGCTGAAAGGCTGACCCATGTCCAGGCCGAGCGCTCCCGATTCGGACTGGATCAGGGCAAAAAGGCGCTCTGAAATATCAAAAAGAGTCTGCTGCAGACCGGGTTCGGCATAAATGCTGTAAAATGCGTGGATTCTTTTCAGCGAATGGGCCTGTCTGAGCAGCGACAGAACCGTCGGGTCGCCGCCCAGATAATGTTCCGTTATGGACACCGCCGATTTTTTGCAGGCCGGATACCCCCCGGCCTCCACTGCCAGCAATGTGTTTCTGATGCCGTCAACCAGGTGTTTTGCGGGCATCTCCCCCGGTTGATCCGTCTTGTCGGGTTTAAAGGAAACAATGCCGGAAAGGCCGCAGCAAAAAAAACAGGCGCGGCAGGGGAAAAATATGACGGATCCATCCGGGACGGTAGCCGGGCTCCGTCCGAAATAAACACTTGAGAACAGGATAGAATCAATCCATTTACTGCAAAACCGAATAGACGACCTCAGGAAATTTACGTATTTCATGCAGCCCCTTTGATTTGCATTTTAACCGGTCATAAACAGTGGTTCACGGGCAAGCCGGATCAACAGAACCGATGGGCCTACATTCTGAGATAAAGCTGCCGGATCCGCTCCCGGGTCATGACCGTTTTCCAGTCTTTTCCCAGCGCATTTTCCCACAGCGGCTCCAGGACCAGCGCCACATCGACCATTTTTTCCATTTGATGTGTTTCCAGACCGGAAACCAGATTCCGGGGAAGGGAAACCCCCTGTTTATGCCATCATTTGCCGAAATTCCTTAACCCCGTCCGGATAAAATTCTTCCAGATAATCAAAGGCCACGCAGTTGCCGATACCGTGATGCAGACCCAGAACAAAGGATAAGCCATAGGACAGGGCATGGCAGACACCGACCTGGGAATAGGCAATGCTCATGCCGCCGAAATAGGAGGCGATCATGAGCTTGTCATCGCTGTCCGGACCCGGGCTGAGAAACACATCCTGACAAAGCGCCATGGCCTTTTCGCCGTAAGACTGGCTGAACGTGTTCAGATAGGTTCCGCAAAGCGATTCCACGCAGTGAATATAGCAGTCCATGCCGGTATAAAACCGCTGGTCCGCCGGCGCATCACCGATCAGTTCCGGATCCAGAACAATCTGGTCAAATACCGTATAGTCGGAATTGATTCCCAGTTTTTTCTCAGGCCCGGTCAGCACCGTGGTGCGGGATACCTCGGCCCCTGTTCCGGACAGGGTCGGGATGCCGACATGATATACGGCCGGATTTTGGATCAGATCCCATCCCTGATAGTCGGTGGCAGAACCGGGATTGGTCAGCATCAGGGAGACGGCCTTGGCCAGATCCATGGAACTGCCGCCGCCAATGCCGATCACCCCGTCCGGCAGCCCTGCGGAAAATGCCTTGACCTGTCCGACCAGGCTGTCCACATACTTGGTCTTGGGTTCATCCGCAACATTGACCCATAAGAGCATATCTTCCGGATGCCTGGGAATCCGGTGTTCGAGGGCGTGATTCATGAAAACATCGTCGACCAGAAACACCATGAAACCGCTCTTTCGTTTATGGGATAACATGTCGTCCAGCTGGTTAAAACAGCCCCTGCCGAAAATAACCTGCGGCACGACTTTAAAATTTCGAAATTTCATATTCACCTTATCTCCGTTAGACTGCCTTCATGATCTTTTCGATGATTTCAACCCGTTTTTGAAGCATTTCCGGAGTCCAGGACAGCTTTATCTGAAGCGACAGGGTGCGGCTCATGATCCGGTCCGACCGGGGAAGCTCGACCCTGGCATAATCCGGACATGCTTTCTGCAGATGAAACGGAAGGCCGGCAACGGATTTCATCCGCTTGAAATGATCCCATTTTTTAAGATAATGCCAATTGTTGTCGTACCAGTAAAAACAGCCATCCATTCCAGCTTCGCCCAGACCGCGGGCAACCCGCCTGGCCTGCTCCGCATCTTCAAGGAAAAAAGACAGAAACGTGGCTGAATCGCCGGCTTCATCCGGTATCACCCGGAACGACACCCGGGGAAATTGACCGAGCGCCTGTTTGAGAATCTGTTTATGGGCCCGCTGTACGCCGAGGATTGCATCCAGTTTACGAAGCTGGGCCAGACCCACCGCGGCATTCATCTCGCTGATCCGGTAATTCATGCCGAGAAAAGGATGCCCTTCCAGTCCACGGTCCGTCCCGACATGATCATGGCCGTGATCGGCATATGCCTGGGCTTTGAAATATATTTCCGGATCCGAAGTGATTACGGCCCCGCCTTCGCCACAGGTAACGGTCTTGACGGGATCAAACGAAAAACAGCCGGCAAGACCAAACGTACCCGCACATTTCCCCGCATAAGAGGCCCCCAGGGACTGACAGGCATCCTCAATCAACACCAGCTTCTTTTCATCACAGATTGTTTTGAGCGCATCAATCCGCGCCATGGCGCCGCACATGTGAACCGGCATGACGGCACGGGTTCGCGGCGTAATGGCTGTGCGAACGGATACCGGATCCAGACACAGGGTCTCATCTATTTCGGCAAAAACCGGAACAGCTCCGGCTGCCAGCAACGCCTCGACAGTGGCCACAAAAGTAAACGGCGGAACAATCACTTCATCGCCGGCGCCAATGCCGCAGGCCGCCAGTGCAATACCAAGAGCGGATGTGCCGCTGGAGCAAAGATGCGCGTAGCCGGATCCCAGCCGTTTTGTCAGCTCTTGCTCAAATGTCCTTGCCTTCCAGTGACCTTTCCGCGCCTGGTCAAATCCGTACCGGAACAATACCCCTGTTTCCAGAACATCCTGCACTTCTTTTCGTTCTTCATCCCCGAACCATTCAAACCCCGGCATGACAGGCCTCCTCCCATGAATATTTCAGCAGCCGTCTTTTTCAACTGCTATCCTTCTGCTTCGACTTATGCCCGGCAGCGGCAAAAAAATTCGAAAAATACTCTTTCATCAAAATCCGGGCATAATAACCGGAGCGGGTGCCAATGTACTTTTCGTGAGCCACAACCACGGAAACCACCACTTTTTTCCCGCTGGCCGGATCTTCGGCAAATCCAACGAACCAGTCATAATGCGCATCATGCGACTGGCTGTCCATGGACCCGGTTTTCCCGCCAATATCCAGCCGGGACAAAATGCTGTCTTTCTGATATCCCTTGAACGCTTTTCGTCCGGTTCCGGAATTCACGGTGGCTTCCATCATGCTGGTCATGATGTCCGAGGATTTTGCCGAAATAACCTGTTTCATCGGCTCGATTTGGCTTTGATAGATTACTTGACCGCTTTGATCCGTGATATGGTCAATCATGGTGGGTTCAATCATGACCCCATGATTCAGGATGGCGGCGCCGATGAGCGCACCGTGAAGGGGCGATATCAGGGTGGTGCGGTTGTAGCCGCTGGCGATTTCAGCCAACTGATAGGGCACGTCATCAACGGATAGTTTACTGGAGTCGATTGGCGCCTCAAAATCAATGGAATGATTGAATCCAAAGGCGGATGCGTATTGTTCGATGGCCGTTTTTCCAAGCAGATGGGAACCGATTTTTCCAAAAACCGGATTTACCGATTGGGCAAAAGAATCCTTTAGCGTGATGTTTTGGGTGTATTTTGTATATTTATCGGTTAACTGGGATTTGTAGAGCGTATGTTTGCCGCCAGTGTAGGAAAGCGATGAGCCTTGATTCAGCCCGATTTTTTCAACAGCGGCGGCGGCTGTAATGATTTTAAATATGCTGGCTGCCGGAAAAATACTGTCCAGGCAGGGATTATTCGCGGGTTTGAGCCGGTCAAACCCGACCATGGACAGGATTCTGCCGGTTGAAGGCTCAATGGCCACGATGCCGATATGGCGGGCGTTCGCGGTATTCAGATTCTTTACCATGAACTGCTGAAGGGGCATATCCAGTGTCGTCACTACGCGATAGGTACGACCGTCCATATGAGAATCAAAACTTTTCTGTGCCAGATTGACAAATGTGTTTCCGTTTAAAAACGCCTGAACTTCCTTCTTGTCATGCAGTTTTTGAATTTTGGGCACGGCGGGTACCGCCACCGGAGTCTTCTCCGGCACCCGACGATGGCTGAAAACGCTGGATAATCCGTTTGAGCCTTCCAGACTCCAAAATCCGATAACGATCAACAGCGTCAATACGGCGGCAATCCGGTACATCCGCCTGGTTCGCCGCCTGGCAGCGGCAATCCGGTTTAATCGCACCTGATAATCACACCAATCCACTCGAACACCAGCTTCGCCTATTGAAAATCTATTGTTCATTCCTTCCTCGGTGATGCGGCTTTAAAAACAACAAGGGAAAGCTTCAGCCGTTTCCCGCAAGTCATTTCCTTTAGGTTTCAGTGGGATCTCTGTCATCACGACAGCGCCGTCCCCGGCTTGACAGTACCATCCAGCGTGGCTATGGTGCAGCGGTTGTCATCCACCGCGGCAAGGAGCATTCCCTGAGACAAAATGCCCATCAGTTTTGCAGGCTGGAGATTTGCCAGCACAATCACCTGCTTGCCCACAAGACTTTCCGGAGCATACGATCCGGCAATACCCGCCACAATTGTCCGGTTTTCACCCAGATCAACTTCGAGTTTGAGGAGTTTTTTTGCTTTGGGAACTGCTTCGGCACTGATGACGCGGCCGACGCGAAGATCCACCTTTTTAAACTCCTCCAGGCTGATTTCAGGTTTAAAAACCGGTCGATCCGGCATCAGCGAATCTGCTTCAGCAGTTTCGTTCTCCTTGTTTTTGACATCAATTCGGGGAAAGAGGGGGATGGATTTGGGAATCACCGTACCGGAAACCAGTCCGCCCCATTTGGAAAGAACCGCCATGCGGTAGAAAGTGTTTCCGGGCGCCTGCCCGAGATGTCGCTGCATGGAAGCCGCGGTTTCCGGCATGATCGGAAATATCAGACCGGATATGATGCGAAGCCCCTCAAGCAGATTGTAGATAACCGTTTCAAGCTCCCTGCCGGCGGATTTGGATTTGGCCAATACCCAGGGAGCCGTCACATCGATATATTTGTTCATCTGGCTGATGAATTCCCAGATCCCCATCAATGCCTTATGAAACATAAACTCGGACATGCCGGATTCAAATTCACGAACCGCATCGGCTGCATCGGACTGAAGCCCCTGCGTCAGAAGGGGATCTACGTTAGGGTCTGGCGCCGGAACAACGCCCTTGAAATATTTATGCGCCATGGCCGTCACCCGTGAGAATAGATTTCCCAGATCATTGGCCAGATCCGCATTGATTCTTCCTACCAGCGCCGCTTCACTGAACCCGGAATCCAGACCAAAAGCCATTTCCCGCATGAGAAAATACCTGAAAGCATCCAGTCCGTAAACGTTTTTCAACTCAAGCGGCTCAATCACGTTTCCCAGACTCTTGGACATTTTGCTCTGATCCACATTCCAATATCCATGGACATTCAAATGCTTAAAAACAGGGATGCCGGCTGCCTTCAACATGATGGGCCAGTAGATGCCGTGAGGTTTTAAAATATCCTTTGCCACAATATGCTGGGCATGAGGCCAGAACTTCTTGAACAACGCTCCTTCCGGATAGCCCAGGGCCGAAACATAATTCAGCAGCGCATCAAACCAGACATAGGTGACGTAGTTATCATCAAAGGGCAGGGAAATCCCCCATTGCAACCGGCTCTTCGGCCTTGAGATGCAGAGATCTTCCAGGGGTTCTTTTAAAAACGAAAGAACTTCATTACGGTATCGCTCCGGCCGGATGAAATCCTGATGTGTTTCAATGGTTTCAATCAGCCAGTCCTGATATCGACTCATCCGGAAAAAATAATTGGACTCTTTAATGATTTCCGGAGGCATTTCATGATCCGGGCATTTTCCGTCCACCAGCTCGCGATCGACGTAAAACCGCTCGCAACCAAAACAGTACAGGCCTTCATACTCGCTGAAGTAAATATCGCCGGCATCGTATATTTTTTGAAGCACCTGTTTGACGACTGCAATATGCGCCGGGTCCGTGGTTCGAATAAACGCCGAATAATCGATATTGAGCTGAGGCCACAATTGCCGGAAAAGCTCACTGATGCCGTCAGCATAAACCCGGGGGCTCAGATTTTCTTTTTTTGCGGCCCGGACAATTTTATCCCCGTGTTCGTCGGTCCCGGTCAGAAAGAAGACTTCGTTATCCAGCATCCGGTTAAAGCGGGTGGCGACATCCGCAACAAGGGTTGTATAGGCATGCCCGAGATGGGGCCTGGCATTCACATAATAGATCGGGGTGGTAACGAAGAATGGATTACACATCAGCACGTTCCTCTTTACTTTCAATAACAATTTCATCCGGACCGATTTCAATCTCGGTTCCATCTTCCAGCCGAACAGCGATACGATAGCAGATCGGGTTGTGCCGAATGACTTTCGCAGCCCCTTTTTGCGTTGTGACTGTCTTTCCGATTTTCGGCAGTTCGGAACGAAGCGCCCGGTAGGTTTCATATTCATACGTCAGACAACACATCAGCCTGCCGCACTGGCCGGATATTTTGGTAGGATTCAGCGAAAGGCATTGTTCCTTGGCCATGCGGATGGAGACCGGCCCGAATTTATCCAGAAATGTCGAGCAGCAGATTTCACGGCCACACCTGCCGATTCCCCCGCACAACTTGGCCTGGTTACGAATGCCGACCTGGCGCATTTCAATCCGGACGCCCAGCTCCTTTACCAGCATTTTGACAAGCTGCCTGAAGTCAACGCGATTCTCCGAAGTAAAGAAAAACGTCAGTTTACTGCCATCAAATGCATTTTCAACAGCAAAGAGATTCATGCTCAGCCCCAGCCTTTTAATGCAGATCTGGCAATAGGCCAGGGCTTTTTTTTCAGTTTCAACGTTATGCGCAACTTGCAACAAATCGTCATCAGTGGCCATTCGAAATACTTTTTTCAGCATCTGGCCTTCCGACGGACCGGTGACTACGGCAGGCGGAACAGCCACTGTTCCCAGACACTGTCCCTGCTTGGTCTCAACAATGACGGAATCGCCCTGCCGCAGAACAAAGGCTCCGGGATCAAAATCATATACTTTTCCTGCGGGTTTGAATCGAATGCCTACTTTTTTTCCCATGATATCGTCGATAAACAGTTCTGTTTGGAGTTATTGGAAAGCCGAAAGCTGCTGGCGGATCAACAGCAGCAGGTGATCCATGGACAGGCGGACATTCGTTCTTGCCTCAACATGGGATTGAGCGGTTATAATCGCATTGACACTGCGAATCAATCTTTCCGGCGGATACCGCCGGGATGCCTTCCGAACAAGATCCAGGCAATCCAGGTTGATAACTTTGGCAGGATCACGGGTAACCATCAGAAGATCTCTGAACCAGGATAGCATGATCTCAAAAACATCAGAGAGCGCGTCACGATTCCTGGAAAGTTTCTCGGACAGCGCCAGCACAACATGAAGGGGGCTTGCGCCCAATCGGTCAAGTTCAGTGATCAGCCAGTCTCTTCGGCCCATCCAGGCGGAATGTTTCATTGCCAGTGCCCTTGAAAAACTGCCTCCTGCAAGGGCAGCGAGCGTTGACGCCTCGTCAGTGCCGAACCCGTGATCCTGGATCAATGACTCGGATAGGGCTGTGCGGGAAACCGGATTGAACCGGACATGCTGGCAACGGGAAACAATTGTCGGCAGAAGATCGGCGGCCTGTCCGGCCGTAAGGATTAAAAGCGTCTGCTCCGGCGGTTCCTCCAGTATCTTCAGCAGTGCATTGCCGGCTGAGGGGTTCATCAAATGGGCATCTGTGAGAATGGCAACCCGCATTTCCCCTTCAAAGGGCTTCATCGACAGCGTTTGGCACAGATTGCGGACCTGAGCGATTTTGATCACGCCGCCTTCGGGCTGGATCAAAGCAATGTCCGGATGGGTTCCTGCTGCGATTCGTAAACACGGATTGCACTGCCCGCAGGGAGGCATGAAGGACTTATCCGGCATACTCGGCTTTTTCATCCGGCCGCAGCCGGGCAAGATAATCCACGCAGTTGGCAGCCATGGCCAGCCGGACTGCGGCGGCTACGTTTGCCAACCCCGTCAATGCCTGTAAACAACAGCGCGTGCGGAAGCCTTCCACACTTGAGGATCTGCAGCAATGACCTGACCGCGGAGGCTTGACCGGCGATAGCTTCGAATCCGGACGAAAATCTAATAATTCACCCGTTCCTTCAGCTCTTTTCCGGATTTGAAAAATGGCAGTTTTTTGGGCTTGATCACCACTTTTTCACCGGTTTTGGGATTTCTGCCCGTATAGCTTTTATAGACTTTGACATAAAAGCTGCACAGTCCGCGAATCTCCACCCGATCTCCAGCTGCAAGGGTATCCGCCATATTGTCGAAAAACACCTCGACAACTCTTGCAGCTTCTGATTTTGAAATATCTGTCCGGGCTTTCAGCGCGGATATTAATTCCAGTTTATTCATCGCCCCTCCTTGAGTGCTCAGTCAATCAAACGGTATCCTATTAGATTTATAAAACATATTGATATAACAAGTCAAGCGGTTATCAAAAGATTATCCCGAATCAGCTCGATATCCTCCTCGCCGACATCCACTGCAGCATATTGCCCAAGGGCCTCAATGTTCACCATAACCCTTCCCCTGCCGCGATATCGGACAAACACGCCCGTGATGCCCGCAAAAGGACCCCTGACAACCATGACCGGGTCCCCTTTTTGAAATAGCGATCCGGTCAAAATTTCCTGGCTGCTCTGAACCATGATTTTCAGTGATTCGATGGATTCGCTGGAGATCGGCACCGGCCCCTGAACATTACCTATAAGCGTAACCACGCCAACGGTCTTGACGACTTCAAGATGATCATAGGGATCCAGACTGATTTTCACAAAAAGATACCCGGGGAACAAGGGAACCTGAATCATTTTTTTTCGGTCAACCCGCTTGCTTCGAACCGTGATTCTGGGCAAAAAAACTTCGACCGACTTTCTGGTAAGCCCATCCAGAACCACATTCTCGAACCGGCTTCGCGTATGCAGGGCAAACCAATTTCTGGGAAGACCGGCAGCCGTCATTTCTGGACAGCCTCTAGCGGGTGCAGCTGGTTTCGAACCGCCTGCATGACCATATGAACCACAATCATGTGCATATCCTCAATTTTCTGCATGTCATCCACCGGCGCAACCCAGGCGATATCCACAAGGGATGCCAGTTGGCCGCCTGAGAAGCCTGAAAGACCGATGGTCGTCCCCTGGTGTGCCCTGGCATATTCAATGGCCCGAAGGACATTGGGGGAATTGCCGCTTCCCGATATCCCGATCACCAGATCGCCTGGAAGATAAAAATTCTTCATCTGTTCGACAAATACCGCATCGTAGGATACATCGTTGGCAAGGGCAAGCAGGGTGGGCAAGCTGTCATTCAGGCAGATCATCTTGAATTTCTTGTTCAGGTCCAAACAGCAGCCTTTGTTGATGTCACAGGTAAAATGCGATGCGGTTGCCCCGCTTCCGCCATTTCCCATCACAAAAATACGTTTTTCCGTATCGTATGCTTCCAGTATGGCGTCAACAATCCGCTGAAAGCTGTGGATATCAAAAATCTCAAGCAGGGATTTTATTCCGGAAAGGTAATTGGCTGCAAAACTACCGATACTCAGCATATTGGTGTTTCCATTATCGAAACCATGTCATTTTTCATATCGCGTCACCGACTTTTTCATTCCACCAACTTCGTTAACGCGGCCATTCCGTCAACGCCTGCTGATAGGATTCGATGGTTCCTATGTCCCGCAAATATTCGGCAATCGGATATCCATACATCCTTCCGGCCAGAAGCGGCAGAATATGGTGACCCATATCCAGAATAGATCCGGATATTGGCGGCGTTTTTGGAAAATGCGCGAAAATTTCCTGTGACGCCATGTAAATGCCGGCATTTGCCAGGTTGCTTTGCGGTGTCTCCGGTTTTTCACAAAACGCCACAATCTTCTGATCCGAGTCCAGTTCGGCAATACCGCAAGCCCTGGGATTCGGCGAATGGAACAGTCCCATCGTCAGAATTCCGTTTTTTTCCCGGCAACGCCGATGAAACGCAGCAAACCGTTTCAGATTAACGTTGGTCAGATTGTCCGCATAGAAGATCATAAAATCATCTTCGCTGTCAACAAAATCCCTGCGATGCCGGATTGTTCCCGCACTTCCCAGAAGTTCCGGTTCATTGCTGAGAACGATATGCATGTCGCGGCGATGGGGATAGCTTCGAACAAAGGCCTCCACCAGATGCGCATGATGATGGGTGTTGATCAGCACGTGCTGAACATCTTGCTCACGCAGGTGATCCAGCCAAATCTCCAGGAGCGGTTTCCCGTGAATGGGAATCAGGCATTTGGGGATTGCATCCGTATAGGGTTTGAGCCGGGTTCCTTTTCCTGCGGCCAGAAGAAACGCTTTCATCCCAAATCCCTTACATCGCCTTGCGGATAACCTGCAGGTGCTTCATGTGCTTTTCAGCATACTCCAGGATATCCCCCTTATTGTCCTGCAGCAGAAGATACGCCCAGTAATCACGAATGCTGTCTTCAACCTGATGAACAGGTTTCCATCCCAAAGCCTGGAGTTTTTGCGTGTCTGAGAAAATATGGCGGGTATCTCCATAGCGGTAGTATCCGGATAAAACCGGGGAACACTCCCGATTCACAATGCGCTGCATGGTATTGTAAAAATCCAGAACCGTCCAGGCCTGATTGCCGCCGACATTAAACACCTGGTAATCGGCCCGGCTGCTTTCAAGCACCAGAAGATTTGCCGCAACCACATCCCGGATATTGACAAAATCCCGGACCTGCATGCCGTCTTCAAAAATAATCGGCTGTTTGCCCATCATCAGGCTGAGGGAAAATATTCTCATGGCGCCGGAATATGCATTGTAAAAAGACTGGCGCGGTCCCTGAACAATGGAATAGCGCATCACAACCGATGGAATTTCGTAGCGAGACCCCAGATGGATGGCGATCTGTTCCTGTGAATTTTTTGAAATCGCATACGGGTTACATGGATGAATCACGGATTCATCCGAAGGCATCCACGCCAGCGGCCGGCTGCATTCCGGGCACAGGTGGTCCCACTTTCCCTGAGACAACTGCCCGTCCAGGCGAATACTGGGAAACACATCGGTCAGGCAGGAGGGACACCGGTATCGACCTTCTCCCATCACGGCCTGGCTTGCAGCCACAATCACCTTCTGAATGCGAGAGTGCATTCCGGTTTCAACCAGAAGCTCATACATCAGCGCGGTGGAGACGGCATTGACCCTGAAAAACGTCGAAAAATCCGGGAGATAATCCTGGTAGGCTGCAAAATGATAGATGGCATGGACATCTTCCAGCGCATGTAAAAGGGTCTTTCTGTCACAGACGTCCCCCTGGATAAATTCAGCCTCCGGATGAAGATAACCGGGCTTTCCCTTCGGGTGAACCGTCGGCTGAAGGTTATCCAGTATCCGCACCCGATGGCCTCTGGCGATCAGGGCGTCAGCCGTGTGCGATCCGATGAAACCGGCCCCGCCGGTGATAAGGACATTCATAATATCTCTTTATCTTTCTATCTTCCGCCTAAGCTCCTGATCCGAAAAAGCCGCGATGCATATTCGACCCGTGCCGTATTATTTGCTGGAGTATGACGTGTCGTCAAAAATGACTTTGCTGCCGCTTTCTTCAATCATGAACGGCAGTTCCCGGTATGCCTTCATGGCTTCAAATACCTGGTTCTGACGTTCTCTGGGAACAACCAGCAACAGAAACCCGCCGCCGCCCGCCCCGGCGACTTTTCCCGCCAGAGCGCCCGCTGACAATGCCGTTTCATACATGGCCTGGATGGCAGGGGTCGAAATACCGGCCGCCATATTCTGCTTCAGTTCCCAGTTCCTTGCCAGCAACCGGCTGCAGTCATGAATATCGGCTTTTTCCATGGCCTCGGCAAACGGATCCACGAGGGCAACCATTTCATCCATGGTACGTCGCTTATCCGGAAGAACGAAATTGGCTTTCTGCTGGGATAAAATCGCATCCGCACTGCGGGTAATGCCGGTATAATACAGCAGCAGGGAAGATGCGAATTTTCGCTGATCCGCTCTACGAATCGTAACTGGCACTCTTTCCGTTGTGTCATCTGAATGAAAAATGAATTTATTCACCCCCCCATAGGCTGCGGCATACTGGTCCTGCCTGCCGATAGGTTTACCGAGAATGTCAATTTCAATCTGGCAGGACTCCCTGGCCAGACGTTCGGCGGTAACCAGAACATTTCGATACGCATAAAACGCATGAAGGAGGGCTACGGTTATTGCGCTGGAACTTCCCAAACCTGATCCGGTTGAAGGAATGTCCGCAAGGGTGGTGATTTCAATGCCGCGCGTCACGCCGGTAAGCTTCATGGCTTCCCGAACCAGGTCATGGCGAATATCCGACACTCTCTCAACGCATTCTTTTTTCGAATAGTTGATGTAAATCAATTCGTCGAAACGCTCCTTGACGATGGCGTAGACAAATTTATCGATTGCCGTGCAGACCACCATTCCGGTTTTCTGCTGATAGTAATCCCTGATATCCGATCCACCCCCGACAAAACTGAGCCGAAGGGGGGTTTTGACAATCACCATGCACATACTCCGCTGAATTTCAGTTTAAAGGCATTACCGGCAGGGTCCCGGTTTTTTCCTCCAGGCTCTTGGCGGTTTCCCTTTTTAGCTATCAACTTCATTGCGCCCGGATTACCTGATAAGGCGCATCAAAGGCCGTATAGCGGCCGGCTATGTCATTCATGCTTCGGGAACCGCTACCAAATCCACCAAGGCCCGAGAGGTTGATGAGAAAAATGTATTTCTGGTCATCCACTTCATCAAGATATCGAAGATCAACAGACCAGCATTGGGACTGGTATCGCATCCCCACCCCGGACTGAATCATCTGGCTGTCCATAATGTTCTGCTCGTAAGACGTATAGGCCTTCAGGCGTTCTGTCAAGGATACCAGCAAATCGGTATAAACGGATTCGTTGTCATGCGTTTCATACCGATACTCGACAAAAATGCGGTCCCCTCGCAAATCCGATATCAATGCACCAATATTCCGGGTTTTGAAATCGCTGTCAACATGAGACCATTCGGCGTCCGCCTGAAGCGTCAAAAACCGGTAGGGCTCAAGCTGCATTTCCCCGTATAAGGGCAATAAGGGTTTATTCTCATTCAACTCCGGGCGATTCATGTCATAGCTCTGTTCGATCATAAACCGCAGAAATTCTCGGTAGGCATAAGGCGGCGGAATTCCGGGATCTCTTTCCGGCATGTCTTCGGGGGGTTTTAGCTTGGATGTAAATGTGTTGGTCAGCGATGCTGTTACCAGATTCTGCTCCGGGATCCGGTCCAGTTGATTAAAATAGGGATAGAGAATCTGGCTGGTTTCTGGAATGAAACGGTAGCTGATCTGCGGCATAAAGGAATGTTTTATCCGGTCAACGCTGTCTCCATTGACCTGAAAAACTTTGAATAGTTCACTGGAGAGGTTCACGCCGACGTCATACATGTTACGATTCTGCGCGGATCGGGCGTCACCCGGAACATTCTCATTGTTTTCGGAATACCAGAGGGTTTCACGTATGCCGATGGTTGGCTCGAGGGTGAAATACTGCTGATACCGCCAGGGATAAGACAACGTGGGGTAGATATCAGCCCGCTGTCCCTTTGTTCCGTCCTTTCTGTAAAAATTGGCGACTTCCGTATCAAAATCTGCAAAAAAAGGCGTTTGAAACAGGTATTTCTTGGAGCCGTAGAATTGCGCATACGGAAGTCTCTGAAGGGATTCATCAGGGTCTCCCCAGTTACGGGCAATGACATTATCGTACCAGCGGACTTGGGTGTTCAGCGCATAGCCTGACCAGTATTTGTTGACATTCAGCTGATTGGTCCGGATCGGATCATTATAATCGTCCAGATCTCTTCCGAAATGTCTAAAAAAATTCAAATTGGCGTCTTCGTACCCCATATACATATCCCGAAAATCTCGAAGATAGTCCTGATCGCTGACTACATCCAAATCCAGCATGGCATTATATCCGGAAGAAAACGCCTGATTGTGCTTCATCCTGAACCAGTAGCGGTCCGTATTGGTGCGCAGGGTATTGTCATCGTAATATCCCCAGGTCCCGGTTCCGTCATCCACCTGCCGGTCGTGCAAATAATCCGCCATCGCCATTCCCTTTGTTCCGGCATCTATAACATAGCGGTATTCCATACCGGTTTTTTCGCCGCGATTGGCTAAATACGTCAAAAAAAACGTGGCATCGGACTGGTCATTGATAGCCCAGTAAAATGGCTGGCTGAATTCAACACCGTTTTTTTCTGAATAACCGGTTGCGGGGACTAAGAAGACCGGACTGACGTTGGGTTTTTGCCGGGAAAAACAAATAAGGAGAATACAAAACCGGCACTTCTTTCACCCACAACGAGGCATGATGTACCGTGCCATAGCCTTCTATAGTGACCGTCAAGTTTTTTCCCGAAATTTTCCAGTCCGGCACGTCTCCATCACAGGAAGATACGCTGGCAGTTTCGGCGGAATAAGTCTTATCTCCGGTTTTTTGAAGTTTGTCCCCCCTGACAAAAAAATGATTTTCTTTGATAAAAATCGTGCCTTCGTATAATGTTCCGGTCTCGGAAGCCAGATTCATTTCAATGCTTGAGCCAGTCAATACATCATCGCCTGCCGTCATCATGACATGGCCTCTGGCATAGGCCATCATGGTCCTGTGATCAAAACGGACAAAGTCCGCGGACAGTCGCCGGGCTTCTTTGCTGATCGTTACATGCCCGCTGGCGATGTATTGGTCGGTTTGTTGATCATGGGAGATTTCATCCGCCATAATATGCCAGGGCGTGTCGGCAGAATCCTGGCCTGCCGAGATATTTGGAAATGCATGGGCACAAACTGCTATCAACAGACAGCAGAGAATTGCCAAATAGAAGTAAAACCGGTTCAGACGCACTGCCTGACCCGATAGAATAGCGATTGGAGATAATGGATATACATGGTGCTTATACAATCGAAGTTGAACCAAAATGTCAAGATCTTGTTCAGAAAATACCTGCTTTAAAAAATCGTGAATTTGGTATAAGAGCAAGAAGATGAATATTTTATTAACCAATGATGATGGTATTTACGCTCCGGGAATTTGGGCGCTGCATCGCCGTTTCTCATTTACTCACACCGTGACTGTGGTGGCGCCGGATAGGGAACGCAGCGCAGTGGGTCATGGAATCACCCTACATGAACCGCTTCGCGCCACACACATCCGCGTCAATGGGGAAGGCAGGGGATATGCGGTTAACGGAACCCCCGCAGACTGCATCAAACTCAGCATTATGGAAATCCTTGAAACCCGTCCGGACTTGGTAATTTCCGGAATCAACCCCGGCGCCAATGTCGGCATTAACGCCCATTATTCTGGAACAGTTGCGGCAGCGCGCGAAGCAGCTCTGCTGGGGCTGGCATCCATGGCAGTTTCCATCAACAGTTCCCAACCGGCTTTTCTTGAAGAAGCCGCCGCATTCATGGAAGAACTTGCCGAAGTGGTCATGAAAAACGGACTTCCCGGCGGCGTGTTTCTTAACGTCAATCTTCCGAATATCCCCTTAAAAACCGTTCGCGGCATTTCCATCAGCAGCCAGGGTATTTCCGTTTCACGGGAAGGGTTTGAAAAAAGGGTGGATCCCCGGAATCGGACATATTACTGGCAGGAGCTGGAGTCTCCGGCGGATTTCAGGGGCAGCGACATGGATGGCTACGTGCTCAGCCATGAATCCATCTCGATAACCCCCATGCGCTGCGACATGACCGATTATGAAGTCATGAACGACTTGAAATCCTGGAATATCGCCTTGCCTGAAAGTGATTCACCGACGGCTTTCCGGGAGCGGCAATCGGGGACACATCAACCATGAAATGCTTACTATTCAGTCTTTAAGGTAATTTAAATGCCCAAGCAACAGTTTGTCAGTTCTCTGAAACCCGGTGAAACCGTGGACGATGTTTTTGTGCTGTCTGAAAAAAATCTGGCGCAGAAAAAAGATGGGAAAAACTATCTGAACCTTTCCTTCATGGACAGAACCGGCACCCTCAAGGGCGTTCTCTGGGACAATGTCGAGGCAACAGTCGAGCAAATTTCCGCCGGTGATTATGTTCAGGTCAAGGGCAGCGTTTCAGAGTATCGGGGAATGCTTCAACTGGTTGTCCGGACTGCAACCCGATCCGCCGCTGAACACGTTGAACCCGCCGATTTTTTGCCGGTGACCACCCGCAACATCGACGCCATGTTTGCAAAGCTCTGCCAGATCACAGACACGCTCAAAACGCCTTGTCTTCATGACCTGTTCAGGCAGTTCTGGGCGGATGCCGATCTGGTTCGCCTTTTCAAAACCGCGCCGGCTGCTAAAAAAATGCATCATGCCTATATCGGCGGATTGCTGGAGCATACCCTGTCCATGGCGATTCTCGTCGACAAACTAGCCGGCCATTACACCGGCGTTGATCGGGATCTGCTGCTGGCCGGCGCCATTCTTCATGATATCGGCAAAATCCGGGAATTTGAATTCAGCTCCCATATCGATTATACCAGTGAAGGCAGACTCCTCAGCCATATCGTGATCGGCATTCAAATCATCGATGAAAAAATGAAGCTGATCACGGATTTCCCCGAAGAGCAGGCTGTTCTTTTAAAACACCTTGTCGTCAGCCATCATGGCGTCCGGGAATTCGGCTCTCCGGAGATGCCCAAAACCATTGAAGCGGTTCTGCTGAATCATATTGATGAAATCGATTCCAAAGTAAAGGGAATTCGCGAGTTCATGGCTTCCGAAGACCCCAATGCGGCCTGGACATCCTATCACAAGCTGCTGGATCGGCATTTTTACATGGGGAAAAAAGACTGATAACGGTATCTGATTCAATGCGACCTGTCATTAACCCCAACGACGAGCGATATGTTTATTACACTTGAAGGCATTGAAGGATCGGGCAAATCAACGCAGATTCTTCATATATTTAATTTTCTGAACAAAGCGGGCCTCAAGTGCATCATGACGCGAGAGCCCGGGGGAACACGGATTGGCGGAAAAATCCGGTCCATTTTACTGGACCCTGAAAGCTCGGCCATGAATCCTGCGGCAGAACTGCTACTTTATACCGCGGATCGGATTCAGCATATTCAGGAAATCATCCTTCCCATGATCGCAGACGGCAATATTGTCATCTGCGACCGGTATTTTGATGCGACCCTTGCCTATCAGGGAGTTGCAAGGGGTCTGGACATGACATTGATCCTGGATCTGCACAAACTGATTTGCCGGAATTTAAAACCCGATCTGACTTTTCTTCTGGATCTGCCGCCCGATATGGGACTTCCGCGGGCATGGAAGCAGCTAACGTCCGGATCCCGAACCAATACCGAATCCCGGTTTGAAAACGAAACCCTTGCGTTTCATGAACGGGTCAGAGCCGGTTACCTGGCAATTGCCGAGAAAGAACCCGAGAGATTCCGGATTATCGATGCATCTCAAAGCGATGGATCAGGTTCAGGCCCAGATTTTACGGGTTTTGGAATTTGAAATCCGGCTATTCATGAATCAATCCGCACAGGATGTCTGAAAATGCATATGAAGTACGCTTCCATACTGGACACTATCGGCAATACGCCTCTGGTTGAAATCAGGCAGTTAAATCCCAATCCGGCTGTCCGGATTTTTGCCAAGCTGGAGTATTTCAATCCCGGCGGATCCATCAAGGACAGGCCTGCCCTGAGTATGATCGAAGCCGGCGAAAAATCCGGCAAACTCAAGCCCGGAAATACCGTGGTTGAGGCAACCAGCGGGAACACCGGCATTGGACTGGCTCTGGTCTGTTCGGTTAAAGGATACAAACTGTTGCTGACCATGTCCGAGGCCGTCAGCATGGAACGCCAGAAGATACTGAGAGCCAGAGGCGCTGAAATCATGCTCACTCCGGGACATCTGGGAACCGACGGGGCAATCGAGGAAGTATACCGCCTGGCCAGGGAAAACCCGCAAACGTATTTCATGGCCGACCAGTACAACAACCCGGCCAACTGGCAGGCTCATTACCATGGCACCGCGGTTGAGGTCTGGGAGCAGACGCAAGGCCAGATCACCCACCTGGTGGCCACCATGGGTACATCCGGAACGTTGATGGGCATGTCCAGAAGGCTGAAAGAATTCAATTCCCGGATTCGTATTATCGGCGTTGAACCGTATCTCGGGCATAAAATCCAGGGACTTAAAAACATGAAGGAGGCCTATCAGCCCGAAATTTATGATAAAGGCCGACTGGACAAAAAGGTCAACATCGACGATGAGGAAGCCTTTGAAATGACGCGACGGCTTGCCAGAGATGAGGGGCTTTTTGTCGGAATGAGCAGCGGCGCCGCCATGGCCATTGCCGCAAAAGAGGCTGAATCGCTTAGCGAAGGGGTAATTGTGGTGATTTTTCCGGATTCCGGCGAGCGCTATCTCAGCACATCGCTTTTTGCAGTTCGCGAAAAAATTGAAATGTATCTCTTCAATACGCTCACTCGCCGAAAAGAACCCTTTCAATCCCTGGTCCCTGGCAAGGTTTCGATGTATTCCTGCGGTCCCACGGCCCATGCCCGGATGCATACCGGTGACTGCCGGCGGTTTGTGTTTTCGGATCTGCTCAGTCGCTACCTGGATTTCAGGGGGTTTGATGTTACCCACATCATGAATATTACCGATCTGGATGATAAAACCATTGAAGGCTCTGAAGCAGCGGGTACGAGTCTGTCTGATTTTACGCAGCAATACATCGATCTGTTTTACCGGGATATCGACGAACTGGGGATCAAGCCCGCAACCAGCTATCCGAAAGCCAGCGAGCATATTCAGGATATGGTGGATCTTTCCGAACAACTGGCCCGCAAGGGATTCGCCTATGAAAAACTCCATTCGCTGTATTTTGATATTTCCCGGCTGTCCGATTATGGCATGCTCTCCGGGATTGACCTGAACAAAATCCGCATTGGCGCAACCGTGGATCTGGATGACTATGAAAAAGACAATCCCCGGGATTTTACCCTGCTGAAAAGATCCCGTCTTTCCGAGCTGAAACGGGGAATCTACAGCAAGACCCCCTGGGGAAATGTCCGACCGTCATGGCATTTGCAATGCGCGGCGATGTCCATGAAGTATCTGGGGCCGTCTTTTGACATCCACACCAGCGGGCGGGAATTGATGTTTCCGCACCACGAGAATGAAATCGCCATTGCCGCGGCATTACATGGAAAACCCCTTGCCCGGTTCTGGATTCACTGCGACCGGGTGCTTATTGACGGGAAAAAAGTGGACGAGAAAAAAGACCGGATTACCCTGGAAAGCCTGGCGGCAATGGGCTATTCGGGTCGGGTCGTCCGCTACTGGCTGCTTTCCGGCCATTATCGCAAGCCGTTGACATTTTCCAGGAGCCGGCTGGATTCGGCCCGGAAAGCGCTGAACCGGCTTGATACATTTATGGAAAATCTGGACCACGTCATCGGTTCGAAGTTGCAATGCGATTCATATGCGGAAATCGATCAGCTCGTCTATGATATCCGGAACGGTTTTATCGCAGCCATGGATGATGATTTGAATATTTCCGCCGCACTGGCATCGCTTTTTACCCGCATCAAGCAGATCAACCGCCTGATTCAGCAAAAAGCCCTTGACGCGGAAGACGCTTTAAAAATTCTTGCCGCCATTCGGCAGATCGACGGAGTGCTTCATATACTGCAAACCAGCAAAGAGACGGTGCCTCAGGACATTCAGGATCTGATCGAAAAGAGAAACCGGGCCAGGCATGAGAAAAACTGGGCACTGGCGGATCAGATTCGAGATGCGCTCGTTGCCAGAAACGTTATTGTAAGGGACGGAAAAATTTAACAGGTCACGATAGCAAAATTATCATCATCCCGCTTCGTAGATCTGGAAACACATGGGAGTTTATCACCTGTCTAAAAGGAAGTTTCATTCATGACGCCGATATATTTTCCGTTTACATGGGCCGACGTGCCGACAATTCAGGCCATTACAGCCGTTTTTCCCAAAATTGCCATGTATCAGTCCTCGGTTTGCAACGTCCCTTCATTGCTGCAACCGTATGAACACGCCGGTGCGCTTGAAATCCGGGTGCCGGTTACAAAAGACAGCGACAAACTTGAAACATTGGTCACCGAATACCAGAACTGGGCCAGATTGCATCAGGGAAACGATCTGACGTTTTTTAAAGCCCGACAACCCGCATCGCCCTTTATGGAAAATCTGTCGTCCCGGATCCGATCCGATATTCTGCATTATCAGGATGCTTCATCTGGAGCCCGTGCATGATCCGGCTTTTAACGCCAGACTTTTTCTGGAAATTGCCGCAGCTTATGATGCCCAGCAAGCTGAACTCAATTGCGATTTTACCAAAATACAGAACCTGGAAAAACGGTTCATGGCGGCTCTGGGAGATCATACGGAAATGGAAGAGGCGGCTCCACTGGGCAATCTTTCACTCATTCAGGATGATCCCGGCGATTTTATGCTTGCAGAAAGACTCCAGGCCTGGTCCAGACTGGTTCTTCAGGATAGGCTGCAACGATCGGCGGCAGACATTTGGGTCACCTCCCGTCTTTCTGTTCTCGAGTGGATTCAAGGAGAGATCGACATGGCTCCAATTCTTGAAATAAACTGTATTCCCGTTCACAAAACCTTTGATGACAGCACCCGTTTCTGGCAGGAAAGCATCATGTCATATCTGTCCCGGCTCCAGGCAATTCCGTGGCCGTCTCCCATTAAACCATTTGAACCCCCGTCCTCGGATTATGCCTGGGAAAATGCAGCCTCGGTCAAAGGATTCATCCTCGCAAACCAGTCGCCGGAGGCCCTGCTTCAAAAAATGGCGGCGGACACTTCCGCCCGGACGCCGGACTCTGGCCAAATCCGCCACACCCTGGTGGTGTGTGTCTCCCCGATATGTATAACATGATCAATATGGTGTGTTTTCAGACTGATAAAGCTATCTATTTTAACATGTGTATTTAGAATCTGTTTCAGAGTGTGACATTCGGATTTTACCTGAACGAATTTTGCGTTCAGGTAAAATTTACCAGCCCGCCTTCAATGCCTCGATTTCATCCGCATCAAGAAAACGCCATTTGCCGGAATCAAGATCGCCCAAGCGGATGCCGGCAATGCGGATACGATGAAGCTGCAGGACATCCTGTCCGACTTTCCGGACCATGCGCCGGATCTGCCGGTTTTTCCCTTCCTTTAAAATGATACGGAACCGCCGGAGAGACATGCGATGAACTTGGGCTGCACGGGTACGCTTTCCAGACAGGAGCAACCCTTCCGCCATTTTCTGAAGCGCCGCATCCGATATCGGACCTGCCAGCGTAACCAGATATTCTTTTTCATGATCAAACGATGGGTGGGAAAGCCGGTGATGAAGGGGCCCGTCATTGGTCAGCAGCAGCAGTCCCGTGGAATCCTTGTCCAAGCGCCCGATCGGATAAATCCGTTCCGGAACCTTCACCAGGTCCGTAACCAGTTTTTCACCGGGCTGCTCGCAGCTCGTGACATAGCCACGGGGCTTGTTAAGCGCGATATAGACCGGGCGCTGCCGATCCAGGACAGGTTTCCCGTCAATTTCAACCGTGTCGACCCCGGGATCAACCCGTGTGCCCAGTTCTGTAACGGCCTTGCCATTGACACAGATTTTTCCGGCTAGGATGAGTTCCTCTCCGTGACGCCTGGAACAGATTCCGGCAATGGAGAGATATTTTTGCAGCCGGACTTTCGTGTCAGCAGACATTACGACCGATAATCGGCATTAATTCGCACGTATTCGACGGAAAAATCGCAGGTCCAGACGGACGTCTCACTATCTCCGCTGTGAAGATCGATGGTGATGACAAATTCCGACAGCTTGAGGACCTTCGTCACCTCATCTTCAACCGCCGAACCCCGTCCGCTGCCCTGAGAAAACATCAGCACGTCGTTGAAGAAAATGTCAAATCGCTCCGGATCGAATGCAACGCCGGCCCTTCCAGCTGCCGCAAGGATTCTTCCCCAGTTGGCGTCTTCTCCGAAAATGGCGGTCTTGACCAGGCTGGATCCGGCAACCGTATCCGCTATTTTTCGCGCATCCTTATCTGTGGCCGCCCCCCGGACAAGGATCTCCACCAGTTTGGTGGCCCCTTCCCCGTCCTTGACCAGCATCTTGGCAAGGGTCACCAGAACGTCGTTCAAAATATTCTGGAACACAGCCAGATCCGCCGGGTTCTGAATGACGGCCCCGGAAAGGCCATTGGCCAGAATCAGGGCCGTGTCATTGGTGCTGGTATCCCCATCAATGGTAATCCGGTTAAATGACTGCTGAACCGATGCATACAGGCAATCTTGGAGCTGATCGGCCGTTGCACCGGCATCCGTGCAAACGAAACAGAGCATGGTCGCCATGTTCGGGGCGATCATGCCTGCGCCTTTGGCTGCCCCGGTGACGGTGACAGCCTTGCCACCGATCATTCCGTTGCGGCTGACGACCTTGGGAACCGTATCTGTCGTCATAATGGCTTCGGCAAGCAGCATGAAACCATCCGATCTCAAGGATTGAACCAGAGAAGGCATCGCTTTTTGTATTTTATCCACGGGAAGGGGCTGCCCGATCACGCCTGTGGAGGCAACCAGAACCGATGTCTCGGGGATATTCAGAGCAGATGCAGCAAGCCTGGCCATTTCCCTGGCATCCCGCATCCCCTGCTCTCCGGTACAGCAATTGGCATTCCCGCTGTTGACCAGAACAGCCTGACAGGTACCGGTCTTGATTCGCTCCCGATCCAGAACTACCGGAGCAGCCTGAACCCGATTTTGTGTAAAGACCCCTGCTGCAGTTGCCGGCACCTGAGAAACAATGAGTCCCAAATCATTCCGGCCGTTTTTTTTAAGTCCGGCAGCAACTCCGGCTGCCTGAAAACCCGAGCATTGAAAAATATCCATTCGATTTTCCTGAAATATAGCGTTGTCGGTGATATGAAAGCAACCGGAACGGCGTCAAGGCGATACGCGTGATAAATCCGGCAGATGCAACATGTGAAACGCCTTATTGGGGAGCAATCGAGCGGTCATTCGCCTTTAAGGCATCGAGAGATTTCTGGGCTTCCTTGGTCAGAGAAGAAGACGACTGAGACAGTTCGATCACCTTGGCATACGCTGCTGCGGCAGCAGAATAATTTTTTTTCGTAGTGTAAGCAGCGCCTAAATCAAAATAAAGCTCGGGAGATTTTGGCAAGAGCTTGACGCCCTCTTCCAGAAGCGCTATGGATTCAACCAGTTTTCCCTGAGCCTGATAGGTTGCCGCAAGCCCCCGGATCGCCGGCGGAAAACGCGGTGCGGCTTTCAGGGCTTCCTGATAATATTTTACCGACAGGTCATATTTTTTCTGCTTATAGTAAGCCAGCCCCAGATTGGAAAGCGGAAAATGCGGTGTGCCATACAGCAGATCTCCGGTTATCGATTTAAAACACGCGATCGCAGGGTCGCAGTTATCCTGGGCCAGATAAACCGTACCCAGATTGTTCATGGCAGACGCATAATCGGGTTTTAGGGCAAGGGCTTTCTTGAAATGCTCAATCGCCAAATCGTTCCGATCCTTAAACATGTATATCAGTCCCAAATCGTTTTGCAGATAGGGATCATCGGGTATCATCTGTTCTGCGGCCATAAGTTCTTTCAAGGCAGCCGTGTAATTTCCCTGAGCCATATAGGCCTCGCCCAGATTTCGGGAGGATTCCCCCTGTTTTCTGATGGTTTCATTCGGTACACAGCCCACAAGAAAGCCTAACACCACTATTGCTGCAATCCATCGTCCATCATGCCGACAAGTCATTTCTCACCCGGTCTTTTCCATTTCAGTAATTAAAATAATTCCCTTTTCCTGAATTGCCTGGATCATCTGCGGATCCAGGACAGCATCGGTCAGTATCAGAGAAGGCAACGCATCTCTTTGAATCCGAATTCCAGGCACCTCCCTCGGGGGCTGGCCCGGTGACTGGATTTCGGGATCCCTTGTAAAAGAGATGCCAATGGCATTCAGCAGCCGGGGAATTCCCTGGTGGATGCTGTCGTTACCCGGAAACTGGATAACGACAAAGCCGGATTTTTCCAGAGCCTGAACAGCATCCCCGTAAAATGCCCCAAAATCAAGCAGTACCGGTTTTCCCTTGCCGGATTCAATCCAGTTGGCACGCGATGTAATCTGTACATCTGCATAGGGAAAACTGATTTCCACGTTCTGGGTATATGAAATGCCCAGGATCCGCATCAGTGTTTCAACAAGCTGCTGCTTGCCACGAACCGAAAGATGCCCGCCGGTCGGCAGCATCGCGGATGAAGGCAACGGCAATTGAAGCGGTTCAGCAACTGCCCGGCTGTTTCCGCTAAGAAGCTCGCGCAGGTAAGGCGCTGCATTCAGAACCTGTTCCAGAACTTCATCGAAAGAAGCATTGTAGGAAATATCAACGAATTTGACTTCCGGCCAGTAATAGCGAATGATGAGTTGCTCATCTTTCATCAGTGCCTGGCCGGGATTGAACAGAACCCGCAGTCCGCCTGAAAATTCCATTATCGGACACTGTGCCAGATCCAGCCTGAAATCGGCTTTTCCCGGCATGGGGAAAAAAGAGACTCCCTTTTGCGTCAACTGGGCGTTTAGAAGAACCGCAACTCTCTCAAGGGTCCCGGCACGGTTCTCCATGAAAGCACTGGAATCCTCAGCGGACTCAACTGTCGGCATGCGGATGCTCTGGCCCGGATAAATGCGATTGATATCTGAGATATCCGGATTGATTTTCTGAAACAACCGCAGTTTTTCGCTGAACAACTCAGCATTCATGAAGCCGAAGTAGCGATGAAAAATCTGAGTCAGGGTGTCTCCGGGCTTGATTTTATACTCTGTAAAAACGTTATTGCCGGACGGCGGTTCCGGTTCGAAAGCTGGCTGCGTTTTCTCTGCCGATATGGTCACCATTGGAAGGGTGAAAATGCGACCCGAGCGGTCCGCTTCGGAAGTCGGCTGCGATTTCTTTACGGCTGTGGTCACCGTCTGAGGGGTGGCAAAGCTGTTTGAGCGTTCCGGCTTCCGGATCCATTTTTTTCAGCGGAATATATATCTGCTGGCCCGGTCGCATATTTTCAAGATCGATGACCTGAGGATTGAGGCGTTTAAATATCTTTAAAAATTCCTCCGGATTTTCGTCAATGATACCGCCTTTTTCCTGAAAGATCCGGGGAAGAGAATCATTTTTCTGCACAACATAGGGTTCGCACCAGATATGATTCCCCATATCCTGTTTAACCACATAGTATTTTTGAAACATGACCCCTGCAAAGCCAGAAAACGGCAGAAAAGCGCACCAGCAGCAGAAGAGACAGGCAGCCTTTTTGCAGAAGTCTACTGGGGGCATGGTCGTCAAACCTTTTTGAGCTTCAGTTTATCCGCGATTTCCTGTGATACGGCCTTGACAAAACGGTCAAAATCTTCGCCAGAAAGGGGTTTTCCAGGAGCTGGAACCTTCTTCAAATGCTCCGGGTGGATCAACTCCGGAAGATTGACAAGTGCTGAGTCCGGACAGACTTCAAACTCATTCGGAAACCGATTTTCAAAATACATTTCCTGAAAACCCGAAAATTTGATGGCATGGGCCGTTGAATCCAGAATAGCGACTTCATCTCTTTGGACATACCCGAGCTGCCTGGCAGTAACCAGGCCGGCCAGGGATTCACCGCCATGTGTACAGGCAACATGACCGCTGCGGTTGGCTTGAAGCTGCCAGTCCATAATGGCCTGCTCGGCAACTTCTACAAAAAACACCAGCGGTCTGCCGGCAGCCTGGTTGTATTGATTCACAAGATGGATGACCCGGGGCATGGAAACCGGGTTGCCGATCATGGCAGCCTGTGCCACGCTCGGTTTTACGGTGACCGGAAGAAACTGCCGCCGTTCGGGGTCGGGCTCCTGGTAATAGCGGTAAACCGGATTGGCATGAACCGATTGCACCCCCACAATCTTAGGCAGAGAGGCGATAATGCCGGTTTGGTAAAATTTTAAAAATCCGCTCATGACAGCCGTAATATTGCCGGCATTACCAATTGGCACAACCACGACTTTACCGGCCAGATCATATTCAAAATCCTGTGCGATTTCATAGGAATACGATTCCTGACCCAGAATCCGCCAGGCGTTTTTGGAATTGAGCAGCGCCACTGCGTATTTTTCGGACAGGGCCTCGACCACCTTCATACAATCATCAAAGACTCCCGGAATTTCAAACACCCGTGCGCCGCTGCCAAGGGGCTGCGCAAGCTGCTGCGGCGTGACTTTCTTATGAGGCAGCAGCACCGCGGACTTGATGTGCGGCTGAAGATAGGATGCATACAGGGCGGCAGATGCCGACGTATCACCGGTTGAGGCGCACACGGCAAGAACATCGCCAACGAGCCCCTGCTGGATTAAAAAATGGATGTAGCTGAGGGCGCTGGCCATTCCCCTGTCTTTGAAGGAAGCGCTGGGGTTTTGTCCGTCATTTTTAAAATAGAATTTTCCGCCTGCCTTTTCCTGCATCGCGGCATTGGCTTCGATTATCGGGGTATGGCCTTCTCCCAGATATACGATGGACTCGAGCGGCAGGACCGGCCCGATAAATTCGTGATACCGGTAGATTCCCTTCAGGGCCGGAATGGTCAGCAGTTTCCGATAATCAAAAATCCGTTGCCAGGTCTTGCCTGGAATTTTTTTTAACTTATCAAAATGACGATCATACAGCAATAACACCTGGCCACAGTCGGGACAGGTGTATAGCAGGGTTGCAATCCCGTGTTCCCGGCCGCATCCCAGGCACCGGTAGATCAGGTCATTTCGTGTTTCAGGCAGCATAAATGGCTGAATGTCTGCTGGAAAATCGCTGAGGATCATGGTGTTATGGACGCTGCCCCTCCCATGTATGGTCGCAAGGCTTCGGGTATGACCACCGAACCGTCGGCCTGCTGACAGTTTTCAAGGATAGCCGCAACAGTGCGACCCACGGCAAGTCCCGAACCATTTAGGGTATGCACCAGCTCGGTTCCCTTCCGTCCTTTTCGTTTAAAGCGGATATTGGCCCGCCTGGCCTGAAAATCTTCAAAATTGCTGCAAGAGGATATTTCGCGATACACTCCCTGCGCCGGCATCCAGACTTCGATGTCATAGGTTTTAGCAGCGGAGAATCCCATGTCCCCGGTACACAGGGTAATCACCTGATAGGGCAACTCAAGCTGTTTCAAAATGGACTCGGCATCCCCAAGCAGGGTTTCCAGCGCATCATAAGAGGATTCAGGCGTGGTAAACTTGACCAGTTCAACTTTGTTGAACTGGTGCTGGCGAATCAGCCCCCGCGTGTCTTTTCCATAAGAGCCGGCTTCGGATCGAAAACAGGGGGTGTGGGCCGTATAACAAATGGGCAACTGGGATTCATCCAGAATTTCATCCGCATGAATATTGGTTACCGGCACCTCGGCTGTTGGAATTAAAAAATAATCCCATCCCTCCAGCTTGAACAGCTCTGTCTCAAATTTGGGCAGCTGGCCCGTATGGGTCATGCTGTCTCGGTTTACCATAAACGGGGGCAGCACTTCCACATATCCATGACGCAATGTGTGCACATCCAGCATGAAATTGATCAACGCTCTTTCCAGCCTGGCCCCGGCCCCGAAATACAGCGGGAACCGCGCGCCGGTAATTCGCGTTGCCCGTTCAAAATCAAATATGCGAAGCAGCTCGCCGATTGTCCAGTGCGGCATGGGCTCAAAATCAAATGTTCGGGGGACGCCACAGGTTTTATATAGCGGATTATCCGCGCTGTCTTTTCCAACCGGCACAGAGACATGGGGAATATTGGGAATTCCCAGGATAATTTCCTGAAGTTTTTCTTCGGAATCCGCCAGTTTTTTTTCCAGGCTTTTAATGCGTAACGATACATCGCGCATCTCGATGACCCGGGGTTCCGCGTTTTCTCCGTTTTTTTTCATGGCGGCAATCTGCTCTGAAACCGAATTTCTCTGACATCTTAAGTCTTCAAGCTCCAGAAGTACTGTTTTTCGCATGGCATCACTCTGGGTAAGGGATTCCAGGTCAGCGGTTTTCCCTCGGTCGCTTAATGCTTTTTGAACAATCGACAAATTTTGCCGTACGAACTTGATTTCCAGCATAACAATACCTATTATAGAAAATTAATAACTTTGCACCGGTTACTCATGGATTTTTTAATTGAATCCCTTGCTCATCTGTGTAACAACTGCAATCCATTTAGTCAATGATATTGCTATCGCTTCTTCACAGGAGAACCCCCAATGGATGATTTAAAGCAAACCAAAAGTAAAATCCGTAAAGACATGATCACGACTTTACAATCTCTTTCGGAAGAAGAAATTGCTTTAAAGACCCGAAAAATTGAAAATCGTCTCTATGATTTTGCCAATTTCGTCGAAGCCAATATTACCATGCTCTATATCAGCTGCCTCGGTGAGGTATCTTCTCAAAATATCATAACATATTGTTTAAATTATAGAAAAATTATCGTTCTGCCGGCCTTCGATTCCCAGAAATTTCGAATCCGGTTATTTAAAATCAATAATATCGAAAAAGATTTAAAACCGGGGCCGCGGGGAATACTGGAGCCGGATACCGCCCGGTGCAAGCTGGTTCCGGTTGAGTGCCTGGATATTGCCATCATCCCAGGAATTGCTTTTGATGAAAAAGGCGGAAGAATCGGATCTGGTGAAGGATATTATGACCGGTTTATTCCCAAACTTCCGATAACGACCCGAAAGGTTTCCATTGCATTCGAAGATCAGATCGTCTCCCAGGTTCCGATGGAATCCCACGACAAGCACGTGGATATTATTATTACCAATGACAGAACGATCTACAAGATCTGACGGCGCCAATGTTCATTTCAGCCGCACTATGCCTCCCGTTCGCCTCCCAAATGCATCGCCAATGTGCTTTCATGACAATAGAACTGATTCTGCGGCATTGAACACTCCTTTGGCGCGTTACAACCTCCGGACAATGCGTTCAAATACGGTTGAACAGAACAGGAAACGGCGCGCCTCTTTTGTCCGTATTGATTCCTTCAAGGGTTGTTCCGGTTTTACCCATGGTCAAATTGAACGTATCCAGATTCCACCCCACTGAAATACCGCGCTCGATCAACCGGTAGCTGGTCCCGATCAGTTTTACCGCGTTTCCGGATATCCTCACGTCAAGTTGCTGGTCAACAATGGTTAAAATGCCCGATTTCAGATATCGGATGATCATTTTGGACGGGATGGCCGGCGATGCGGAGAGAAACATATCCGCATCCCGCTGTCTGCCGCACCAGCTCCACGAGCCTTGCCATCTTCCGGCAAGGCTGGCCGGCACGACAGGCCCGTTGCCATTGCCGCCATGCCCCAGACCGTCGATGACCTTGCGGAGCATGACGGTATAGTTTGCCGGATCCCGAAAGTCCGCAAACAGATTATCCGTCATAAATGGCGGTATTGCGCAATCTTTATAAAGCAGCGGCAGGACCTTTATGACGAATCCGGCTTCCCGACGATTCAGTGCGTTCTCTATTTCATGCCGGACCCAGTCGGATCTGATGGAATTCGGCGTTAAGATTACCGCCAGATAAATTTCGCTTTGGATTTTCCTGTCGATGTTGCTTCCCAGGGAATTCTGTATCTGTCCTGTTTCCGCTTCGTCGAGCCACACGGTAGCCCCAGCCAGTGAAAGATCAATTGCCAGTTGCCGGGCAAACGGCTTTTCAATTTCGTCGTGAATGAGAAAAACTGACTGAGCCATAAATTTCTCTCCTGAATCAGATATTGTCCAATGCCAATCCGATTTCTTTCCGAACCAATCCATCAGATCCGGGAAGCATGTCAATTAATGTTTTTTTCGCGGTTAACCCACCAATGCGGCCTATCGCCCACGCAACCATCCCCAACACCCTGTTATCATCATTGCCACGAAACGCCTCCACGAGTTCCGGGAGATATTCCGGGTCCCGGCTGTTTCCCATGGCCCTTGCCACATTCATCTTCCATCGCCAGATGTCCGTGTCCGGCATGTAGAACATGTGCGGCCGGATTTTACTGTTAAAGTATGTGCTGTCCATTTGCAGCAGCTTATTAAGCCGGAAATCATCCACCATGGCAGTCACTTTCTGATTAAACGGCAGTTCCTTGGCCAGCCACGGCGCATTCCGGGGACACACATTCTGGCAATGATCGCATCCATACACCCACAGGCCCATGGGTTCCCGAAGCGCCATGGGGGTGATGCCTTCCCCGAAATACGTCAGATATGAAATACATCGGGTCGGATCGATTTTACGCGGCCCTTTTAGCGCGCCCGTAGGGCAGGAAACGATGCAGGCATTCCTGCACCAGTCGGGACACCCCACTGCAAGCGTGGGCTGGTCCGGTGAAAAATCATGATCCACTACAACAGCGATCGGCAATACCCAGGAACCTTTACGGACCGCCTTGTTGGAATAAAACAGGCAATTTTTTCCAAAATTACCCATTCCGGCTCTGGCAGCCGCCAGCCTGTGCGGCAGGTTAAACGGAATTTTTGAATCGATGCCATTGTCTCTGAGAAACGCGCGGAAAGTTTTAACCCTTTTGGCCAAACGGTCCTTTGCCATGCGGTCATCATCCAGATAACACCGGCCAAAGTATTTTTCCATGGACGGGGGAAACGCTTCCTTAAAATATACTTCCAGCAAGACAATGATTGTTTTGGCAGTTGGCAGAATCTGTTTCGGGTCCGTGCCTGCAATCAGATCCAGACCAAATTTAAACACCCACGCATACTCATGTTGTCTTTCCTGAAGCAAAGCCTTCTGAGAGTCAAACGGCTCGGCAGTGGTAAACCCGATGTCTCCAAAACCGCATGCGTAAGCTTTTTCAATCAGATCATTTTTTTGAATCATGCGTTAACCTGTTGCGTAAAATGATTTTGACACATCGGCGCTTATTTTGCTTATTTTATCCGGGTATTGCCGGTTCTGGCGGCCGGAAAAACAAGGCCGGTTTCCATTTTCAGGACAGCCCCTTGTCCAGTTTCCAACTCCAGCAAAATATGCATCGCAGTCGGCGTCTGACGGCCATAGTCTGATGAGTCCGAGTCCCAGTTGTGGAATTCTTTTCCTTTGCTGTCATAAAACGTGTATGTCAGCGATCGAATGGCCTTGCACAAGATCGGATCCGCCGGATTCTCTTTAAACGGCGGATACGGGTAAAGGGTTTCCGATCGCCGGAGGACAAAAACACCGTTTGACATCGGCTGAACATAATACACGATGTGCGCAATATCCTGCTGCCGACTATCGGCAAGCCTCAGATGAAACAGTGATGGAAACCCGAGCCGGGGAAAAGTCTTCTTGCCGGTCGAAATATCCTCTGCGATCAGACAATAAGGATTCGGCGCATCCGAAGATTGTGGCGGCTTATATTCACTTGACGGCACAACGTAAGCAGCCCCAAGATCAGCCAGCATCTGATTCAGGCAGATCCGTGCCATTTCCTGATACTGGATCTCGCTTTCTATCCAGGGATTTCGGGTCAGAATGCTGCGATATGATCCATAAAGCGTCGTCAAAACAATAACCAGCATCGTGATGGCAATCAGGAGTTCAAGAAGGGTAAATCCCCTATCCTTTAAATAAGACATGATCATGCAGGGCCAAGACGCCTATCCTGCATATCGGCAGCAGCCTTATCCGGAACAACGCGGTAGGTTCTCATGCGATATGTCCGCTCCCCTTTGTTGAACGACACGGATAAATCTATTTTTTTCATCGGAACTGCCAGTTTTTTCAGGACTTCCGATTTCGTGTTTTCCATATGTCAGCGACCAGACATAGCCGGGATAAGCGATTCCGAAATCTCCTGAATCCTTCTGGATATCTATAAAATTACGGCGTTCCATTTCCGCCATCTGGCTTTGCGCCAGAAGCGGTGCCAGCGTGAAAAACCGGGTGGTCTGGCTCATGGATACCATCTGGCTCTGCAGTTTATGGACGCCGACCAGTAAAATGGCCAGGATGGAAACCGCCATCAACACCTCAAGAAAGGTAAATCCCTCTATCACAGACTGCCTGCTATGCATTGTATCCTGCTTACCCTTCATCAAAGGTAATGCGCCGGCCGTAATAGCCGACACCGGGCATGAACGGTTCAATCAACAGTGAAACCGGGCCGCCGCCTTTACCTTGCAGGTGAATGAGCGCCTTGCTGGAATATCCCCGCGAGCTGAAAACAATTTCCGCACGCCTGAAGAGGCTTTGCCGGCATCCGGAATTTCCACATCCAGCATGCGAACATCCGCAGGCAGACGAAAACCGCTTTTCTTAGCTGTCTGAAGTTCGGCATCTGTCATAGCCTCATGGGTAACCCACACCAGGCGCTGATCCATATCCAGGTGCAGGTTATATAACCGGCTGTTTTGAACCGCAATGTTCTTAAGTTCGGCTACTGTGGCAATGATCATTCGAACCGTGGCATTCAGGTGATCGGTTGGCATGACAGACTGAAGCCGGGGAATGGAGAACATCAAAAATAAACTCAGCAGACAGGTGACGACAATCAGTTCCATAAGGGTAAATCCGCCGGGTGCCGATGATCCGTCTATCTCTGTCATGGATGTCAGTCCAGGTCCCAGCTATGAATATCCCGGTTATGCTCCACACCTCCGGGAGAGCCGTCAGCACCGTATGAAATAATATCATACTCGCCCTTGATGCCGGGATATAAATAAACAAAGGGATTTCCCCAGGGATCCTTGGGAACTTTTCCCTTTTCCAGATATCCGCCTTTTTTCCAGTTCCGGGGAGCAGGTTCTGTCTGGGGCGGGCTGACCAGTGCCTGAAGCCCCTGCTCTGTGGTTGGATACATTCCGTTGTCCAGTTTATAAAGCTTTAAGGCTGTTTCCAGACTGGCAATATCCACTCTGGCCTTAACCTGACGGGCTTCTTCAGGCCGTCCCATGATTTTGGGCGCAATGTACATGGCCAGTATTCCCAGAATAACGATAACGACCATGAGTTCAATCAGGGTGAACCCCTGATTTTGATGTTTATTCGGCAAACGAATATGGATCATCCACTCTCCACACATTCAGGTAAAAGGCCATGGGTAAGATCCCCATCGAAACATGACAGCAGGCTGCAAATGTCTACAACCGGAAAAAACCGCCTGATGTTTTGAAACAGTTGGGTACCATCTCCCGTATACTGATTATATTTCTATCACAAAAAACTTAGACAGGCAAAAAATACTCACTCAAAAGCAAAAAAATAGTTACCTGTTATGTTATTATATCCATATTTTTAAGCTTTTACGAGATTTTTTTCTGCATGCAGACAATACCGGTTTCAGTATCGACGATAGGCAAAATCGGCATCTGCCCTGACGTTCCCTATCCCTGACTGCAAACCGGATAACATTTTGAATTTTTGTTAAGTTGACAGATCGCCAAATGACGGATAATAACAGGGTATGCACTCGATTGATCCGTTACAAATAACCGGGTACGCCGATTTGAAGGAAATCCTCAGGCAAATGGGACGGGTCGCCATTGCCTTTTCCGGCGGCGTTGACAGCGCATTGCTGCTTCGGGTTGCCTCCGATGTCCTAAATGATTCTGTCATGGCTTTCACCGCCCGGTCTGAGACCACTTCTCAGGAAGAGTTTTCAGATGCCGTGACATTTGCCCGGCAAATCGGGGTTCGGCATCTTGTGGTGGAAACCCATGAAATGCGCATTCCGGAGTTTGTGCAAAATCCTCCTGACAGATGCTACCTCTGTAAAAAATACCGATACGAGGCACTGATTACCATTGCCGGTCAACACGGGTTTACCGTCATTGCAGATGGGGAAAATGCGGATGACGGCAAGGATTACCGCCCGGGCAGCCTTGCCGCACGGGAACTGGGCGTTCGAAGCCCTTTAAGCGAGGCCGGATTGACCAAGGACGGTATCCGCGCCTTATCCAAAGCGCTGGGACTGTCCACCTGGGACAAGCCGGCACTGGCCTGCCTGGCATCCCGGATTCCTTATTTCAGCCCGATTACTCCGGAAAAGCTTCGGCAGATTGATGCAGCTGAAGCCTATATCCGCAGGCTGGGAAACATCGCTCAGGTTCGGGTCAGGCACTTTGGCGATACCGCCCGCATCGAATTGGATATAAATGAATTGAGCCGAATGATGGCACCGCCTATCCGTGAACAGGTGGTTTCATTTTTTAAACAGCTTGGATTTGTCCATGTTCTCATGGATATGAGCGGGTATCGCATGGGCAATCTGAACCCGAACCGTTAACGGTTCAAGGCCATCCCGTCAGCCGGTTGAAAATTGCCATCACTATCTGATCGAAAGGAAAACGTCGGATTGGCTGCTGATCTTTGCAGCCAGCATTTCCGGAGCAATGGCATTACCGTTTACTGTCAATTCAACGATTTCAGAGAGTAGGGACATTTCCTTGGCCTTACGGATAACATCCAGCAAATCCCCGCCGCCAATCCCTATCCCTTTTGTTACCACCACCGGCCCCAGTTCCTCGGCAACCTGATTAAAAAGTTTCATCACCATCCGCCCTTTCCGGAGAACCGGGACCGGCGAATCCCTGCCAAGAGTTATCTCTTGCCGAAATGCAGCATATTTTCCGCCTTTTCTGAGCGTGGCTCCCGCAAGCCCCGGCATGGCAGCCGACAGCGCCAGGATGGAGCCGTCAGAAACCGTCATGGCATCCACATCATCCACGGGCTTTCCATTCAGAAAAAGCGTTTGAACCCGGTTTTCCAGATACGCTTCAGCAATTCCCAGTTGCTCGACAATGACCTGCCGAATGCTGGAACCTGCCAGAATCTCCATCCGAACGCCCTGACGGAAAACGCTATTCAACAGAAAGCAGAATCTGGAATCTTCTTTCAGTGTCATCTGAATGCAACAATCCGACGCGTTTTCAGAAATCATGTTGTTTTTCCTTATCCCTACTTCCTGGCGCCCCCAGAACAAAAAACAAACCGGTCGCCTTACGCAAAGGCATATCAGACAGTAGCTTCGGTACCCATGCTGTTAATAATTCTGAAAGCTTTCATAAAATGCTGACCAACATGCTGCTGCCAATACGCTTTCAACGGCAACAGGTACGTACATCTTTAATAATCAAGTGTCAATGTCAATGCATGCCTTGGAAATGTCGATGAAGCTGCCTTAGATTCGTGAAGTTCGGAACATACCCAAAGATGCACGGAAAGCCAATTTTGAAGGTGCCGCGGGTCAAGTCGCATGCAAGAAGATGCGCTGGGTTTCAGCGCAAAGGGTATTTCAGACGCGTATTTGCAGAAAATTTACACTTGACAGAATATTTTCATTCGTATATCAATTTTTTACGAAACAATGTTTCGAATTTTATCATATTTAATATCAAATAATTAATTATATTATATTAAATATCAAATATATTATAATATCAATTTACATAGAACATCATTTCATATAAGTTCAAATGGAATTATTTAATTTTTATATAATATTGTAATTAAATTCAGATTGTTATAATTAATTAAATTCACCAGATGATTTTATAAAACCACATTCAGTAACAAAGTTTTGCGATGTCCAACATGATCCGTGATGACCGTTCTGAAGAATACCAATATATTTCTTGATCGTCCATTACTTTCATCATTGACAGATCGGATCAGAAGCAATAGATAAATATAATTCAATACTAAACAAATTAAGCTATTAAATTATTTATTGATTATTCTTAACCTGGAGGAAAAAATGAACTGGCTTGTCAACATGCTGGGCTCATCCATCGGAAAAAAACTGATGATGGCCATTACGGGACTTTGTTTTTGCGGGTTTCTGGTTTCACACCTTGCCGGCAACCTGTTTATCTATGGGGGAAGAGATGCTTTTAATTCATATGCAGCACACCTCCACTCCCTGGGTCCGCTGGTGAACGTGGCGGAGATGGGGCTTTTGGCATTGGCCCTGGTTCATGTCCTGACAGGCGCGACCCTGTTTTATGAAAACCTGCGGGCCAGACCCAACCGCTATCGCGTCAACAAAAATGCTGGCGGCAGAACCATCGGGTCCGCAACCATGCCTTACACCGGTTTTTTTCTGCTGTTTTTTGTGATTTTTCATCTTTTCAATTTTCATTTTGTGGACAAGACCCACCTGACCATCTTTGATATTGTTTCCAAGGCGTTTTCAAATCCGCTTTATGTCATTTTCTACATTCTGGCCATGATCATCGCCGGCCTTCATGTGAGCCACGGGCTGTGGAGCGCTTTTCAAACCCTGGGCGCCAACCACCCCAAATACATGCCGTACATTATGACGCTCAGCCTGGTCTTCAGCCTCATCGTCGGCATTGGTTTTGGATTTCTTCCCGTCTATATTTCGCTGATTGCTTAAGAATAAGGAGATCAACCATGCATCTAGATGCAAAAATTCCAGGGGGGCCGCTCGCTGACAAATGGGACAGGCATAAGTTTGAGCTGAAACTGATCAACCCCGCCAACAAACGTAAATTCGAGGTCATTGTCGTCGGAACCGGGCTAGCCGGCGGCGCAGCCGCGGCATCTCTTGCAGAGCTGGGCTACAATGTCAAAAGCTTCTGTATTCAGGATACACCGCGCCGGGCCCACAGCATCGCAGCCCAGGGCGGCATCAACGCTTCCAAAAACTACCAGAACGATGGAGACAGTGTCTGGCGGCTCTTTTACGACACGGTCAAGGGCGGCGACTTCAGGGCCCGTGAAGGCAATGTTTATCGTCTGGCGCAGGTCAGCGGCAATATCATCGATCAGTGCGTTGCCCAGGGCGTTCCCTTTGCCCGGGAATACGGCGGACTTCTTGCCAACCGCAGCTTTGGCGGCGCCCAGGTTTCCCGAACGTTTTATGCCAGAGGCCAGACCGGCCAGCAGCTGCTGCTGGGGGCCTACAGCGCCCTGAGCCGCCAGATAGCAACAGGCAAAGTGCAGATGTTCAGCCGCAGGGAAATGGTGGATCTGGTTCTGGTGAACGGACAGGCCCGGGGCATTGTGGCCCGGAATCTGGTTACCGGAGAAATCGAGAGCCATGGCGCCGATGCCGTTGTCCTTTGCACCGGCGGCTACGGCAATGTCTTTTTTCTTTCCACCAATGCCATGGCCTGCAATGTAACCGCCAGCTACAGGGCTTATCTTAAGGGCGCATTGTTTGCCAATCCCTGCTTTACCCAGATTCATCCCACCTGCATTCCGGTTCATGGAACCTATCAGTCCAAGCTGACCTTGATGAGCGAAAGCCTGAGAAATGACGGCCGCGTCTGGGTTCCCAAGACTGCCGGGGACAAACGGTCACCGGATCAGATTCCGGAAGCGGACCGGGATTATTTTCTGGAACGCAAATATCCCAGCTTTGGGAACCTGGTTCCCCGGGATGTGGCTTCCCGAAACGCCAAAGAACAATGCGATCTGGGCAAAGGGGTCGGCGAAACCGGACTTGCGGTGTATCTGGATTTCCGGGATGCCATTCAACGAGACGGCAAAGACGTGATCGGTCAGAAATACGGCAACCTCTTTCAGATGTATGAAAAAATCACCGCGGACAACCCGTATGATAAGCCCATGATGATTTATCCTGCGGTACATTATACGATGGGCGGTCTCTGGGTGGATTATAATTTGATGAGCACCATTCCCGGACTTTTTGTCCTGGGAGAGGCCAATTTTTCGGACCACGGCGCCAACCGCCTGGGCGCCAGCGCTCTCATGCAGGGCCTGGCAGACGGCTATTTTGTAATTCCTTACACCATCGGCGGATATTTTGCCGGCGCGCAGCTTCCCAAAATCACGACCAGTCAGCCCGAATTCGCATCGGCAGTCCGCCAAGCAGACGATCGCACGCAGCGACTGCTTTCCATTAACGGCAAGCGCACGGTGGATGATTTTCACCGGGAACTGGGCGGCATTCTGTGGGAATATTGCGGCATGGCCAGAAACGATACGGGCCTGGCCCTGGCAAGGACGCTCATCCAGTCCCTTCGCAGTGAATTCTGGGAAAACGTCAAGGTCCCCGGAGTCGACAGGGATCTTAACCAGAGCCTTGAGCGGGCCGGACGCGTGGCCGATTTTCTGGAATTCGGAGAACTCATGGTCATAGATGCGCTGGCGAGGCGGGAATCCTGCGGCGGCCATTTTAACGAAGGCTTTCAAACCGAAGAAAACGAGGCATTGCGGGATGACGAAAACTTCTGTCATGTCGCGGCATGGGAATATGCCGGTGAAGGAAAGGATCCCCAGTTCCATAAAGAACCACTGGTTTTTGAAAACGTCAAATTAACACAAAGGAGTTACAAGTGACAAAAACCATCAATTTAACGCTGAAGGTATGGCGACAGCAATCCGCTGCGATAAAAGGCGGATTTGAAACCTACCATGCCAGCAATATATCTACGGACATGTCGTTTCTGGAAATGCTGGATGTTGTCAATGAGCAGCTTACCCTGGATTGCAAGGAGCCCATTGCCTTTGATCATGATTGCCGGGAGGGAATCTGCGGCCAGTGCGGATCTGTAATAAACGGCAGGCCTCACGGCCCTGAAAAAGGAACCACCCTGTGCCAGCTTCACATGCGGCATTTCTGCGACGGGGATACCATTGCCATTGAACCGTTCCGGGCAAAAGCCTTCAAGGTTTTAAAAGATCTGGTTGTGGACCGGAGCGCCCTGGATAAAGTCATTCAGGCCGGCGGGTATGTGTCAGTCAATACCGGCGGGACTCCGGATGCCAATGCCATCCCGGTTCCAAAGGAAATCGCGGAAAAGGCCATGGATGCCGCGGCCTGTATCGGCTGCGGAGCCTGTGTGGCTGCCTGCCCCAATGCATCGGCCATGCTTTTTGTGGGCGCAAAGGTATCCCAGCTCGCACTGCTGCCTCAGGGAAAACCCGAGGCAGCCAGGCGCGTCACATATATGGTTCGGACCATGGATGAACTGGGATTTGGAAACTGCTCCAACGAACGGGAATGCGAGGCGGAATGCCCCAAGGAAATCTCCATCACCAACATTGCCCGAATGAACCGGGAGTTTTTTAAAGCGGGGTTGTTTTCATCCGTCAACTAGACTCGATACAAACATTCGAAATCCGAAACAAATTCAAATATCAGAGTGGCAAAGTTTATTCATTTGAAATTACTTTGTTTTTGTCATTGATATGTATAAGCGGTTGGGCATTGTTTCGGATTTCGATATTCGGATTTCAAATTTTCTGAACGGGTATTCCGTTCAGATACTATATCACCTTATTCAACGGATACTCGATAATTCCTTCCGCACCGTTTTTCATCAAGACAGGAATCAATTCCCTTACCACATGCGTATTCACAACGGTTTCAACCGAATACCATGTGGATTTGTAAAGAGATGCGACTGTAGGAGCGTTCAGGCTGGGCAACAGCGCCACCACTTTTTCAAGGCAGGCATCCGGAACATTCATTTTGAGACCCACGAGTTTTTCCCCCAGCAGCGCGCCTTGAAGCAGCAGCGCAATCTGCTCGATTTTTTCTCTTTTTTCAGGATTTTTCCACGATTCGTGGTTGGCGATCAGCTGGGTATTGGTCTGCATCAGCTCATGGATGATCCGAAGGCCGTGCGCCTTGATGGTGCTGCCGGTTTCCGTAACCTCGACGATGGCATCCGCCAGACCCGATACCACCTTGGCCTCTGTCGCTCCCCAGGAAAATTCGACGGTTACCGGAACACTTCTTTCCGCAAAATATTTTTTTGTAAACTCGACCAGTTCAGTTGCAATTTTTTTGCCGGCAAGATCTTCGGGTTTTCTGGCCGGAGAGTCAA
The DNA here is from genome assembly GCA_963789395.1 of uncultured delta proteobacterium. Taxonomy (GTDB): domain Bacteria; phylum Desulfobacterota; class Desulfobacteria; order Desulfobacterales; family Desulfatirhabdiaceae; genus RAAP-1. The sequence continues at coordinate 153,051 of CAWBKP010000019.1, read as the reverse complement.
ACGGAACAGCAAGCACCCACCGGGCAGGCCGCGCACTCACTTTTGAATAGACAAGATCCGCCACCACATGGACATTTGATCTGTTTTCGGCGATCCAGTCCTTGCCGGTAAGTCCGGCATCCATTGTGCCGTTTTCGACATATCGGGACATTTCCTGTGCCCGGCATAAGGCACATTCAATTTTTTCATCATTAATTTCAGGAAAATAACTTCTGCCATTGACATCGATTTTCCAGCCGGAACGCCTGAACAGCTCCACGGTGGCGTTCTGCAGACTTCCCTTGGGAATCCCCAGTTTCAAAACAGCGTTCATTTATTTATAGATCTCCTTTGGATTAAAAATCGGCTCTCCGGATATTTTGATGCGGCCTCCTTCCACGCGCTTGAAAAAACAGCTTTTATGCCCGGTATGGCAGGCGGCGCCACCGATCTGCTCTATTTTCAGCAGCACCGTATCATTGTCGCAGTCGATGCGGATTTCCCTGACGATCTGGCAGTGGCCGGATGTTTCCCCTTTGATCCAGAGTTTTTTCCGGGTCCTGCTGTAATACGTGGCTTTGCCGGTTGCAAGGGTGGCTTCCCATGCTTCTGCATTCATGAATGCCAGCATCAGGACCTCGCCGGTCTCAATGTCCTGGGCAATGGCAGGAACCAGCCCTTCAAGTTTGTCGAAATCAAGTTTAATCGCATCCATAATCTTTCCTGCTAAAAGGTCATTGCTAAAAATTCTTGTCTTTCTCTCATCCTGGGTTATAATGAATATTTTTATCAACCGGAAGGTAAAGTAACAAGTCGCTGAATATTTGTAAAGCAATAAGCTCATCAAGTTTTGCACGACTGATATCCAAACGTAGAAACCCATCATCATTATGCCTGAATTTCGAAAAACATCAAAGATTCTGAAACAGCGGGCCCGCCAGAAACCCCGCAGGAAATTGTCCACGATCATTTTCAAAACGGTTTTCTGGTCAGGCTCGGCTCGCCATCATTGCAGGAATGATTGCAGTTGTACTGGTTTATTTTTACATCAATGAAGATCTGCCGAAAATATCCAAACTGTCCGATTACCATCCGCCGGTAGTCACCACGGTTTATTCAGACGATAATCGGAAAATCGGCGAATTTTACAAAGAACGCCGGATTGTCGTCCCCATATCCAGAATTCCTCAAATTCTGAAAGAGGCGTTTATTGCCGCCGAAGATTCCCGTTTCTACAGTCATCCGGGAATTGATGTCATCGGCATCTTCCGGGCTTTATTGAAAAATATCGAAGCCGGCGGTGTAGTTCAGGGCGGAAGCACGATTACCCAGCAGGTTACCAAATCCTTTCTGCTGACCCCGGAACGAAGCTACACCCGAAAAATCAAGGAAGCCATTCTGGCGTATCGAATCAGCCAGGCATTTTCAAAAGACGAAATCCTGTTTTTATATCTGAATCAGATTTATCTGGGTCACGGCGCTTACGGAATTGAAGCGGCTTCGGAAAACTACTTCGGCAAACCCGTTACGGATTTAAATCTTGCCGAATGCGCAATGCTGGCCGGACTGCCACAGGCACCCACCAAGTATTCCCCGTTCCGGTATCCGGACAGAGCCAAACAGCGCCAGACATACGTCTTGAACCGCATGGCCGCCGAAGGCTATATCACCGAAGCTCAGGCCGCTGCGGCCATTCAGCAGCCCATGGATGTCAAACCCCGGAAAAACTGGTATATTGAAGAAGTGCCGTTTTATACCGAGTATATCCGGCGCTACGTTGAAACCAAATACGGCCCCGACGCTTTATACAGCAACGGGCTCAGCATTTACGCGGCTGTTGACATCGACATGCAGAAGGCGGCTCAGGAAGAGCTGGGTATCGGCCTTGGCGCGCTCGATAAACGCCAGGGATACCGGGGGCCGATCAAACACCTGAAACCGAATGAAATCGAGTCCTTTTCCGCAGCAACTCAGGAAGAAATCAAGGACGCTCCGATCAAACCCGGAACCGTTATAAGCGGAGTTGTCGTTTCAATCAGTGGTGAATCGGAACAGTCTGCCGAAATTCGCATCGGAAAATCCCAGGGCGTCATTCGCTTTGCGGACATGAAATGGGCAAAAAAGTCCATTCAAAACAGCCCCCAACAACTGGGCGGTGCAAAACGGTCGTCAGCCATCCTTGGCATCGGAGACGTCGTTCTGGTCAAAGTATTGGATAAAGCCAAGGAGGGAGACAGGTGGATCCTTGCCCTGGAACAAACGCCCAAAGTTCAGGGCGCACTGCTTTGTCTGGAAGCCGGCACCGGCTTGGTCAAGGTGATGGTTGGCGGCAGGGATTTCAGAGACAGCCAGTTTAACCGGGCCATCCAGTCCAGAAGGCAACCCGGGTCATCTTTCAAACCCATCATCTATGCCGCCGCCATTGACAAGGGCTACACTCCGGCAACGGTGATAATCGACTCGCCGATCGCGTTTCAGGATGAAGATGGCGCATCGGTCTGGAAACCACAGAATTATGACAGAAAATATTCCGGGCAAATCCTGCTGCGAAACGCCCTGGAAAAATCCGTGAACGTGGTGACGGTTAAAATCCTTCAGGATATCGGCGTGAACTACGCCATCGGCTACGCCAAAAAACTGGGCATCACCTCCATTTTGGAGCCTAACCTCTCCATTGCACTGGGATCATCCGGGGTGTCTCTTCTGGAGCTGGTCAGAGCCTATTCCGTATTTGATAACGCAGGAGATTTAATCCAGCCGGTTTTCATCACCAAAATCACGGATCAGAACGGCCGCGTTCTTGAAGAAACCGTTCCGGAAAGAGTGCCGGTCATTGAAAAAAGTACGGCATTCATCATCACCAACCTTCTGGAAAGTGTTGTGAAAAATGGCACCGGCCGAAGGGCCAGAGAACTGAACCGTCCGGCAGCCGGAAAAACCGGAACAACCAATAATCTCAACGATGCCTGGTTCGTTGGATATACACCTGAATACATTACCGGGGTATGGGTCGGGTTTGACGAAGAAGGGACACTGGGAAAGGGTGAAACCGGTGGAGCGGCGGCTTGCCCGGTGTGGGTGGGGTTTATGAAGCGTGTACTTGCCAATATGCCTGTTCAGGTTTTTCCGGTTCCAGAGGGAATCGTTTTTGCAAAAATTGACGCGAACACCGGCCAACTGGCAGGCCCTGAAACACAAACCGTGTTATTCGAATGCTTCAAGGAAGGAACCCTTCCGACAACGGTCTCAGCCGGCAATTCAGGCCCGAAAACATTGGAAGAGCTTTCAAAATCTGAATACTGACAGCGGTCAGGCACCTATTTTTTTACATTGCCGGGATCTTGCAGGGCTTCTCACCTCACACACCCCATATCGCCTTTCTCTCACTGTTATTTCCACGAAACGTTGCTTGGCTTCCGCCACCTGTACAATTTTCATTTCAATGATTGGACATTCACGATAAGGGCTGCAGATTTTTTCAGCATGGCACTTTTATTGCATATTTTAGTGAACAATTGCATTTAAGTTCAGCATCCTGCCCGCATATGATTTGGACCCGTTGAAAAGGAGGCCTGCATTCATGAATTTGCATCGTCGGTATATCACCCGGATTGCCGGGTGTTTGGTATTGTGGATTTTGATTCTTCCTGGTCCGGGAATGGGTGATGACGCTTCTTCCGCAACAACGACGCCCCGTGTCAATTCCAGACATCTTGCCGATGGCGGTGGGAAAATCGTTATGTCGAAGCTATCGACGGAGTCGCCCCATGAACGGTTGCAACCTCCCGTAAATCTCCCGGCCGAGCTACCTTTATCCGCCAAACTACAGTTACAGCAAACCATCAGCAAACGGACGAAGCAATCCGCTTCCGCCAAGTCGCAGCGGCAACGATCCGACGGTAACCACGCAGAGCAGCCGATTGCCAAGCCGCTATCATCAGAGGTCTTCGTTTCCATAAACGCCCCGCCATCGCCTCATGAGGAACAAATTGCCGAAACCCCCGAAAAACAGGAACCCATCATTTCAGAACCACTGATGCCTGCCGACCTGACCCCGTTATTGTCTGAGGCTCACCTTCAGCTTCTTGATGACGACACAACGACCGACCCCCAATTTGTTTGTGATGATACAGCGCCCGCCGCAGGCGAAAAATACGGGGAGATTCAGACGGTCTCTAATAAATCCACCCCGGAATATGCACCGCAGCACGATTCCACGCATGACATCGTGGGAATCATCGCCCGATTATTATTGAAATTTTCCTTGATAACCGTTTGCTGCATTACATTGTTTTTTTCGTTTTCGACGCTGCAGATTACAAAATCACACCAAAAGTCGCCGTAACGTCTTGGGGAAGGAAATCGATATGGTTTCGGATTACATGCCTTCACGTTGTTAGAAACCGGCTTTCCGTTTAGACACTGTTTATGAAATGTTGCCAATTATATTGAATTACGCAAATCTTCCGGATAGCATGGTGAATGCAGCGCCAACTGTCTGTGTCAAATAAATATCTGTAGCGCCAAAAAACTGGCGTGCCTATCATCTGTCAATTGTGAAAAAGGATATTATCCCTATAGCGTCTCAGAGAGATAAAAATGGCAATCGAATCAAGAATGACAATCGAAGATTATATAAATAAAGCCTCTGGAAGAATCAAGGTGATCCGGCAGGATCTGAAGCCCCAAAAAGAAACACAGGCGGCCACTGCGGATTTTAATGGCATTCTTTCAACATTTAAAAAGTTGCCGCAGCAAACCGAACCCAAAATCGCAAAAGGGCTCTCAATCGCGGACTACCGGTTGCGTCCGGTCGCATGCCCCTATAACCGCCCGTCAAGACGATTGCCTTCAGGTTCTCAAACAGCCCATTCAAATCCATCGCGTGGCATCACGGCATACAAAGAGGCTTCAGAATATCTTCTTGGTTCTGAAACACCGGACAAGCAGTCGGCCGTTTGCCTTGAAACTGGGACCAAAGACCGGGCGCAGAATAAATCCAGCCACGGCTTAATAAATTCCCTGAAAACACCTGTGCCCACATCCGGCAAAAGTTTACGTTCCAACATAAACAGCTTTGAAATTGAAAAAGCCATACACGAAGCAGCCGCCCAATATCAACTTTCCCCCAAGCTGATCAAAGGGGTTATCAAGGCGGAATCCAATTATGATGCAAATGCGGTTTCCCCTGCAGGCGCACAGGGTCTGATGCAGTTGATGCCCGGAACCGCCAGAGACCTGGGGGTTGAAAATCCGTTCGATATCAAGCAAAACATTGACGGAGGCGTTCGCTATTTAAAAAAAATGATGGATTTGTTTGACGGAAATGTCAGACAGGCGCTTTCTGCCTATAATGCCGGCCCTGAAACCGTCAAACGGTATAACGGCAATGTCCCCTACAGTGAAACCCGCCAATATGTGAACCGGGTCATTGACCATATCAAAACCACCATCTGACGGTTTTATCTTGAAAAAGCAGCCCAATCAGCCATCTTCCGGCATTTCATCATCCCTGAAGCGGTTATCGGAAATCCGATATTTTTCAATTTTTCTATAAACCGTTGCCGTGTTGATCCCCAAAATAACGGCGGCTTTTTTCCGGTTTCCTCCGGTTTCCTGCAGCACCCGAAGGATGTGCTCTTTTTCCATGTCTTCAAGAGTCATCAGCTCGCTGCCCTTGCCAGACAACACATGGGGACCGGCATGCAGACTGCGAACCGATGAAAGCGTCAGCGCTTGCGATTTTTCCAGCAGAACAGCCGATGCCATCATGTTCTCCAGCTCCCGAATATTTCCGGGGAAATCATACTCCAGAAGGCGTTGTTCCAGTTCAGGGGAAAGGGATGTAATGGGGGCAGCCCTATTGTTTCCATATTTTTGAACAAAATGCCGGGCAAGGGGAAGAATATCTTTTTTCCGCTCTCGGAGCGGCGGAATTTTGATGGTGTACATGCTCAACCTGTAGAACAGATCCGCTCTGAAACGTTCTGTTTTTACCTCATCGAGAATATCCCGGTTGGTAGCCGCCAGAATGCGGACGTCAATGCTCTTGCTGCTGGTGCTGCCCAACCGGTAAAATTCTTTTTCCTGTATGACCCGAAGCAGTTTTCCCTGCAGCGGCGGAGCCAGTTCGGTAATTTCGTCCAGAAAGAGCGTTCCGCCATGAGCCGCTTCGAAGAACCCCTTTTTATCGCTGACTGCATGGGTATAAGCACCTTTGGTGTGTCCGAAAAACTCGTCTTCAAAAAGGGTCTGGGTAAATGCGGCCATATTGACAGCGATAAAGGGCCCGGATGCGCGACAACTCAATTGATGAATCATACGGGCCATCATTTCCTTACCCGTACCCGACTCGCCGGTAATGACCACGCTGTAATCGGTTGGCGCGACCGCCTCGACCTGGCAGAAAACCAGTGCCATCAATTTGTCTTCCGCCACTATATCATTGAATGCCTGGGGATTGGCCAAATCTGAAAAAGACTGCCTGTCGGCAAACCGTGCAACTTCTTTGCGAACATGGTACCGCTTCAACGCCCGCTGAATGATCATCACCAGCTTTTCGCCGTTAACCGGTTTTACCAGATAATCATACGCACCCAAGCCTGATAGCCTGAATCGCCGTGGAAACCTCATCTGTTGCGGTAACAATCAGGCAGACTGTTTCCGGGAACTCTTTTTTTATCATCTCCAGAAGTTCCATGCCGTTGATATGCGGCATGAGCAGATCCAGAAGTATGATTTTATAAGCATTATTGCGAACCCGATCCATCACCAGCCTGCTGTCGGAAATCGTGTCCGGCTCCGGCAGATCCGCGCTGAGCAGTGTGGCTTTGATGCTCAGCAAGAGCCCTGGATCATCATCAACGACAAGAATGGGGGGCAGTTCAGAAACGGATTCCATTTGACCTCGTTATTATAACAATTGGGAAAAGGGCAGGACGCGATAAAGCCTCTGGCCTGCCATGTTATTTCATCAGAATATTGTCGACCCGTATTACGAAATCTTCCAGCTTAAACGGTTTGTAAAGAATATCGATAAAACCAAATTCAGAAATATCGCCCAGTAGCGGATGGCCTTCGTGGCCGGTAATCATCATGATTTTCATATCCGAGAGAACCGGATCATTTTTGATCACCCTGCAGACCTCAACACCATTCATTTCCGGCATAAACAAATCCATGACCAGAAGATCCGGGCGGTGAGATCCCAGACGGATGCATGCTTCAATGCCATTTGAGGCCTCTTCGACAATGTAGGAACACCGCTGGACCAGCACTTCCCGTAACATTTCCCGGATTGCAGGGTCGTCATCCACGACCAGAATCCGTAAGGGTTTACGCTTTAGCACAGACGGTAAAAACACATGAAATGTTGCGCCTTTCCCCTGAGCACTCTCAAAAGATATGCCCCCACCATGTGACTTGATGAGGTTATAGGACACGGACAGCCCCAGTCCGGTTCCCCCTTTTTCTTGCTTATCCGTGATAAAGGGGTCAAAGAGTTTGCCGGCAATGGCCGGATTTACCCCTTTGCCATTGTCCGATACCGATATTCGGATATCGCCATCCTGCGGCTGAAGCCGAGTGGAAATCCGGATCTTTCCGCAATCATGCTCAATGGCCTGCGCCGCATTGATGATCAAGTTCAGGATGACCTGTTCAATATTCTGCAGATTCCCCTGTATGACTGGAAGATCGTTTTCCAGATCCAGATCGATTTCGACATTCCGTTTACGCAAGGTGGATTGTGAGAGCCGCAAGGCATTATCAACAGCAAGATTGATCTGAAGCGGAATTTTCTCCGACTGGGTTGAGAATCTTGAAAAGCTTTTCAGCCCTGTGACGATTGTCGCCACCCGTTTTGCAGCCATGTCCATATCGGAAATAAGCTGCATCAGATGATGGTCGATAAATTCATGCCGCAGGCCTCCGTATTTTTTCTGAGGATTCAGTAAAGCCTGTTCCTTGAGAACTGGCAGAACGTCCTGCCAGATTTTTTCCAGAAGGGGAATATTGTACATGATGAGGTTGATCGGATTGTTGATTTCATGGGCCACGCCGGCAATCAGGGCTCCCAGGGCCTCCATTTTCTGCGACTGGTACAATTGATTCAACAACTGGCTGCGATCGGTAATATCTTGAATCGTCTCGATTGCCCCGACGACTTTACCGGTGGTGTCCCGGACTACAGCCGCCATAAAATAGAGATTGCGTTTCTCTCCTTGAATAACCAGTTCATCCGAAGCTTCATAGGCTTCGGAAATGTCGGCGCATTTGGCAAGATTTTTCTTGTCATACCACCGGCGCATCGCGATTTCATCCTGGTCCAAAACCAGATCCACCAGAAGGGGCCGGTATTGCCCGCTGTAAAAAATCCGGGAATCCACAGGTTGATTCAACGCTTTTTCTCTGTGGACACCGGTCAGGATTTCACAAGCCCGGTTCCAAATCACCACATGGTGATCCGTGTTGATAACAACTGTGGACATGGGGCTTCCATCCAGTATGGATGTAAGGCAATCGCCTTCAAAAATACGGCAAAAATCCTGCACTTGTTGTTCATCAACCGAAAGCGGAGTCGAATGTTTCCTGAAAATGGCTGTCCATATATCCTCACCAAAGTGTGCAAATAATCCTGCTTTCGATTTTATAGTATGCGGGGTATCAAATCAACCCCATTCAAGATGTGTGAAGCCGAGGACGTCCACTCTGTTTTTACATCCTGGTCTCTTCTGTCGAATTTTCTACTCAAGTTTTTCTTCAGACTGCCGATAAACAGGATCAAGCAGCAAGGATATTTCTTTGACAAAAACAGATGCTTTCCCACGCAATATTTTATTATCCGATTAATATTATTAATATATAAAACAATACCTTTGGGGAGAAGAACGTAATGAAAAAGCGAAGTCTCAATTTCAAACTTCTGGCAGGCGGCACATTATGCGTATTGCTGCCGCTTCTGGCATTCGCCGTCTTTTCAGACGTGCAATTGTCCAGAGACCTGAAAGCAGCATATCAGCAAAACTCAGAAAACATTGCAAAGAGCCTGGCCGCTTTAACCCAGATGGTATTGCAGGAAGAAATAAAGCTTGCCAAGGATCTGGCTGTTGGAAACACCACCACCGATGTTGCAACCAAGGTGGCCGAAGGCGGCATTGCCAGCGCGTCGGGGGACATTGCGCGACTGGAACAGAAGCTGGTCAATACAATGAAGCAGATCGGGGAAAATTACGAAAGCATCATTGTCTGTAATGCCGAAGGCCTCGTTTATGCCGACAGTGTGGGCGGAAGCTATAAAGGACTCTCCATACAGGACCGATCCTATTTCCAGGACGCCAAAGCCAACAAAATCAATCTGTCGACTCCGGTAAAATCCAAAAAAACCGGAAACCCGGTCCTCCCCATTTGCATCCCGGTTTTTTCACCGGCTGGACAGTTCTCCGGAGCACTGGCAATAGTCCTCAAAATGGATTTATTGTCTGAAAAAATACTGGCTGTCAAGGTTGGAAAGTCAGGATACCCCTTTATGGTGGATCGAAGCGGCCTCATCATTGTCCATCCCAATACCAAACACATTCTTGAGCTCAATCTGGCCACGTTAAAGGACATGAAGTCGATTATGGATAAAATGCTTGGGCACCAGACCGGCGTTGAGGCATATACCTTTGAAGGTATAGATAAAATCGCCGGCTTTGCTCCTGTTGATCTGACCGGATGGAGCATCGGCGTCACCCAGCCGACGGAGGAATTCATGGGCTCGGTGACGGCCTTGCGAAAAACCATGCTTCTGCTCTCCGTCATTTTTCTGGGAATCGCCCTGGCAGGCATCTGGATTTTCAGCCGGACCATATCAAAGCCCATCCATCAGATCATCGAAGGGCTCAATGAAGGCGCGGATCAGGTTGCATCCGCAGCCGGCGAGGTGTCTGCCGCCAGCCAGACCCTGGCTGAAGGATCTTCGGAACAGGCGGCCTCCATTCAAGAAACATCCGCGTCACTGGAGGAGATGTCTTCCATGACCAAACAGAATGCCAACAATGCCGGCCAAGCCCATGCACTGATGAAAGAGGCGACTGTCAGCGTTCAGTCGGCTTCAGCATCCATGTCCGAATTGACGGCATCCATGTCCGATATCCTGAAAGCAAGTGATGAAACCTCAAAAATCATCAAAACCATTGATGAAATCGCGTTTCAGACCAATCTTCTCGCGCTGAACGCTGCGGTCGAAGCGGCCAGGGCCGGAGAAGCCGGTGCCGGATTCGCCGTTGTGGCCGACGAAGTGAGAAACCTGGCCCTGCGGGCTGCCGACGCTGCCAAAACCACCGCAAGCCTGATTGAGGGAACTTCCAAGAAAGTCCGGGAAGGCTCGGAGCATGTCAACCGGAGCAACTCGGTTTTTTCCCGTGTCGCGGAGAGCACCACCAAAATCAGGGATCTGATCAGTGAAATCGCAGCCGCCTCCAGCGAGCAGGCCAAGGGAATCGAACAGGTGAACATTGCTGTCTCCGAAATGGACAAGGTCACCCAGCAAAACGCCGCCACCGCCGAGGAGTCTGCCTCTGCTTCAGAAGAAATGAATGCCCAGGCAGAGCAGATGAAAGGCATCGTGAACGATCTGGTTGCCCTGATCAGCGGCGGCGGCAGCACAACACAACAACTCAAAAAGCCTCAGATCACCCGCTCCCCCAAACTGCAGAAACCGATCCGTCCGTCGACACCCTCCAGGAATCTTCCATCAACTCAGCCCCGGTTCCCGCTGAAAAAGGAAGTGCATCCGGATCAGATCATTCCCTTTGATGAGGCGGATTTTAAGGATTTTTAATAATCTTCTATCAAAAAATCGCATGCCACGGCAAGAAGTGAGGAAATCCTGTTTCTCCACCTTAAACCCTTAGGAAATCAAATGATCGCCAACGAACTCCAGCCACACACCGATCTGAATAAACAGCAGCGGATTGTGGAATCTTGCGCCGAGCGGCTGGCAAAAAACGAACAAAATAATTGGAGAAACCGAGCTTGCGATTACTCGCAACAATCAATCTCTCATTCACGTGGTGAGCATAGATCTGAACATACCGGGAATGGGAGGAAAATACAGTATCGAAGAGATGAATCCGGATATAAAGATCATTACCGCCAGTGGTTATACCAAGAACGAACCCTATTCTCATGAACTGGCGGGTCTGATCAAGGCGTTCATCTATAAACCGTTTGACATTCAGACGCTCTTGATGCAGGTACGGGGATCTCTTGGATAATACCAAAAATTGACAGCCTCCTGCATCAGGGGCAATGCTCCTGGGCCTTACGGAGCCTATTATCAATACACAAACCCGAGTTGGGAGAATCGTAAATGGAAAAAGGCACGGCAGGATCAACGGATGAAATTTCATCCCCCCTCAACAATCGCGAAGGCAAGTATCTGACATTTACGCTGGCCAGTGAAGACTACGGTATCGGAATCCTTAAAATCAAGGAAATCATAGGAATGATGCCGATCACTTCGGTTCCACAGACCCCTTCCTTTGTCAAAGGTGTGGTCAATCTACGGGGAAAGGTTATTCCGGTGGTGGATCTGCGTTTGAAATTCGGAATACCTGCAATCGACTATTCGGAGCGGACCTGCATTATCGTGGTGGAGATTTCCGGTCAATCCGGTGCCATCAAAATCGGCATCGTCGTGGATGCCGTTTCAGAGGTTCTCAATATCAAAGGAGAGGATGTTGAGAATACACCTGCATTTGGAACCCGTGTCAATACCGATTATATTCTGGGTATGGCCAAAATGGGAGGCAGTGTCAAGATTCTACTGGACATAGATAAGGTCTTGAGCTCCCAGGATCTTGTGGCGATTGAGAAAAGCGATTGACAACCGCCATTCAAAGCAGGGGGGCGCAACCCCTGTGTGTAAACAAACAGGCTTGCAGGCTGGCTGCAACGCTTTTTTTCCCAAAAAGACATGGAGGTCTTGATGAAAACCAATTTAAACACGACTTATTTTCTTTACAACAGCCATCACAAAGATCCAGCGCCCCCCCTTCCCAGGTCGCTTCCCGCCAATAAAAAACAATATGACGGAAAAATGACGCTGATTTCTCGCCAGCTGATCTACGCGTCCACGGCGGACGACATCTTTTGGGTTCTCCATTCGAAATTTCAGGGGGAAAGACGGCTGGAATATCTGCTCTGATATATTGCGGCGTGACGGGCGCACACCGGGGAATTACTGAAGAAGTGGATCTCAACGCAAAGGCGGTTGCTTATTCTTTTTCACAAACAGCTGGCAAGATTTTCCGGGTGAATTTTGTTCCACCACTCTGCCTGGAATTTCCCGGCTTTTAAACCCGAATGCTTTGCACCCATGGGGCTGGCGCTTATCCCATGTAATGTGATAATGCCGGCAGTATTGACATACCGGGACCGTCATGGGTTTCTGTCGCCCTCGTACGGAAACCAGTCTGACTTTCGGAGTTTTTCAACTTTCAGCACAGCAATTTCGTTGGTGTGGGTGGAAAACACAATTTTCCGGCCCTTGCTGCCGCCGGTATCCTCCGATGTCACAGTAATTTTTTCTCTGGCCAGTATTCTGCGGGCGATTCTGATATTTTCCTGCCCCATATTCTGATGCGACAGTTCCGGATTGTGTGCTCCACCTAAAATCTGCGCCTCGAGATTCTTGATCTTGGAGCCATCTTCCACCATCATGCGAATCAATGTCCTGACTGCCACATTGCCGAACCGGGTTGTTGTTTTTCCTTTTTCTCGGATCAGCGGAAGCTGAAAGCTGTTCATCCCCCCTACTTTGCGTTTCCGGTCATACAGACAAATCGAGACACCAGAACCAAGAACCGCGGAAATAACCGTCGGACTGGCTGGCATGACCACATAACCGGGTTCCAGAAAATAATTTGCCGGTGTCAGTGCCTGAGAGGAATCACCCATGATCATTTTCGCGTATCAACGACAATCCCCATATTGTTCAGCATCCGCCAGGCGTTATCCCGATCCGAGGCGCTTCGGGCGTCTGATCCGGAGACAATGATGGCCTGTATCGTATCATCACCGACGCCTGCCTGCTTGAGTTTGATGATGTCTGAAACCGTGGTCAGGTTGACCGGCTTGACATCGTCCAGCCCATATACCACCGGTGAGCGGTCTTTGAGGAAGGAGCCCTCGGCGATCAGAACCTGCAGCGTTTTTTCCGAAAGCCTTGCCTTGGTCTTGAGATCTATCAGCTCCTGAACGGTAAAGGCGCAGGTTTCAATGACTTTTTCCTTGATGATCAATTGAATCGTATCCGCGCCCAGCCCCGCCTTGGTGAGCCGATGGATGTCTTCGCCGCTGATTCCCCAGCCGGTGCTGGCGGAAAGCAGAAAGACGCAAAGGACTGTCCAGAAATATTTGTTCACGGGACTACCTCAGATAATCCAGAAGACTGGGTTGAATGATTTTGGCTGACGAGGACAAGGCCGCCTGATACGCTGCTTGCTGAGCGGTCAGTTCCGTTGCTGCCTGAACCATGTCCAGGTCTTCCGTATCCGAGAGCATTTTCTGGATGTTGATTTTAAAAGAATCCCAATGGGATTCGGTTGAATCCAGGCGGTTCAATCTAGCGCCGACATCGGTCCGTTCATTTATAACCTGACCCAGCGACTGATCCAGGGGATCCAGCTGATCGGAAATGGCAGTTTGATCGTTGGCTTCCAGTCCCGCGATAAGTTTTGTCAACACCAGAACCGGATCCACAGGACTCCCGAATGCCCGCTGACCGTTGACAGCCGCATTCAGGGTGACATCGTTGCCGACGATTATCGAAACATCGCCGCTGTCTCCCTGGAATGGACCTGCCGGATTCAGGGGGTCATAAGGCGGCACATCGGTTTTGCGGCCTCCAAACATATAACGATCATCCTGCTTGCTATTGGCAAACTGGATCAGCTGATCCCGAATCTGCCGGACCTCTCCGGCTGCACTTTTACGGGTTTCCGGACTGGCTGTGCCCGTTGCCTGGGACAGTGCCAGTTCCTTTGCGCGGTTCAACAGTTCGCCGATATCCGACAGCGTGGATTCTCCGGCTTCCAAACCGGACCGTGCCCGAGAGATGTTGCGGCCGTATTGGTCAATCGTATCCAGCAACTTTCGATAATCCAGAATCTTTCCTATACCAATCGGATCATCCGATGCCCGGGTGATCTGTTTCCCGGATGATATCCGGCTTTGGGTTTTCAAGAATTTTTCAATATTTCTCGACAGATTGCCATTGACCTGATTGGCCATCATTTTTTGGGTAATCCGCATCAGATAACCTCCTTATTTGCTGACTTTGATTTTGCCCTTCAAATCATTCACCTCTTCCCGGGCTTTATCCTTGTATTGATAAAACATCAAAATACTGATTCGGCGGTTCCTGGGGTCATAGAGGTTGCTTTTGTTGAGCGGTTCGGTTGCGGCATAGCCGGTTACCCGCATCAGCATCTCTTGCGGCAGGCCGGCCCGTTCCAGCTCTTTTCGGGCGACCGAAGCCCTTTCGGTGGAAAGCTCCCAGTTGCTGTATTTTCCGGGAGCCGCATAGCTCAGCGCATCCGTATGCCCTTCAATGGCAATCTTGCGGTTGCTGCCGATGATGGCCGGAGAAATGGTTTTCAGTATCCGCTTGCCGTTTGTCGATATTTCGGCACTTCCCAGAGGAAACATGGTCCCGGTTTCCTTATCCAGAATCTCGACCCGAACAGCGCCTTCAAACGTATCGATGATGATCTGGTCCTTGAAATCAGCAAGCTTGGTCTCAATCTCCTTTTTCAGATGCTCGCTGAGCGTCTCCGCACTTTTTAGCGCTCTTTCTTCCTCCTCCTCAATCCGGATAGACAGCTCGGGTTTTCCAATTGCCTGATCATCCATCAAATTGATTTTGGGCGTAACCTTGGTTTCCACAAACGACAACCCGCTTTTATCAAATATATTGAAATGTTTGAAATAATAGGAAACGCCTGCCCGCTTCTCTGGGGAAACCATGGCAAGCAACCACATGAGAAGGAAAAAGGCCATCATGGCAGTGACAAAATCAGCGTAAGCCACTTTCCAGGCCCCGCCGTGTCCACCGCCGTGTCCCTTCTTCCTGGACTTCTTGATGATTACTGGTTGCCCTTCCATTTCTTGATTTCCTCATTGAGTTCTTCAAAACCGGGCCGATCCGCGGTCGGAATGGCCCTTCTGGCCGATTCCACTGCCGACTGCGGCGCTGCACCGCTGGCCATTGCCAGAATTGCCGATTTAATGACGTTCAGATAGGCATCATGTTCCTTGGCCTTATTTTCGAGATTGGTTGCCATGGGTCCCACCAATCCATAGCTGGCAAGAATACCCAGAAAAGTTCCCACCAGGGCCGCCCCGATACTGTGTCCCAGGACTTCCGGGGGTTCGCTGATCTTTCCCATGGTCAGCACCACGCCCAGAACAGCTGCGACAATCCCCAGGGCCGGCAGACCGTCCGATACTTTTGTCAGCGCGGCAGAAGGAATCATCGCATCATGCTCCTGGGCCGCCATATCGATTTCCATTAAATTTTCCAGTTCATGAGGGGTCATGTTGGAGGAAATGATGGTCCGGAAATTATCACAGATAAAATCCACGGTCGATGCACTGGATACGACAGTGGGATATTTTTTGAACACCTCACTCTCATCCGGATGATCGATATCCGCCTCAATGGCCAGAAACCCTTCCCGCTTGACTTTGAAAAATATTTCATTGAGCAGCAGCAGCAATTCGATATATGCTTTTTTATCTAATTCATGGCCGCCGAATATCTGACTGACCGCTTTAAAGGTCAGAGAAATCGTTTTTTTGGAAGATGCGATAATAAACGTGCCAAAAGACGCTCCGCCGATGATGACCAGTTCCGCAGGCTGAAACAGCACGCTGAAATGGCCATGTTCCATCAAATATCCCACCCCGATGGCCCCAAATACAACAACAATTCCGATTGCGACATACATGGATTGACACGTCCTGTTTATATGAATGGGACCTTAAAACCAGTCCCCCGACCTGTCTTCACCCCGCTTTTTTACGGAAAGCACCTGTGGGATAAAATAAATTGAACGCATCCGCATTCAGACAAAAAAGCCCATAAGACGAATCACGGGTTGACTTCTTTTGATTGCTGCCTGAGTTTACGGACGATTTCCCGTTGGCGGTTTAACAGATAATACCCCAGAATCTGTTTAACATCATCTGCCATTTCTGAAAACAGTATCCATATTTCATTCTGGTCTGATGAAACGTTTCCGACCTGTGATACCCTGCCATAGAGGATGATCCATACCGGCGTATTGACGGGCAACAGCATTTTAATTTCAATAAAATCACCGGTTGCGAAGATATCCGGCGTTACAATCCGGATATCTTCTTCACTTAAGGACAACCGCCGGTTTTGGGCCTGATTGAATCCGTCGCTGTTCTGAATCATCTTTTCCAGAATCAGATTCAATTTTGCATCCATGGAAATCAGTTTTTTCCAGAGCCTGGGATTGACGGCGTCATCGGGCGGGTCTTCTTCCAATACAGACAGCCCGATCCCGGAATAGAACCCGGAATAAAGCCTGGCTTTGGTACACGAAATATCCTCAATTTTTTTCAAGGCGATCAGGAGGACATCTTCGACACGAAAAGGTGACGGATGTTCAACTATGTGTACGTCCATAATGCATCTCTATTTTTTGACAAATAACCCCGAGCAACACAATATAATCTTTAGGTTACAGGTTCACTATAAAACCGGGCCTATCGGATTTCCGCGTTCATCTTACCATATTGATGACAGTGTCCATCATCTGCTGGACGGTATCAATCAGTTTTGCGGCAGCCGCATACCCCTGTTGATATTTAACCAGATTCACCATTTCTTCGTCAAGCGAAACCCCGCAAATGGACTCCCGGTAATTCTCCATCTGATCAACCGTCATGGCGTGATGTTCCAGATTCATCGACGCATTCTGCACATCACTGCCAACTCTGGAGACCAGTGTATTGAAATAGGTGTCGAATGTCGCCGAATTGCCATCCATTGTCTGTTTATTCTGCAGACCGGCAATGGCAATGGCCTGAGTGTTGTCCCCCCGTATCAAGTCCAGGCGAAACCGCTCCGGCGGCGGCAATTTTATTGACATCGCCAAGAACCGTCGCATTTACCTGAATTGTTGAAGCGGAATTCCCGGAAAAAAAATTGTTCCCGGTAGAGCCGTCCAAGTCCCTTGCCTGTCGAGTGAACCGCATTGACTTGATCTATAATTTGCCCGGCAAGTATATCCAGCTGGTCTTTATATTCCGGCACAAGGGAATCTCTGACATTCATCCACCCCTTTAAATTCCCGGCGGCGATACTATCATTGATCGAAGTAGCCGGCGCCGTATCCCAGACGATATCATGATACCCGGAAGCATTCACGGCAGTGGTCAGTTTCCCGAACGGCGGGCTGCCAACCAGCACGTTACCATCTCCAAGCGTCAGCGTCACACGCCCCTGCGAATCTTCACTGGTCGTAAAATTAATTTTTTCAGACAGCTGATTGATCAGCAGCTCCCGTTTATCTCTGAAATCATTGGCAGTACTGCCATTTAATTCCAGCTGAACGATTTTTTCGTTTAGGTTCGTTATATTTGCTGCCAGGGAATTGATTTCATCGGTTGCAGCCGCGATCCGGCCATCCATATCTTTTTGCACCTGATCAAGGTATTGGGTTTTTTCCTGAAAATTGGACGCCAGGTCCTCGCTTGCGGTCGTTAACGCTTTTCGCTCCGCATAGCCGGAGGGATTCAGTGTCAGATCCTGCCATGCATTCCAGAACTGACTCAGGTGCTGACTCAAGCCGTCACCGGACGCTTCATCAAAAATAATCTCCGTCTGCTGCATCGCCTCATTCTGGGCTTGCCACGTTCCTTTCTGCTGAATCTCTTCCTGGATATGCGCATTCAAAAACTGGTCGTATGACCGGACAATCCCTCTGTCTATTACGCCGGCTCCGATGGCCCCCTGAGCCGAAGCAATCACTTTACTCTCCAGATTGACCCGCTGCCGGGAATATCCGGGCGTGTTCACATTGGCAATATTCTGTCCGGTCACGGAAATTGCCAACTGCTGGGTCATCAGGGCATCTCTTCCGATATACAATGAAGCGTTCAAGCCTATCATGGCAAATCACCTTTCATGAATTGTTCCGGTTTGTTGTGCATCGCCTTCCGCAGACAATCAAATCAGACGGCCTCTTTTTGCAGCGCCAGAATAATGGAACGGGACATATCCGCAAGTCCGACGGTTTTATCCGCCGCCCCCATCCTGATGGCCTCCTTGGGCATGCCGAAGACCACACAGCTTTCTTCGTTCTGGGCCAGGGTGTAAGCACCGTTCTGCTTCATCGCAAGAAGGCCCTTGGCCCCGTCCGCTCCCATACCCGTCAAGATCACCCCAACGGCATTTTTCCCAGCGCTGGCTGCAACTGACTGAAAGAGGACATCCACGCTGGGGCGCTGGTAATGCACCATGGGGCCATCCTTGATTTTGACCAGGTAATTTCCGCCGCTTCTGTGAAGGAGCATGTGATGGTTCCCGGGCGCGATCAACGCGAGCCCGGGTACAACGGGATCATTGTCCCGCGCTTCGCGCACCTCCATCTGGCACAGGTCATTCAGCCGTTTAGCAAATGACGATGTAAAATTCTCCGGCATGTGTTGAACGATGACCGTGCCCGGTGATGAAACCGGCATGCCGCCGAGGACCACTTCAATTGCCTTTGTTCCTCCGGTTGAAGCCCCGATGGCAATGACTTTATGCGTTGTATGGGTCAACAGCGTTCCGGAACCTGCCTGTGTTTGTGCCGCCTCGGGTTTTTCAGGAATCCGCTGAATCCGTGCCGAAGCCGCTGAGCGAATCGCACGGACCAGATTCTGGGAGATGTTTTGCGTGGAATAGGCCGTCCCCGGCTTCCCCAGCACTTCAACCGCCCCCAGCTCCAGAGCCTTCAGCGCCATTTCACTGTTTCTGGGAGTCAGTGAACTGAGAACAACGACAGGCAGGGGATAAAATTTCATCAATTTCGTCAGAAAAGACAGCCCGTCCATTCGCGGCATCTCCAGATCCAGCGTAATCACATCCGGCCGAAGTTTGACAATCTTATCCCGGGCCACGTATGGATCCACTGCCGTTCCGATGATTTCAATATCTTTGTATCGGGACAGTTCTTCGGTTAATATTTTCCGCACAACCGCAGAATCATCAACAATCAGTACTTTTATCATGTTACTGTGCCTGCTTATTTTATGCCAGAATCATGCCAACTTATCAGTTCATTCCCTGAAAAAATAAATATCGCAGGGTTCTTCGTCTGCACTCATTTTTTCAAGGATAGAAGGGGTTTGGCCTGTCAAAGCAGTAGACGCCTGAAACGGACTCAGTATCCGTGGTGCGGCAATGTGAAACACCTCCTGGTCCCCGCCCACTACCGGAAGCCAGTTGCCGCAGATAATATTTGCGGTTTCTTTCAAAGCATCATCCAGATGATTCTGCTCAACCTCTTCAGTGTCAATCCCCAGCATATTTGCAGCCAGTTCTTTTAAAGCCGGCTCACTCATCACCACCGCCAGCCGGCCTGAAAAAATGCCTGAAAACGATACTTCAGCCGTCACGGCATCCTGAAACGGAATCGGTTCCCTGAAAGCATCGGGCACAAAAAACATAAACGCCAGTTTCTCCAGAGAATCTCCGGCGATCTTGCTCAATGCCGTCTTCTTGAAATCATTCATGGTTTTCTCCTGTCCCCAGACTCTGATGGATTGCATCACGAATGATCTCAGGCGTAAATGGCTTGCGAATGAAAGTTGCACCCATTTTTAGCAGCCCATCAATCCGGGTCTTGGAACCTTCGGTGGATATGACGATAACGGGAATATCCCGCGTCTCCGGATTTTCCTTCATACGGATCATCATGTCTTCTCCATTCATCACCGGCATGTTGATATCCAGAATCACCAGATCCGTCCACTGCCGACTGAGGATTTCCAGCCCTTCAACGCCATTTGAAGCTCCGTAAACATCTCCAAGAGAAAGCCCGCTCATTCGCAGCGTTTTAAGAATCATTGCCCGCATGACGCTGCTGTCATCCACGACAAGGATGTTTATCCCCATAAATCAACTCTCCCGGTTCTGCTTTGTCTTTGAATTTCAAACAGCCGATGCGCCCTGCATCAGGCCTCGGCCTGAAGGGATGCGGCCAGTTCATTTGCCCATTGCAGTGTCTGGCTCGCCACTTTTTCAAGTTGTTCTACGGCAAGACCGATACGCTCACAGGCCGTCGGTGACGGCCGGTATTGAAGTCCTTCCCTGCCCACACCGATTCCCGACATCAAGCACAATACATCCGCCACATGGACCACATCTATCAGGTGGTTGGGTTTGGGTGCGGCATCCGGATCATGATGCCATCGAACAGCGCTGATCATCGCCGGTGGAAATGACCAGCGTTTCAGAATATTGGCGCCGATCTCAGCATGGTCTATTCCGAACATGCTGCGTTCGACCTGTTCAAAAGGCACTTCCTGCATCGCTTCGCCATCTATCACGGCAATATCCTCTTTGACATACCTTCCCAGCACCATTTTCCCGACATCATGAAGGAGAGCTGCTGTAAACACCTCTTCGGGAACTGATAATTTCAGCTCTTTCACCAGAATTTCCGAAGCCACGGAAACAGCCACGGAATGCCGCCACAGGTCTCCGGCCGACAAATCATACCCCTGGACGGGCTTGTCGATGATGGCGCTGACACATGATGCCAGAACGATTTGAATCAGTTTTTTCCATCCGATCATCAGAATCGCCTGCCGGACAGAACCAATCTTTGTCGGAAGCCCGAAAAAAGCAGAATTGGTCAGCTTGAGTATATTGGCGGTCAAACCAGGCTCATACCGCAGGATCTGCTCGATCTGCGCGTTGGATGTATTCTCGTCTTTCAGCAGCGTCAGCAGTTTCAGCGCCGCTGCAGGCATACTGGGAAAAGACTTTACATCTTCCAGGATCAGTTTCAGTTCTCTTTGGTTCACAGCTCTTTTTTGACTCCTTTACTGCTGATAGTTACCTGGCCTGTTGACAGGTCAAAATAAACCGTACGACTGGCGATTCCCCCCACATCTTCAGCTTCGACCAGCATATTGTTTTTCCAGAGCAGTTTTTTCAGGATGGTGTAATTGCGTTCCCCGATTTTGAACATTTCACTGTTGCCCAATGGCTGGCCGCATCCAGCCGCTTTAATCACCATGCGGCTTTTCTGACCGCCCAAATCATACAATCGGCTGAAAAGTTCCGGAACTCCCGTATCGACAAACATATATGGATTTTCAGAGGCTTTTTGCAGATTGATTTTTGAAAGCGGAAGCATGGCATGGAGAAGTCCGCCAACCCGTGCTGCGGGATCATACACCATCAGTCCCAGACAGCTTCCAAGTGCATGGGTGACAATCATGTCATCCCTGCATCCTGTTTTCATATCTCCAACGGCTACAACGTGATTCATCATTACCTGTCTGTGTTCTGAAGTCTAACCCGTTTATGCTAACCATGCGCGTTACAGAAGTGTTGTAAAGATTCCGCCAGACGTCGCTCTGGTTTATTTATTTCCGATACGTCGCCGGCCGAACATATTTGAACTTGTGCGTAATGGCCGACAGCCCTTCCGAATGCCCCACAAAGAGATATCCGCCGGGCTCAAGAATCTCCCAGAAACGGCTGATCAACTGCTGCTGCGTGACACCATCAAAATATATCATCACATTGCGGCAGAAAATCACATGAAACGGCCCCTTCATCGGCCAGGAATCCATCAGGTTGAGGCGGGCCAGACGAACCATGGACCGGACAGTATCGGAAACCTGATAGGCACATGCGGAATTTTGAGATCTGACAAAATACTTTTGCTGATAAGACGACGGCAGGCCCTTTAAGGTATCTTCAGAATATAAGGCTTTTGCACCTTTTTCAAGCATTCTTCTGGAAATATCGGTGGCCAGAATCAGCACATCCCTGCGATCACTGTCCGAAAGATGTTCTTTCAGCAGCATTGCGAGAGAATAAGGTTCTTCACCCGATGAGCAGGCCGCGCTCCAGAACCGCATCCGCTTTCCCTTGATCTGAGGCAGCACCTTTTCCTGCAAAAACTTGAAATGTTCAATTTCTCTGAAAAAACTCGTCTTGTTTGTGGTCATGGCATCAATCATATGATCCAGCTCACGGTCGCCGTCACTACTCTGGATAAGCGCCAGATAGGACTCCACTGAATCCATACCAATGGCGCGAAAGCGCTTCATCAGCCTGGCTTTCACCAATGCTTCCTTGCCGTCTTTAAGATTGATGCCGCAATGCCGATAAACCAGATCCGATATTTTCCGGAATTGATTCTCGTTCAATTCATGGGAGGGTAGCATCATGGATTCACCTTGTCAGATCTGTCTTCTTTCTTGTCAATCCCATCCGCTGCTACAAGTTTCATCAGTCCGGGAATGTCCACAATCAATCCGACCCTGCCGTTTGGCATGATGGCACCACCGGATATTCCCGGTATCTTCTGCATGGTTTCTCCAAGTGTTTTAATCACCACCTGCTGTCTGCCAACCAATTCGTCTATGATCAGACCGGCCTGATTGCCGTCGTCTTCAATCACCACCACCAGCCCATCCGGGTCATCGCCGCGGTCATCAATTTCATAAAGACGTGTCAGTTGATACAGGGGAATCAGTTTTCCCTGAAGAGACAGCACCCGCCCCTGGTTGAAAACCGTTGAAATATCCCGGGGGTCCGGTTTGATGGACCGGACAATAGAAACGGTTGGAATGACGTATGTTTCCTGACCGGCCCGTAACACCATGCCATCGATGATCGCCAGAGTCAGCGGAAGGCTCATTCGAAAAACCGATCCCTTGCCCGGCTCGGACTGTATCTCGACCTGTCCGCGCAGGGATTCGATGTTTTTTTTCACCACATCCATACCGACACCCCGGCCTGACACATCGGTAACCACCGCAGCCGTTGAAAATCCGGGCTCCAGGATCAGGTTGCAGACATCACGATCACACACAGCCGAGCTGTCCGTGATCATCCCCTTCTCAATTGCCTTTGCCAGAATGGCTTTTCGATCCAACCCCTTGCCATCGTCAATGATTTGAACCACCACGCTGCCGGCAGAATGAAACGCTGACAGTTTCACCGTCCCATTGGGCGGTTTTCCATTTCTCTTGCGTTCTTCAGGAGACTCAATGCCGTGATCCACGGCATTTCTTACCATGTGGACCAGGGGGTCATTGATGACATCCACCAGATTTCTGTCAATTTCGGTATCTTCCCCTTCCGTAACAAAGGTCACATTTTTTCCAACTTTTCGGGCGACATCCCGAACCAGCCGCGCCATTTTCTGAAACGTCGCCTTCAGCGGCACCATTCGCATCGACATTGACAGATCCTGAAGTCCTCGAACAATCTTGCTGGTATGATTCACTTTTTTCAGAAGCTCATAGTGGGCGGCCTGAACGACCACATTGTCCTGTGCCACCATGGAATGGGCAATCACCATTTCGCCAACCATGTCAATCAATCGGTCCAGGCGATCCGTGCTGACCCGAACCGATGTTTCGAC
Source organism: uncultured delta proteobacterium (assembly GCA_963789395.1). Classification (GTDB taxonomy): domain Bacteria; phylum Desulfobacterota; class Desulfobacteria; order Desulfobacterales; family Desulfatirhabdiaceae; genus RAAP-1. The sequence goes on along the minus strand of CAWBKP010000019.1, from coordinate 129,397 downwards.
AAATTGCTTACTGCTGGAGCCCTTCATGCGCTCCTGGGTGCGAAGGGCATGCGCCACATCGGTTGCCGACGCAGCACCGGTTTTGATTGCCGCCAACCCCAGAGGTCCACCCGAATGCTCCTCAACCAGCGTTTCTATCGACTGCCGGTCGGCCTTGCCTTGGGCAACCAGAATATCCCCGAGTCGAGGAGACGCCACTTCATCCATTTCCTCGGAAACACCCGCTGCCTCAGGGTTCATCAAGGCATCCATCAGGGCGTTATACCCTTCGGGTTTGATCAGCGGGTCTCCGCCAAGCGCCTTTTCCACCAAATGCATCAGGGTTTTAAGCATATCCAGGGACCGCAGGGCAAGATCAGCATACCCGCCCTGATACCGGATCTCTTTGTCTCGAACACGGCTCAGCAGCGATTCCGCGTGATGCCCCATCTCCGAAAGGAGCGACAGTTCCAGAAATGCGGATGTGCCTTTAATGGTATGAAACGCGCGGAATACAGTCCCCACGGCATCCATATCTTCGGGATCCACTTCAAGCGACAGCAGCGCCTCCTCGGCTCGAGCGATCAGATCATTAGCTTCGGCAACAAATTCGCCGATCAGTTCGGAATCCGGATCTTTGGGCATATAATCCCGCAGTGCATCATCCGTATTCGGCAACGACTGCGTTTCAGGCGGATCGATCTGAATTTCATCCGGGTGTTCCATCAGTTGAATGGCCTGCTCCACACAGGTTCCAGCTTCGGACCAGGCCTGGGCCAGGCTGTCTGGTTCAAGAAGCGGCATCGCATACAGGATTTCCATTGCCTTACCAATCCGATCCTTCACCGGAGGATGCAGGCCGGGATGTTCGGAGAAAGCAACCAGAGACCGAAGAATCTTTGAAACCCCCGCCGCGTCATCGGGTTCCTGCTGAACCCACAATGATGCAAGATCATTCAGTTCCGCTTGCAGGGTAATGCCGTCATCGGCATCAACGTGGAAAGTCGAAGGCAAATCCGTATCATCGGCAACAACCTGCTGCAGGGCCTGAATCACCGGATCAATTAGATCTTCGGCGAGCACCCCCTCTTCCAGGCATTTTCTGCAAACCAATACGCCCTGGCTCACGGCCTCAACCGCTGAAAAGGTATTTCGGGCCGTCTTCAGGACAATGGCGTTAATTCCCTGAATCGACAATTCCAGGATCCGGAAAAGGGCACCGTAAGCATCCGGGATACATGTCTGGACGGCCTGCAGCTCGGACCTGGCTGCACCCCACCCGCCGATATCGTTCAAACCGATGGTTTCAACAGCATCGAAAATCGACTGGAGTTTGGCGATGATTTCTTCAATTGGGTTCATGGACTCGACCCTAGTTGGAAATTAAGTGAAAGTTTAGAGAGACGGAAACGTGTCTGCCGGAAAATCCGGTAACCCAGCGCGACGTCATTGCGAATGGGCATCCATGGTCAAGATGGCTGTTCACACACTGCTGGAAAGAACGGTGCCGCAAACTTCCCCCTGGTACATTTTTCCGGTACTGAAATACACCGGTGGCGGCGTCATCAATTGCGTAATCACGTCAATTGAAGATCGAACCATCTTCAACGCATGTGTTATCAAAGACTTGTTCGTTTCATTTTCCCGATGAATGTCCTGAACCAGCAACGAAATATCCGCGGCGCACCGGGTCAGCTTCGAGGAAAAGGGGCTTTCAAGCCGTTGTGCCAGTTGTGTCAGGGTCAGGCTCTGTGACGGACACCCCAGATGATCGGATATGCTTTTGATTACATGCTTTCGCATCTCATCACCGGCACGAATCAGGGACAGTGTTTCTTCTTTCCGGATTCTGGCCGCGTTCACCGCATCCAGCTTTGCGCTGACAACCGCTTTTTTCTCATTCAGCAAAACTTTCAGCAACGACCGGTAAAGGCCGGCCTGATTCTCCAATACCCGTATCAACTCGTTCAGCATTGTTTCCATATTATCGCCTGTTGCTGTGAACTCGTCCTGCATATTTTCAGACACCCCGCCATGGTCTATCATGGCACGAAATAGTCAAGTCTCAGTTTCCATGAATCCTTATCGACATAAAGCAAAATGTGAATAAACCGGCGCTCAGACCAGCCCTCATTCAACTTCTTCCAGACGATATGCACTTTTGCTAGGCAGAAGAGCTATAAAATCTCATTCAGCAGTGACTCATCAATCAGACCCTGGGCGATTTTTTCCGAAGAAACCGGGTACGTTCCCTTGTCAATCTGATTTCTGATCTCGGATACTTTCTCGACCCGGACATCTGGAATATCCTTCAACTGGCTTATTGCCAGCTGTATTTCTTTTGCCACGGGTGACAACAATACCCGATCCTGGCAGGTATCCGAAGCGGCATGACCGCCGGATACCTTCCCGTTTCTCCGTGGCCTGGACGTCTTCTGGCTGGTATAGGCTTTTATGCCTGCCGGCTGATTTCCATCAATGATGTTAACCATAAATCACTCCTTCACCTGTAAATGGTTACCTTGAATAGAATATCAGCCTTTATCCGTTAAAACTTTAATAGTATTTCTTACCCTTCGTCCGGAATTCAAAAGCAGCTTGGGTTACAGTAAATGCCAGGGGCTCTATGACCCCTTATTTTCCCGTGTTGGCATTGCCTATTTTGGATCAGCTTCCAGCTGCCTTCGAACCATCGAAGAAAGCCCTATCCCGCCGGACGCGGAAACAGATTTTGCCAGCTCGGCATCCAGCATATCCGTGAACATCTCTTCAGCCTTTCCACCGCCTGTCAGTCCGCCCTTGGGTATTGAAGCCCGCATTCCCTTGAGCATGTTCTGAATAAACAGTGACTCCAGTTCCGTGCAGGCCGATTCGATTTTGGAATCCTGAGAAAGGGAGCGGGTTGCTTTTGTATTCATCCCCATCCCTGCATAACCGCCATACCCGGTGGTTGTTTTAAGCGAAATATCCATTTTCTGGCGCCTTCCTTTTGAACAGCGTTACGCTGTCTATCCCATGCTCTTTTGCGTGAAAAACTCCCGTTTACATGATCTCCAGCTTGGCATGCAGCGCACCGGCTGTCTGGAGGGCCTGAAAAATGGAAATCAAATCGCGTGGCGTGACTCCCAGGGCATTCAGCGCCCGGACAATCTCCCCGATACTGGCACCGGTTTCCATCAGAATGATCGGGTTTTTTTCTTCTTTTACCGAAATATTTGTATCCGGGGTTACCACCGTCTGCCCTCTTGCAAATGGCAGAGGCTGCGAAACATCGGCCGATTCTTTAATCTGTATGCTCAGATTTCCGTGCGCAATGGCGACTTTCGAAATCCGGACATTTTCACCGATCACGACCGTACCGGTCCGTTCATTGACAACCACTTTCGATTCCACATCCGGGGTAACTGCCAAAGACTCGATGACAGTTACAAAACCGACCACATTATCGGTGTATTTGGCGGGAACACGCACTTCGACGCTGCCAGAATCCGATGTAGTGGCTATCGAAGACAGAAAAGCCGCATTGATGGATTCGGCAACCCGGGTGGCTGTTGTAAAATCCTGATGGTTCAACGCAAGCAGCAGACTTTCTTTATTATTGAAAGTGGCCGGCACTTCTTTTTCAATCAGCGCGCCGCCGACAACGCGGCCCACAGTGGGAAAGTTTTTTTGCGTGCCGCCGCCGGCTCCCTGAGCAGAAAACCCGCCGGTACTGACCGCTCCCTGGGCCACTGCATACGTCTGCCCATCGGCTGCCTTTAACGGCGTAAACAGCAGGGTTCCTCCCTGGAGGTCTTTTGCATCTCCGATGGAACTGACCGTCACATCCATTCGCGTACCCTGCCTGGCAAATGGCTGCATATTGGCGGTAATCATCACGGCTGCAACGTTTTTCACCTTGATCGTGATCGGATCCACCGTCATCCCCATTTTTTCAAGCATGCTGACCAGGGACTGAATCGTGAATCTGGATTTATCCCCGTCGCCGGTCCCGTTTAATCCTACAACCAGACCGTAACCCACGAGCTGATTTTGACGAACCCCCTGGATTTGGGTAATGTCCTTGATCCGTACCGCATCCGCACTGGTAGCAAGACCAAGGAGAAAGACCAGGGATAGTCCCACCTGGATCCGGATCGATCGATTCTTTGCGCATGTTTTTTTCATAAAATCACCGGTATCACGTTCTACGGTCATGGCCCGAGAAAACAGCATCTCCCGCCCATGACCCGTTACCTGTTCATGATTGTCAGAACGGGGAAATGACATCCAGAATATTGGCCAGCCAGCCTTTGCGCTGCTGATCATTAACAATTCCCGATCCGCTGTATGCGATCCTGGCATCGGAAATGAACGTTGAGAGAACCACATTTTCAGATGAAATATCCCTGGGCCGGATCACGCCGGTTACCACAATCAATTGTTTTTCATTATTGACAATGACCTCCCTGGATCCGGAAATAGCCAGGTTCCCGCTCGGTAATACCCCGATCACCCTTGTGGTGATATATGCATTCAAGTTGCCGCTGCGGCTCGTCCCCCCCTCGCCGGTAAACTTGTTAGAGGTTTTGCCTGAAATCTTGGCAACCTGATTGTTGGGCGTAAAGTCATTTTCAAAACCCAGAAACTGGTCTAACCCGATAGACACAGATGAATCCCTGCCGGTATTGGTAGAGGCATTGTTGGAGGCTTTGGAGGACTCCACGATTTTTATGGTGACGATATCCCCAACCCGTCTGGCCTTCGGGTTGACAAAGAGCTCTCCCATGGTCCCATTCTCCTGCCACAAAGATCCGTCGGCAGTCGGCTGTGGTGTTTCAGCCGCCATGTATACCGGCTGTTCAATCATCGGCTGAGCCTGCCTTGCCGGGGCGGCGCACCCCCAGAAGAATCCCATCAACAGAAAACACAGCCATCCACACGCCCCAAACGATTTCTTTATCATCCCGACCTCCTCAATCAAAACACGCCGGTTCAGAATTCCACTTGAACCATCTTGGAATCCATTACACGGGCGATCACTTCCTTGTTGGAACTCAGATTCACCACTTTGATACGTGCTCCCCTGCACCCGCTTTCCTTGACTTCTCCCGTGGCTGTGATCCGTATCGATCCGGATTCTGCGACAATCGATACCACGTCATTGCGCCTGACCATCGGCGGTTCTTCTATAATATCGGCGCGCAGGACTTCTTTCGGATTTATGACTCTCAGTGCTTTTTTGCCCACGGCATCCTCCAGGCGGGAAATGATATTGGAGGGCAGATCCGCCATATCCATTGATACGATGGTCACATCGTCTTTTTCAATGGTCTGATTTCGATCTATCGGTTTCTGAACAATGATGGCATCGGTTTCCACCCCAATCTTCACGGTTGCCGACACCTTTCTGGATGGCTGTCCAAAGACATCAAAAACAATTCTCAGGGGAACCGTTCCCAAGTAAACGGTTTTGTTGGGTGGAATCACTTTGTAGGAATAAGGCCGATTCGGAAGCACCAAGCCGTTGCTGGCCTGAACGATTTTTATCGTTACCCGGTTTTTTTCCCAGGGAATTTTCGTATGCAGAAAATCGACCACGATATCCTCAATCATTTCCCGGGTGATTTCAATGGAGGCGCTATCTTCCGTTTCGGATTTTGCGGAATGGGCCACGAGGGGCAATTTCGGTTCGGCGGCTTCGCCGATATTACCAAATATTAACAGCATGGTCACTACCCCAAACAGGACCACCCCGAACCATTCCCGCAACCACGGATGTTTTCGGACGATTTTCTTGATGATCATGATTCTCCTCTGCTCATTTAAAGCACGCGATAATTGACCGGGCTACCGTTTCAGATTATTGGCCATCTGCAGCATCTCATCAGCCGCTTGAATCGATTTGCTGTTGATTTCATAAGCCCGCTGGGCGGTAATCATATTGACCATTTCATCCACCACGCTGACATTCGACATCTCCAAACTGCCTTGAGACAGGGTTCCTCTGCCTTCTTTGCCGGCCGTTCCGGTTGTCACTTCACCGGAGGCAGCGGTATTCAAATAGAGATTTCTGCCGATACTGTTGAGCCCGGCCGGATTCGGAAACTGTGCCAGTTCGATGGTACCGATTTCAGACGGTGCACTCTCTCCGGCCTTTAGCACGGACACAGTTCCATCCATTCCGATGGTTACCGAAATGCTGTTGCTGGGAACAGTGATTTCAGGCTCCAGGGGGTATCCGTCCGAAGTCACGATTTTCCCCTCGCTGTTCAGTTTGAAAGCGCCCGCGCGGCTGTAGGCGATTTCTCCATTCGGCTGCATGATCTGAAAAAAACCGCTGCCTTCAATGGCCATATCCAGCTCATTTCCGGTGTTCTGATAATTCCCCTGAATAAAGATTTTCTGAGTCGCCACCGGCCTTGTACCCTGTCCGAGCTGGATTCCGGTCGGCACCTGATTGCCGGACGATGAAGTGGCCCCCGCCGGACGAAGGTTTTGATAGAGCAGATCCTGAAAATCCGCCCGGCTGCGTTTAAAGCCGGTTGTACTGACATTGGCAAGGTTGTTTGAAATCACATCGATGTTCAATGACTGTGCCTGCATTCCGGATGCAGCTATGGATAACGCCCGGGACATTATGGCCTCCTTGTGGATTGAACGCAGCAGGCGCTGATCGAAGCAGGAAACGGGTCTCCTGATTGCCGATCAATACCTGCTTCTTTTATATTGATTGTCATGACAGTTTTCCGATTTCATTGGTTTTACTATTGGTTTCATTCATGGATTGAAGAATCTTCTGATAGGATTCATATCCCCGGATCACATCGATCATCTCGGTCATTGCCTTGATGGAATCCACATTGGATGCTTCAATGAATCCCTGCTGAACCAGGGTCTTCTCCGCTGGTGAACCTTTATCATTGGGATCAATGGGGCTGAAGAGGGAATCGCCATTTTTCAACAACCCTTTTTTATTTTCAAAATCTACGATATTGAAGGAATCCACTTCTATGCCATCAACAACTATGGCACCACCGGCACCCACAACAACCTCCTGGCCGGAGATCAGAATTTCACTGCCGCCTTTACCCAGAACCGGGTATCCTTCCTGGGTTACCAGGGTTCCATTCGAATTCAGAGCAAAATTTCCTTTTCGCGTATATTGAATGCCTTGCGGCGTCTGGATTGAGAAGAATCCTTCCCCGTCCAGAGCCATATCCAGCGCATTTCCGGTCCCTTTCATATGACCCTGTTCAAAATCGGTAAACGTACAGACTGGCGGATTCGAAGAATCGCTCAGGGGGTTGTCTGCAAGGGATGCTCCGGAAATTTCTTCCGGGACGGACGTAGACGTCGCGGGAATTCGAAACACCCGGTCTCCCTTGAATCCCACGGTATTGACATTGGCCATGTTGTTGGACAGGACCTCCAGCCTTATTTCCTGAGCCCGAGCGCCAGATAAAATACCGGATATTTCGCCACTCATGCCGACCTCTCAATAAAAAATTCGTAAATTCTCACATTGATAAGATGGGTTACTCATCAACACCGGAACTTACGAATTTATAGAAGCACAAACTATGCCAGAGCTGCGCTGTATTCTTTTTCAGCTGGGTTGTCTGAAACCGTATCCGGCTGAATCCTGCGCAAACTGACAATCAGATCGATTTCGCACCGGGGAATTTTTATCCGCTCTGCAATCTGATGCGGCGCCATTCCCAGGTTCAGAAGCCGCCTGACTTCATCATAAGGATCCGCAGCAGTTCCCCTGGCCCTACCTCCTGCATCAACAGTCATTCGGCAGTCATTTGTGATCGAGGTCAGTACCCCGTCAAAAGTCATGTTCGCAGGCAGATCTAACGGCGTAGCCTTAAACGGGCCGATATCTTCCAGCTGGGCCGGATCCGGGATACGGTTTTTGGTTGCAGCTTTATGTTTCAGTCTGATGAGATACAGAACGCTCAAGATGCAGCAGCAAATCCCGGCTGCATCCAGATAGACTTCCCAATTCATGAGTGTGGCAGGTGTCATGGCCTCGTTTCCTTAATAAAATTAGATGACAACATCAACTTGCAGTCCCTGTTCCTGATCGTTGGCCCGCTGATTCCGCTGCAAAAGGGCCGTTTTCCTGAAAATATCCCCGATCTCATTTCTCAGGCAAATATCCTCTTGCATATCGCCGGAGAAAAAATGGGGTTTGGGTTCGGAATTTTGGTCAGAATCCGAATCCGGAGGTTCCTGGCCATTTCGCCGCATCTGTCCGGGCGGACGGCGCTGCCGATCTTTTTGAATCCGTTTCAATCTGGCAGTGGATGCAATCCCGGTATTGGTCTGTTGACGCTCGATGGAATTTGTATTCATGACTGCACTCCCGACGTCATTTTATTGACGTTCCCTTGAACATTTTGACATTACCGATCTCAATGCCTGTCAATTATCCAGGATGCCATTCTTGACGAGTTTTTTTCTCAGTCGGATAATCACGGCCGAATGGATCTGAGAGATTCTGGATTCGGTTAAATTCATGACCTCGCCAATTTCCTTTAATGTCAGCTCATCCACATAGTACAGCGAAATAACCATTCTTTCCCTGTCAGACAGCTCGTCGATGGCTTTTGCAAGCGCCGCTCTGATCTCCGAAGCCCGGGTCAACATCAGCGCATCCTGATCATCACCGCTCATAAAATGACTGAGCAGTTTTTCCTTTTCACTGTTTGACGGAGAATCCATATCATCCATGCTGACAAATGAAATGCCTGCCATACGCTGCAACCCGTCAAATTCATCCATGCTCATCCCCAGTTCCCTGGCAACCTCCCAGTCTTCAACCTCTCTTCCTTGTTTTTTCTCCAGATCAACCAGGTCTGCTGCATTTCCCGAACTTTTTTCCGATTGCCGCGGGAAAGCACATCCCGGGATCGAAGTTCGCTTAATACGGCGCCGCGAATGCGAAACGATGCGAATGTCGCCAGGGTATTATCCCTTGCAGGGTCGTAGCGGTCTATGGACTGAATCAGCCCGATAACACCGGCATTCATCAGATCCTCCACATCCACATGCGCGGGCAGGTGAACAGCCATTCGATGAACGATTCGTTTGACAAACGGAAGGTATTCCGTAATCAACCGGCCCCGTGTCATCTCCTCGTCCCTATAAGGACTTGCAGTCATACTTGCGGCAGATAGATTCATTTCGTCTTCTCTTTTCAGCAGCCGTGATCCGGCAATCAAAACAGCGCATCACGGCCTGGTGAAATCCTGTTTATTGGTGATCAGCTCCTGCCAGAACAGCCGCGTATTCTTGGGGGGAGATCCAGCCAGCGGCGACTGGCACAATTTTACGGCCAGTGAATTGAAACATCGGCTGGCCTGCGTATCCGGATACAGGTCACATACGGCTTTTTGCTGCCTGACCCCTCGTGTGACGTTTTTATCATAGGACACATGGCCGATATACTCGATGGCAATGTCCAGGAACCGCTCGGCAACCAGCTTCAGTTGCCGGTAAACTTCATGGGCTTCCTGAATATCACTGACCATGTTGACCACCAGCTTGAACTGCTTCACGCCATAACGGATGGACAGGATTTTCATCAGCGCATAGGCATCGGTGATGGACGTGGGTTCAGGCGATACCGCCACCAGAACTTCCTGGGCGATTGCATTGAAATACATGACATTTGAGGATATCCCGGCTGCCGTATCGATCAGAAGGATATCAATGGGGTCGATGACCGCATACAGTTCACTGAGAAGGTCCGCGGTCTGTGCTTTGGACAGATTGGCCATTTCCTGAATCCCCGAGGAAGCCGGAAGGATTTTGATATTGCACGGCCCCTCGACGATAATTTCCGAAAGTGTTTTTTCTCCAAGGGCGACATGAGAAAAATTGTATTTTGGCGTCAGTCCCAGAAGAATATCCAGATTTCCCAACCCCAGATCCGCGTCAAAAATCATGACCTTCTTGCCAAGTTGAGACAGGGAAATGCCGAGGTTGGCGACGATATTGGTTTTCCCGACCCCTCCCTTGCCGCTGGAAATGGCGATTACCCGTGTGCGGGAGCCTTTTTCCGACTGGGCAGAGGCCGTTGTGTTTTTGGCTGCCAGTTTCCGCGTCAGACTGATGACATTATTTGTTGAACCCGTCGTCATATGATTACCTTATCTTGAATAATAGGGTTGGCCGTTTCCGACCCGGTGCACTTCGACCTCGGCCGTATCCTGAATCTCCGGAATATGACTGCAACAGGTTTTGCAGGGGATATATTCCTTTGAAGCCGCATCTTCAATGCTTTCAAATACAATCCTGTTTTCGGGTTTGATGCGTTTGGCCCAGGCACAATCGGGATGATGAAACAGAATGGAGTTATGATTGGCCACATAATGGTCCCGGAACCGGCGAGAATTGCTTTTGGCATAGGGAATGATTTCCGCTGTTTTTCCGGGCGGCACATGCCAGGGCTTGCTTTCCCTGTCCGGATTCAGAATCAGTTCCGCAACTTTTTCAAGCGTGGCTTTTTCAAGGCTTTGCGGAATTGCCTGACCACTGGTAAAATAGGAAACTGGAAGTTTGGAGCGCATCAGCAGATTGAATACATTGCCATAGGTCTGGCTTTCATCCAGTTTTGAGACAATCAGGCTGTTTACGGACAACGCGTGATAGGCTTTCACGATCTGGATCAAATCCTCATTTTTTGTTGAAGCACTGGCCACAAGATGCACCCTATCGATATGGGCATGTTTCAGAATTTCAGCCATTTCAGCTATCATGCCGCGGGTCACGGATTCCCATACCAGGCGTATCAATAAAAATATGATCCATCTGCTGAAAAACGACTCAGGGACGATTTGAAGCTCCTTGACAGTGGCAGCCAACTCGACGGGAACACCGATAATCTTTCCATAAACGTGAAGCTGGGCGGCTGCGGCAACCCGGTTGGTGTCAAAGGTTATCCAGCCGACTTTCTGTCTGTATTGATGAATATAAATTGCTGTCAGCCGGGCCATGGCGGAAGTTTTTCCGCCTCCGGCAGGACCGACAAATCCATGAATCTGCGGGCAGGTGCCGCGGTTTTCAGGAATTTTACGGATATTCCCATTTCTGAAAACACCTCCAGCAGACCTGAATAAAGTCCTGGCTCCCCCATTCCATTTCCGAACCGAATTTTTTGGGTGAATACCGCCAACAGCTCTTGAATAAAAAAATCCTCCACCCCTTGACGCGTAAAATGGCTTTTAAATTTTTCCTTGAAGCTTTCTTTCAGCCCATCAGACCCCGACTGCGTGTTTTTTCGCATGGACAGTGATTTCAAACCCGTCTGGATAGTATTCATCAGGCCCTGTTTGCCGATGGGATCATCAATGCGAACAGAAATTTTCCGCCCTTTTAACGCACTGGGAACCCCGCCTGCAGCGGTGGAAACCGCACATGTCTCTACAGCCTGAGTCTCCATGGCGTCGTTCAAGGTGTCGGTTGCGGCCGTCACTTCAATGCCAGCGGGCTTTTTAATGCCAAAAAGGCTTTTTTCCCGACTCAGACTTCGCGCAGAGAGAATCACCGCATCCGGTCCGAATTCTTTTTTTATCAACCGCAATGCCTCAGTCATCGATGGCGCTTCAAATCGTTTAATCTGCATCGGTCAGTCTCACTATTCCCAAGGATTGAATTCGAATACTGGATAGAATATCATTATAGGACAATACCACCAGGTTTGGGATAAACCGGTCCACCAGCTTTCTTAAATGCAATCTCACCTGCGCTGAACACAGGATAATCGGCTGAAGGTTCTGAGAAGTAAACTTTTCAAGGTTTACTGGCAATTTGCCTGATGATTTTCTGCGTAATCTCCGGCTCAATGGACAGAAAGCTGCCCTGAGCACTCTGCTGAAGGGATTGCAGCATCAGGTTCTCGATCGAATGATCCATTGTCATCAGTGTCAGGCTGCCTTCCGGTGAGGCATAAAGACGGGTAATGGTCCGGGCCAGACCATGTCGAACATATTCAGTCAACATATCCAGATCTTTTGTTACCGGCGCCCAGTCCGCAAGGGTTTCCAAAATGGTCAACAGATCCCGGATGGGAACCTGTTCGACCAATAGATTTTGAAGAACTTTCACCACCGCTCCCAGCGGAAGCAGATTGGGCACCAGTTCTTCAACAATCCGCGGATAAGCTTCTTTTAGCGTATCCAGGAGCTGCTGGACTTCCTGTCTTCCCAGATACTCATGCGCATGTTTTTTAATGACATCGGTCAGGTGGGTGGTCAGCACTGTCGGAAGATCCACCACCGTAAATCCTTTTCCCATGACAGTTTCTTTTTCCTGCTCTTTTATCCAGTATGCTGGAAGCCCGAATGTCGGCTCCTTGGTAGGTATGCCTTCTATTTTTTCCTGGGTCATGCCCGGATTCAAGGCCAGATAATGATTGATCATCAGATCGCCTTTTGCGACTTCGTTGCCTTTCAGTAAAATCGAATATTCCCCCGGTTTCAGCTGCATATTGTCCTGAATATGAACCGACGGAACCAGAATGCCGATATCCTGGGCAATCTGCCGGCGAACGGATTTGATGCGCTCCAGAAGCTCTCCGTTCTGGGCGGCATCTACCATCGGAATCAAACCGTACCCCACTTCAAGTGCGAGAATGTCCAGCGGAGGCATGAGTTTAAGCGCTTCAGGCGATCTGGCTTTGGCCGCTGCCGCCTGACCTCTCTGCTCTTCCTTCTCATTCTCAGCCCGGGATGATTTTGAAAGGATAAACGCAAGGCTGCCGGTCAAAGCCGAAAGCGTCAAAAAAGGAAGGGTCGGAAGCCCGGGAATCAAGGCAAATCCGAACAGGACGGAACTGGCAACACCGATGGCGCGGGGCTGAACCAGTAGCTGGGAAGTGATTTCTTTTCCCATGCTCGATTCGGATCCTGCCCGGCTGACAATAATACCTGCCGCCGTGGAGATGATCAGGGCCGGGATCTGGCTGACCAGTCCATCGCCCACGGTCAGCAGCGTATAATTCTGGGCGGCATCGGAAAAGTTCATGCCGTGCTGAAAAACGCCGATTCCCAGGCCCGCGATAATATTGATCAGGGTGATCAGAATGCCGGCGATGGCATCCCCCCGCACGAATTTATTGGCGCCGTCCATTGCACCGTAGTATTCGGCTTCATGGGCAACCAGTCGACGCCTGACCTTGGCTTCCTGATCGTTGATGAGTCCGGCGTTTAAATCCGCATCGATACTCATCTGTTTGCCCGGCATGGCATCCAGGGTAAACCGGGCCGCAACTTCAGCGATTCGTCCCGCACCTTTGGTAATGACCATAAAATTGATGACGACCAGAATCAGAAAGACAATCACGCCGACCAGATAATTGCCGCCGACGACGAAATTGCCAAAGGCCATGATCACTTTTCCCGCAGCATCCGTTCCTTCATTGCCATGAAGCAGAATCATCCGTGTGGAAGCCACATTCAGCGAGAGCCTGAACAAGGTGGTCACCAGAAGAATGGAGGGAAATGAGGACAACTCCAGAGGCTTTCGGATATACATGCCGACCAGCAGGATCACCAATGAAAATGTGATATTGAAAGAAAGCAGCAGATCCAGCATGACGGATGGCAGCGGCACGACCATGATCATCAGTATGGCGATGACCGCTACCGCCATTAAGATGTCCGCGCTTCGCGTAAAACGGGCAATCTGTCCTGAAAACAAATTCTGTGTGGCGATTTCCATGTCTTTCCGATACAAAGGGAAACGGGTTGAATTTACAGAAAAACAATGCAGGAATTGTGCCACAGAGAGAGAGTGCGGAGGGATTCGGGTTGTGTCTGAGCGAAAAATCAGTTCAAACCCTAAATTCGAATATCGAAATCGAAATTCGAAACAAATTCAAATTCCAGAGTCAAAATGGCCTAAACAGTTCGTTTGAAATAAACCGTTTTGAACATTTGATTTAGTAATTTCGAACATTGTTTCGAATTTCGATATTCGAATTTTTATTTAAAAACAGAGTTTCCGTTCAGTCAATCAGCAGGCGTTTTTAGGGGGCTTTGAAAATGAATCAGCGGATCCCTTTCAGTCGATAGACATAGGCCAGTATTTCGGCAACGGTTCGGTACATCTCCAGCGGGATATAGGCACCGACTTCCACGGCTTTAAACAGGGCGCGGGCAAGGGGCTTGTTCTCAACAACAGGAACGCGGTTGGATCTGGCGATTTCCTTGATTTTTTCGGCAACGAAGCCCGCGCCTTTGGCAACCACTTTGGGCGCCATCATGTCATGAGAATCGTATCTAAGGGCAATCGCTATGTGGGTCGGATTGGTGATGACGACCGTCGCACCCGGAACGCCTTCCATCATCCGTCGCCGCGACATTTCCATTTGGATCGAACGGATACGGGATTTGACTTTGGGATCTCCCTCGGTCTGCCTGGATTCTTCCTTGATTTCCTGTTTGGTCATGCGGAGGTCCTGTTATGCTGCCACCACTGAAACAGGTAGTCCAGGGCTGCAATGGCGGTCATGGCCAGAAAAGTATAGAGGCAGATTCGAAGCGAAACCCTGCCGATAAACGCCCAGATATCCATCACCTCCATGCTGATGAGTAACGGCAGGGCCTTGGTCTCGCCTTTAATCAGAGAATAGGCCAGCCCCCCCAGCACCAGGATTTTTGCAAGAGCTTTGATGACATCCACGGAAGATCGCAGGGAAAATAGTCTTCCAAAGCCCTTGATCGGATTGAGCTTTGAAAATTTCGGCGATAGAGACTTGGTGGAGATCGTAAACCCGACCTGAAAAACACTTGCAGCAACCCCCAGGACGAGCGTTGCCAGCATCACCGGGAATACGATCAGCGCAAAGTCTTTTATCACATTGATTATCAGGGCCTGCAGCGAGTCGTCTCTTAAAGAAATTGCGCCCATACCGCCGAGGTATCGCTGCATCACCCCGGCCATCCGGTGAACCATCCAGGAGCCGGCTGCATAAAAAGCGACAATTGCGCCCAGAAGAATGAGTGCTGAAGAAACCTCTTTGCTGTGAATGACCTGGCCTTCTTCCCTGGCTTCTCTCTCACGCTTGGGTGTCGCCTGCTCGGTTTTCTCCTGGTCGCTATCTGCCATGGAATTTTCCTATGGGCCCATCAGTTTCATGATCTGAAGTATTTCCTTTCCCAATCCGTTCAGCAGTTGCGTTAAAAACGTCATCATCATCGGAAGCGAAAGGGAAAGAAAGAGAAATCCGATCAATATATTCACCGGTGTGGCTACCATGAACACATTCATCTGCGGAACGGTCCGGCCGACCAGACCCAGGCCCAGACTGACCAGAAGCAGGGAAACAATCACGGGGGAACCGGCCTTGACAGCGATAACAAACATATCTCCGGCAGCCTGGATGAAGCGGGCCATCAGATTTCCAGAAGAATGAAACCCAAAAGGCGGGATCAGGCTGAAACTCTCGACAAGGGCCCGAAGCACCCAGTGGTGGGCATTGGTCGTCAGGAAAATCAAAATGGCAAACATATAAATCGTCTGGGATATGACGGGCACCTGGCTGCTGGACATGGGATCAATCACGCTGGCTACGCTAAAGCCCATTTGAAACGCCACCAATTCACCCGCCAGTTGAATGCCGGTAAAAACCAGCCGGATCAGAAAGCCGATAATGACGCCGGTGAGTATTTCACAGGCAATGCCGATGACAAAAGAAATCACGGAAGGCGCCAGCGCAACCGGCTCGAGCCTGACAATCGGATACAGCACCAGGGCAACGGTAAAACAAAGTCCGATTTTGAACACTGCGGGAATATTCCGACTGTCAAATACCGGTACGGTCAGTGTCATTGCGCTGACACGTATAAAAATAAACAGAAAAAGCTGAATCTGAAGCAGGGAAATACTGAGTGTGGCCATACGGTTACCGAATGGTAGTCGGCAGATTGACAATGACGTTACGGGTAAAGTCCACCATCAGTTCCATCATCCAGGGAAAGAAGATGATCAGGGCGATGCCGACCGCAATCATCTTGGGAATCAGCACCAGCGTCATTTCGTTAATCTGGGTTGCGGCCTGAAACACGCTGACCAGAACCCCGGCGATCAGACCCACCAGGAGTACGGGCATGGACAGCAGGGCTGCTGTTTTCATGGCCTCCATAAAAAAACCCGTTACAAATTCCGGCGTCATCGGCTCTGTTCCTTTCTATTTCCATCAAATCATGGCCGGTAAGATATGCGGTGAATACGCTTGTGGGGGGTGACTATGAGACAAATCCCTTGACAAGAGACCCCACGATCAGATGCCAGCCATCCACCAGAACAAACAGGAGCAATTTAAACGGCAGGGAAATCATGATGGGCGGAAGCATCATCATGCCCATGGACAGCAGCACGCTGGCAACCACCATATCAATGATCAGAAACGGGATAAACAGCATGAACCCAAGTTGAAAAGCCGTTTTCAGTTCGCTGATGATAAACGATGGAATCATGACCATTGTTGGAACATCCGCAGGTGAATCCGGCCGTTTAAGCCCGGCAATTTCGATAAAAAGCGCCAGGTCTTTTTCCCGGATCTGTTTGTACATGAATTTGCGGATGGGGGTTAAGGCGGTATTGATCGCCTGTTCAGAGCTGATTTTTTTCTCCAGATACGGCTGGACGGAATTCTGGTTTACATCCTGCCAGACCGGGGTCATGACATAAAACGTCAGAAACATGGCCAGGCCGATCAGGATTTGATTCGGCGGCATCTGCTGGGTGCCCATCGCCTGGCGGAGCAGGGAAAACACGATGATAAACCGCGTAAAGGATGTCAGCATGATCAGAATCGCCGGAGCAATGGACAGCAGGGTCAGGGCTGCAAAAATCTGAATCACAACCGAAACGTCTTCAGGCCCCTTGGCTTTATCCATGGCAATGGAGATCATCGGGAAACTGCCTGCAGGCTGCGGATCCGCCCCCCATGCCACAGATGTCAACAGTATCCCGATAACCATCATGGCGATGATTCTTCCGGGAATGTAACCGATCTACGACAGACATATCCTTGATGGGCATCATACCAGCCCGGAGCGTCCGTGTTTTATCATTTGCCGATTCCATCCGCATCAATCCGTAACCGTCCGCTGAGCGCTGGACGCTGATATCTGGTTTCGAATGTCTGTATCCACAATTTTATCCAGCAGCTGCATGCGGTCTCCAGCCATGCCGATAACCAGAACCGCACCCGGAACCTCGACAAGGGCGATTTGTTTTTTGATCCCGACGGAACGGACATTCAGCACGCGAATCAGATGATCCGTTTTCCCGGTCAATCCTGCATGCAGCAGGCGTTTTATGAGATGAAGGCAGGCAACCAGCCCTGCCAGAAGAACCATCAGAACCCCCAGCATCTTCAGGGCGGTATAAAAAATAGTGGGCTGATCCATTACCGCAGTCTTTCGATCCGCTCCATCGGGCTGATGATTTCCGTCAGTCGGATACCGTATTTTTCATTGATGACAACAACTTCACCTCTGGCTATCAATCGCTGATTGGCAAGCACCTCAAGGGTTTCGCCGGCGATTTTGGACAATTCAACAACCGACCCCTGTCCCAGTTTAAGCAGATCGTTGATCATAAGGGTGGTTCGACCCAGCTCCACGGAAATCTCCAGGGGGATATCCAGAATAAAATCCATATTGGATTTTTGGGATGCGGACTTATCCGCCGATCCACTGCCATGGGTCCCTGACACAGCTCCGGTCGAGCCCGGGCCGGACTTGGAGGCTGAGGATTTCATTTTATTTGAATCACCCATTGTCATGATACTCTCCTTTGGGACTTAACAACGAGGTAATCTCAACCGCGCGATTGCCTTTGGCAACTCCGGGAAAACCCATGTATTTTGGAACATTGCCGATACTCAGGGTAATCAGGTCATCCGGACCGGAATTGAGTTTGAGAATGTCCGCAACCTGAAGGTTCAGCAAGTCGCTCACGGACTGAACCGTCCTTCCCAGTTCCGCGACCAGCTCGACTGAAGTGTCGTCCAGCAAATGTTCCAGCTGAGGCTTCCAGGCATAAGCCATATCCTTTTCTCGCAGATATTTGCTGGACAGTTTTTCTTTTATCGGCTCCAGCATCAGATATGACACACACATGTAGATATTGCCTGAAAATTCTTTTCCATGCAGGAGAAACACGATAACCATCACCAGATCACTGGAATTAACAACGTGGACGAATTCGGATTTGGTCTCGGTTTTTTTCAATTCGATTTTGACAGGAAACAGAAATTCCCAGGCTTTCTCGAAATTGGACAACACTTCCACGGCAAATTTGCGCATCATCCGCAGTTCAATCATGGTAAAATCCCTGACCTGGGTCAGGGATTTTCCGTCACCGCCAAACATGCAGTCAATCAGAGAAAACACCAGATCCGTTTCAATAACAAGAAGTCCGGATCCGATCAGGGGATCCATGCTGAAGATGTTGTAGCAGGTCGGATTGGGGAATGCCTTGATGAAATCACCATATTTAACCATTTCCGTTGAAACCAGCGAAACCTCCACAGTGCGCTGCAGGCTTGCGGAAAGCGCCCCCTGAAACGTTCCGGTAAACTTGTCGTAAACCTCTCCCAGGGCATAAAATTCATCCCGCATGATAATCCGCTGGGACGTCAGATCATACGTGTCGACTTTGGGTCCCTGCGGAGCGATATCCGCTTCAAGATTTACTTCGCCCTTGGCCATCGCGCCCAGAAGGGCGTCAATCTCTTCCTGTGACAATATCTGGTCAGACATAATATGGCTCGCAGGCAGGTTACTGGATAACAAACTCCGTAAAATATATTTTTTTCACGATCTCTTTACCCAACAATGCGTTCAGATTGGAGATAATTTCGGAACGAATCGAATTCTTGCCTTCCATGGTTTGAAGCTCATCCACCTTTCTGGAAGGCAGGGTCATCAAAATACTGTCCCGGATTTGTGGAAGACGTTTGGTCAGCTCTTCTGCAGATTTCGGATCCCCCAGTTCAAGGCCCATGGTGATTCTCAGATAACGTTTTCCACCCTGGTCCGACAGGTTCACAATAAAGGAATCCAGAGAGAAAATAGGGCCGATGCCGCCTTGTTCGCTTTTTTCAGGTTTTTGGGCGGGTTCTCCCCCTTTGGGTTTATCCAGTGCGGAAAGTTTCTGCCACAGCATGAAAAATCCCCCAGCAATAATCGCCAAAACAATCAGCGCAATCCCTGTAACAATAATAATGTTTTTCTTAGACATATTACGAGTCCATCATCTCCAGAATAATCTCAACACGACGGTTTTTCCCCCTGTTGGCGGGGCTGTTATTGGGATAAAGCGGCTTGGATTCACCATAACCTACCGCAGAAAGACGCTGAGGCGCGATTTCTCCCGTATCAATGAAGTATTTGAGCACATGAACGGCTCTGGCAATCGAAAGATCCCAGTTTGACGGAAAACGCCCGCTGTGTATCGACACATTGTCGGTGTGCCCTTCAACGCGTACGACAAGTTTATTGCTCTGAAGGACCTGGATGATTTTATTCAAAACCGGATATCCTTCAGGCCGCAGTTCTGAAACACCGCTTTGGAACAGAATGCCATCCGAAAGGGTTATAAACATTCCCTTCGGGGTTTGAATAACCGTGATATCGGGTTGATTGGCCAGATCATCCATCGCATTACGGGATGATTCTGAAAGCTGGGAAACCGTTTTTGAAGCATCAGCGGAAACTACCTGATCTGCCGGCTCCGTCGGCTGAACTGGCCCGACAACCTGAACACCCATTTTTTTTCCTTCCAGCAGCACCCCCAGCGCACCGTGAAGAGAGCCGACAAGCTTTTCGGATTGATGAACATTGATATTTCCCATTGCAAACAGGAGTACAAAGAAAACCAACAGGAGGGTGATCAAATCATTAAAGGGTATCAACCATCCAGCGGGGTCCGGAGCTTGAGGTTCGTCTTTGAAGTTGATTCTACAATTATTTGTCCTCATTGAACAACCTTTTTAATTTCATTTCGAAAAAAAAGGAGCTCGACCCGACGGTTTCTGGCCCTGTTTTCCAGGGTATCATTGGGGGAAAGGGGTTTGTATTCACCAAAGCCTGCTGCCAGCAGGCGATCGGCTGCAATGATGCGTTTATCCAGAAGATACCGGACAACATTCACGGCCCGTGAAGTGGACAACTCCCAGTTGGATGGGTATCGGCTGGTGCGGATGGGCTCGTTGTCCGTATGCCCTTCAATACGAAGACTGTATGCGGGATGATTTGCAACAATCTCCCCCACATGCTCAATCAGCCTTTTAGCTTCCGGCAGAATATCCGCCTGGCCTGCATCAAACAAAATCCTGTCGGAAAGTTGAAGAACGACCCCTTTTTCGCACACCGACAGTTTAATCTCATTTTCCATCCCCAAATCACTGCTCATTGCCTGGATATTGCTATATAGCCCTGCAAGCTCACTGTCAACACTTACCATATCCGGAGCAACCGGCAAAGCGGTTTTCACCGGATTCAAACCGCTGCCCGCCCGTAAAACCTGTGGCTGCCGTTGAAAACGACTTGGCTACCGAAGCCAGTTTTGAGCTGTCTGTCACAGAATATGAGCACAGCACGATAAAAAAACACAGCAGCATGATGATGAATCCTGCATATATCACTGCCCAGCTGTTGCTGGAAACAGAGGATATGTCGCTGGGGTTGCCGAATCTGGAATCGGGGGTCATAATTCTGCCGAACGCATTGAGCGGATATTGCCAGAGACGTTTTTCTGAAGCGTTTTTGTGGAAATAAATGCCGTCAGTTTTTGCTCGACAATCCGGTGATTGTCCCCTGCCTGAATCGCCAGAATCCCTTCCAGAATCATCTGTTTGACCAGCATCTCCTGCTTGCTGCGGGTTTTCAGCTTTCCGGCGATTGGATTAAACAGCAGATTGGCCAGTACAGAGCCATAAAACGTGGTCAGGAGGGCAACCGCCATCGGCCCGCCGATCATCGTGGGATCGTTCATCTGCCTGAGCATCTGCACCAGGCCGATAAGCGTACCCAGCATTCCCATTGACGGCGCATAGGCGCCCATTGTCGAAAATATTTCTGAGCCTATTTTATGACGTTCTCCGACATAGGCGATTTCGGTAGTCAACACGTCTTCAATGGCGCTGGATTCCAACCCATCGATCGCCATCTGAATTCCCTTGACCATAAACGGATCGTTCAGCTTTTTCAGCTGGGGTTCAAATGAAAGGATGCCTTCAATCCGCGCTTTTTTGGCAATTTGAACCATTATGGGAATCAGCGCTGTCGGGGATTGATAGCGGTGCAAAAATGCATTTCTGGCAATACCGACAACGCTCATCACTTCAGAAATTGGATAAGCGATCAGCGTTGCGCCCATGGTCCCGCCGATAACGATCATCAGGGAAGGATAATCCAGAAACCACATCCCCGGACCGCCCATCAGAATTGCGCTGACCACCAGCACACCCGCTACCAGGATACCCATCAATGTCGTGATATCCATAAAAGCCAGTCTCCTCTTTCATCAGTGAAGAACGTCCGGAAACTGCTGAAGAACATCTACAACCGAAACTTGATTCTGAAAAACCATTCGCCGGTAATCCATTATTCTTCTGGATAGTTCTTCAACAGGTTCCTTGACCATCAGACGGTCCTTGTTCGTAAAGGTAATCAGGGTATCGGGTGTGGCCTGAACCGACTGAATTTTCTCCGGATTCACCACCATTTCGATATCGTTTAAACGGGTTACCTTGATCATTGAGCTGCCTCCTTATCTGTGACTGCTCAGGATAAGGGGCAGCGGGCAAATTATTGCTCATCCCCTTGTCCCACCTGTTCATTCCAGGAGTTACCGCTTGATATTGACCAGTTCCTGAAGAATTTCGTCACTGGTTGTGATGACCTTGGAGTTGGCCGAAAATGCCCGCTGTGCCGTAATCATGTTGACAAATTCCTTGGCAATATCGACATTGGACATTTCAAGAGATGACGACTGGACCCCACCCAGTCCCTTAGCCCGCGGGGTACCGAGTATCAGCGGATCGGTGCCGTCGTCCGTGGTCTTTGTGTAGAGGTTTTTATTGGTTTTCGCCATTACGGATCGATCGGT
The DNA here is from genome assembly GCA_963789395.1 of uncultured delta proteobacterium. Lineage (GTDB taxonomy): Bacteria > Desulfobacterota > Desulfobacteria > Desulfobacterales > Desulfatirhabdiaceae > RAAP-1. Next base: position 107,299 of record CAWBKP010000019.1, on the reverse strand, counting down.
CGTATCACATATTACCGCCTGAAACAGGGCGGTTTTCACCCCGACGGCAGGCGGCGTGACTTTGGTTACAGCCCCAATACACTCCATTTTCATCGACTGAAATGTCTTGATATGCTGCCGGATCAATAATTATGGCATCAAGAGTGGGATCCGTAGGCGGAGGATCGGAATAGTTACATCCCTGAACCGCCATACCCGATGCAGTCTGAAGATTTCCTGTTGCATCGAATTTAAATTCACCATCACGGGTGTAAAAGGCATTCCCCGCGGCATCCTTGACCATGAAAAATCCGGAGCCCGCAATAGCCATGTCATAGGGATTCGATGTTCTCTGGATGGTCCCCTGATTCCAATCATAGCTGAGATCACCCAGTAACACCCCGCCGCCGATTTCCTGGCCTGTATATCCCGCCAACGGATTGGTTGATCAAGCTCTCGAACGAAAGTTCCGAGCTCTTATACGCTGTGGTATTGACATTGGCGATATTGTCGCCGACAACCGCCATTCGCTGGTTACTGGCATTTAAACCGGATATACCTGAATACATTGAGCTAAGCATATGAACTACCTCCTTTGATGTTGTGTATTATAAATCCTGCCATTAATAAAGCTTTTGGCCTGCTTTCCCGTCTATTTTTTTTCCGGCTCCGTTACCTCGATGATCGCCGAGTAGGGAATTTCCATGTCCTTTGCCAGCAGATAGGTATTGCCGTTATGATAGCTGACCCCGGTCACGGGTTCCTCGATATAGGCTGCCGTGTCCATGGCTTCCCCATCCTTGTTATTCGCCTTAACTGAGAAGGAATAGGTTCCGGCAGACACTGAATTCCCATTTTCATCCTCACCGTTCCAGACAACGCTCTGTTCACCGGCAGCCATCTGATCCATTTCAATTTTTTTAATGATTTCACCGGATGAATTGTAAATTCTGACATAAACGGCAGCCGCATCTTCACCCAATTGAAACTGTATCTCGTGCGTTTCCCCGGAACCAAGTTCAAACATACTGCCGCTGGCTTTGACCATTTTACCGACAAAATTGACTGCCTGTGAATTATTGATAGATTGGTCGAACAACTGGACGATCTTTGAGATTGTCATTGACACTTGTGAGTTGTTCCAGTGAACTGAACTGTGCAAGCTGCGAGATAAACTCAGTGCTGTCCGCTGGGATTCAAGGGATCCTGGTTTTGAAGCTGGGTAACCAGAAGCTTCAGGAAATCATCTTTACCCATCGTCTGAGTATTTGAACTGTATAAATTGTCTGTCGTCGATGTGGCTGCGCCAATAGCAGAAACAGTCATGGTTGCCCCCCTTCTGTCGGGCGTGATTAAAGCCAAAAAATAGTATTGACAGTTATTATGCAAAATAATTCACAAGAGAACCGCCTCTGTTGTTGGCCTGATCCAATAAATCCGGCTCTTTTAATACGCTGTCGCCGATATTGTCCCTGCCACTGCCGTACGCGGGTTCATGCCGAGCCTGCCTGGATGCAGCGCCCTCATGCTGTGAATATGCAAAATCCGATCCACCGGACATCAGCATATCCACTTTTACCGTGTTGACATGGATGCCCTGATGCTGGAGCTCGTTTTTGATCAGCGCCGCCTGATTTTCGATCATCTCTTTGACCAGGGGATTTTCCGCCAGAATTTTGACAGTCACCTGCTGGTGGTCTGTGATACATGACAGGCGGAGATGTCCCAGCGTTTCTGGCTTTATATCGATTCGAATCTCAGACTGTCCAGATTTCAAAGTGGCCGACGTTTTTTCCACGATCTGATTCAGCACTTCAGTTTGAAACGACGGGACTTCGAGCCTGGATCCCTTCTGTGAAGGATTCACTCCGGATGTCATTTGCACCTGACCTTCCCTGGCAAAATTGACTGCCAGCGCTTTGGATTCCGGATCCGGCGGTAGAAAATGAGCGTCTTCCGGATCTTTTGCGATGCTTTCCGGATGGTTTGCACCCATGAACAAATCAGGCGTTTCGTTACCATCGGCATTCAAAGTGCCGGCAGAAACCGTGGGGATTCCTTCAGTTTCTATGGAATCTATGACTGAATAAAACATCGTAGATTTCATCTTGACATTATGGGGCACTATCCGGATCACCCTTCTGATCCGTTGGCGCTTTTTCAGGGACAGCCGCAACCTTGGCCATGCTGTTTGTCGAAAGTCTTTGCGCTATCCCCCTTCACATTGGACTGATTTTTTCTATCAACCGGCTTGAAATTGACCGTATCCGGAATTGACAATGGATCCGGTTGCTGACTGCTTAACTTTGACTTCCCCTCAATCGGAACAGGCTTGACCCATACCACATCTGACAGATCAGCCTCTGCGACGTTTTCCGCATCGGCCCCCCGCCAACTCTGAAGCGGTATCGACTCCTTGAAATCAGTAGTTTCCGCCAGTCCGTCAACGAATGCAATCGGCTCCGGAGCCGCTGATGGCTCAGATCGCGGTCTGGATGCGTTGCCTGTCCTTGGTCCGGAACAGCCCGGACTCGGCCCGATTTTGACACACCCGGGCTTGGGACGTTTTCCACATCGGGCTGCCGCCGTCCTGGAAACTTTTTTGCCCCCTTGATCTCGACTGTCTGGACCTTCCCGGCCACAGAGGCGACCAGCTCCGGAGCCACTGATGGCTCAGATCGCTGGTCTAGGATGCGTTGCCTGTCCTTGGTCCGGAACAGCCCGGACTCGGCCCGATTTTGACACACCCGGGCCTGGGACGTTTTCCACATCGGGCTGCCGCCGTCCTGGAAACTTTTTTGCCCCCTTGATCTCGACTGTCTGGACCTTCCCGGCCACAGAGGCGACCAGCTCCGGAGCCGCTGATGGCTCAGACCGCGGTCTAGGATGCGTTGCCTGTCCTTGGTCCGGAACAGCCCGGACTCGGCCCGCGTTTGACACATCCGGGCCTGGGATGTTTTCCACATCGGGCTGCCGCCGTCCTGGAAACTTTTTTGCCCGCTTGATCTCGACTGTCTGGACCTTCCCGGCCACAGAGGCGGCCGGCTCCGGAGCCGCTGATGGCTCAGACCGCTGTTTCGGATCTTTGTCCGTTCCCTGGACCTGGAACAGCCGACTGTCGGTAAGAATCCGAAAGAGCCGGGGTCGGCAAAGGACTGCCTGCCTGGAACCCGGACTCGCCTGACAAACCCTTATTCGCTGTTGTTTCCGGAAGTGACTCCTCAGCGGTTAAGCCAGAGGCTTCCTCCCCTTCCTTTTCCGAATCAGCGTCATGAAAAGCAGTCGGTGTCGACCGGTCGGACTTCGGCGGATCCGGCAGGGACAAAATTCCATGACAAGGCCATCGTTTCCGGGCAGGACAGTGGTAATCGTTTGACAGTATTACCATCTGCCCTTCTTTCCTTGCTTTTCTTTTGGCTTTCCTGCCAGAGCATTGTCTGCTTTCTCCTCGTCCGGCAACCGGTCACCGGCGGGTTTTGGATGGGGGCTTTTGGATTCTTCTGGCACATCATGGAGTGCTTCAGCTGCCAAACTGGGAAAGTAGTGACAAAAAGTTTTTCTGCCGCGTTTCAGGATCATCCGCAAATTGTCCCAGCCCGGCAAAAGACCCGTCTTTTATCCTCTGAGATCTGGCTGTCCCGGAAAGCAAACCGCCGGAATTGGCTGATGGCATTGATATTCGATTGGCATCATGACAAAATTCCTGATTAAAAGGGTTCGTTATGAAAACGACAGATCGCAACTTCATCCAGAAAATCCTGATCCAGCTTCAGGAGTTTTCTGGAGTAGGCGGCCAAACCTTTTTCTTTTAAATTTTCAATGGTTTTTCGTTTTTTGACCGCCTCAATCAGATCATCCCGTTTTTTTGCATATTTATTTTCGGATTCTTTGACTTTTTCTTGCTGGACAGCCAGATTTCGGGCAAGTCCTTCTAGAAAATTGGCGTAAAGGATATGTTCCGAAATGGCGACTCCTCGCAACTGTTTTTGCATGAATTTCTGCAACCGCTTTGTCTTTCTCCTGTTGAATCCCGGTTAGAATCATTTTTTCATCCTTGACCCTGCACCCGCATACCGCCAGTTCTTTCTGAATGATCTCCTCGTTATGAAGGCGGTGATTCAGGAGTGATTCAAGTGCAAATTTAAAGCTGGACATAAAACCCTTTATCAACTTGTAAATGCATATCATGAATAAACGATACCGAAAGATTTCCTGTACATTTTTATCAGGATTGAAACAGGCTCTCCAGTTGCTGAACGCTTTCCTCAAAACTGGTCGTGTCCTCAATTCCCTGCTGAAGATACCGGGTGATATTGTCTATCATACTGATGGCCTGATCTATCCTCGGGTTGCTGCCCGGAACATAGGCGCCAATGTTGATTAAATCCTCTGCTTTTCGATAAGTTGCCAGCAACGACTTGAAAAGTCCCGCGCACTCCTTGTGATGCGAAGGAACAATATCGCTCATGACCCTGCTGATACTTCTTAATATATCAATGGCCGGATAGTGATTCTGCATGGCCAGGTCACGGGTCAGGACGATGTGCCCGTCCAGTATGGACCGGACTGCATCCGCCACCGGCTCGTTCATGTCATCTCCCTCGACCAGCACCGTATACAGACCGGTTATGGTACCACAGTTTGACGACGTTCCCGCCCGTTCCAGGAGCCTGGGAAGCAGGGTAAAAACAGACGGGGTATATCCTTTTGACGTAGGCGGCTCCCCCAGGGCAAGGCCGATCTCTCTTTGCGCCATTGCAAAACGTGTCACGGAATCCATCATCAGATTCACATGGAGCCCCTGATCCCGAAAATACTCGGCAATGGTGGTGGCAATAAATGCCGCCCTCAGCCGGATCAGGGGCAGGTGGTCCGATGTCGCCACGACAATAACCGATCGTTTCAACCCTTCTTCGCCAAGTTCTTTCTGGATAAATTCATTGACTTCCCTGCCCCGTTCCCCGATCAGTGCAATCACATTGACATCAGCCGATGTTTTGCGGGCAATCATTCCCAACAGCACGCTTTTTCCCACGCCTGAACCGGCAAAGATACCCACCCGCTGCCCGCACCCGACAGTCAGCAGACCATTGATGGCCCGAATGCCGATATCAAGGGGTTCATGAATCCGGTTTCGGGAAAGCGGATTCATGGGTTCGGCATACAAGGGATATTCACAGTCATAGGAAATCGACCCTTTCCCGTCGATGGGCATTCCAAGCCCATCGACAATCCTTCCCAGAAGCTTGCTGCCCACCGGAATATAGGCTTTTTGTTTTCCGGCAACCACCCGGCTGCCAGGACTGATTCCCCGGATATCCTCAAGCGGCATTAGAAGAACCTTATTGTCCCTGAAACCCAGGACTTCCGCTTTCACTTTTCTGCCTGAACCCTGGGGATAAATATCACACACACTCCCCAGATGCGAAGAAGGCCCCAGGGATTCGGTGACCAGCCCGACCACCTTGGTCACTTTCCCAATCGCATTTATCAGGTCAGCCTGATCCAGCAACTGGTGATAACCATTCAAATTAAAGGACTTCATCAGGATAATTCCGCTAACTCCTGGCTGTTCTTTTCCAGTCCGGGCAAAAAAGCTTCCTCAATCATTTCGATCTGTGATTCAATCCGGGCGTCAACATCCCCTGAAAGACTTTCCACCATACATCCGCCGCATGAAATGGAGGCATCTTCAACGAAAGTCACCTCTCCCTTCAATGGGAATCAAATGCCGACGCTCCCTCATATAGGCCAGTTCGGAAGGATTGATCCGGATGCGCACGGGCGCATTGATGGCAATGGTTTCAAATGTCTTTTTCACAACCCCTGCAATGACCCTTGGGTTCGTTGCAGGTTCCTGCAGCAGGATTTTTCTGGCTATGGCAAGGCTCAGACTGACAGTCTCCTTCTCAGCTTTCAGGCAAAGCTCTTTTCGGAGTTTTTTGATCTCCTGCATTGCCAACTGAAGTGAATGAAGCATTTTCTCGATTTCTTTTAATCCTTCAGTGAATCCCGGCCTTGAAGCCGTCCTTATGACCGTCCTGGATTCCCTTTTGGTAGGCTTCAGCTTCTTTTTGCTGCGATTCCTGAACCATTTCTTGCATCATTTTTCGTTCTTTCAACCCTGCCTTTATGAACTTTCCGCTTGACGACTCTCCCGGCAGACCCGATGAGACATCTACAAAATTGCGCTGAAAGGATGAACAGGTTTCTTTTGAATCGGTTTCATCCATCAGTCCCACCTCTTTGAAAATATTCGGAAAACAGTAGGTCTGACCGGCATCACATGAAAAAAGACTTCGGGGTTTTATGATTTTATACAATATAATCGCCTCCTTTTCTGCCATTGATGACGATTTCGCTTTTGGCTTCCAGTTCCTGAATGATTCTGGTGATGGTTTGCTGGGCTTCTTCAACATCTCTCATGCGAACCGCGCCGATCGACTCGATTTCTTCTTTCAGCATCACACCGGCCCGTTCCGACATGTTTTTGAATATTTTCTGTTTGACTTCTTCAGAAGCGCCTTTAAGGGCCAGAGACAGTTTTGACGTCTCAACCCGGCGAAGCACCTTCTGCATTCCCTTGTCATCCACCAGAACCAGGTCTTCAAAGACAAACATCATCTGCTTGATCTGGGCTGCAAGGTCCGGATTGGCTTCTTCAATTTCATTTAATAACTGCTCTCCAATGGACCCTTCCACCATATTCAGCAACTCGGCAAGATGAGTGACGCCGCCTGTTTTATGCGTGACTGAAGTTTTTTTCTTTTTCATGAGCTCTTCAAACACACGACCTATCTCAACGACCATTCCGGATAACACCTTATCCAGCCTGGCGATTCTCATGGCGACTTCAACCTTCAGATTATCCGGCAGCTTGGACAGTACGGTGCTTCCTGACTCCGGCGTAAGATGAACGATAATTACCGCAATGGTTTGCGGATGTTCATCCTTTATCATTTCGACAAGCTGATCCGGATCAATGGATTGAAGGGCATCTAAACAGGCTGCTTCATCGGCTGCTTCAGGCTCCGGTTCAGGTTCGTTCGGAGTCGTTTCCTGAAGAGCGGCCACCGCTGAGAGGGAGGATTGAACCTGCTTCCCGGATTGGCGCAATTTAGTGATCTTTTCTGCCAGCACCGAAAATTCATGAGTAATTTTATCCAGCACTTCCTGTGAGATGGAACCAATCTGAGACATATTCTGCTGCACAAGTTTTCTTTCTGCTTCTCCCATTCGACTCAGAATATCCTTGGAATTTTTTTCCCCCATCGAATGAATGAGTACCGCAACTTTCAATGCACCTGATAAATGAGTCGTATCCATAGTCTGATCGTATTAAGCCTTTTTGATGATTGATGAAAAGTGGTCAGATGACACCTTTTTTATCAGTTTTGCTTCATCCATTCCCGCAGCACTTCAACAAAAGCCTGATTGTCTGCCATCGCCAGTTGCGAAAGCTGGTTGCTAATGCGCAGCGGCGCGGGTGATTTGCCATATCCCTCCCTTTCGATTTCACTTACCGTTCTGGGAAGCTGACCTATCAGCTGCGCATCCCTTGGCTTCTCGGCAGTCAACCATTGTATGATCGGCCGGATGACAAAGATAAAGGTCAAGAGCATAAATACCACTGAGAAAACATACTTGATATAAACCGAGTACTGCATCAGTCTGGAAATCCAGCCATTGTTTTCCACACCCGCTGGGACATCCACAGGCTCGGCATTTTCGAATGGCATATTGACGACTTCGATCTCATCCCCTCTTGAAGCCGTATAATTGACGGCACGCATAACGATGGTCTTGATTTTGGTGATTTCTTCCTGCGTTCGGGGCAGATACTCGACTTTCGTTTTTCCGTCTTCTCCGGTTACCGTCTTATAGGACCCATCCACCAGAACAGCCACGGAAATATTGGAAATCTGGCCAATGGGGTCAATGGTGTGACTGGTCGTTTTTCCGATTTCGTAATTGGCGGTCTGATGATTCTTTTGAAATCCCGCGCCGCCATCGTTTTCCTGCTGGGTTTTGTTTGCCGCAGCGGCTGTTGTTCCCGGAACCCCTATCGCCTTAGTTTCAGCTTTCACGGAAGATTCATTCGATATCTGTTCGCTCCGCACCACTTTGTTATCCGGGTAATACCGTTCTTCAGTTCTTTCCTGTTTTTTAAAATCCATGTTGCTTGTCAGTCTGACAATAGCCTTGTTCGGACCCAGTGCCTTTTCGAGCATTGTTTTTACCCGGCTCTCCAGAGACCGTTCAACCTTTTCCTGATAGGCCATTTGATCAGTTCTGGCGCTGTCAAAATCACTTTTCGGCGCCTGGCCGCCGATCTGATTCCCCATGCTGTCCACGATGGTGACATTTTCCGGTTTCAGCCCGGAAACACTTGCCGAAATCAGGTGAACGATCCCTTGGACCTGATCCGCACTCAGCGTTTTTGCAGAGCGAAGCTTGACGACGACAGAAGCCCTGGCCGGCTCTTCATTTTCGACGAACAAAGATTTGGGGGGCATGACGAGATGAACCCGTGAACTTTCTATTTCTTCAAACCGGTTAATGGTTCTGGAAAGCTCGCCCTGGATAGCCCTCTGATAATTGACGTTCTGAACGAATTCGGTCATTCCCAGTTTAGAGTTGTCGAATATTTCAAACCCCACGCCGCCTCCCTGTGGAAGTCCCTGGGAGGCCAGTTCCATACGGGTTTCATAGACGACATCTTTTGGAACCAGGATCGCCCCGCCATTGGACGAAATGCGATAGGGAATTTTTTTAGCTTTAAGCTGCGTGATCATGGCGCCGGAATCCTCCGCGGAAAGCCCGGAGAACAAAATCTGGTAGTCGGGCCTTCCACTCAGGACAACAATCAGGGCAAATCCGGCGATCACCCCCCCGATCAGTAAAAACAACGTGAATTTCCTGACCGGATTCAACCCGGTATAAACGGCTTTAAACTGCTCTATTGCCACTGGTAGCTGCATGGATACGTATCCTTTTGTATGTTATACCTGCATCCGCATGATTTCCTGATACGCCTCAAGCATTTTGTTTCGAACCTGCATGGTCAGCTGAAATGCCACACTCGCTTTTTCCATGGCAATCATGGTATTATGAATGTCTTTATCCTGGCCGGATGCCAGCTTCTGGACCGCAATATCGGCTGAAGTCTGTATGTGATTGACTTCAGTCAAATGGCTCTTTAACATCTCTCCGAAGGATTGCCCCTGAACTTTTTCCGTGACCGGACCACCGGCTGCCGGCATCGCCGGAAAGGACTGTGTCTTGTAAATTTGAACTGGATCCATATTACCGTCCTATTTCAAGCGCTTTCAGCACCATGTTTTTTGATGTAGATATGGCGGTAACATTGGCTTCGTAACTCCGTGAAGCAGTCATCATATTCACCATCTCCTCCATCATATTGATGTTTGGCATGGAAACAAAGCCCTGTGAATTTGCATCCGGGTGCAAGGGATCATATTTCATAAGTGGTTCCCGTGCATCGTTGACGACATTTACCACATTCACTTCTGTAGGACTGCCCCCCATCTCTGCATTCAACATCTCACCGAAAGTGCCCTGGACGGGTGTAGCTGCAAACACGGGCTCTTTTCGCTGATACGGCCCGCCCTGTTCGGTTCGCGTTGTATTCGTATTGGCCAGGTTGTTGGAAGTCAGATTCATTCTCAGTCGCTGAGCCGACAATCCCGATGCGCTGGTCTGCATTGAATCAAAAAAATTCATATTTACCTCACAGTTCCATTGATGGCGTTTGTCAATAATTGAAATTTCTTTGAGATCATCTGCGCCGAAGCATTATACAGCAGGCCATTTTCCGACAGATTGAACATGGTTCTGTCAATGTCAACGGTATTTCCATCAGTGTGAAAATCATATTGGGACTTTTCAACCGGCCTGATCTCCGGAGCATCCGGACCCGCCATGCCAGCCAGGGGGATATGCGCCGGTTGTGTCCGGGTCATCGGCAGCTTTGCCTCACCCGATGTTTTTCCCATCTCCTCTTCCACCATAATGTCAAACGCCTTGTAATTGGGCGTATCCATATTGGCGATATTGGAAACCAGCAGGTTGTGCTTTTGAGAACGCAGATTCATGCTTTTTTCCAGAACCGAAAAAGTCTGATTAAATAATCCCTGTGATTCCATGCGATCTCCTTTCTCTTTAAAGTTCACAACGAATTAAGCAATATTCATACCAGATAAATACAATTAGTTTAAATTAGCTGGAATCATTGGATAATTTCAGGCTGTTGGACTATTCAGACGGGCTGGATTGAAACGTTTCCTTCGATCCGTGTCATATCGTTGACAAGAGACGATTGAAGCATTTCGTCCTTTAGGCGGGAGGGGTTTTGGGATTGCTAAAATAAAAATCCCCCATTTTCAGGGGGATTGAGGGGGAGGACTCATGAACAAAACACACTTTCGGGCACAGCGAAAAACACGGAGTTTAGGCAAAACTTTCTTCAAGGTTATGGCGTTTGATTTTTTCAATCAGGGTGGTGCGTTTGATGTTGAGCAGTTTGGCGGCATTTTTCTTGACACCGTTTGCGATTTTCATGGACTGGGAAATCAGGGATTTTTCAAAATCACTGACAGCCGTGCTGAGGCACATCCCCTCGCATGGCACTTCCACTTCCGGAATGGTAGAGGCTTCCGAAACTGCTGTTCTCAGTTTTTGCGGCAGATCCCTGGGATAGATGTCCCCATCCCGGGTGAGAACGACCAGCCGTTCCATCATGTTTTTCAGCTCCCGGACATTCCCTGGCCACGAATGTGCGATCATCAATGCCATGGCTTTTTCAGAAACCCCTGAAACCTGGGTATGTTTTTTCTGATTCAGCTGCTCCAGAAAATGGGTGATGAGAAGCGGAATATCGTCTTTTCGATCTCTCAGCGGCGGAAGGGTCAAGGGAATGACAACCAGCCGGTAATACAGATCTTCTCGAAATGTCCCGTTTTCTACTGCCGCATCCAGATCCCGGTGCGTTGCAGCAATAATCCGGACATCCGTTTTGATGGTCTGACAACCACCGACGCGTTCAAATTCACTCTCTTCAAGAACCTTCAGCAGCTTCACCTGAAGATCGTGACTCATATCCCCGATCTCATCCAGAAAAATGGTTCCGCCATTGGCAATCTCAAATTTTCCGGGCTTGGCTGACACGGCTCCGGTAAAAGCGCCTTTCACATGTCCGAAAAGTTCACTTTCCAGCAGATTTTCCGGAATCGCACCGCAGTTGATCTGGACAAACGGCTTGTCTTTTCGATAGGAATGCTCGTGAATGGCTTTGGCAATCAACCCCTTTCCCGTTCCGGTTTCACCCTGAATAATGATGGTGCTGTCGCTGTCCGCCACTTTTTCAACCAGACGAAACATTCTTTGCATCCGCTCGCTTTGGCCAATCATGCCCATAAACGGGCCAGGCTGGCTGAAATTGGAAACAACCGGTTTTCCCTCAAGACAAGAATCCGGTTCCTGCCAGTTGCTGTAATCGATCGCGAGGTTCGTCAAAGTTTCCCTCCTCATTTAAACTATGATGCAGTGTGATTTTTTGCAATATATTCGGTTTCGTGCTTCTTTGAGCAAAGAAGATGCCAATTGCAAAAAATCCATAATAAAATAATTAATTTTAATTATATTCAAATAGTTAAAATCATTATCAGGAAGAGGCATTTCTGAAGTCAGCCGCATTTTATTTGCATTTTGCAATGCGTTCACGGAAAAACGGACGACCGTCTTTCAGCAGAACAGCTTCTATCCTTATCGAACAGGCGAATCAGGTTCTTTGCATTTTGCGATTTGCATTTTGCGGAATGCTGCGAGGAAAAGCAGAAAGGAAGAAACAACAACCCATGAACTTCCCCCCTTTTTTGAAAAGGGGGGGAATGACATCCGTTAAAAAGTGGCTTTGGCGTCTTCGACCGAGGCATGAACGGCAAAACCGCTAGTTTCCTGGAACCCCTTGAGTTCATTGCCGAGAGTCTGCGATCCGACGATTCTTAAATGAATTTTGGATTTCTCGCAATGCTGAACCACCGAAAGTACAAATTTGATCACCAGCATGTTGACCTCCTTGACGTTTCTGGAATCCAGAATGAGCCTGACGCAGCCAGCATTGGCCATGACCTTCAGAGACTGGTTGAAATCGCCTTCAATCTCCGCAAGTATGGACCGGTCGGATTTTTCCGGCAAGGTAACGATCTGAACACCTTCCACAAGTGAAATATACGGGCTGGAAACGGACGCAGACGAAGCATCCGCCGCCTTGGGTTGAAGGGTCAAGATCTTCATCACCCTTTCAATCAACTGCTCTCCCTTAAACGGTTTGACCATGTAATCCCGGACACCCATTTTAACGATCTGCATGACATTTTCCTTGCCGGATTCAGCAGTCAGCATGATCACCGGAATGTCTTTTAGCTCCGGCTGCCCCTTAAGCTTACCCAGCATCTCCACCCCGTTCATGACCGGCATGGTAATGTCCAGGACTATCAAATCAGGCTTTTCACGACTGGCGATTGACAACCCTTCGATGCCGTTTTCCGCTTCCAGGACATCACAGTCATAGGTTGAAAATGCCTTGCTCACAATTTTCCGAATGGTTTTGCTGTCATCAACAGCAAGAACTTTCAACGTCATAAGGAACCTCCATTTTCAAGAATAATGACAGTGCCTCCACCACCACGATCAGACGACAGATTTGATAAACACCTCAACCATAGACAGCTGGTCCTGATGCATAAAAGCAATTTTTTCATGCCTCATCCACCCCTTGGATTCTATTTTAAAATCACTTCCGGAAGTAACATTGGGAATCGAAAGAACACAGGGGAATCCGGCATCGCACAATTTGGATTTCATATCTCCCCCGATCATGTTGCTGACCTCTCCAATGACATCTTGTATTTCTTCATCATCTTCGACCTCATCCACTTCCATCCCCAGCATGGCAGCAGTCATAACTCGAGAAAACTGCCGGGATACATGGATACAGATATTCCCGATGGCATCTCCTGCAAATCCGACACAACCAACTACTTTACTGCCTGACAATTCCATTGCAGGATTGGCTTCAACCGGGCTCACCTCCATGGAAAGCATGGTGTGATATATATTTCTGGCTGAATTGACACAAAATCCTTTAAGATCCAATTTGTTAATATCGTTCATAATTATCTCCGGTCAGTGACGATGGACTTGGTAAAGTCAATATATCGATGGTTTTGCAAATATGTATGTCAAGAAAATGGCAGTCGGATTGTAAACGTCGTTCCTTTGTTCACCTGGCTTTCCACCCGGATGGCTCCCCCATGGTTCTGGATAATGCCGTAGCTGAGGGACAACCCCAGGCCGGTTCCGTTTGTTGAAGCCTTGGTGGTGAAAAACGGATCAAAAATCCTGTTGATTTCCGCCTCGGGAATGCCATGACCCGTATCCCGAAATTGTATTTCGATCCACTCGCCAGTTTCTTCCGCCGTGTTTTCTGAAAAAACTCTCTTTGTAGAGACGCTTAATTCGCCGCCGTTGGGCATGGCATCCCTGGCATTGGACAGCATAATAAACAGCACCTGAGACAAAGTGTCGGTATTTCCCTGAATCGGTGGCAGGTTTTCTTCCAGATTCATCACATTATGAATATGATCATATTTATGTTCGTGTTCAAACAGCTGAAAAACCTTCCGGACCAGTGCATTGATCTGAACTTTCTCCTTGTTGGATCCGGCCGCCTGGGAAAACTGATACAGTCCGTTGACAATTTTAGAGATGCGCTCGACCTGCTCGCTCATGATGGCTAAATACCGGGCTGTTCGCTCATCCGAATCTCCCTGCAGATTCAGCATCTGGATATATCCGGAAAGAATGTTAAGGGGGTTGAGAATCTCATGGGAGGCGCCTGCGGTCAGCCGGCCGATGGATGCCAGCTTTTCAGCCTGAAGAATCTGGTGCTGTGCTTTTTGAAGCGATTCGTGATCTCTTCTTAACCGGTCATACAACAGCGAATTTTCCATTACCAGGGAGCATTGCTTTGCCAGCATGGCAAAAAGCTTCATATTTTCCTGAGTAATGGCGCTCTCTTCAATTGCCGTGATGATAATCACCACCCCCAGGGTCTGTTTTGCCGTAACCAGGGGCAGCATGATGATTGTTTTTTTCTTGACCGCAAGGGCTGGAAGCAGGGCAGGTTTACGGCGCTGGATAATCCAGGAAAACATGCCGCATTCAATCTGATGTTCAATTTCCTTCTGAAAGACGATGCCCATCGACTGGGGGGATGCGCTTTTCAAAACAAATTCGTGGCTGTGGTCATCCACCATGAACAAGGCGCAGCCTTCCATGTTGATCGAATTCTGAAGTTCATGAAAGAAGACATGCCATATCTGGTTGATGCTGGCCGTAATCTCGATTTTATCCTGAAGCTGGGAAATCTCCTCTATCTGGTCAATGAACTCCAGGATTGCCTGGTATCCCTTTTCCATCTGGGCGATTGTGTTTTCACTGCTCTCGTTTGCGTTATCGGTATCGACCATTACCTTTTCCCGGTCACCACCCAGTTTATATCGTGAAACTCCCTTTCCATTTCCTGTAAAATCGGCTCCAGAACATTGGGTTTCAGCTTCAGGGATGCCCAGGCTTCTGAATTCAGGAAAGGCATTTTATTGTCTCCCCCGGATCCAAGATCAATGGCCCTGCAGAGAATGTCCGCCAGGTGAATAATCGATGTTTCCTGAATAAATCGCCCTGACTGTTCCGGGTGGTGATGGTGTTCCAGAATATTCACCAGCTTTAAAGGCAGATTCCACTTTTCGGCCAGCAACTTGCCGACATCCGGATGGGCAAAGCCCAGAACCTCTTTCTCTGCAGCGATCATCAGAATATCGCGGGCTTTCACCACGCTCCGGACTTCAGAAAAGTCATCCGGCAGAAACAGCATTTCCACGATCTTTCCAATATCATGGAGAAGTCCGGAAACAAAGAGCTCTTCAACTTTTTCATACCGCAGATAGGTACCGATGACCTTGGCCCCGATGGCACATCCCAGGGAATGGTCCCAGAAACTTTCCTGCATCACCCGGTTTTCCCGGTACCGGTTCGAAAACATGTCAAAAACAGACGTGGTCAAAAGCAGGTTGCGGATGGCATCAAACCCCAGCAAAACGATGGCTCCGGTAACAGTGGACACTTTCTGGGGAAATCCGTAAAAAGAAGAGTTCACAAGCTTCAGCATGCGGGCGGTCAGCACCTGATCATCGGTAATGACGCTGGACAGATCCCTTGCCGAGGATTTGGGATTGTTGACCAGCTCCGTTATCTTCAGCACGGTCCGGGGAAGCGTCGGCAGATCGTCGATCTGGCTGATGATGCGTTTAAGCTTAGCGGGTACCATGATGTTTTTCTTTTTTCAGCAATCGTTTTTCCAGAAGATTTCCGGCAATCCGCAGAATCTCTTCCATCAACGGGTCAGACAGCGTTTCAGAAAATTTAACCCGGAGTGCTTCATCAATGGATGCCCGGAGTTCATTTTCCGAATCCATGCCTGCAGCAGCATCTTCGCCGGCTTCCTCATCGATCCAGATTTCATGAATACCCCAGGATTTCAGGATATGGATATTTTTTTCGGTTAACCGGACATCCGGTTTCAGCAGCAGCACGTCCTGCAGGGTTGAAACCGATTTGGCCAGCGTCATTCCCGGCTTTGCCTTGTCCAGATCAATCAGGTGCATAACATCCTTCGATCCTCAACGGAAAGCATTCAAGCATATCGAATATCGAAAGAAATTCAATTCCAATAAAAAAATTCGGATTCTGGCTGGTGAAAACATTGTTTCGAATTTCGCGATTCAAACAATTTCTTCATACTTTGTTAGGGTGGATGCAGCAATTTCAAGGTTTCCACCAGGTGTTTCAGGTTCATGGGCTTTTGAAGATAATGGTCGGCTCCCAGTCCAATCGCCTTGCTGACGGTTTCCGGATCTCCATAAGCAGACAGCATGATGACGCCGGTGGCTCTGTTTTTCTCCTTGATGTTTTTCAGCACCTCCATACCGCCCATCCCCGGCATGCGAATATCCAGGATGACGATATGGGGCGGAGATTGCTGGAAAACGGAAAGCGCATCCTCGCCGTTTGAAACCGCCGTTACATCATACCCGATAATTGACAGGTATTCCTTCAGCAATTCCCCGACAAACAACTCATCGTCAACAACCAGCACCCTGATTTGTTCCATCTTTAAACTTCCTTGATCTTTAAAGGACGTGACATATTCCATTTTTCAAAGGAGGCACCTCCCCGTCTCATACTACCCGCATAGGATGATTGGGAAAGCAAATCCCGTACCAGAAATATCTGAACAGGCGGTTTTGTTATGGGGATTTTTCAGAATAATCAACGACACGGCTTGGAGAAGGACTATCATGGATGACAATCCGTTATCAAGACAAAAAAAGGCAGGAAGGATCAATCCGATTTAGGACAAATTCTCAGGCAAATAACCCGGCAACCCCCATGAGCGCCATCACGCTTTCGCGAGATGCCACGGATCATACTTTTTTGTCGAACAATATCCCGATCATCTGATCCATCTTTTCGACCAGATCCAGAAACTCTTCGCTGGGAATTTCCCGGATTACCTTATTGGTCCCTTTTTCAACCACCCGGACGATTATTTTCCCGGAATCCTTATACTGGGAAAACTCCAGTCCGACTTCATGCATCTGGTTGATTTTACTTTCCAGATCCTTCAGCATTGCCGGCATGGCCTGTTCCGCGATTTTCGCCTGTTTCTGCTGGTCCTGGTTTTTTGAATCAATTTGATCCCGGGTTCTTAAATCAATCTGATCCAGGGACTGAACTGGACTAATTCCGGATTTTTCAGGATTCTGTGACGCGGGATACCCCATGGATTTCACATCCACAAAACCGGTCTGAAACCGTTGAACTTTAAGAGCTTGGGTCGCTTCCATACTGCCTCCACTAGTTTACGTATGCTTGAACCAATTTTTTCCCATCCGCAACCTGCTTGATTCGGATGGAAATATCATGCTGGCGCTGCTGAATTTCCGTTATCACATCCGACACCTGGCGGCTGAGCGCCTGAACCTGGCCCAGAAGGCGGCTGTCCGCACTGACACCGGCCTGCTGAAGATCCCTGACGAGCGTATCTTGCTCTGCAGCCAGAAGCATCAGGACATCGGGGTCTGTTTCCTTCAGCGCAAATCTGACCCGGTCCGTGAACTCCGCCAGCTTCCGGTAAAGCATTTCATGAGGATCAGGCGGCAATGCAGAATCCTTTCTGGGATGCGGGTTGATAGGACAGGGAGTGATCCGAAAGCACTTCCGAAGACATCTGTTTAAACGCATCCGCAAAACCTTCCTTGATGGTCAGAAGAAGCCCTTCCACCTCGCCCAGTATTTGGTTGTCATCTCTGAGATTGGCAAGGGTCAGGCGGCCCAGGATATACCGGTACAGGCCGGAAAGATTCTCCACCAGGTCGCCGCCCATATCCCGGTCCAGTGCACAGTCCAGTTCCGTAATAATCGCTATCGCCCTGGAGATGTTTTCCCCCTTGATCTTTGGATTGCCAGCCTCAAGTCCGGCCCGCGCAGCCTGAACAAAGCGCACGGTCCCTTCCAGAAGTTTAACCAGTATCATTTCCTTGCTGTCGATCGTATTGGCGATTCGGTTGTAAGCACTGTATCCTGCGTAAGTCATGCGGTCTCCCCATCTGTACTGCCGTCGGGATGAATAAAGAATAATGAGCCCATTCCGCACCCCGATTATTTCGAATTCGTACCCCAACCATTTTCAATCTGTTTGAGACTTGCGGTCAATGAATCGGATATGTTCTGATATTTTCCCAAAAGCGATTCCAGGGCAGAAAACTGCGCCCGCAGGCGGGTTTCGGATGCGGACATGCGATTATTCAGCACCTCAATCTGATCATCCAGGTCACGAATGCTGCCGTCAATTCCCTTGGTCCGGGCTGCCAGCACTCCATTATTAGAATCCAGTATTTTTTCCAGGGAATCGGCCAACCGGACCGCAAACCCTTTCGCCCCTGCATCGGTTTTTGTAAAGAATTTGACGACATCATCATAATTGTCTTTCAGCTTTGCATTGAATACGCTGGTATCCAGTTCCAGTTTTCCATCGGCGTTGGTGGAAACGCCAAGATCGGTCATTCGGCTTAACCCGGCCGCAAGCCCGGGAACGGAATTGGAAATCAAGCTTTGTATCTCGCTTTGAATCCGCCGGGTCGTGGAATCGCTGAACAGATCGCCGGCTTTCTGGGTCGACGAATCGTAACTCTGCAAGCTTTTTAGAGAATCCACCAGCCCATTGTATGCCTCTATGAATTCATTCAGCCGGGTGGTGAAAAGCTCGTCGCTGCGTTCGACGGTAACCGTCACCGGCTGAAGGGGGTCTGCCGCTTTCAGATTCAGCGTCATCCCGCTGATGACATCGGAAATGGTATTGGTTGTCCGGGTGATGGGAAGGCCGTCCACGCTGAATTTTGAATCTGCCGCGCCCTGACGCTGGTGAGATTTTTTGTGCCGCCGGCGTCGTAAACCAGCCGGGACAGCCCGGTTGTATCCTCATCTGCAGATGGCGAGCCGGCAGGCAGATTGATGGGGTCCGTGCCATCTTCTGTTACCGTCAATTTGATGACGTTGGCAGCGCCGGTCTGTTTTCCGGACAGGGTTAAGAAACTGTTGGTGCCGTCATTGATCACGGACGCATAAATCCCCGTATCTGCGGCATTGATGGCTTTGGCAATATCCGATATCGTGCTGCCTGAAGCTACTTCAATATCGACCGGATCATTGCTGCCCAGCGCAAGGTGAATGGTGCCCTTGCCCACGGCCTCGGCAGGAGTAAAGCTGCTGCTGGTCAACTTGTGGGCCGTTGCCAGGCTGTTAACTATAAGCGAATAACTGCCCGGCACCGCCGAATTCAGTACTGAAGCCGTCAGCAGATCGGTGTTGCTGGATGCAGCGGAATAGCTTTTAATATCCAATACGCTGTCCAGGTTGCCGGCGGCAATTTTCAGGCTTTTCAGGCTGCCCTGAAGGGTGCTGTAGGCGGAAAGCTTGACCTTGTAGTCGGCCTCCTTCTTCTGAAGCAGCAAGATGGGCTTTTTCTGAAGGTCCAGAAGCTTGGAAATGACACTATCCGTATCCATCCCGGAAATCAACCCACCGAGTGAAATTCCCATAACACATCTCCCTTCAAAGCCCAAAAATCGATGGAAATCCCCCCGGCGAACCGGGGGGATTTACTTACTTGTTAACAGGTCCAAACTAATTTTGGAGCAGTTGCAGTACCTGCTGCGGGAGCTGCTTGGCCTGGGCCAGCATGGCCATGCCTGCCTGCGTGAGAATCTGCTGTTTGGTCAAATTGGCTGTTTCCGCCGCAAAGTCCGCATCCATAATCCGCCCATTGGCTGCCGACAGGTTCTCGGACACGTTCATCAAATTCGCTATCGTTGATTCCATCCGGTTCTGTACCGCACCCAATGTCGCCCCGGGCTCCCGAAACCGTATCCAGAGCAGTATCAATAGCATAAGCAAGGCACCTGCGTCGGTTGCGGTAGCCACACTCGCGGTGGCCACATTAAGGGAGGTGGCGGCGATGGTGATTGCAACCAAATGTCACTGAGATGGTCTGGTCCGATTATTGGCTCCGACCTGAAACGTGAGTGACGGCCGCCGAGCCATCCAGCAGGTTGACGCCGTTAAACTCTGTATTGTCTGAAATCCGGCCAATCTCCTCAACCAACTGATCACTTCGTCCTGCATAGATGCCCGGTCGGTGGTGTCATCATAGGTGCTGGTATTGGCATGACTGCACCGCGAGCTCTCTCATGCGCCCCAAAATGTTCGTTACTTCCTGCATGGCGCCTTCAGCAGTCTGTAATTGCGAAATGCCGTCATTGGCGTTTCTCACCGCCTGATTCAGGCCTCTGATCTGGGAAGTAAACCGGGTGGAAATCCCCAGGCCGGCTGCATCATCCTTTGCACTGTTGATTCGAAGTCCTGAAGAAAGTCTTTGAATGGACAGATTCATCAAACCCTGTGTTTTGGACAGATTCCGCTGAGCGTTCAAAGAAGCCATATTGGTGTTGATTGTCATAGCCATAGTAGTATTCCTCCATGAATAATTTGTTTACCTCGGGCATCTATGCCCTTGGCTTGAATTGGGTGATGTTCCATTGTTTTAATTCTTGTATCGGTATTCTTTTGATAAACTTTAATGATTTATTTTACGACAGTACTTGTTTTCTTCCATTGAATTTCAATGGTTGTTTTCTGGAAAAACTTGAATTCTTTTCCTCCTTCCGTTTTTTTGGGTTTTCTTGTGACCGTTAATTCTGGTATCGGCGTTCCGGCAAGAAACTTTAATCTTTTTTTTAACCGGTAAACTTGTTTTCGCCTTTGATAAGAGTATCGCCTTATCGCCTCAAAACTTTAATGTTATTTTTCTCCTTTCGTTTTTTACTGTTTTATTCCCCATACGCACCGATCCACACTCTCACAGCAACCCCAAACCGCTTTCGGATAAGCTGCCGTCTTCTTGCCATTTCATCGCTGTAAAACGGCGATGTCCACATCAGTTCCAGGTCCGGCAAAGAATTCTTGCCGGTAAAATACGAAGAAAACGACCGGCAGATCTCCCGGGTCTCAAGCACACCATATATTAACCACTGGCCGAAGTCATTGCCGGGATCAAGCTCCGCCAACCGCTCGGATACGGACAGAAACGGCTCATTCACGGAAAATTCCTGACCGGATTCAAAATAACCATATAAAAGATTGAGCATGTTTACGGCATCTTCCCGATATCCCAGATCCATGGCCATCCGGGTTGCCGTCAGAAGCCGTGAAACGGTCGGTTGAGACTGCATCAGGCCTGTCATCAGACCATAGCCTTTGATCAGAGCCTCATACCGATCGGAAGCGCTGTAACCCGGCAACCGGGATACGGCGTATGCACTCAGCGCCTGCTGATGAATCTGCCAGCCTGAAGCTCCGGCATGCTCCTGACAATATGCCTGCCACGGATGCAGAAGCCGGATGACATAAGGAAACCCCTGAAGATAATCGATCCAGAGTGGCGCAGGAAAATCGGCAGGAAGTGAATCCTCCATTTTGGGAACTGCCAGAAGCCCCTGCTGCCGGAGCGCTTTCCGCACAATCGTCCTTGCAGCAGAAAAGATTCAATTGATACGCATCCGGTTTTTCCCCCATGGAAAACGGCGCCAGAATATTCAGCCCCGGAATCAACCGATAACTCCGGTAACCGATGTTCATGAAAGATTGCGCCAATTCCAGGTGAAACGCATTCCCGTGTTTGATTTCATAAAGAATCAGCGGGGAACAGGATTCAAAAAAATGCTTGCCGCCACGAATCACATTTTCTTCCTGGCCTTCGGCGTCCATTTTCATAAAATCGATTCGGGCGCCTGCTGTTTTCATCCATCCATCCAGGCTCATCAGTGCTATGGATTCCGTCTGGCCCGCAGCTTCGGACTCGACCACCTCATTGAGCTCGGAATTGGCATTCATGGAAAGAAACGCCCGGCGGTCAGCATCCGAGACGCCGGCCTGAATCAGTGTGACATGATCCAGACCATTGAGGCGAATACTCCGGGTGAGATATGCAGCGGTCAGTCGGGAGGGTTCAAAGGCCCACACTTTCCCCGCCGGCCCAACCGATTTTGCGGCTGTAAGTGTATACGTCCCATAATTGGCCCCGATATCCACCACGTTCATGCCGGATTTAAGAAAGGTTCGAACAAATGAGATTTCCTGCTCAAACCAGTCCTGATATTCCTGCAAGATATAAGGAGTCAGGCAGTTTAAGTCATTGGGAACACAAACCGTGATATCGCCCTTAATGCGGGCATCCATGACGTCGCTGTGATCACCGCCCTCAGTGATTAATTCAGCACACCAATTCCGCCACATTCGGCGATAAGCAGTCTCCAGGTTTGCTAAAAATCTTTTTTCATTCATCAGCGACGAATTCTGAAATTTTTCGCGCAATGTTCGCCGCAGGCATTTCAGATTATCGGTGTCATTGGCAAGGGCTTCTGAAATATTCAAATAGTCGTCAACCGAAGAGACTATCCATTCATTTAATCCAAGCCGGCTGAGAATGCTGGCGCCAACCCTTGAAGCATGCGTATTTCCTGCCAGCGTGATGACGGGAACTCCCATCCAGAGAGCTTCACAGGTGGTAGTGGTACCGTTATAAGGGAAAGTGTCCAGCGCAATATCCACCCGCTGATACTGTTTCAAATGCTCGCCGAAAACAGGAAGACGCGACAGGATTTCGATTCTTGAGGCTTCAATGCCGTTTTGAACAAACAGGGAAAGTAATTGCTGCTGGGCATCCCGGTCTGATGCCAGGCTCGACTTCAGAATCAATCGTGAATCGGGAACCCGCGACAGCAGATCAGACCAAAGGGCAATGGTTTTTGAATTGATTTTCGCCCAGTTGTTAAAAGAGCCAAAAGTAATGTACCCGTTCTCCAGACAGGGTGGTGGTGCAATATCCGGACATCCGACTGAAGGGCGATAACACAGAAATCCTTCGGGAAGACGAATCAGCTTTTCCGTGTAATAGGCGTCGGTCAAACCCGGCGGATCTGCTACGTTATCGGTAAACCGATAGTCCATCGCCGTCAGACCCGTTGTATTGGGATATCCCAGATAGGAGACCTGAATCGGCGCAGGTTTGCGGGCAAACAGCTTCAACCGGTTATTGCCGCTATGTCCGGCAAGATCCACGAGTATGTCAATGCCATCTTTTTGAATACATTGAAATACCAGCGCATCAGTCATTCCATGAATATTCTGCCAGTGATCTGCGTTTGTCATCATCAACCTGGGAAACGTCATCCGGCCTGGCGACATCTGAATAACAGTATACTTCGATTTGCTCCCGATCATGACCCAGAATGACCGGAAATATAAAAAAAGCCACCGAATGAAGGTGAAAATCGGCAGATACATATCCCACACGGATCCGGCGGGTTGGAATGGCGTCGTTTGGATATTCATGATGGATATGGCCGGTTTCAGGGGCATTATGCACAGACCATTCCTTATGGTGCCGGAACACGGTTTCGGGGTCGGCTTCTTCCAGATAGTTCAGGCATAACAAATAATTCGAACCGACTGCTGCATTACTCGGATTTCGCCGAACGGCTTCTTGAAAAAATGCAATCGCTTTATCGATCCTGCCCTGATCCTTATAGACATTGGCTTTGTTGTTGTAAGCCAGAGTATAATCCGGATTACGGACCAACGTGTACTCAAACCATTCTATTGCCAGAGAAAGCTCTCCCAGGGCATGATAAGTGCTACCAAGGCTATTGGAGGCTGCGCTGTTATCCGGACTTAGATCGAGTGCCTTCTGAAAGCAGGGGATAGCCCCCTTCAGATCTCCACTGCCTTTTATGGCGACCCCCAGATTAGTGTGATAGATAGGTTCACGATCATTCAATAGGATGGCGGATCGAAGTCTCTGGATGGATGCATCGTAACGGCCATATTGATAGTCAATCAGGCCCAAAAGGTTCAGGGCGGCATGATCTTTGGGATGGCGTTTGAGATGGGATTCAAGCACTTTTTCCGCTTCCTGAAACAGACCGGCGTTATACCTTTTCAGTGCCTTCTGTAAAGAAAGGCTTCTGAGTTCCTGCGATTTGTGACTTTTTGAATACTTCCTGCTGCCGGATCGCTGTTTATTCTGAAAATGCATATATATTTTCCCCTTATCTTCTTTCCTACTGCAGGCACATTGAACCTGTAGGTTCAGAACATATGACTCCAGCAACACTATAAGCAAAGACCATGCCTATCATAATTTCTATTATATATCGATATGTTATAGATAAAAGTCGATAATACAGAAATGAATTGTCAATTTCTTGACATCATCTCAAAGACAATGTAGATGAGAAATCGACTTCCATGGCATTTGGATGGATGTGCGTTTCAACAGTTAAAGGAATGAGAATCGAGAAGCAGTTTATGGGGAAAGATACTTTTAACAAAATATAGTATTCAAAACCGGAAAACAAGAAATCCGGCGGGATAAATATAAGGAGCGCGGGCCATGTATGAAGAATCGACCCCTTTTTCTTGATCAAGTCGATTTCCTGACTGCGAACGGCTTTGGGGGTATTAGCTCATTATTGAGGGAGAACCAGCGGATGCCTGCAGCTGTATCGGGTCGTTGAAAGAACAACCTGCCTGCCTGTCCGGTTTTCCAGATCGATAATTACGGGGCCGACCAGATTCATGGTCAGCGGCGGGACCGACTCGGGTTTGATGGTTACCAGGGCCAGGGCCAGGGTGCGCCCATCCTCAATGCCTGTAAAATATCCCATGTCGGCAGGCGGAAGGTCCTTGAGGTAGTCTTTTTCTCCCAGAAACGGGTTGATGATGACAAATGCCAGATAGGGAAGATCAATAGACTGAAGCCAGTAAAATGAAGACTCCGGCTTATGCTGCTGGATGATAAACGCTTTCTGGTCCGGAAACCCGAGCAGCCCTTCCGGGAAATGGATTACCCGGTCTTCTTCGATCAAGATATCCCCAAAACGGGTTGTGGATACGGTTAGCATATCTACTCCATGATTTTATGGTGAAAGGCGCTGATCGCCTCGACGTCCGGCCTTTGTTTCGTCATCCCGACAGCAGCGTTAAGTCCTGCGGTGCGGCTGCAGCCCGAAGATTTTCCTCAACGATGCTTTTATATACCTCGGTCCGGTATATGGGCATGTGGCGGGGAGCGTCGATTCCCAGCTTGACATGGTTTCCCTTGATCCCCAGAACGCTGACGGTAATATCATTGCCGATGGTGATTTTTTCTTCCAGCTTACGCGTAATGACAAGCATTGGGATCCCTCCGTGGCGCCCGTTGAAGATTGATAAATTTAAAGCAATTATGATGCCATATTTTTACCTTGAATATAAAAGCAACCCGTCATTCCGGCGAACGCCGGAATCCAGAAGCCATTAAGGCGAACCCTGAAACGCATATCGGAAGTGTTTCGGCCATTGGCGCTGGATTCCGGGTCAAGCCCGGAATGACGGTGGCTGTGCTTTTCATATCAAGAGGCAATCCGTTTATCTGAGGCTTTTGATGCGTTCCTCCCGGCTTAATACCTCGATAACCCGAATGCCGTATTTCCCGCCTTCAACAACGACCTCGCCCTTTGCAATGAGTTTGTTGTTGACCAGTATCTCCACAGGCTCATCCGCCAGGCTGTTGAGTCCGACCACAGTCTGCTCCTTGATTTTCAACAGTTCACTGATTTTCATTCGGGCCCTGCCAAGCTCGATGGAAACATCAAGCGGAATATCCATCAGAAAACTCAGGTTCACGTCAATTGGCGGCGGCAAAGACTCGGGTTCATCCACCCAGTTCTTTTGCTGATAAACAGCCGGCAATTCTTCAGGCCGTTCGGCCTGCCGGGAAACCGGGGCTTCAATTTCTACTGGCTCGGTATCGGGTGAAGCTGAATTGTCGGAAAGCTCCGTCCATGCCGCTGGAGACTGCTGGCTTTCCCCAGCAGCCTGATAGTTGATTTCCTTGACATCCCCCAGCGGAATATTCAGCCCTTCAGCCAGCTTGAGCCCGAATTCCACAAAAAAGACATGATCCTGGTAGCCGAAGGCAAACCGTTCATACCGCTCCATGTTCATGGACTCGATTTTAAAACCGCTGCCGCTGGTAATGGACGGCGGGGAGAGTTCGCAGCGCAACCCGACATCGGAGAAGATGGATTTCAAATTGCCGCCGACAATATTGCTGAGCTCTCCGATCACATCGTTCACATCTGTCTCGGCATCAACATCGTTGATGTCCATATCCAGCATTACAGCCGCCATCTGCCTGGAAAACCGGGATGTCACATGGATGTTGATCAGCCCCATCGCATCCCCTGCAAAGCTGACGGCTCCGACTGTTCGCATCCCCTCCAGGGCCGATTGCGCGACCGTGTGGCTCACCTGAACATCCATGGAAAGCATGGTGCTGAAAACATTGATAACCGAATCCGGAACTTTGGTGAAAATATCCATTTTTTGGACTCTGGAAGCATCGACGCGAGCCGCGGCTGGAAGCCCGGATTGCCCCGCATCTTCCGCCTGATACCCGCCCTGCAACTTGACCCCGACCTCGATCCGGACCGTATGCTGCTGATAGCTGAAACTCAGGCTCTCATATCTTTCGGCATTCAGGGATTTTATGGTGAAATCATCGCCCAGGGTAATGGACGGCGTCGAAAGCGCACAGTAAAACCCCGAATCATTAAAAAACGACTTGAGGTTTCCGCCGATAATATTACTGAGTTCACAGATCACATCCTTGATTTCATTTTCGCCCTCAATCTCATCAGGGGCCATTCCCAGCATGGCGGATGTCATGATCAATGCAAAGTCTTTTTTCACATGGATGTGGATGATTCCGGACACCTGGCCGGCAAAGTTTACCGAACCCACGATGCGCATTTCTTTTAAATCCGCATCTTCCTTGTCCTGTACCGGTTCCAGTTGAAAGGACAGCATCGTGTCAAAAACTTCCAGAACGGATTTGGTGATACTCGTTTTGATATCCAGCGTTAAAATGGTTTCCATAGCAAATCGATTCCAGTCAATTATTCAATGAATCAGCGGATAAGCAGCCAGCCACTCAGCGCAACAATCGCCACCACAATGAACGTTTTGAGTTTTCCCCGAGGATCGAGGATCACGATAAAGGGGCCTGTCCGATCCCATCGCGTGGGATGATGCGTCATCAACCGGAGGCAGTTAAAAGCCATCATCACCGGCATCACCGGAACAAAGCCGGCTCCCAGCCCATACCACCAGACGCCGATGCTTCTTTTGAAAGCTTCCAGCAAGACCGGTCTGTTTCCCGTAAGGGTCATCACACGAATACCGAACAGCCATTTACCTGGAGTGGCTCCGAGGCTGCTGAGAAGATTGGCCTCAACAAAGGCCCAAAGCAGCGTGCCGGCAATCATGCATATCAACCACCCGGCAACCGGGTTGGGAAACAGCCGAAAAACCCCAATATATCCGAGCATTAACGCAAAAATAATACCATCAAAACCCCTGGCCAGAAAACGAGCCAGCCAGACCGGCATGAAAGAAGCAGGACTTGAGGGCTTGCGGACGGATCCGGCATTCGGCCTGCTTTGGGTGTGTTTTCCGGCACCGCCGGGTTCGTCTTTCGGCATTTCTTTCCCAGCCGAAGACAAAAAGCCCAGCGCAATCTCATAAGCCTGATTGATTTCCCGAAGGTGCTGCTCCGCCTTTTCTTTCAGCCTGGGATTCTGCAAAAACCGGTCCGGATGCCATACATTCACCATATCCCTGTACGCCAGCTTCAGATCCGACAGCGACGCATCCGGTTTAAGCCGAAGAATCTCATAGGACTTTTTGACATTCATATCGTGACGTACGATGC
Organism: uncultured delta proteobacterium; assembly: GCA_963789395.1. Classification (GTDB taxonomy): domain Bacteria; phylum Desulfobacterota; class Desulfobacteria; order Desulfobacterales; family Desulfatirhabdiaceae; genus RAAP-1. Next base: position 79,806 of record CAWBKP010000019.1, on the reverse strand, counting down.
CTTTTTACAAGTTCATCCGCTTTTGTCTGTCAGAAGGCGCTGTGCTCGGTTCGGGCGATGATCTCTTCCTGGAGCGCCTGGCCAAGATCGCAGAAATAATCGCTGTAGCCGGCAACGCGAACAATCAGATCCCGGTATTTTTCCGGATGCTGCTGGGCCGCACGCAGGGTGGCCGCATCCGCCACATTGAACTGAATGTGATGCCCGTCCAGCTTGAAATAGGTGCGCACCAGCTGAACCAGCCGGTCCAGATCCGCATCGGTCTTTAACAGCTGGGGCGTGAATTTCTGGTTGAGAAGCGTTCCGCCGGTTCGGACATGATCCATCTTGGCTGCGGATTTCAGGACAGCGGTCGGCCCCTTGCGATCCGCGCCCTGCACCGGTGAAATCCCTTCGGAAAGCGGCTCCCAGGCACGCCGCCCATCGGGGGTTGCGCCGGTCACGGACCCAAAATAGACATGGCAGGTTGTGGGCAGCAGATTGATGTGATAGGTGCCGTTTTTGGTGTTTTTGCGCCCGTCGACAGCCGCAAAATACGCCTCGAAAATTGATTTCATGATCTCATCGGCATCATCGTCGTCATTTCCGTACCGGGGGGTTCTGTTCATCAGCATCAGCCGGATTCTCTCATGGCCTGAAAAATCATCGGCCAGAGCATTCAGAAGCGCCGTCATGGAAAGGGTTTTTTGTTCAAACACATGGCAGCGGAGGGCCGACATCATATCGGTCAGGGAGCCCAGACCCACACCCTGAATATAGGTGGTGTTATAGCGGGCGCCGCCGTCATGGTAATCCGTTCCGGTTGCAATGCAGTCATCGATCAGCAGGGACAGAAACGGCGCCGGCATAAATGCGGCGTAGAGGCGCTCGATGACATTGTTGCCCCTGACCTTGATATCGACAAAATGATTCATCTGCCGGACAAAGGCGTTAAACAGGTCATCGAACCGGGCGAACTGCTCGGGATTGCCGGTTTCAATCCCGATTGTCTTTCCGGTTCGGGGGTCTTTTCCGTTGTGCAGGGTGATCTCGAGTACTTTAGGCATGTTGAAGTACCCGGTAAGGGTATAGCTTTCCTTTCCAAAAGCCCCGACCTCAACGCATCCGCTGGATCCGCCCCGGCGGGCGTCATCCAGCGATTTTCCCTGGCGGACCAGCTCCTGGACAATCAGATCCGCATTGAATACGGATGGCTGACCAAAGCCGGTTCGAATGATTCTGGCAGCCCGCTTGATGAACCTGTCCGGATTTTTTTTGCTGACCTGGATGGATGAACTGGGCTGCAAGAGGCGCATGTCCTCGATGACGTCCAGGAGCAGATACGATACGTCATTGACCCCGTCGGATCCATCCGGCTTCATCCCGCCGACGTTGATCTGGGCAAAATCCGTGTATGTGCCGCTTTCAGCCGCCGTAACGCCTACCTTGGGAGGTGCCGGCTGGTTGTTGAACTTGATCCAGAAGCACTGGAGCAGTTCCTCGGCGGTTTCTCGGGTCAAGGTGCCGTTCTCGATGCCTTTTTGATAAAATGGATTCAGATGCTGGTCCAGTCGCCCCGGATCAAAGGCATCCCAGGTGTTGAGCTCGATGGTGACCCCCAGATGAACGAACCAGTAATACTGCAGCGCTTCGTGAAAATCCCGTGGGGGGTTTGCGGGAACATGGAAACAGATCGATGCAATCCGTTCCAGCTCGGCCTTTCGCTCCGGCCGGGTTTCCAGCTCCGCCAGAGCTCAATGGCTTTTTCCGCATGCCGATGGCTGAACCGGATCAGGGCATCCGCACAGATTTCCATGGCTTTGAGCTCTTCCTGACGGGCATAGGCTTTGGGGTCGTTGAGATAATCGAGTCTGCTTAAAGCGGACGCAATCTCCTGCCTGAATTCCAGAAATCCTTTTTTATAAATTTTGTCATCCAGAACCGTGTGGCCCGGAGCCCGCTGCTCCATGAATTCGGTAAACACGCCGGCTTCATATGCCGCTTTCCATGCATCCGTCATTTCGCTGAAAATCATATCCCGCAGGGATTTACCCTGCCAGAAGGGAATGATGCTGTCCCGGTAGACGGCCTTTGCTTCCGGACTGACCGAAAAAGGGATTTTTTCTCTGGAATCCAGAATTTCCAGATCGCTCAAGCTGTGGCAGCAGAGTTCCGGATAGGTGGGCGTGGCTTTGGGAAACGGGCCTTTTTCGCCGACGATCAGCTCGCCATCCGTTGATGCAGACGGCCTTATGCTCCATAAGATATTGAAATGCAAGCGCCCGCCGGACAGGCGCGGATACGGGCGACGGAATCCCTGCGGCAATATTCGGTCATCAGCTCCGCCCGTTCCGGTGAAAGAACAGGCTTGGTGTTCAGGCTCTGTTCCCGGAGCCGTAAAACTCTTTCAGAAATCGTCATAATTCATCAACCTTCCACATTTACAGTCAGGCCAAACCCTCGCAGCAGATCCGCAATGCGGGCCATGGAATCCGCCGACGGCGGCCGTGTATCCGGGAGCCGGTAGGGTTTTCCCAGCCGGTCATATTTGGCGGCAGCAGAATGATGATACGGCAGCAAATCGATTGGCGGTATGGACGGCAACTCGGCGGCAAAAACACCGATGGCCGAAACATTGTCTTCATCATCCGTTATTCCGGGAATGACCGGAAACCGGATGCGAATCCGGTGGCCATCGGAGGACAGCGCCATGAGATTCTCCAGAATCGTCCGGTTGGATACGCCGGTAACACTTCCGATGTTTTTCATCATCCATCAACTTCAGGTCAAAAAGAAATACATCCACGTGGTGCCGGATGCGGTCCAGAACTTCCCATGTCGAAAAACCGCTGGTATCCAGCGCCGTATGAATCCGGCGGTCCCTGCAGGCTTTCAGCAACGCAAAAAGAAAATCCGGCTGCGCCAGCGGCTCTCCTCCGGAAAAGGTTACCCCTCCAAAGGACTCATCATAAAAAGCCGTGTCCTTTTCGATCTCTGCCATCACCTGGTTGACGGTCAGTTCCCGCCCGGCCATTTCGCAGGCCTCCGCCAGACAGACATCCGTGCAGCTTCCGCACCGCAAACATTTTTCCGGGTCCGTGAAAAGCCCGGTTTCCATTTCACGGATGGCATTTTCCGGACACGCGGCCAGGCATTCCTTGCAGCCGATACACCGGCTGACGGCATAGAGTTTTTCCCTGGAAATCCGCTGGCTCTCGGGATTATGGCACCACCAGCAGGACAAGGGACAGCCTTTCAGAAAAACAGTTGTCCGGATTCCCGGACCATCGTGAATGGAAAATTTTTTTATATCAAAGATGATTCCGCTTTCCATGCATCATATGATATATGACAACATCATAAAAAGTCAAATTCCGAAAGGCATCAGGCGGTGCACTAAGTCAATATTTCTGGCAAGTTTTCACTGAATCTGACATCGGAATCAGGTACTGGGAAACCAGTGCGGATAATGACATCAAATCGAACAAGCGGAAGGATATCCAGTGGAAATAGTCAAAACCGGACTTGAATGCTTAATCGCAGCGCCGCCGGAATGGCTATTCGGCAAAAGAATCGGACTGCTGTGCAACCCCGCATCGGTTGACCGCCGGTTTCGCCACGCACGAACACTCATCCATCAGACGTTTCCCGGGCAACTGACAGCCTTGTTTTCACCGCAGCATGGATTTTATGCCGAAAAGCAGGACAATATGATCGAATCCGAAAACGGCAGGGATCCGCTGCTTCAAATCCCCTGTATAGCCTGTACGGAAAAACCCGCATCCCCACCAAAGACATGCTTGAGAACATTGATGTCCTGATTGTTGATCTGCAGGATGCCGGCACACGCGTCTACACCTTTATCTACACGCTGTCCTATTGCATGGAAGCCGCCAGGGACCATGGGAAATCCGTTCTGATCCTGGACCGGCCCAATCCCGTAAATGGTCAGACCGTTGAGGGCAACTGCCTGTCCATGGATTGCAGCTCTTTTGTGGGACGTTATCCGATTCCGATGCGTCATGGACTGACCATCGGGGAAATGGCCGGACTCTTTAATCGCAATTATGGCATCGGCTGCCATCTCGAAGTCATTCCGATGACAGGCTGGAAACGGGCGATGGGGTATGCGGATACCGGCCTGCCGTGGGTTGCGCCATCCCCGAATCTGCCGACGCCGGCATCCGCCGGTGTGTATCCCGGCCAGGTCATCTGGGAAGGAACCAATGTGTCCGAAGGCAGGGGAACCACCCAGCCCTTTGAATTGTTTGGCGCGCCTTTTTTGGAACCGGAACGGATTTTATCGTGCCTCACGGATAAAGACCTGCAGGGAATCGTGTTAAGAGAGGCCGCATTTGAACCCACCTCCGGCAAGTGGCAGGGAAACCTCTGCAGAGGGTTTCAGATTCATGTCACGGATCCGGACAGTTACCTGCCGTACATGACCTCGCTCAAATTGCTTCAGGCAGTCATGCGCCATCATGCGAATGATTTTTCATGGAAAAATCCCCCTTATGAATATGAATTTGAAAGGCTGCCGATTGACCTGATCATTGGAAACTCGGAAATCAGAAAGCGCATGGAGCGCATGGATTCTCTGGATGATATTGCCGAGTCCTGGAAACCCGAACTGAACCGTTTTGTCCATGACAGCCGGAACCACCATCTCTATTCCTGAATCCAATGAATCCAGCATCTTCACCCTTCAATCTGACTTGCAATGAAAAATGCTATTTACAAATCCGGCTTCTTCCGATATAAAAAATAGGTTGATATCATTCTGATATAAAAAGTTATCCGTCATTTCAAAGGGGTTGCTATGGGAAAAACCAGTACTACCAAAGCTTCAAAGAAAAAAACGGTTTCAAAAAAGAAAGAAACGGCAAAGAAAGTCAAAGCCGATCCGGCAGCATCAGGGCAGAATTCTGATCTGAAAACCGAAGAGACGCGGGTCACGGTCGAATCTGAAGGGTTCCAAAAATACGAAAAAGGCAGTTAAAGCGGGAAATCCGGACCCAGAAAAAACCGGTTCTTTTAAGCGATCTGATTTTAAAAAAATTTGATGCCCGGCAACCGGACAACCTGTTTGTTCCGATTCCGGACAAAACCATCATTCCGGATGCCCCGCCTTTTGTATCGGGCAAGGATGATCAGGAAATCAGCCGGAAAAGAGCATTGCTTTTCAATACCTTTGATATGAAGACAATCATTGCAGAAGGCGAGCGCTTCGCCGCTGAAAAAGCCGCTGCTGAAAAGGCCGAAGCGAACGTATCGCCGCTGAAAAAGCTGCTGCCGAAAAGGCCGAAGCCGAACGTATCGCCGCTGAAAAAGCCGCTGCCGAAAAGGCCGAAGCCGAACGTATCGCCGCTGAAAAAGCCGCTGCCGAAAAGGCCGAAGCCGAACGTATCGCCGCTGAAAAAGCTGCTGCCGAAAAGGCCGAAGCCGAACGTATCGCCGCTGAAAAAGCTGCTGCCGAAAAGGCCGAAGCCGAACGTATCGCCGCTGAAAAAGCTGCTGCCGAAAAGGCCGAAGCCGAACGTATCGCCGCTGAAAAAGCCGCTGCCGAAAAGGCCGAAGCCGAACGTATCGCCGCTGAAAAAGCTGCTGCCGAAAAGGCCGAAGCCGAACGTATCGCCGCTGAAAAAGCCGCCGCAGCCCTGGAACGGAAGAAGGCTGCCGAGCTCCAGCAGGCTTCAGCTCCAAAAGTCAAGATCACCTACGATCAACCGGTACAACCGGTAAACCTGCACGCCCGCAAAAGACGCCGACCCCATGGATAAAACCATTATAATTGCCGCCGGATGTCTGGCGCTTCTGGTGTTGATTCTTATCGGCACAAGCCTGTGCAACTCGCAAAAATTTTACATCAAACCTGCAAAAAACGGGATTGAAATCTGGCAGGGTAGATTTGCACCAAAGGGAGAAAAACAGTTGATATCCCTTGCCGGGGTTAAAACACCCGAAAAAGCCCAGAAAGTTTATTCACATATGGATGTTTACCCGATTATTTTCAGCTATTTTCTGAATAAGGCGGATGCGTTTCTGGATGCTCCGGGCATTCCGGATTTTGAAGGCATGAAATATTACATCAATCTGGCACAGCCTTATGCCATCACCCAGGAGCTTCGCGATGCAGCAGACCTTCCTGAACAGCATGGACAAACACTGCTGATCTTTAAAGCCGACATCGCTGCCAGCAAGGCAAATTCGCGGATCTTGAAGCTGCCGTGGGCTTTCTTAACAAAGCCAAGTCCATTAATTCGGACAAAGCCCAGGCTGAATCTCTGGACAAAAAAATCAAAGCCGCTACCTGACTGGAACAGCTTAAACAAATCGAAATCTGCGCCAACCGCGATAAACCAATAACCTGAGTCGGAACCATTAGCCTTCTTTTCCCCATCCGGGGAAAAGAAGGCTTTTTTGTTTCCAGAAGACGTCAGAGCAAGGATACGGCGCCGGCCCGGTGACAGGCTACCCGGTGATGCATTTCACCGATGCCGGACACAGAAATCAGTTGCGGGTAGTCTGTTTTGCAAACCGCAACCGCAAACGGGCAGCGGGGATGAAAATGACATCCCCGGGGAGGTGTGGCTGGAGAAGGAACATCTCCGGCAAGCAGAAAATTTTTTCTTTTTCGGGCCGGGTCCGGAATTGGAATGGCCGATATCAGGGCCTGGGTATAGGGATGCAAGGGAGTCGCATACAAGGCATCTGATTCCGTGTATTCCACGATTCTTCCCAGATACATCACGGCGATGTCATCTGAAATGTGTTTCACCACAGCCAGATTGTGCGCAATAAACAGGTAGGACAGCATCATCTCCCGCTGCAGCTCAAGCAGCAGGTTGACTATCTGGGATTGAATGGAGACATCCAGCGCTGAAACCGGCTCATCGCAGACAATGAGCTTGGGATTTAATGCGATGGCCCGTGCAATGCCGATCCGTTGCCGCTGGCCTCCGCTGAACTCATGGGCAAAACGCGAAACAGCCGTCTCCGGCATGCCAACCCGATTCAGCAGGTTTTTCACATACGCTTTGCGATCCTCAAGAGATCCGACCCGGTGAATCTCGTATGGCTCTTCAAGCAAATCACCGATGGTTTGCCGGCTGTCCAGGGATTCGAAAGGGTCCTGAAATATGATCTGCATATTTCTTCGAACCCCTCTCAGCCGGCTTTGTGAGAGCGCCATCAGATCCTGCCCCATGAAGTTGATTGCGCCGCTGTCAGGCTCAATCAGTCGGAGAAGGGCTCTTCCCACCGTTGTTTTCCCGCACCCCGATTCGCCGACCAGCCCGAGGGTTTTCCCCTCCTGAATCGTCAGGGAGACGTCATCCACCGCATACACACACCCTGTTTTTCTTTTAAAAATGCCACCAAGAATAGGGAAATACTTCTTTAAATGACGGACCTCAAGTAAATTATTCGACATGGTCAATCTATATCAAGCCTTTCTACAATAGGTTTATAAAAGCGTGAAATCGTGAGCGCGTAAGAACGTAAGAGCGGCCCTTTTCACGATTTAGCGCCCTTACGCCTTCACGGCCTCACGTTTTTCAATCGCTGATCCAGAAGCGAAAGGCGATTTCCGGGCCTATCGTTTTTAATGGCCGTATCCAGGGCCTGCCGGGTTCCGACGATAATGACCAGTTTTTTACCGCGTGTAATGGCCGTGTACAGGAGGTTACGCTGAAGCAGCGGGTGATGCTGGGGCATCAGCGGAATCACCACAGCCGGATACTCCGAACCCTGCGACTTATGCACGGATATGGCATAGGCAAGGGTCAGATCCTCGAGTTCCTCGCTTTCATAATCCACTATCCTGTCGTCATAATTCACGGAAAGCCGTCTTTTTGACAGATCGATTTCCGAGATAACACCGATGTCGCCATTAAACACTTCCTTGGCATAGTTGTTTTTCAGATGCATGACCTTGTCTCCGGGCCTGAACTGGATTCCGGCCCCGACGGCGGATTGGGAATTCAATGCTTCCTGAAGCACCTGATTGAGCTGAATGGTTCCCACCGTTCCCTTGTGCATGGGGGTCAGCACCTGAATATCCCGGACCGGATCAAATCCGAAACGCTCCGGAATTTTTCGGCTGCACAGCTCGACAATCGTCTTTACGACTGTTTCAGGCAGATATTGTTCAATAAAATAAAACTCTGACAGGCCTTTTGAAGCGTTCTTTTCCAGATTCGGAAGATTGCCCTGCCTGACCCGGTGGGCATTTACGACGATCGGGCTTTTTTTGGCCTGGCGGAAGATCTCTTTCAATTCGAACGTCCGGATGACCCCGGAGTGAATCAGGTCCGACAGAATATTTCCGGGCCCCACAGACGGGAGCTGAAACACATCCCCGACCAGGATCAGGGTGGCGGTCACGGGAACGGCCTTCAGCAGATGAAACATGAGCTGGGCATCCACCATCGAGGCTTCATCCACAATCATCACATCCACATCCAGGGGATCGTCCTCATCTTTTTCAAAATCATTCTGCTCCAGATTATACCCCAGAAGCTTATGCAGGGTGGAGGCTTTTTTCCGGGCAACCTCGGAAAGCCGTCTGGCAGCCCGACCTGTCGGCGCGGAGAGGATGGTTTTCTGCCGCAGACGATCGCATATCGCTGCGATAGACCGGATAAGGGTGGTTTTTCCGGTTCCCGGCCCTCCGGTAATGATGGCGATGTGATGCAGGAGAATCTCCTCCAGCACGGTCTGCTGCTCCGCGGAAAGCTGAATGGCCAGGCGCGCCAGAATTTCCCGGGTCATCTGTTCCTGATTGATATCCGGTGGTTTCACCGGGACGGACAGAATCGCCTTGAGCCGGCGGGCTATGCCTGTTTCCACCCGATGCAGGGCCGAAAGGTATAGCGCCTGATCACTGCCCCGATCTCTACCCGGACCGCCCATCGTTTCCTGAACCACCTGCCCGTCACCGGAAAGTTCCTGCATGGCCGCGGATGCCGATTCAGCATCAATGTCAAACAGCCTGGCACACTTTCGCAGGGTTTCATGGCCTGTCATGAACATATGGCCGTCAGAGGCAGCCTGCTCCAGCAGATACAGAATACAGGCCCGGATTCTCAGCGGATCATCGGAAAGGGCGCCCTGATGCTGCGCAATCCGATCGGCGATGTAAAAACCGGTTCCCGGAAGATCACAGGCGATCTGGAAAGGGTGATTCGTGAGGATATCGACGGCAGCAGCGCCATATTGTTTGAAAATCCTGCCGCTGTATGCCAGAGAAATGCCGTGGTTCTGGAGAAAAAGCATCAGCCTCCGAATCGCATGATGAAATTTCCAGGATTCCGCAATCTGTGAGGCTGTGGCCTTGCCGATGCCTTTGACCTCAGTCAGTTTTTCGGGCGAGGATTCGATAACCACCAGGGTCTGATCCCCGAAATGGCGGATCAGCCGGGAAATGGTTTTGGCTCCCAGCCCCTTGATCACACCGGATTTCAGGTATTTCCGGATGCCGTCAACCGTTGCCGGCAGCAGTACTTCAAATCGTAGGATTTTAAGCTGCTGGCCGTACCGGACATGCGTTTCCCAGATGCCGTCCACCTTCAGAAATTCTCCGGCAGTGGGCTCCGGCATGAATCCCACAACCGTTATTGCGTTCTGGGCGCCTCTGGGGCGAAACTTTGCAATGGTATAATGGTTTTCCGGATTGTAAAACGTAATGCGGTCCAGACAGCCTTCCAGATCGGTCAGGGTCCCGGATGTATTCATGAAATGATCCAGCGGGCGGCTTCCAGCAAATCAGCCACCACCACGGTCGGATAGACGTTGTCCCGCGCCAGTGCATCCAGTGCCTTTATCCCCTCAGTTTGTTCTTTGCCGGTCCGGACCAGAATCGTTCTGCCACAGCCCGCTGCCTTTCCGCACAGAATATCTTTGGCGCTGTCGCCCACCATGACGGCATCGGAAAGATCAATGGCATATTTTTCACAGGCTTGCTGAATCAATCCGGGCTTGGGTTTCCGGCAGGAGCATGACTGCTCCGGCGTGTGGGGGCAGAAAAAAACATCGGTTATTCTGCCCCCATGGGATGCTACCGTGGCTTGCATCCTGCGATGCATCCCTTCCAACACTTCCTGCGACACCCACTTGCGGTGGATGATGGACTGGTTGGTGATCACAATCAGCGTGTAACCTTTTCGAGTAAGAATATTCAGAGCTTCCAGGCTGTTTGGAAGGAAAATAAACTCCTCCCAGGACTTGATGTAATCCGAAGAGTCCTGATTGATGACCCCGTCCCGGTCCAGAAAAACGACCTGCTTGAGCAACACCGCCTCCATTTTCAACGCACCATGCAGTTTGACTCCGATAAATCGCCTGATCACCGCTTTTGAAGGCTGGCGACCGATTCGATGTGAAACGTATGGGGAAACATATCCACGGGCTGCACCTCGACAACCCGATAAGCGTCTTTCATGAGCCCCAGATCCCTGGCCAGCGTCGCCGGATTGCAGGACACATAAATGATCCGCGCCGGCAGCATGTTCAGAACCTGCTGCACGACACTTTTGTGCATGCCATCGCGCGGCGGGTCGATGACCATGACATCGGGCGGAAGCTCCACCTCGGACAGCCTATCCTTGATATCTCCTCGGTAAAACGTGCAGTTAGAGACCCCGTTTTTCAGGCAGTTCTTTTCCGCGTTGGTAACTGCGGCATCGACGATTTCAAAGCCTATCACCCTTTTTGCGGTTTTTGAAAGACAGATGGCAATGGTGCCGGTACCGCAATACAGGTCAAAAACCGTTTCATTGCCGGTCAGTCCCGCATACGCCATCACCGTATGATACAGCGTTTCCGCACCGCTGCTGTTGGTCTGAAAGAAAGAATTGGCGGAGATGTCAAATTCATACCCGCAGAGGCGATCCGTCAAATGCGAACTGCCGCAAAGACGAATTTCGTATTCCCCGGCGGATATCGCAGCCTTTTTGGCGGTAATGTTGTTGACCACGGAGATGATTTGCGGATACTTATCCTGCAGCAAATCCGCCAGGGGCTGCAGGGCCCCGCGGTTTTCCGCGGCGGTGATCAGATTCACCATCCAGTGGTCATGGGCCAGAGAATGCCGAAGCATGACAAACCGCCAGAACCCGTTATGGGTTTTGGGGCAATACATCGGTATATCCGATGATTGAATATACCGGCGCACATCGCTCAAAATCCGGTTTCCCAGGTCCGGCTGCAGCAGACAGGCCTCGATATCCAGAACTTTATGAAACACGCCCGGCACATGGAAGCCCAGGGCAAAACTACTGGATGCGTCAGGGTATTGCATTTCATCCGGCAACCGCCACCGGCTGTCCGAACATGTGAATTCCACTTTATTGCGATATCCGAAGTGCAGCTCGGAAGCAAGGGTCGGATGGACAGTTGCATCTTGAATCAAGCCGATATGCGCCAACGATTCCGCAACGTGCCGCCGCTTATACACCAGTTGCCGGTCATAGTCCAGAAACTGCCATTTACACCCTCCGCAAACGCCGCTGTAAGGACAGGGCGCAGCAACCCGGTCCGAAGACGGTTGAAGAAGTGACACCACGCGGGCTTCAGCATAATTTTTCTTTTTTCGGGTAATAATGATTCTGACCCTGTCGCCGGGAACCGCCTGATCCACAAAAACAGCAAACCCTTCAACGTGAACGATCCCCTTGCCGCCGTAGGCGACATCGGATATGGCAACATCAAGCAACTGACCTTTTTGAATGCTCATGATAAGGCTTCTTTTCGATAAACATTAACTCGTAGCATATTTGCAGGAAGTGTAGCTTTCAATACTTTTCGGGTCTTGTCAATGCAAAATGTGTTCCTGCCGGACTTGTCTCAGACCAAGTTGCGAATAAATAATAATTACTTCAAGTGACAAGGAATATATCAACATCTTTTCGATACGTATAAAATAAATGTATTGATTTTGGATGGTTCTTATCATATTGATTGGCACCAATTTATTCTTGCCGAAGAAAAATATATTTTTTGTCGAATTCACAGGCAATAATGGAAATTTTTGTCGCCAGACAACCCATATTTGACAAAAACCTTCGCTGTGTCGCCTATGAACTTCTCTTCAGAGACGGCATCAGCAGTGTCATGAACCATCCCGATGGCGATGCCGCCACGCTGGAACTGCTTTCCCATTCTTTTCTCTCCATCGGATTGGAAGCCCTGACCCACCAAAAAAAATGCTTCATCAATTTCACGCAGAATCTACTGCTTCAAAAACTCCCCCTTGCCTTTCCCAAAGAAAGCATCGTGGTCGAAGTTCTTGAAAATGTCATGCCCGGCACCGAAATACTGACGGCCTGTCACGATATCCGCAATGAAGGATACGCGCTGGCGCTGGATGACTTTATTTACCATCCTGCGTGGGAGCCGCTGCTGGACTTGGTTCAATATGTGAAAATTGATTTCCTGCAAACCGCAACCGCGGATATGGGCAGCATTATCAGCAGGCTGCAGAAGTATCCGGTTGAATTGATTGCCGAGAAAGTTGAAACGCGCTTAACTTACAACGTGGCTTCCAGACTGGGGTTTTCGTATTTTCAGGGATATTTTTTTTGCAGACCCCAAATCATCCGATCCCGTGAGGTTCCCAGCAGCAAACTGAATCTGCTGGTTATCATGGCGCAGGTGAGAGATCCGAATATTACCATAACGGATCTGGAAAAAATAATCTCCCGGGATGTAGGAATTTCCTTTAAACTGCTTAACTATTTGAATTCAGCTTATTTTTTTCGAGGAACAACCGTAAAATCAATCAAACAGGCATTGATCCTTCTGGGCCTTGAACAACTGACCCGGTTTGTATCCGTAATTTCGCTGACCACGCTGGGATCGGACAAAACCGATGAATTAATCCGGCTGTCCAGTATCCGGGGCAGATTCTGCGAACTGACCTGTCCTCACTGCGGATTATCCGGAAAGGCTCCGGAATTGTTCACCATCGGTCTTTTTTCCCTGATCGATACGCTTCTGGATGATACGATGGAAAGTCTTCTGGAAAAGCTTCCCCTTTCAGACACGATTAAAGAGGCGCTGATTCAGGGCAAAGGAAATTATGCAGATGTTCTGTCTCTGGCCGTGCAGTACGAGACCGGGAACTGGAACAAGGTCAATGAAACGGTTCAAGTCCTGGGCGTTTCCGAAAAAATTCTTCCGGAAAATTATCTGGCGGCTGTTCAGTGGGCCGATGCCCTGATCGCATAAATCATTTTCCTTGCGCCTCCGTGGGCCGGTTTAACGTGGATGCCGCGATAATGTTACGGATGCTTGTAAATCAGCCGGGGGGGTTCCATCATGACCGTCGTGTCGGGCGGAACAGACTCTGTAATCCACACATTGCCGCCAATGACCGATCGTTCCCCGATCACCGTATCGCCGCCCAGAATGGTTGCCCCTGAATAAATAATGACATCATCGGCAATGCTGGGATGACGTTTTTTCCCCCGCAGTTTTTCACCGGCATTCTTCGGAAGAGACAATGCCCCCAGGGTCACCCCCTGATAAATCCGGACGTTGTTTCCAATCACGGTTGTTTCCCCGATCACCACCCCGGTGCCGTGATCAATGACAAAGCTTTCTCCGATCCGGGCTCCGGGATGAATATCGATTCCCGTGATACTGTGCGCATGTTCGGTCATGATCCGGGGAAGCAGCGGCACATTCAACTCAAAAAGCCTGTGGGCGACCCGATAGACGCTCATGGCATATATTCCGGGATAACTGAAAATGATTTCATCGTGGCTTTTTGCAGCAGGATCCCCTTCATATGCAGCCCGGATATCGGTTGCCAGAATCTTTCGTATCGACGGAATGGATTCCAGCACTGCCAGCGCGGTTTCATATCCCCGGTCGCCGCAATCGCTGCAGGAAAGGTCATACCGGAAGCAATCATGGCGGATGCTATGGGTGATCTGCTCCGAGAGCATATCAAACAATGCCGTAACCGCCTGGCCCATGGTATATTTAAGACTGACCGGATCAATTTTTTCCCGGCTGAAATATCCGGGAAAAAGAATTTCCCGAAGCTTATCGATGATATCCACCACATAGCCTTCGGAAGGAATGGGATCGTAATCAATGTGCGTAAAACATTCCCTGTCATGGCAACTGGTGATAAGCGATTCCGCCAGATCCGGAATGCGGCTGCGATACCGCGTAAAAGATTCAGCATCGGTTTTACAGGTATTTTCTTCATCATGATGATTCGACATCGTCACTGCCTCCCGAACATAAAAGAATCCGTGTTATTCAGCCACTGCAAAAGCCCCGTCGTAGCCGCCTGAAGCCAGCGTTTTTTCATACTGGATGGCCTGCTCGAGACTCGATGCTTTTGTAACCCTGACCCGGTAATATATTTCCCTGCCGGTGTCATAGGTCTGGATATGAGCGTTCTGATAGGATTTGTCCAGTTTGGCCCGCAGCCTCTCCGCGTTGTTGCGGTCTGAAAAAGCCCCGACCTGAATCGTGAAATTTCCCTGATAATAAAAATCCGCAGAACCTGTGGCACCGCTGCCCGCAAGGGCTGTTGTTCCAACCGCAATCACTTCAACCGGCGCGGTGCCCGGCCCCACCACACCGAGCTTGGTGGCGCAGGCATAAGACAGATCAATAACCCTGCCGGCCACAAACGGCCCCCTGTCGTTGATGCGGATCTCCATTTCCCGGTTGTTGTCCAGATTCCGCACCCGGACGATCGTCCCCAGGGGAAGGGTCTTGTGCGCCGCGGATTCGGCATACATATCATAAATCTCGCCGCTTGAGGTTTTCTTCCCGTGGAAATCTTCCCCGTACCATGACGCAATACCCGTCTGTTTGAACCCTCTGGCGTCCGGAAGCGGCTGGTACCACTGGCCCAGGGCCTTGTAAGGCTTGGGAGAAGACGGCGGAACCACGGCAGTCGGCGGAAGGCTGGAAGCTGGTGCGGGCGGGCGTCTGGAAGAGGGCACGGAACGGCTGCATCCATAGACACCGGCGATCAACATCCCCGCCAGGAGTATCATGCAGCAGCGTTTCATTTTTCCAGGGCCAGCTTGATCACATCCATCATTTTTTCAACAAAATGGAATTGAATGTCTTTTTGAATCTTTTTGGGAATCTCTTCCAGATCTTTTTCATTCCACTTGGGCATGATGATGGTCTTGATTCCGGCCCGGTGCGCAGCCAGCATTTTTTCCTTGATTCCGCCGACCGGCAGCACCTGGCCCCTTAACGTAATCTCTCCGGTCATGGCCAGATCTTTTCGAATCGGCTTGTTGGTCAGAAGCGATGTCAGCGCTGCCAGCATGGTGACGCCGGCAGACGGGCCATCCTTGGGGATTGCGCCCGCCGGAATATGAATATGAATATCATGGTCGGCGAAATAGTCTTCCGGAATTCCCATTGCAACCGCATTGGAGCGGATAAAGCTTAATGCCGCGGTTGCGGATTCCTTCATGACATCCCCCAGCTGGCCGGTCAGGGTCAGGTTTTTGCCGCCTTTCATGGCGGTTGCTTCGATAAAGAGGATATCGCCCCCATTCGGTGTCCAGGCAAGGCCGACCGCCACCCCGGGGGTGGACACTCTGGCGCGGGTTTCAATCTGTATTTTGATCGGACCCAGATATTTGGAAAGATTGTTCAGATTAATGGTGGCGGATGTGGCCTCTCCCTCAGCCACCTTGCTGGCGACCCCCCGGCAGATCGTGGCGATTTCACGCTCCAGGTTTCTCAGGCCCGCTTCACGGGTATAGCCGGAGATAATGTTCCGAATCGCTCCCCTTGAAAAAACGATCTGATCCGCCTTAAGGCCATGGGCTTTTCGCTGCCGGGGAATCAGGTACCGGTTGGCGATTTTGATTTTCTCATCTTCCGTGTAGCCAAGAAGGTTGATAACTTCCATTCTGTCCCGCAGCGCCGGCGGAATGGTATCCAGCACATTGGCCGTGGTAATGAACATGACATGCGACAGATCGAAGGGCACATCCAGGTAATGATCCGAAAAGCTGAAATTCTGTTCCGGATCCAGCACTTCCAGAAGCGCGGAAGACGGATCGCCCCGAAAGTCGCTGCCGACCTTATCGATTTCATCCAGCATGAACACGGGGTTATTGGAGCCTGCCCGGCGGATTCCCTGTATGATCCGGCCCGGAAGCGCGCCCACATAGGTTCGCCGATGCCCGCGGATCTCCGCCTCATCGCGAACGCCGCCAAGGGAAATGCGGTGGAACTTTCTGCCGAGTGCATTGGCAATGGAGTTCCCCAGAGACGTCTTGCCGGTTCCCGGAGGACCGGCAAAGCATAGAATCGGGCCTTTGGAATCGGGTTTCAGTTTTCGTACCGCCAGGTATTCGATGATCCGATTTTTGGCTTTGTCCAGGCCGAAATGGTCATCATCCAGAACCTTTCTGGCTTTTTTAATGTCAAGGTTGTCGGGCGTGCTGTCATGCCAGGGAAGGGAGGTCAGCCAGTCAAGATACGTGGATGCCACGGTAAACTCCGCGGATGAGGGGTGCATGCGGGATAGCCGGTTCAGCTCCCGTTGCGCCTCTTTGGCGGCCTCTTCCGGAAGATTTTTTTCCGCAATTTTTTTACGGTAATCATCCAGCTCGACCGAGGAGTCTTCTTTTTCACCCAGCTCCTCTCGAATCGCCTTCAACTGCTGACGCAGGTAATATTCGCGCTGGCTCTTGTCCATGTCTCCCTTGACCTGGCTTTGAATCTTGTTGCCGAGTTCCAGGATTTCCAGCTGGTGACTGGCCATGCGCATGACTTCTTTCAGCCGTTCATTGATATCGATCAACTCCAGAATTTTCTGTTTTTCATCCGGCGTGGAATTGATGGTTGAGGCAATCATATCGGCCAGCGTACCCGGATCCGCTATGGATTTGGCCATTGCCCCGATTTCGGGCGGCAGTCCGGGAGACAGTTCGGCAATCCGCGCAAACAGGTTGACGATATTGGACACCAGGGCTTCGGTTTCCGTATCCTTGGTTTCTATTTCAGGAATCATCTCAACCTTGGCCTGAAGGTAAGGTTTGCTGTCCATGAACTCAAGGATTTTGAAACGGCTGAGCCCCTGAACCAGCAGTTGGGCCCGGTTATCCTGGGTTTTGGCCATTTTCAGAATCAGGGCACTGGTTCCAACCGTATACAGGTCTTCTTCGGGACTGGCGCTTTCCTTGGCAATTTTTTTAGACACCACCAGTCCGATCAGCCGATCACTGGCCATGGCCTCATCAACCAGTTTCACAGATTCTCCCTGCATCACCACAAGGGGTAATACCATTTTGGGAAAGAGGGCAGCATCAAATAGCGGCAGGATGGGCAGAAGTTCCATTTTTTTGTCCGCAACGTTTTCCGTTATGGGTTCCGCGATGGTTTCCGTGGGCGGTTGCTGTTCTGGCATGGGTTACCTCCAAAGGAAAATCTAAAATGATAACTTAAAATATATATTCGGAACGGCTTTAAAGGCGCTTTTTGGCTTTGCAAGACTGCCTCAAACCGCACAGAATGACGTCGGCCACAGATTATCAATCAGATATGGGTATTTTATGAACGACATTGACCGGCAGCTTGGCCAGCCGAATCTGCAGGAAGCCGTTCAAATATGCCGCACTGACAATTTCCGTATCAATCGGAGAGGGCAGAAAGAGAATGCGCTCAAAACATCCGTATTGAATTTCAGCAAGCCTGTAGGTGGCGTTTTCGATGCGGGACATTTCCGTCCGCTTGCCCCGGATTCGGGCGGCTTTGCTGTTGATCTCCACTTCAAGATTGTCCTTATCCACGCCGGCAATTTCAGCACGGATGATAATCTCTTCTTGTGTTTCGTAAATATCCATCTGGGGATTCCAGGCACGGGCGCACAGCGAAAAAAGCGGGTTTATCGATCGGAACATGCCATCCATGGATTTCTCGAAACCGGAGCTTACCGCGTCAAAATCACTTCCAAATTTAATTTTGATATATTCCATTTTCGGCTCCTGCAGTGTCAGACGGTTAACTTTCTGAAATAAGTTTTTCAATTGTTTGAAATCTAACACTGAAATAGCCGTTTGTAAAGGCAGGTTTTTATTGACAGGCGGCATTCATTTTTCTATAGCTTTCAAAAATAATCGTGATTTTAAAAGGCGGAGACTCGATATGAAGCTGACCGATATTGCCCCCATCGAAAAATGGACGGCGTTTGAAAAGCGTATTCATGAAAAATCCGGAATGGATGCCAATGTTTTCAATACGGATGGCATCCGCATCACGGAATACAAGCAATGGGTAAACCGACTCTGCCCGGCAGTCAAGGCCATCGACAAGGGCCAGAGTTATATCTGCGCAGTCGCCCACATGAACATTGCCGTACAGGCCATGCAAACCCGCATGCCGGCAATCGAGGAATGCGACGCCGGCTTGATCAAACTTGTAGTTCCCATATTTGTCGGGGACGAATTCGTGGGCGCTGTCGGTGCCTGCGGACTGCTCATGGAAGATGGAGAAGTGGATGCTTTCCTGATCAATAAAACAACCGATATGGAAGAAGATGACGTTCTGGAGCTCTCCAACGGCATCGGCACCATTTCCAAAGCAAATACGGAAGCACTGGCTGCTTACATTCAGCAGGAACTTCAAGAAATTCTGCCGCCGTCAGCCTGAGGAGATTGAAAGTGAATTCATCCAATAAACAGGTTATGGTGGTCGGCGGCGGCATTTCCGGACTTAGTGCCGCCGTTGATCTGGCGAGACTGGGCACATCCGTTACACTGGTTGAAAATTCGGCCTCTCTGGGCGGTCACGCTGCCCAGCTGTCCTGCAAGGCAACAGACCACTGTGTTGCCTGCGGCGCCTGCATGGTGGAAGAAAAAATCCGGCAGGCAAGCAGCGATGACAACATCCGGGTGAAGTTGAATACCAGTATCGATCAGATCGACCGGCAAAAACGTTTTGAGGTCACCCTGAAGCACGACCGGCAGATAGATCGCATTGAGGTGGATGCCATCCTGATGGCTTCCGGATTCGCCCCCTTTCATCCGGCAAAAAAACCCTATGGATACGGGCGGTTCGAAAACGTGCTGACATCCCTGGAACTGGACAGGATGCTGCGCCTAAGCGGTATGGTCAAACGGCCGTCCGATGCAAAATCCCCCCGGAACATGGCTTTTATCCAGTGCGTGGGAAGCAGAGACTCCAGCCTGAATCATCTGTGGTGCTCAAAAATATGCTGCGGCGCGGCCCTTCGCATGGCAAGATGCCTTCAGAACAGGCAGCCGGGAATGGAAGCCACTTTTTTTTATATCGATGTCCAGAATTTCGGAAAGAATTTTCAAACCTATTATGCCGATACGCAGCAGCAGGTTCACATGATACGGGCCATCCCGGCCGACGTGCTGAAGACGGCGGATGACCGGCTGAAGCTGTCATATTTTGATCCGGACACGCAGGCTTATCAGGAAGCCGTCTTTGATATGGTAATCCTTTCCATCGGTCTGATGCCTTCCGAATCCACCCGGAATCTGGCTGCCATGCTGAACATCGATATGGATGGCTCAGGATATGCCCGGAAAGAAGCCGTTTTGCTTCCGGAAGGCGTATTTGCCGCAGGGCCGCCCTTGAGCCCATGAGCATCGCGGAATCGGTCCTCAGCGCCGGAAAAGCCGCCAGCGATATCTTTCTCTATCTGAAAACCGCCTCACGGATATAGGTGAATATTTGAACGAACGAACGCTTCTTCTTGGAAACGGGCCGGTTGCCTTGGGAATTGCAAAAGCGCTGGTGTCCGAAAACAGCCCGGTTATGCTGGCGACCCCGGACGCATCGGCTGCTGCGGTGATGAATGATCCAGCCCCTCTGTTTGACGTTTCTACGGAAACGCGCGTACACCACTGCACAGGTACTGCGGGAAATTTTCAAGTCGTCCTCTCGCGACCGCACGGCAGCACCGCCCTGACCTTTGCAAATATCGTCATCGCAGAGGACGGCATTCAAAGCCCCCTTTTCTCCCTTTACGGCCTGAGCCCCTGCCCGGCAGTCGTATCTCTTTCCGAAATCCGCAAACGACTTGATTTGCCTCCGGCGCACCGGATCCGCACCTGTTGTAGGGAAATACGGCTGTTTTTGTCGTCGGTCTTGCAAAGGAAAGTTGTCCGCATGTGCTTGAGACCGCCATGGAGTCCTGTCTTGCAGCTTCAGACAAAGAGGGGAATGAAAACCATCATTCTTACCCGGAATCTCAAGGTCGGGGCATCGGGTATGGAAGCGTTGTACCGAAAAACACGGGATGCCGGCGTTGGTTTTGTCAAGTTTACGGATACGCTTCCGACCTTTCAACAGGATGCGGCGGGAAAGGTGAGCATCGCGTTCATGGATGATATCACCCGATTGCCGTTCACCATTGAAGCGGACTTAACGGTAGTGGACGAAGCGATTTCCCCGTCGCCCTACCTGAAGGAACTGGCCACAGTTTTCTGCCTGGACACGGATTCGGCCGGATACATC
This sequence comes from uncultured delta proteobacterium, assembly GCA_963789395.1. Taxonomy (GTDB): domain Bacteria; phylum Desulfobacterota; class Desulfobacteria; order Desulfobacterales; family Desulfatirhabdiaceae; genus RAAP-1. Next base: position 59,340 of record CAWBKP010000019.1, on the reverse strand, counting down.
CAGTCGGATAATGTCCACCGGCTAAGCGTATTCACCAACCGAAAGGGCATTCTGGCCGCCGGTGCATCACGGGGGATACTGTCGCCTTCAGCCCAACAGGCCGAAATTCAGGAAACCGTCATCACCCTGCTTTCGCAGGCAAAAGAAGCGCTGACACCCCCCGGCAACAAGGCGGAAATCAATGCCGGCGCCTGCGTCCGATGCCTGACCTGTTTCAGGCTTTGCCCCTATCACGCCATTACGCTTAACACCCGGCCGGTTGTGATAGCGGACGCCTGCGAACGCTGCGGCATGTGCGCAGCGGAATGCCCTGCAAAAGCCATCCGCATTGACGATCTGGACATCCAGACGGTTTCGGATCGTCTTCAGCCGGCTTCCCACGATACCGCTTCCTTGTCCCCATTTCTGGTTGCCTTCTGCTGCAGCCGGTCCGCAGGCCGCGCCAAAGAAATGGCCACCCTTGCGGGACTGAAACTTCCCAAAAGGCTTTCCGTCATAGAAGTGCCCTGCTCAGGCTGCATTTCCGCGGAATATCTCCTGGCCGCCTTTCGGCATCGGGCAGACGGTGTTCTGGTGCTTACCTGTCATGAAGGCAACTGCCATTCGGAGCGGGGAAATGTTCTGGCTGCACGGCGCACGGCGCATCTGAAGAACATGCTCAAACAAATCGGCATTGACCCGAACAGACTGCTTTTAAAAACCCTGGCCGCGAACATGGCCGCGGAATTTGCCGAAACCGCCAATCAGTTCGAAAAAGAGATCGCGGAAGCCGGAGTCTTGCAAACCGCTAAATAACGCCTGAACGGAACATTGTTGACCCCTTTCATTCATATTGGATCTTATTATGACGACGACTGCACCCATTTCCATGAATTGCCTGAATCAAGATCTGTTCAAGAACTGGCCGTTTGATCAGGATCATTGTCTGACCTGCGCCATATGCTCCGGGACCTGCCCGGTTTCGGGAATAGACGGGTTTGATCCCCGAAAAATCATACGCATGGTTTCGCTGGGTCTGCAAAATGAACTGGTTGAATCCAGATGGCCCTGGATCTGTACGATGTGCGGGAAATGCGAACATGTCTGTCCCATGGGCATTCACATTCCGGATCTGATGCGGGGAATCCGCTCCCTCAGAGACCGGGACAAGGTGCCGGGAATTCTTCACAAAGGCCTGGAAGCAGCTCTTAAAACCGGCAACAACCTGGGCCTTCCCAAAGAAGACTTTGTCTTCATCCTTGAAGATGTGGCCGAAGAAATCGCCCAGGAACCCGGCTTCGAAGGGTTTACCGTCTCCGTTGACAAGGAAGGCGCCAATATCCTGACCACCATTCACAATAAACTGGTCAATACCCATACCGAAGATCTCAAGCACTGGTGGAAAATATTTTATGCAGCAGGCGAGGACTGGACCATCCCTTCCGAAAACTGGGAAGGCACCAACTGGGGCATGTTCACAGGAGATGATCCGGCCATGAAAGTCATGGCCGGCCGGATTGCGGAAAACATGGCCAGGCTGAAGGCCAAAAATCTCCTGTGGCCGGAATGAGGGCATGCCTATCTTGCGACCAGGTCTGGTCTTGAAAAATGGTATCCCGAAGCTTTGAAATCCTTTGGCACCTTTACGGTATTTGAACTGCTAAAGAACTACATACAGGAGGGAAGAATCCGCCTGGATAAATCCCGGTTCAGCGGCGTGCTGGCCACCTATCACGATCCCTGCAATTACGGCAGGAAGGCTGAGCGGATTTTCGGATACGGATTCTATGATGAGCCCCGGTGGATCCTGAGCCAGTGCATGGAAAACTGGGTGGACATGTACCCCACCCGGGACAGCCAGTACTGCTGCGGCGGGGGCGGCGGAACGCTGACGACCGGCTACAATACCGAACGGATTTTTTACGGCAGAAAAAAAATGGAGCAGATTCAGGCAACCGGCGCATCCATGGTGGTTGTGCCGTGCCACAGCTGCCACGGTCAGCTGAATGCCATCAAAGCCGAATATGGCATGGAACATCTTGTTGTAAAATACCTGTGGGAACTGGTGGCGGACTGTCTGATATGACGGGCGATAGGCAATAGGCGATAGGCTATGAAAAAAATGACCCATTGCCTATTGCCCGATGTTTATTTTTTTTCCAGCCGCTGGATGACCGAATCCGTCAACTCATGATCGTCTTCCTTGAAAAAAGGGATCAGCTCGGCCGCAATATCCTTGAGCGATTTGATATTCTTTTCCCGCATCACGCCCTGAATTTTCTCGACACCCAATTCAATGAGCCTCAACCCTTCTGCGATATTGACAACGTCTTGTTTTTCCATTCAGCACCTCCTTATAAGTATTGAAAAGTACAGCCATCGATAATCGCTTGATTTCGCGCGCCTGAATGCTTTCGGAATTATTTGAAGCAAATTGGATTATGAGCTGTGGCTGTTACGCTGTTGTTGCCTCTTGCCATTAACCGTTAGATTTAATTTATACGCGGGATTTTAAATATTGCAATGAAAATCCGCCTTTGATATTTTGATCCCTACTGGTGTCGTTTTTATATCAATTTCAATTTGCAGGGTGCGCTTATGAAAATCATGTCTTTTTCAGCCTTGAAAACAAGCTATAATCGCTGCATTGACTGGATACTCCAAGGCAAACGCCAGTATTATTCCTGTTACCTTCCCCGGCATATCAGTTTTTTCATCACTGGTTTTTTCAAGCTGTTTTATTCCGGAATCAAACTCCAGGAAGACCAGATCAAATCCCTCGGACAGTTTCCGGAAGATACCGTGATTGTTTATGTTCATAAAAACAAGAGCTATTTTGAATGGCTGTTTTATTACACCCGCTTCCAGCAATTACATTTGAAATTCCCTGAAATCGGATGCGGTTACCGGATTTTTTTCTGGCAACCCCTGATGCATCTGGTTCGCATCGTCGTATTTCACCTGGATTATTTTTTTCGCCACTTTGCCCTGCCCCGTCCGTACGATTCCGGCTATATTCAGGAAAAGCTGACCACCGGCACATCGGCTCTGATCTCCTTGGTGGAAGACGATGGATTTTATCAGCGATTTGTAAAATCCAAAGCCGATCCGGTTCAGCATCTTGTTGAAATTCAGCAGGCCATGGAAAAGCCGATTGTCATTGTCCCCCTGGTCATGTTTTTCAGCAAATTTCCGGATCGATCCACATCGAGCCTACTGGACATGATGTTCGGCACGGAAATCAATCCCGGCAGAATCAGGCGCCTGATAACCTTGTTCAAGAACCCCGGAAAACTCTTTGTGGAAGTTTCCGAGCCGCTCAATCTGCAGTGGTTTCTTAACCAGAACAGCCATCAGGGAAAATCCGCTGATATTCTTTCACGGCTTCTTCGAAAACAGCTGCTCCTGCAAATCAACCGGCACCGGGTCAGCACCATCGGGCCTGTATTGAAATCTCCCGACGAGTTCAAGGAATCCATTTTAACCCATGACCGTCTGAGAAATTTTATGGAGCATCATGCCCAGGTGAAAAGCATTCCCCTCCATAAAATACACAAACAGGCCGATGAGCATCTGGATGAAATTGCGGCCCGCTATAATCCTTCCATCATCAGCATCGCCGCCAGGATCGTTGACTGGATTATCCGCGTCATGTTCGACGGTGTGACCCTGGATACCGAAGGACTGAATCGGGTCAAAACCGCCTCTTTAAAAGGCCCGCTCGTTTTTATCCCCTGCCACAAAAGCCATATTGATTATCTGATCCTGTCCTATCTGATGCACATGAACAATATGCCCTGCCCCCTGATCGCCGCGGGAAAAAATCTGTCTTTCTGGCCCATTGGCCCTTTGTTCAGAGGGTGCGGCGCTTTTTTTATCCGAAGATCCTTTAAAGGTGCGGTACTGTATTCAAAAGTGTTTTCCGAGTATATCCTCAAACTCCTCGAAGATGGTTTCAACGTTGAATTCTTTATCGAAGGCGGAAGGAGCCGCACCGGAAAACTCATCCTGCCGAAACTGGGGCTCCTGTCCATTCTCCTGGAATCCTTCAAACAGGGCGCCTGCAAGGATTTGGTATTTGTTCCCATTTATGTCGGCTATGATCGGGTACTGGAAGAAGGCTCATACCTTCACGAACTGGAAGGCGGACAGAAAAAGCCGGAAAGCTTCATGCAGGTGATAAAGGCCAGAAAACTCCTGAAAAAACGATATGGCAGAATCTACATCAATTTTCATGAGCCCATATCCTTGAACAACCTTCAGGCTCAGAGCGGGCTGTCGATTCAGGATATGACGTCCAAACAGAACAATGAGCTCTGCCGGAATCTGGGGTTCAGGATAATTAACGCAATCGACAGCGTATCGGTCGTCACCCCGCATGCACTGGCGGCCGGCGCGCTGCTGAACCTGTCCCAGAAGCGATTTGCCTTTGATGACCTTTTCAAAGACATTGAAGTATACATGAGCTATCTGTATGCAACCGGGGCAAAACTGGCAGACACCCTGATGATGGATCCCGCCCACGCGATTCAGCAGGTACTGGATGCATATGTGAATCGCAAATTCGTTGAGCGGTTCTCCGATAAGGAGAGCGAGACATTTTCCAAAACCGAGTATAAAGTTGTCGTCGCTAAACGCCCTATTCTGGAATACTATAAAAACAACTGCATCATTTTCTTTGTTCCTGCGGTCTTTACGGCGCTGACCATTCTGGACAGGGATGCCTTTCAGTTTTCCACTTCGGACATCCAGCCCGGTTATGCTTTTTTGCAGAATTTCTTTAAAAATGAATTTGCCTATGATGTTGACAAAACTTCTGATTATTATGTCCGGAAATCCCTGAAAGCCTTTATTGATGATGCCATTATCATCCCGCACCCCATGCTGCCGGAAACCTACAACATCACGTCCGTGGGTTTCAGAAAACTGAGAATCTTCGCAAGATTCATCAAAACTTATTTTGAATCCTACTGGGTCGTTCTGAATTTCTTCATGCGATACCCCAAAAATACTGTGGATGCCGATGGCCGCGCCAAAAAAATTCTCTCACGGGGAAATCGGATGTACAAACGCCGTGAAATCGCGCATAAGGAGGCCTTGTCCAAAATCAATTACAAAAATGCCGAAGATTTTTTCATCACCCACGGTGTTACCGGATCTGAGGATAAAGAGCAGATAGAATTATATGCCGACGCCATTCAAAAATACCTGCGGTTGCTGTCATCCTGAAGGCAATGGGAAAATCACCCGTGATCATCGTCCTCTAATTTCATGAAAGCACTCATATTATGCGCGGGCCTGGGTACGCGTCTGCTGCCGCACACCCGCAGCATTCCCAAACCCCTGTTTCCCGTTAACGGAAAGCCGCTGCTGGACCGGATCATTCAGAGCCTGATTCATGCCGGATGCCGGGCAATCATGATCAATACCCATCACCTGCATCAGGATATCGAGGCGTTTCTGGCAGCGCAGCACTATGCCATTCCCGTTCAGACCACTTACGAGCCCCGGATTCTGGGCACGGGCGGCGCCATTCACAATGTCCGCGGCTTCTGGGATACGGACCCGTTCATGGTCATCAACGGGGACATTGTAACGGACATGGACCTGAAGGCCGTTTATGACTTTCATCAGCATCACGGTCATCCTGTCACGCTGGTACTTCACGATTTTCCGCAAATCAATACGGTATCCATGGACGCCAACCAGTGCGTCATCGGCTTTGATGACGGTGATGCTGCGTTTTCAGACTCTGGTTTGCCGAAGCTCACGTTTACCGGCATTCAGGTCATCAATCCGCACGTTCTGGAATACATCTTAGAAGCCCCTTCTTCCAGCAGCATCGATCTTTACAGGACCCTGATTAAAAAAGGCCTGACCATCCAGGCATTCACACCGGAAAATTGCTACTGGAAGGATATCGGCACGCCGCATCAGTATCAGTCCGCGGTCCTGGATCAGCTGTTGCCCCGGGCGTTTCAACAGGCATTCCCCGATGCGCCCATCTTTCCGACAACTTCAACCCGCATTGCCGGGGACGGATCGGACAGGCTCTGGTCACGGGTTTTTTCCTGCGGGCATTCTGTGGTTGTCGCGGATCACGGCATTCACAGCCGACAGGACATTCGCTGCGAGTGCGACGCCTTTGTCGCCATCGGCAGGCATTTATTTGACAAGGGGATTTCGGTTCCCCGAATTTACCAGGCGGATTCATTTGCCGGACTGGCCATCGTGGAAGACCTCGGAAGTGTCCACCTGCAGTCTGTTGTGCAGAGTTTGCGCAATACCGATGAAATATTCACCTGGTATCAGGCTGCGATCCGGTTGCTGATTGCGCTTTCAGTCGATGGGGGCGGCGGCTTTGATCCTTCCTGGACATACCAGACGACGATCTATGACACGGCCCTGATACGAGAAAAAGAATGCCGGTATTTTGTCGAGGCGTTTTTAAATGGCTACCTGAACCTGGATATCCGATTTGCGGACATGATGGATGAATTCGACGCCCTGGCAGAACTGGCTTTAAACGGGTCCATGAACGGATTCATGCACCGTGATTTTCAGTCCCGGAACCTCATGGTGAAGGACAGCCGCATCTACGCCATTGATTTTCAAGGCGGCCGGATCGGCCCGCTGCAGTATGATCTGGCCTCTCTGCTGATAGACCCCTATGTGGACCTGAGCCAGAGCCTTCAGGACAGAATTCTGGATTTTTGCATTCAGACCCTGTCCGCTCGGGTTTCCGTTGAACCGGTTTCTTTTGCCAGTTCATATCGGTATTGCCGCATCACCCGCAATCTTCAGATCCTGGGCGCATTTGGATTTCTGACGCGCGTCAAGGGCAAGGCAGCCTTTGATTCCTATATTCCGGCGGCGCTAAAAATGCTGAACCGATCCCTGTCACAGCTCCGGGAATCGGAATTTCCCCGGCTGACCCGTATCGCCGCCCAGGCCCTGCAAAAACTTGAAGGAATTTCATGAAACTGTTTGACAGCCACTGTCATCTGGATGACAGCGTTTATGACCCGGATTTTGATCCCGTCCTGCAGCGCGCCCGAAACGCCGGCGTATCCGCCATGATGATTGCCGGCATCAACCTCAAGACCTCACTGAAGGCCGTGGCACTGTCTGAAGCCCACCAGGAAATCTTTGCAGCCGTGGGCTTCCATCCCCATGATGCCTCGGAAGCCGGCGAATCCGACATGGAAACACTCGAAAAACTTGCCGGACACCCCAATGTGCTGGCATGGGGAGAAATCGGTCTGGATTTCAACCGAATGTACTCTCCCCAGGACATCCAGGAAAAATGGCTGATCCGCCAACTGACAGCAGCCGATGACCGGGGGCTTCCGGTCATTTTTCATGAAAGGGAAAGCAGGGGCCGGCTGCTGGATCTCCTGAAGCAATACCACCGGCATCCCGGAAACGGTGTCATCCACTGTTTCAGCGGCACCCGATCGGAACTGACGCAGTATCTGGATCTGGGGTATTTTATCGGCATCACCGGCATTTTAACCATACAGAGCCGCGGCGCAGACCTGCGAAAACTGGCGACTGGGATACCGCAAAACCGTATCCTGATTGAAACGGATGCGCCGTACCTGACGCCGGCACCTGAAAAAAATCATACGCGCAGAAACGAGCCCGCCTTTGTCCGATCTGTTCTTCTCAAACTGGCCGAAGTGCGGCAAGAAGATCCGGAGGAACTGGCGGAGGCGCTATGGGACAATACCTGCCGTCTTTTTCGGGTCCCACTGGACAGACGGTGATTTTGCGGTTATTGTGAAACAATTTGTGCTTGAGCGACAATGAAGTTCAGCATAAATTCGAATATCGAAATCTCAAAATAATTCTAAATATAAAGGAGTTTTATATGGAAACTTGCCCTTGCGGCTCATTGCAGCCATCCAGCGAATGCTGCGAACCGTTCATCCGGGGAATCAAACCGGCGCCGACAGCCGAAGCATTGATGCGGTCCCGGTATACCGCATATACCCGAAGCGATGTGGATTATATCGTCCGTACCACCCATCCCGACCAGAGAAAACAGGACTCTGAAAACAATATCCGGCAATGGGCGCAAAAATCCGTCTGGCATCAACTGGAAATTATTCATACGGTCGGTGGCGGCAGCGAAGATCCGGCAGGGACCGTTGAATTCATCGCGGAATATACTGAAAACGGCGAGCGGGTCAAACACCACGAACTGGCACAATTCAAAAAGGAAAACGGAACCTGGTTTTTCTGGGACGGCGGTCCGCCCAAACCCAAACAATTTATCCGCCAGGCCCCAAAAACCGGCAGAAACGATCCCTGCCCCTGCGGCAGCGGAAAAAAATTCAAGAAATGCTGCGGATGACAGATTCTTCTTTTTTCTTATGTCATTTTCCTACTGTCTGTGGTAGATGGAGAAGATTTTGCAGTCGGTATTGATTAATAACGGTGATCGCATGGGCAAGAACTCAACTTATAATATTCTAATGTATTCCCATGATACCTATGGGCTGGGTCATATTCGACGCACCATGGCCATTGCATCCCATCTGGCCGGTCCGGATGTCAATGTGCTGATATTGACCGGCTCTCCGATTGCCGGCCGCTTTCCGTTCCCGGATCGTGTTGATTTTGTGCGCATTCCGGGAATGATCAAAAAAACCAACGATGAATACCTCCCCATGTCCATCAAAATCAATCCGCAGCATGCCGTGGATATTCGCACCAACATCATCACCGCAACAGCCCAGACTTTCAAGCCCCATCTGTTCATCGTGGACAAGGAGCCCCTTGGGTTAAACAAGGAAGTGCTGCCCACCCTTCAATGGCTGCGGCGATGTCTTCCCAAGACCCGCACCATCCTGGGTCTTCGGGATATCATGGACGAGGCCGAGATTGTCAGAAGCGACTGGAAAAAAAAAGGCGTCTATCAGATTCTGGACGAACTCTACAGCGAAATCTGGATTTATGGCAATCAGGATCTGTATGACCCCATCTGCGAGTATGAAATGCCGGATTCCGTCAGCTGCAAAATGCGCTTTACCGGTTACATTCCCCGGAAAATGCCCAGCAGGGATGCGGTTAACCGGATCAAAAAAAAATACGCCATCAAGACCGATGAAAAACTGGTTCTGGTAACCACCGGCGGCGGCGGAGACGGGCATGCGGTCATGCATAATTTCCTGAGCATGCTGGAAGAAGCGCCCAAGAATCAGCCCTTCAGAAGCATTCTGATCACCGGGCCTTTCATGCCCAAACGCGACCGGGAAGAAATTTTTTCACGGGCAAAACGCCTGGGGATCCGCACCTGGGAATTTTACCAGCGGATGGAGCATATCATGGCAGCCGCGGATCTGGTGGTGACCATGGGCGGGTATAATACCATCTGTGAAATCCTCTCTCAGGGAACTGTTTCACTGGTCATTCCCCGGGAAACGCCTCGTAAAGAGCAACTGATCCGGGCCATGGCCCTTCACGGCCAGAACCTCGTGGATTACATTTCCTGGAACGCCATGTCCCCCCAAACCCTTCGCGCACACATCATGCACCTTCTGGATCACCCGGAATCTTACCAGAACGCCATCAACTGTTTTCATTTGACCGGTCTGAAAGCCATGAGAGAGCGGCTCGACCTGTTCAGGACCACGGAAACGTGAGCCGGCAGATTCCCGTACTGGGGATGATCCTGAAAGGCTATCCCCGGATTTCCGAAACCTTTATTTCAAATGAAATCCTGCTTCTGGAAGAGCAGGGCCTGAACCTGCATATTTTATCGATGCGCCAGCCCAGGGAAACGTTTTCCCACGCCAGCGTCGGCCGGATCAAGGCAACCGTGGATTATCTTCCGGAAACCTTTCTGGCCGGGCTGCCGGTGCTGCTGCCGCAGAATCTGATGCTGGCGGCAAAACAGCCCCGGCGCTATGCAGCGGCATTGCGAATGGCTTTCCGGCGTTTTTTGCGCACGCACAAATCCGCCACATTCAAGCACCTGTTCCAGGCAGGCTATCTGGTCAACAAACTCCTGCCCGGCAGCCGCATCACCCATTTTCATGCCCATTTCGCCCATTCGCCGACATCCGTCGCCTTTTTCGCCAGCCTGCTTTCAGGGATCCCGTTCAGTTTCACGGCCCATGCCAAGGACATTTATACGACGGATCCGGTCACAGCTTCGCGAAAAAATGGCCCATGCCCGGTTTGTGGTCACCTGCACCGAATACAACCGGAAGCATCTGACCCGGCTTTCGGGCGCTGCCGCGCCGCCCGTTTTCCGCATCTATCACGGCATTGACGTGGGTCTTTTTTACAGCCATAATACCGGAGCACCGCCTTCGCCGCCATACCGGATTCTGACCGTCTCGCGCATTACCGCCAAAAAAGGACTCCCCACTGTTTACAAGGCACTGGGGATCCTGCGCGACCGGGGGCTCCGTTTTCAACACACCCTGATCGGGGATGGGGAAGAGCGGGATTCGCTCAAGAAACTGGTTCGGGAACTCGGGCTGGAAACCCTGACCCGGTGGATGGGAACATGCCCCCACGACGCGGTCATCCGGCAGTACCGGCAGGCGGACCTTTTTGTTCTGGGCTGCGAAATCGCGGCCAATGGCGACCGGGACGGCATTCCCAATGTTTGCATCGAAAGCATGGCAATGGGGGTTCCCGTGGTCGCAACACGGGTTTCCGCGATCCCTGAGCTTATTGAAAACGGCAAAACCGGCCTGCTGGTGGATCCCGGAAACCCCGAAGCCCTGGCCAGCGCCATGATCAGGGCACTGACGGATGCCGATCTGAGGAAGGCGTTGATTGCCGCCGGCAGGGACCGGGTGGGCCGGGATTTTCACAACCGCAGCCTGATCGGCGACCTGGCAGGACTTTATACCCGCGCACTTCAGGAAAACAGCGCCGGACCGATTTGACACGGATGCATCTGTCTGCGGCACTCGGCGCGTGAGGCACTATTGCGCAAGGAAACATCAGGGATGACGACCATCGGTTATTATACCCCTTTCAAACCGCTTGGCTTTCATCTTCCGTCCGGAGATCTGACCATTGCCACCGGCCTGCAGGATTTTCTGGAAGGCGGCGGCCACCGGATCATTCACCCCAGCCGGCTCCGGGCCCGGTGGATATTCTGGAAGCCATGGCTGTGGCCCATTGTTGTCCGGGACCGGCTGCGCGCCCTCCGAATCCTTGGCCAAGAGCGCTCCGGCCTCTGGCTGACCTACCATGCGTATTACAAGTCGCCGGATCTTCTCGGCCCCTGGGTTTGTCAAAGGCTTGCCATCCCCTATGTTATTTTTCAGGGAATTTACTCAACCCGGCGGAGAAAGCACTTCAAAACCCTTCCGGGATTTGTCCTGAACCGTCAGTCACTGATACGGGCGGACCATGTTTTCTCCAACCGGAAAGAAGACCTTGTCAATCTGCGGCGGCTGATTCCCGATGACCGCCTGACCTACATTGCCCCGGGAATTGATCCGAAGCAGTTTACCTTTGACGCCGGCGCCCGGAACGAACTCCGCCGGTCGTGGAAAATCCCTGAGAACGCTTCGGTGGTGCTCTCGGCGGCCATGTTCCGCCCCGGCGTCAAGACTGAAGGACTGATCTGGACAATTAAGGCCTGCGCCGCGTTGTGCCGGCGGAAAAGACCCGTACACCTGGTCATCGCCGGAGACGGCAAAGAGAGAAGCACCATTGAAACCTTTGCCCAATCACTTCTTCCCGGAAAAGTCCGGTTTGCCGGGAAAATCCCAAGGGATCGGATGTACCGGTTTTACAGCGCCGGTGACGTCTTTGCCTTTCCCGGAATCCGGGAAACTCTGGGGATGGTGTATCTTGAGGCCCAGGCCTGCGGTCTTCCGGTGGTTGCATTTCATAACGGCGGCATTGCCGAAGTGGTGACAGACAAACTGACCGGGTTTCTGACGCCGCTCTATGACCTGCAGGCTTTTACAGATGCCATCTCCCGCATCCTGGACGATGCGGCGCTGCAAAAAAGCATGGGCGAGGCAGCCGCCGGGCATGTTCGACGGGCGCATGATATCCACAGGAATTATCACCGGATGGAAACGGTTCTGCAGCGCGTGATTGCCGACTATAACTGACAGAGAGGGATCCATGAATGCCACATTCTCAAACAGGCTATCTTTTTTTCTCGTTTTGCTGATCCTGGCGTTTCCCGCGGTTTCATCCCCGGGAGAAAAGCTTGGCGTCGGCATTTTGCCGGTCGTGGACGTGCTGCCGCTTCTGGTCGGTCAGGAAAAAGGTCTTTTTGAAAAAGAAGGCATCGATCTGGAGCTGATCAGCTTTCAAAGCGCGCTGGAACGCGATGCCGCGCTTCAGGCAGGCAGACTGGACGGTTATTTCGGGGATATCCTCAACACGGTCCTTCTGGTGCAGAGCGGCGAGCAGCTTCAGATCATCGCCACCGCTTTTCACACCAATCCCAGGTTTCGGATGTTCGGAATAGCGGTGGCTCCCGGGTCCGGAATCACCGAACCTGACGGAATCAAGGGAAAGGAGGTGGCTATTTCCAGTGCAACGATCATTGAATACCTTCTGGATCAGCTTCTGATCACCCGGAACATGAATCCCGGTGAAGTGAGCAAACAGGAAATCAAGAAAATCCCGATCCGCCTGCAGATGCTCCTGTCCGGTCAGGTGACGGCCGCACTGTTACCCGAGCCCCTTCTGACCCTGGCCGAGAGCCGCGGCGCCCGTGTGGTTCTGGATGACCGGGAACTGAATACTGCCCTGACGGTTCTTGCCGTCAACCTGAAAAACAGGCCTGCCCTCAGCGCCCTGATTCCGCGATTTTTAAAATCCTACAATACCGCAGTCGATTTGATCAACGCGGATCCGTCGGCATACAAAGGGCTTCTGATTGAAAAAACCCAGTTTCCCCTGGCCGTAAAAGACAGCTATCCGGTTCCGGTTTTTCCGGCCCGCGCCATTCCGTCCGAGGCCGATGTCCAGGCCGTTCAGGAATGGCTGCTGAAAAACGGGTTGATCAAAACACGCATTGCTTATGCCGACATGGTCATTTCCGGCCCGTGAACCCTTACTCATTCTCCCTGCAGGAGAGAATCACGGAAGAGTCACGGTCCCGCCTCCGGAGAAAGAGGGGCCAGGGGGATTTCAGGCGACCTGCTGAAACGCCGGTGCCTGTCAGGAGATTTCTGCATTGATAGAAGTTGACGGATTGACCAAGAAATTTGACAACTGCCGGCGAAGCCGTTCTGGAAGACATTTCGTTTTCCCTGAATGCCGGGGAGTCACTTGCCGTCATCGGCCCCTCCGGGTGCGGCAAAACCACCCTGCTTGCCATCATGGCCGGGCTGATTCCGGCCACCGCCGGCGCGGTCCGCATTCAGGGAAACCGGAGCAGGCCCGGAAAGACGTCCATTATCCTGCAGGATTACGGGCTATTCCCCTGGAAAACCCTTTCTGAGAATGTGGCTCTTGGCATGAAGATCCAGAACATGCCTGCCGAGGTTCGGACCGCCAGAACCAAAGCGCTTCTCTCGGAGCTGGGCCTTGCCCCTTATGCCCATCAGTATCCGGTCCAGCTGAGCGGCGGACAAAAACAGCGGGTCGCCATTGCCAGAGCCATTGCAACGGAGCCGGACATCCTGCTGATGGATGAGCCGTTTTCATCCCTGGACGCCCTTACCCGCGAACATCTCCAGACCGTCCTGAAGGACATGTGGCGGAAAAACAGTTTGACTTTTGCCATCGTTACCCACAGTGTTGAAGAGGCTGTTTTTCTGGGGCGGTTCATCCTGGTGCTCAGCAAGCGGCCGGCCCGGATTCGGGCCATGATGGACAATCCGTTTTTTGACATGGAGAATTTCCGCTTGAGCGACACGTATTTCAATAAAATCAAAGAAGTCCGCAAGGTCCTGGAAGGCTGATCATGCAGGCCGTCCGATATTCCCTGTCCGCCGTGCTGCTTATCCTTTGCTGGAAGCTATGCTCCTTAGGGCTTTCTTCGGTCATGCTGCCGCCTCCGGAACAGGCGTTCGCCGCCTTTGGGAATGCGCTGAAAACCGCTCTCTTCTGGAAACATTTCGGCGCCAGCGCCTTTCGCGTATCCTCAGCCATGGCCCTTGCCTGGCTTGCGGGCTTTCCGCTGGGAATTCTGACGGGATATTCCAGAACCGCAGACCGGTTGCTCTCCCCGATTCTGTTTTTAACCTATCCAATCCCCAAGATCGTTCTTCTGCCCATTTTTCTGATTCTCTTCGGGCTGGGAAATGCCCCGAAAATTCTCATGATCGCCCTGATCATGGGCTATCAGATTGTAGTGGCCACGCGCGACGCAGTGCTGAGGCTGGATAAAAAATATATTCAATCCTTCCGGTCCCTTGGCGGCGGCAACCTTCAGGCCCTTTATCACGTGGTGATTCCCGCGGCCCTTCCCCAGGGCTTTACCGCCCTTCGCATCGGCACCGGCACCGGCATTGCCGTGCTGTTTTTCGTGGAGTCCTTTGCCACGGCAACCGGTCTTGGCTTTTATATCATGGATGCATGGGGACGTTTTGATTATGTGCAGATGTTTACCGGCATCATTGCCATGAGCCTCCTGGGCGTGCTGCTGTATGCGTTTTTCAACTACCTGGAGCAGAACATCTGCGCCTGGAATCTTCTGGAATCCGGCAGAACCGCAGCCGCTGCACCCGCATCCGCTCTGACCCGCCAGATCGCGGATTTCGGCCGCATGATCAAATTCAGCCACACGGTCTTTGCCCTGCCCTTTGCCCTGTCCGCAGTGGTCCTGGCGCATCGCGACAATGCGGTCTCGCTTCAGGTTTTTTTCTGGATACTGGTTGCCATGGTCAGCGCCCGTTCCGCCGCCATGGGCTTTAACCGGATTGTGGATGCCCGCTTTGACAGGCTCAATCCGCGGACCGCGGACCGCCATATTCCCGCAGGAACCGTATCCTCGCTGTCGGCGATTCTTTTTGTATCGGGATTTTCCCTTGCTTTCATCCTGGCCTCGGCCATGATCAGCAATCTATGCTTCTGGCTCTCCATGCCGGTTCTGGTGATTCTGTTTTTTTACTCCTACACCAAGCGATTCACGTCTCTGTCTCATCTCTATCTGGGAATGAGCATATCACTGGCCCCGCTGGGAGCCTGGATCGCCGTCACCGGTCGGTTCGAACCCGCCATTCTCATTTTATGCACTGCGCTGCTGACATATATTGCCGGCTTTGATATTCTCTACGCCTGCCAGGATGTCCAGTTCGACCGGGAAATCGGCCTGTATTCGATTCCCTCGCGCCTCGGCGTGAAGGCAGCCTTTCACATATCATCCGTCCTGCATGTGGCCACCTTCATGTCGCTGATGGCGCTCTTCATTGTATTTGATCTGGGAATGGCCTATCTGCTTGCCCTTGCGATCATCTGCGTGCTGCTGGTCTTTCAGCACCGGGTAATCCGTCCCCATGATCTGGCCCATATCGAGCTGGCGTTTTTTCATGCCAACAGCGCCATCTCCATGCTCCTGTTTCTGGGAATTCTGGGAGATGCATTATTAAGGTAGGAGGCAAACGATGACCCAAAAAATAATCGTGGCAATTACCGGCGCATCCGGCGCCATTTACGGCGCCGTGCTGGTTTCGGAGCTGTTGCGGCGGCCGGTCGAAGTCCATTTGATCGTATCGGACTACGGGGCCAAAGTCATGGCCCATGAACTGGGCATATCCGGCCCGATGCTGCCGTTTCTGCAGTCCGAATTCGATCTCGTAACGCACGAATCGGCGATTTTAAAGGAATACCCGCCGGACAACCTCTTTGCGCCGCCCGCCAGCGGCTCTTTCCGGCATGCCGGCATGGTCATCGCCCCCTGCTCCATGAAGACCCTTGCCGCCATTGCCGCGGGCCTTGCGGACAATCTCGTCGTGCGGTCCGCGGACGTGTGCCTGAAGGAAAAACGGCCACTCATTCTGCTCCCGCGGGAGACGCCGCTCAGCCCCATTCATCTGGAAAACATGCTGAAGGTGGCGCGGGCAGGCGCCGTGCTGCATCCTCCGGTTCCTGCCTTTTACCACCGGCCCGAAAGCGTTCGGGACATCGTCAATGCCACTGTCGGCAGGGTACTGGATCACCTGGGAATTTCCCATGATCTGGCTGCCGAATGGAGCGGCGCTTAACATCAGGAAGGAAAAGCCATGAAATACACCAATCTGGGCGAGTTCATTCAGGCCCTGAAAAAAGAAGGCGAACTCAAAACCGTTTCGCATCCCGTATCCGCTGTTCTGGAGATCAGCAAACTGACCGATGCCGAATCCAAAAGCCCGCTGGGCGGAAAAGCGCTCTATTTCGAGAAGGTGAAGGACTCGCCTTTTCCGGTCGCCACCAATTTGTTCGGCAGCCAGAAGCGGATCTGTCTGGCCCTTGGCGTCGACAACCTGGATCACCTCGGGGACAGGATCCGGGAAATCATCCACATGTCGCCGCCAAGAGATCTGCGGGACATGCTGGGAATGCTGACAACGGCGTTTTCCGTATCGCGGTTCTTTCCCCGGAAAAGCCGCGCCAAGGTCCCGCCCTGCCAGCAGGTGGTTCTGAAGGGCGATGACATCAACCTCTTTGATATGCCGATTCTGCACTGCTGGCCCCAGGATGCCGGCCGGTTCATCACCCTGCCGCTTGTCGTCACAAAAAGCCTTTCCACCCAAAAACGCAATGTGGGCATGTACCGGATGCAGGTCTTCGACCGCCGGACCACCGGCATGCACTGGCATATCCATAAGGACGGCTCCAATTATTTCAACGAATACCGAAAGGCCGGAAAACGGATGCCGGTGGCGGTGGCCATCGGCGCGGATCCGGCCACCATCTATGCTGCCACGGCCCCCATGCCCCGGAACGTGGATGAAATGATTCTGGCCGGCTTTATCCGGAACGCCCCGGTTGCCATGGCCAGGTGCCTGACCTGCGATCTGGAAGTGCCGGCCGAAGCCGAATTCGTTCTTGAAGGCTACGTGGATCCGGATGAACTGCGGCGTGAAGGCCCGTTCGGGGATCATACGGGCTATTATTCCCTGGCAGACGATTATCCGGTATTTCACGTCACGGCCATCACCCACCGAAAATCGCCGGTATACTGCGCAACGCTTGTGGGACGGCCGCCCATGGAGGACTGTTATCTGGCCAAGGCTACGGAGCGGCTCTTTCTTCCCCTGCTGCAGACGGTATTTCCGGAAATCACGGACTACTGGCTTCCCTGGGAAGGGGTATTTCACAACATCGTTATCGTTTCCATCAAGAAAGAATATCCCAGACATGCCCAGAAAGTCATTTCCGGCCTCTGGGGACAGGGACAGATGAGTTTTTGCAAAGCCATTATCGTTGTGGATGAAACCGTTGATCCCAAGAACCCGGATCAGGTCATGCAGCAGCTTGTGGACAATTTTGATCTGACCACCGACATCATGAACGCCCAGGGCGTCCTGGACGTTCTGGACCATTCCTCGCCCTTTGCCAATTTCGGCAACAAAATCGGAATCGACTTAACCGGCCGCATCAGTGGAGAACCCGACCGGAATTTGCCCATTCCTGTTGTCCGGCCCGGAAAATTCACCGAGGACGCCCTTCTTTCCGGCATTCAATCGACATGTGACGGCATCCTGTCGCTTCGCATCCTCAAGGGAGATACTGGCCGTCGCAACCGGATTCTGGTCGTAAAGGTTCAAAAGGCGCCCGGCCTGTCCGGAAGCTATTTTGCCGAACGCCTGCTGAACGCCGAAATCCTGCATCCCTTTAACCTTTTGCTCTTCTATGACAGCAACGTGGATATCGGCGACAATTCCTTCATTCTCTGGAAGCTTTTCAACAACGTGGACCCGGGCCGGGATGTGACCCTGCAAGAGGGCCGCTGCGTCATCGATGCCTGCAAAAAAGGCCCGGAAGAAGGCCATGAACGCGAATGGCCTGATGAGCTTTCATTTGATTGATCTTCCCGCCGCCCGTTTAAGCGCCTTGTAAAGTGCCTGGGTTCCCTCCTCGGCCTCGCCGTGCGCTGTGCTGTCCTCCATAAACCGTTGTACCAGGTCGGTCCCGGGCAGGGTGAGGCTGTTGCGCAAGGCCATGGAAAGGACAATATCGAGGTCCTTCTGCATCAGCTTGACCATGAACCCGGGTGCAAAATCACCCTTGACGATGCGCGTACCCAGGTTTTCCAGTGACCAGGACTGGGATGCCCCGCCGGATAGCACGTGGATCATGGTCTGCGGATCAATGCCGTTTTTCTCTGCCAGCACCAGGGCCTCGCATACCGCCAGCAAGTTGACCGCCGACACCACTTGGTTGCAGGCCTTTACCACCTGGCCGGACCCGGCCGGACCGATATAGGTGAGCCGATTGCCCATAACTTCAAGCACCGGCCGGGCCTTCTCGAACACCTCCTGCTTGCCGCCGACCATGATGGTCAAGGTGGCGTTTCGGGCACCCACGTCCCCCCCGCTCACCGGAGCGTCCAGGAATTCGATCTGGTGACGGGAAAGCGCATCCGCCAGGTTTCGGGCCGTCTCCGGGCTGATGGTGGACATATCGATGAACACCGCGCCGGGCCGGGCCCCGTGCACGGCTCCGTCGAGTCCAACAAGCACCTGCTTCGACGTCCGGACCGTCTGTGACCATACTGATGACAAAGTCCGCCCCTGAGGCGGCTTTTGCCGGGGTTGCGGCCTGCCGGGCCCCTGCCAGTACCAGGTCTTTGGCTCGGTCGGCCGTGCGATTGTAAACAGTGACTGGAAAGCCGGCCTTTAGCAGGTGCCCGGCCATGGGCAGGCCCATGATGCCAAGGCCAAGGAAAGCAATTCGGGGTTTGGTTTGCATAATTGATGATCCTTTCGCAGTCTCACTCAGAATGTTTGCAGGAACGTCTTTTGAAAGAAAATTGATATACGGAATCGCGTTTTTGAGTTTTTGGGTAGCACCTGCCCCGTGTTCTGTCAAGATCATTTGCGATCCGATTTCCTGGCATCAGCAGGTGATCAGTTCCCGAGTCTGAATCGCAATGACAGGTACCATGGAAGCCATTTGCGAATGTTCATCTCTTCGCAGAGTCGGTTGAGAAGAGCACAAAGACAATCTTGAGGGGGGATTATGGCATGAAAGGCGGATCAAAAGCCGACTGATCTTGTTCAGGTTGATAAACTATCCCGGCAAAAGACTGCCGGCTTGAATTTTTCCCTGCAATTATTCATCCACCTGCAGCCGCAGGGAACGAATATCCGAAATGCTTCCTCTGAATCTGCCAGGCCGGCTATATTTTATCGGCACATCCGATTCCATCACCGGCCTGGCAGATCTCTTTGAATATTGATTTACAGCACTGTATCAATTGGAACATATTTTAGATTAAAGGCATCGGCCACCCCCTGATAGGTGATATGCCCCTGAACCACATTGGCCCCGAGTTTGATATCAGGATTGTCCTGCATGGCTTTTTTCCACCCCTTGTTGGCAATCTTCACCGCATAGGGCAGGGTGGCATTGGTCAGGGCCAGTGTCGATGTCCGCGGCACGGCGCCCGGCATATTGGCCACACAGTAATGCACCACGTTTTCCACCGTATAGATGGGGTTGCCGTGGGTAGTGGCTTTGGAAGTTTCAAAACAGCCGCCCTGATCAATCGCCACATCCACCATTACCGCTCCCGGCTTCATGGTTTTAAGCATCTCCCGGGTAACCAGTTTGGGGGCCTTGGCGCCGGGAATCAGCACGGCTCCCACGACCACATGCGCCTGTTTAACCAGTTCGCGAACCGCGGCAGGGCTGGAATACAGGTTGAAGCAATTGGCCGGCATCACATCGCTCAAATACCGCAGCCGGTCCAGATTCATATCCAGTATATAGACTTTGGCGCCCAGGCCGCAGGCCATCTTGGCGGCATTGATGCCGACGATACCGCCGCCGATCACCACCACATTTGCGGGATCCACGCCAGGCACCCCGCCCAGCAGCACCCCACGACCGCCCTGGGCCATTTCCAGATATTTGGCCCCTTGCTGGATCGCCATTCTACCGGCCACTTCACTCATGGGGGTCAGCAGCGGCAGGGATCCGTCCGGTTTCTGAATGGTTTCGTAAGCGATGCAAATGGCCTTGCTTTTAATGAGCGCCTCGAGTCTGTCTCTCGTCCGCCGCAAGATGAAGATAAGTGAAAATTATCTGCCCTTCACGGATCAGATCGTACTCGGCGGGCAGCGGTTCTTTAACGTGCATGACCATGTCGGATCTTTTAAAGATTTCCGCCGGTGTGCTCACGATCTCCGCGCCTGCTTTGGCATAAGCAGCATCATCAAACCCGCTGCCGATACCTGCTGATTTTTCCACCAGCAGGGTATGCCCATTGGCGATCATGACTTCGACGCCGGCAGGTGTCATGCATACCCGATTCTCCTCTGTCTTTATTTCCTTTAATATGCCTACAATCATGACTTAATTTCCTTTCGAGTAGATTAATTTCTTGGTTATCCAGACTGTTCCAGAAGTTAAACTTGGGTTATGGCCATTCTCCTTTTGATAACTTTATTCCACGAAAATGTCATAATTTCTGTCGATTACATCAATAATTTCAACTTACATGGCAATGTAGATCAAGAAAACATTGTGCCCACCTCATTTCCAAAAATCCGTATCCACTGCTTCGAACACGGCGGAAGCCCGCTCAAACTCGGCCGCATCCTCTTCGCTCCAGGTGCCGGCCAGGTGATCGAGATCGTCGTAAAAAACGCTTCGCTTCTTCTTCTCAAGGCCCAGGGATTCCTTGAGAATTCTGAGCATAACGGTATTGACGCTGGCATCCTCTTTTCCAGCCCGCGCCTTCAATGCGCCTGCAATCTGCTCATCTACGCCGCGCAAGGTTATTGTTCCCATCGGTATTTCTCCTTTTATATCTTGTTTGCCAGCAACAGACCGCCGATGCTTTTGAAATGATCATCATAGGTTGCCAGCGCCAAACCGTGCTGCATGGCCGAAGCCGCTATCCACAGGTCGTTTGTGGGAATGGGACGTCCATTTTGTTTCAAGTCGGCAAATATCTGGGTAAAGAATTCAGCGGTCTCGTCGTCAACGGAAAGAAAATTCACACGGGGTGAGTCGAAAAAAAGATCCAGTTCCTCCCGATTCTGTTTCTCTCTGGTTCCGCAACGAAAACCTGCCAGCAATTCACCCAAGATAACCGTGTTGACAGCAATATAATCCGCTTTTCTCAACGTAGCAACGGCGACATCGTCCCGCTTTTTGAAAGCGACATAAAAATTCGTGTCGATGATAATCCGCTTCATGTGCAAGGCCCCGTCATTATGATTGCATTACTTGAAATCATTATGATGTCATATTTATGATTTGTCAATCTGCTTCCGCCGGGCTTTTCGTGTGATATGCATCGAATCCGAAGCCTTGTATTCGAATTGCAATTATGCTAAACACAACTTATGAGTGAAATTATTTCACGACACGAAACAATTTATATCGAGCGCAGGATATCCTTAGACTCAAAGAGATCGTCAAGCAATTTCCGGTAACAGTATTGACGGGGGCACGCCAGGTGGGGAAAAGCACCCTTCTCAGGCATGCTTTCCCGGATTTCCGATACCACCTGTGGGGTCGAGCGGACAGAGGAACGGACGGGTCGGTACGGCTGCACCTCCTGTTTGAAAAACGGACTGCTCAAAGGTTCACACAACTATACTCTGATTGCTTTCTGGAATCAGCCTGGGCAGTTCAATTTGTACCCGACGCCCTGAACAGTCACGATGTAAAGCGGATTTTCCGGATTTGCTTCCAGTTTTGCGCGCAGGTGCTGGATGTGGACGTCGATGGTGCGGCTCCATTTGTAAATCGACTGGTTTGGCCACAAGGATTTGCGGATCGTTTCCCGGTCCACCACGTTGCCGGCATATTGAAACAGCAGATTCAGGATATCGAATTCTTTTTTTGTTAGATCCAGCTTGGTCCCGTTCATCAACACGTCGCGATTGGCCGGGTTCAAAACCAGATCCCCCGCTTTCAATGGAGCTGTGATGGGTTGAAAAACATCCCGCCTTCGAAGCCGGGCATGGATTCGGGCTGCCAGCTCGAGATAATCGAAAGGCTTGACAATGTAGTCGTCCGCGCCGCTCTCAAGCCCCAGCACCTTGTCAGATACACCATCCCTTGCGGTAAGCATGATGATCGGAACAGCCGAATGCGTCCGAATGGCCCGGCAGACCTGAATCCCGTCCAGATCCGGCAACTTGAGATCCAGAATGATCAGATCGATATCATTTTTTTCGGCGTTCCGGATGGCATCCGCGCCGCTTGAAGCCGTCTGGACAACATAGCCGTCCAGTTCCAGATTGTCTTTTAAAATAGTCAGAATATCCGCGTCATCATCCACAACCAGAATCGTGATTTTGCCTTGTTGTGCCGTCACTGGATCAATCTCCCGCTCCCATCGGATCAATGGCCAGAGAAAAAATGAAGGTACTGCCCCTGCCGGGTTCGCTGACCACCCGGATACGCCCGCCGTGAGCTTCCACCAAGCCTTTGCAGATGGCAAGCCCGATACCCCAACCGCCTTTCAGCAATGCTTTATTACCCTCATCCTGCGGCGCCTGATAGAATTTGTTGAAAATGACCTCCTGGTGTTCCGGATGGATCCCCGGCCCCTGATCCTGTATGGAAACTTCAACCGTATTGTGAAGGATACGAATCTGAACTGCCACGGTGCTTCCAGGGGGCGAGAATTTCAGCGCATTGGATAAGAGATTGGTCACAATCTGATGGACGCGATGCCGGTCGCAGGACACGATCGTGTCCCCTTCGCATTCAAAGACGATATCCACCCCCTTATCCTGTGCAATATACCGCTGCGCGTCAATGGCCTCCCGAATGATGGGTGCCAGCTGGTGGGGGGAAAGATCCAGATCCAGATGCCGGGATTCGATTCTGGAATAGTCGAGAAAATCCAGAATGCCCCGCGTGAGATAGTCCGTGTTTTTGCGGATGATATCCAGATAGGCGGGATCACTGCAGGATGCCTTTCGGACAAGAATGTCCACAGCACCCCTGATGGCCGTCAACGGGGTCCTCAATTCATGAGACACATCCGACAGAAACTCGGATTTGGCGTTGTTAATCGTGACCAGCTGCTGATTGGCCTGTTCCAGTTTAACATTGGTGGTCTGCAAATCCGCGGTGGCCGCATTGATTTTCCGCTCCAGGTCTTCATGCTGGTTTTTCAGCTTCTGATCCATCAGATAACACAGACCCATGACATCCTTCAACTCGTCGCCGTCACCGGTCTGTATGTCGTTAAAGGTTTCATCCCTGATCCGGGAAGTAACATTTCGAATGGCTCTGATAGGCTTGAAAATCAGTCTCCGCGTAAAAAGATACAACACCAGAATAACAGAGCCGGTGAGTCCCGTCATCGCAACAAGCAGGGACATGTTTTCCTGATGCATGGCGGCCCTGGCCTCGCTGAACGGAATGAATACGCTGATGCATCCTCCCACATCACCCACCTTCCTGTGAAAATTGGCATGACAGGACAGGCAGCTGTCCCTGACCACCAGCGGCGCCGTATAGCGGAAAAAATATTTGCCGTTGGAAAACTCGATCCGGCTCATGGACAGAGCGGATGCAGCACGATATTCCATGATCACCTTGGATTCAAACGGATCGGGCTGGTTTTTCGGATTCAACCCGTTAAAATTGGTCAGGGTGAACGTATACAGATTGCTTTGACTGGCATAATCCGACAGTTGTTTGGTCAGTTCGGCGGGAGTGACGCGAATAAATTTAACGTTATTACGCTCGTCCGGCTCGGGTGTCTCCGAAAGATCGGGCATGTGAACGGACCTGCTCTCAGGCACCAGCACATAGTGGTGGTCGGATACCCACTGCCGGGTCAGCACGATTTGCCGATGCAGGATAATGGCCTGTTTTTCAACCTGAGCCAGAATCAATTTTTCCTGACGCTGGGACAACCACAGATACAGAACGGCAAAGACAAGGCCGATAAAAATCGTCGTCAGACCAAAAAATTTAATGGATATTCTCTGTTTGATATAGGCAGGCAGCATCGTCTGATTTATCGTCCAGCAGTGTTTCTGAAACGCCGGGTTCGGCGTTAAGCACATCCGGCACCTTCCGAAAGTCAATATTTACATCTTCTTTACAACCTTTTACCTCAATTTTACAACAGTCTCTGTTAAAGATAGAATCAGCTTGATCTTTTTATGCAATCATCGCAATCGCGTCAAGCCCGATCGGGTTTTCCTGGAACAAGACATGGCCAAATCCATGCCACCCTCCCTTGCTACGGAAGTGAAGATATGAAAAAAACCATTGTCGGCACATTACTGGTCCTTGCAGGCATCATCATCGCATTTCCGCTTTTCAGCATGTCCTACTATACCATGGTTCGAACATCAACACCCCAGTTCTGCGCCTCCTGCCATGAGATCCAGTTCGCCTACAACACCTGGCAAACCTCAACTCACGTCAATAATGCCCAGGGATTTGTCGCAGACTGCATGGACTGTCATCTGCCCGCACCCCACGACACCGTCAATTTTTTCTACGCCAAAACCTTTCATGGTGTAAAAGATCTTTTCGTACACTTTTTTACCAACAAGCCTTACGATCACGCCAAAAATCGCGAGGCTGCCTATGCCTCCTTTAAAAACGAGCAATGTCAGAAATGTCATCGCAATATTCTCTATATTCCGAATAAACGCGGCGCCATGCTGGCGCACCGGGATGTTCTTTACCCGCGCCCCGGTTATGAAAAACGGTGTGTGGACTGCCATCGCAATCTTGTTCATAACGACTCGCAGGTTTACCAGTACAAGCAATACCAGGATGACTATCGCGGCATAGGTCTTTAGAATCGGATCATATCCATTTTTATAATAAAAATACCGGTTACATCAAATCTTTTTGACATCGGACTGACAGGAGTCCAACAACATGAGTAAAGGGGGCTGACGTATGAAAAGGGTTTTGAGTATGATAATGGTCTGTGGCAGTTTGGCGGTCCTTGCTCTGACCAGCAGTTGGGCTGCCGACGCCCCGGCACAAGTGAACACCGCGAAAGAAAAAGAGTTCCGCATTGAACGCAGCATGTCCAAGGAAGCCATTGCCTGTATCGAATGCCACAAACGGGAGCATCCGGGACTCTTTAACGACTGGGCACACAGCCGGCATGCCAGCGCCAACATCACCTGTTATGACTGCCACAAGGCGGACAAAACCGATCCGGATGTAAGCAAGAGCCATTACAAACAATATGAACGATCCGATTTGACTTACGGTACCAAGGAATACATGGTGCCCATTTCTGCCGTGGTCACGCCCAAGGATTGCTCCCGCTGCCATCCGGATGAGGCCAAGCAGTTCAGCGTCAGCAAACACGCCAATACCGACGAAATTATCTGGAAAATAGATCCCTGGCTGAATGACGGCATGAACAGCGACACGGAACGGATTGCCGGCTGCTATCACTGCCACGGAACCATATTGAAAATGAAAGGGGATCAGCTCGATCCGGATACCTGGCCCAATGTCGGCGTCGGACGCATCAACATGGACGGCTCCAAGGGCAGTTGCAGCAGTTGCCATACGAGACACCGGTTTTCGGTAATGGAAGCCCGCAAACCAGAAGCATGCGGCCAGTGCCATCTGGGACCGGATCACCCACAGATCGAGATTTTCACGGAAAGCAAGCACGGAGACATCTATTCGGCCTTTGGCAATCAATACAATTGGAATGCCGCCCCGGGAACTTGGACGCCGGGTGTGGATTACAGAGCCCCCACCTGTGCCGCCTGCCACATGTCCGGTTCGGGCCCGGTGCTTACCAGCCATGACGTGACGGAACGGCTTTCTTGGGAGCTTCAGGCGCCTCTGACTGTCCGGCCTTCGGACTTTGCCGCGTTTCCGGCCAAAACCAACTGGCAGGCCGAACGGAAAAAGATGCAGGACGTCTGTATGCAGTGCCATGGGAAAACCTGGGTGGATTCTCACTATGTCAAACTCGATAAGGTGGTTAACGAATACAACGACGTCTATTTCAAACCCGCCAAAAAAACGCTGGATGAGCTCTATGCAAAAGGACTGCTGGACAAGAGCCGGTTCTTTGACGAGAGACTGGAGGTTGAATATTATGAATTGTGGCACCATGAGGGGCGCAGGGCCAGGATGGGCGCTGCCATGATGGCGCCTGACTATTCCTGGTGGCACGGATTTTATGAATGCAAAAAACGTTACAACAACTTCATGGAAGAATCCAACCATCTGATCCAGACCAACGAGAAATCCTACAGGACTATCGACTTTCCCGGCGCCACCGGCAGCAAAGTCAAGCCGCCCGAGATTTTCGGCAAACAGTAACGATAAATATCACCCCCCTGTTCAAAACCCCGTTACCGGATACCCGGAACGGGGTTTTTTATTCGTGACGAACTCATATCCGCCAAAAAACAAACCGGTTTCCCGTTCGCGACTGAGTCAATATATGCATGGTTTCAAGTTGTTATAAATATTGCTGTTGATAACTGCGCCAGATGAATTATATTTATGCACTACAAACCTGTTTTAGTAAAAGGAGATCGCCATGAACACTTATCATATCGCAGTTGTCGTTGGAAGCCTTCGCAAGGATTCGTTCAATCGCAAACTGGCAACCGCCATTGTAAAACTGGCGCCGCCGGAGTTCTCCTTCAAACAGCTGAAAATCGATGATCTGCCCCTTTACAACCAGGACGACGACGCCAATCCGGCAGAATCCGTCAAACGGCTGAAAAACGAGATCAAGGATGCGCATGGTCTGTTGTTTGTCACGCCGGAATATAACCGCTCGATGCCCGGCGTCCTCAAAAATGCAATCGACCACGCTTCGCGTCCTTATGGCCAGAACGCCTGGGCGGGAAAACCGGCCGGTGTGCTGGGCGCTTCGATCGGTACCATCGGCACGGCTATTGCGCAGCAGCATTTGCGCAATGTTCTCGCATATCTGGACGTACCGACGCTTGGCCAGCCGGAAGCATTCATCCATGTTAAGGATGGGCTGTTTGACGCGGCCGGCAATATCGCCGCAGACAGCAGACAATTTCTTCAGAACTGGATGGACCAGTATGCCGCATGGGTGAGACAGCATGCCGCCTGAGACGGCAAGTGGAGACCGGTGCGATAACTGGAAACAATTCGTGAACATGCCAGGCTCGGATATAATTTGAATACTTTTTTCACAACAATTCCGGCAGGATTTTCACGTCATTTTGGTGAAGAGCACCCGAGTCTTCCCAAAGCCTGTGTGGTATGTGGCGGTAAGGCCTCAGATGCATTCAAAATCACGCGACGCCGAAACCTGGACCATCGATTCACCTTAGGCAAGCTTTCCGTATTGTCGCCGGTCTGCCGGAAACACTTCATTCAAATTACCCTTCTGAGATACCTTTTCTGGATTCTGCTGCTTGGGTCACTCACGGCAGCATTCAGTTCACGGACTGCAGTTCACTATATCATCATTGCCGCCTTTCCATTTGTTGCGATTCTATATTTTCAGGCAAAAAACAGTGTCTCGATCTACAAGGCAATAAAACTGAACGGTGTTGCCGAGATCATCCTGTCGATCAAGAGACAGGATTATTATGAAAAAGTGACCCGATTGGCAGGCGTCGTGCCGATGCCTTTCCCTGAACCGCCGCGTCGTCTGTTGATCAAGCGGCTGCTGATGATGACCTTGTGCTTCGTGCCCTGGGCGGTTTTTGCAATACTCACAACCTACAATATGCTGCATGTTCAGGATATCGAATGGGAGAGGCTCAACAAAGAGATCATGTCGCTGTCCAGGCAGGGCAATTACGATCGTGCAGTCATTTCCGCCAGAAAGGCGCTGGGGATCGCCGAGCAAATCGCAGGAGCCAATTCCCCCAATGCGGCTGAAAGCCTGAACAATCTTGCAGGACTGTACCGCAGCCAGGGCCAGTACGCACAGGCGGAACCGCTCTACAAACGCTCCCTGGCAATCTGGGAAAAAACCCTGGGCCCCGATCACCCCGATGTGGCAACGAGCCTGAACAACCTTGCTGGTCTTTACATGAAACAAGGCCAGTACTCTCTGGCCGAACCGCTTTACAAACGCTCCCTGGCAATCTGGGAAAAAACCCTGGGGCCCGATCATCCCAATGTGGCCACCAGCCTGAACAACCTTGCGGAACTGTACCACGACCAAGGGCAGTATACGCAGGCAGAGCCGCTTTACAAACGCTCCCTGGCAATCTGGGAAAAAACCCTGGGCCCCGATCACCCCAATGTGGCCGCAAGCCTGAACAACCTTGCGGAACTGTACCGCAATCAAGGGCAGTACACGGAATCTGAGCCGCTTTACAAACGCTCGCTGGCGATCATGGAAAAGGCCCTGGGACCGGATCATCCCAATGTGGCCACCAGCCTCGACAACCTCGCGGGGCTGTATGATACCCAAGGGCAGTATGCACAGGCGGAGCCGCTCTACAAACGCTCCCTGGAGATTCGCGAAACGGCGCTGGGACCGGATCATTCCGATGTGGCCACCAGCCTCAATAACCTTGCGCTGCTTTATAGAACCCAAGGCCAGTATGCACTGGCGGAGCCGATTTTCAAACGCGCACTGGCAATCTGGGAAAAAACCCTGGGTCCGGACCACCCGAATGTGGCCGCAAGCCTGAACAACCTTGCAGGACTTTACATGAAACAAGGTCAGTTCGCTCAGGCGGAACCGCTCTACAAACGCTCCCTGGAAATATGGAAAACGGCGCTGGGACCGGATCATCCCGATGTGGCCACCAGCCTGAACAACCTTGCGGCACTGTACGACACGCAGGGACAGTATGCGCAGGCAGAACCGCTCTACAAACGCTCCCTGGAGATCATGGAGGAGGTCCTCGGCCCGGACCACCCGTCAGTTGCCGCCAGTCTCAGCAATCTTGCCGAGCTGTACCGCACCCAAGGTTTGTATGCGAAGGCAGAACCGCTCTATAAGCGCTCCCTGGCGATCCGTGAAAAAGCCCTGGGACCGGATCATCCCGATGTGGCCACCAGCCTCAATAACCTTGCGCTGCTGTACAGAACCCAAGGTCAGTACGCACAGGCCGAACCGCTCTTCGAGCGCGCACTGGCAATCAAGGAAAAGGCCCTGGGACCGGATCATCCCGATGTGGCCACCAGCCTGAACAACCTTGCAGCACTGTACCGCACCCAAGGCTAGTATGCAAAGGCGGAACCGCTCTATAAACGCTCCCTGGCAATCCGTGAAAAGGCCCTGGGACCGGATCATCCCGATGTGGCCACCAGCCTGAACAACCTTGCGTTGTTCTACAATTCCCAAGGCCAGTACGCACAGGCGGAGCCGCTCTTCAAACGGTCACTGGCGATCATGGAGGAGGCATTCGGTCCGGATCATCCCGATGTGGCGGCAAGTTTAGAAAACATGGCCGCGCTCTATCTGAAAACAGGCAGGGAGAAGGCTGCAAAGGAGCTTGATCACCGCGCAGAGGCTATCCGGGCGATCAAGAGATGAGATGGAAAATTCGAATATCGAAATCCGAAAGAAATTCTAAGTGCTGATGACCAAACAGCTCGGATTCCCAGTTTGAAGACGCCTTGATTTGCACATTGTGTATTCTGTTTTTTTCCTTGTTTCGAATTTCGATATTCGGATTTCGAATTTAAACTGTTTCGTCTTATCTGTTCCGGCATGAACCCGTAAAGTCTGGCCGGATCGCAGCGGGGTGATGATGCGTCTGTTTTTCCTGATTTTTTTTCTTGTTTATGGCAGTACCCATCTCTATTTTTTCCTGAAAGTGAAAACAGCGTTTTCTCCGGGAATAATTCCTTCTCTCTGCCTGACTATTTTTCTACTTTTGATGGTGCTTACCCCGGCACTGGTCAGGGTCATGGAAAAACAGGGGCTGGAAGTGCTCGCCAGGTTTGCGGCCTATACCGGTTACCTCTGGATGGGATTTATCTTCCTCTTTTTTTCCGCTTCACTGGCCATGGAGATTTTCCGCCTGGTTGTTCATGGCGCCGGAATGCTTTTCCACCGGGATTTTTCAGCACTTCTTCCCTCAAGCCGCACTGCTTTTCTTCTGCCGGTTGCTTTGGGAATGGTAACGGCGATATATGGCTATTTCGAAGCCCGAGACATCAGGACCGAACGGATTGTCATCACCACATCGAAAATTTCGCCGGCAGTCGGTAAACTCACCATCGTGCAGATATCCGACGTCCATCTGGGGTTGATCGTCCGGCAGGAACGGTTGAAGCGGATCATTGCAAAAATCAATGAGGCCTCGCCGGATATGCTTGTTTCCACCGGGGACCTGGTGGATGGACAGATCAACCGGATGACAGGATTGGCCGAACTCTTTCAGGACATCCGGCCAAAATACGGCAAGTATGCCGTGATCGGCAATCACGAGGTATACGCGGGACTGGATCAGGCCATCGATTTTACCGAACGGGCGGGGTTTAAAGTGCTTCGCAATGAAGAGATAACAGCAGACAGTTTGATACATGTCGTGGGAGTTGACGACCCGACGATTGAAAGAATCACCCATTCGCGGCAGATTCAGGAAAAAAATCTTTTGTCGAAGGTTCCCCGGGACGGATTCACCCTGCTTCTCAAGCACCGTCCGGATGTGGATCCGGAGAGTCCGGGTTTTTTTGACCTGCAACTTTCAGGACATGTCCACAAAGGGCAGATATTTCCCTTCAACCTGCTGACCCATCTGTTTTATCCCGTTGAGACAGGTTTTTCACTGCTTCCCCGGGACGCCGCACTTTATGTGAGCAGAGGTACCGGGACCTGGGGGCCGCCGATCCGTTTCATGGCACCGCCTGAAGTAACGGTAATCGAACTGAAACATGCCGCTAATGGCAAGGAAACAGGTGGGTCACCCTGAAAAAACCATTTGGAGTCCTCATGACAGACAAAACCCTCAGCCGCATCCTCGCTACCGTAATTGCAATGCTGCTTATTTTTCAAATCGGTTCGCTGATATCCAGTCTTTTCGGCATGGCGTGGGGGGCTTTGTCCGCTGTCGTGGTGGCCGGAGTTTCCTTTTTCTCCGCCCGCATCGCTAAAGCCGGTGGTAAAAGCAGTGCCTGGTTTTTGCTTCCGACGGCTCTTTTTACTATTTTTCCGCTATCCATTACCATCTGGAACGCCGCAACAAAAGACACGAGCTGGCTCGACCGCACCCTGGCACTCGGACCGTTTTTCCTTGGTTTTGCTGCACCGGTTATTCTTTTACTGGTTGTTTACTATGAGCTCCGCAAGAGAAATCCGACAATAAAAGATCAATCGGGCCAACAGCGGCTAGCTTCACATCGCTCCGATGCCGGCACATAAAAAAAGGGCTGAATGACTTCAGCCCTTGAATATTCTATATGGAGGCGGCATCCGGATTTGAACCGGAGAATAACGATTTTGCAGACCGTTGCCTTACCACTTGGCTATGCCGCCAAAAAAAATGGAGCGGGAAACGGGATTTGAACCCGCGACTTCAACCTTGGCAAGGTTGCACTCTACCACTGAGTTATTCCCGCTCAAAACAATAACTATCTAACTTTTTCGGCCCTCGTTGTCAACCCCTTTTTTCAATTCAATCGTTTATGGCTTGACTTTAAACCCCTTGAAACGGTACCCGTAATCCAGACCTGACCAGACCGTAAAGATGAGCGCCCCCCACAGAAAGAACATGCCGATGCCATGAAAATTGAGTCCAAAATACGGATAATGAATCAGCAAGGGGATGATGGCGGCGATCTGGAAACCTGTCTTGTATTTACCCAGATTTGAAGCGGAAACATCTTCGTTGTTATCGGCCATTACATTTCGAAGTCCGGTAATGGCTATCTCCCGGCCGATGATGATGCAGATGATCCATCCGGGAACCCATCCCAGGGAAGTAATCATGATAAAGGCGGATGATACCAGAAGCTTGTCGGCCAGGGGATCCATCATTTTCCCGAATTCCGAAGTCAACCCCCTGCTTCGCGCAATAAACCCGTCAAAATAATCGGTGATGGCAGCCGCGCTGAAAAGAATCGCCGCCAGAAACGAGCAGATGCGGTTGGGAAACAGCATGAGCAGAATGATCCCCGGTATGGCGCCGACCCGGCACATGGTCAGAAAATTCGGGTGGCTCAGCAGGTCTCCGGCCTTATCGAATTGAAGCCTGTTTATCCGCATGTTTTTGACTTGTTCCAGTCATTTAAAAAGGATTGAATCCCCTTGTCGGTCAGGGGGTGGGATGCAAATTTTGCCAGAACATTAAACGGAATCGTCGCTATGTCCGCACCCAGCAATGCGGAATCCAGCACATGGAGCGGATTGCGAACGCTGGCCACAATCACCTGCGTATGAAATGAATAGTTTTCAAATATCTGAACAATCTGCTCGATCAGGACCATGCCTTCCTGGGAGATATCATCCAGCCGCCCGATAAACGGACTGACATAGGTGGCGCCCGCTTTGGCCGCCATCAGCGCCTGAAGCGGTGAGAAAACCAGGGTGACGTTGGTATCGATCCCTTCCTGCGAAAGAATGCGTGTGGCCTTGATGCCGTCAACCGTCATCGGCACCTTCACCACGATATTCCGATGAATTTCGGCCAGATGGCGGGCCTCTTTGAGCATCCCCTCCATATCCAGGCTGATCACTTCCGCGCTGATGGGACCATCCACGATTTCACAGATGTCCCGGATGATGGTTTCAAAATCCCGGCCTTCCTTGGCTATGAGACTGGGGTTGGTGGTGACACCATCCACCATGCCCATGCTGTAAGCTTCTTTAATCTCGTCGATATTAGCCGTATCAAGAAAAAATTTCAATGGACTGCTCCTTTTATGAAAATGCTCGATGTTTCAGGTCTGTGTCCATCATGAAGTGCCATCCGCGCTTCAATGAGACTTGGGCCTTGCCCGGCCTGTTATGAATTCGAAATATACCGCTGGCGGCATTCCGGACTGCAAAAGTATAGATCTTTGCCATGCTGATGCAAATGGACACCGCTTCTTTTGGGGAAATACACCTGGCAAACCGGATCCTGAATCATGATATCGTCAATTTCGCCGGGTGGTTGATTTTGTCCAGCCTGAGAAATCGTTATATGCTTTACGATCCAGGATTTCAAGAGACGAAATCCGATATATCCGACGGCGATGAGTACAATGATTCTAATCATGTCAATTCAACGATCCCCTGTCCCGCATCTTCAAGGTTGTCCAGCAGATACTGGACCGTCTGGTCAAGGATGGGATGGCGCAACGCCGGATCCATGTCGCATAACGGTTTTAACACAAACCGCCTGAGATGCATCCGTGGATGCGGAAGGGTCAGATCCGGATGATCGATGACGGTTGCATCAAAAAAAATGATGTCCATGTCCAGTATCCGGGGGCCGAAACGAACGGCATCCTGAATCCGGCCCGCCTTTTTCTGGATATCCTGCAATACAGTCAGAAGCGCAAAGGGATCCAGGCTGGTTTCGATCTGCACGACACAATTCACAAACCAGTCCTGGTCCAGGTAATCGACCGGCTCGGTGCGATACAGCCGGGACTGATTCAGCAGCCGGGAATGGCCGCTTGAAGACAGCGCCGAAATCCCCTGCAAGCAGTTATCCTGCTTCTGCCCCAGGTTCGAACCTACGCCGACAAACGCCGAGTGCATGTTCAGAATCCCACGGATTTCATCCTGGCCACTGCTTCTTTCATCCGCTCGGCTCCAACGGTCAAAGCCATCCGGACATACCCTTCTCCGGGAGCACCGAAGCCGTTGCCCGGCGTTGCCACAATTCCGGCCCGGGTCAGAAGATGGGAAGCGAACGATGTCGAAGTATACCCCTTGGGGATCTCAATCCACACATAAAACGTTGCGCGGGGTTTTTCCACGGACAGACCGATTTCGCGAAGGCCGTCCACCAGAATATCCCGGCGAAGCGTATACTCGCGGTTCATGTCCGTCACGCAGGTCTGATCCCCTTCAAGAGCCGCAATCCCGGCAACCTGAACCGCCTGGAATGCACCTGAATCAATGTTGCTTTTGATCTGGCCCAGTGCCTGTATCACTTCTGCTCTGCCCACGGCAAACCCGAGCCGCCAGCCGGTCATGTTATAGGTTTTTGATAGGGAGTGAAATTCAACGCCCACCGCTTTGGCGCCGTCCGTTTCCAGAAAACTGGGGGGGCGGTATCCGTCAAAGGCCATTTCCGAATAGGCCGCATCGTGACAGACGATGATGTTGTGCTTTTCCGCAAACGCCACCACATCCTTGAAAAACGCCGGGGTCGCCACGGCGGATGTCGGATTGTTGGGATAGTTGATGAACATCAGTTTGGCTTTGGCGGCAACCGAATCCGGAATGGCGGACAGATCCGGCAGGAACTGGTTGGATTTGAGAAGATCCATAAAATATGTCAGGCCGCCGGCAAACTGGATTCCGGTATTATACACGGGATATCCCGGACTGCTCGCCAGTCCGATATCTCCCGGGTTGATCAGGGCCAAAGGAATATTGGCAATGCCTTCCTTGGACCCGATCAGGGTGACGACCTCCGTTTCCGGGGAAAGTGAAACCTGAAAGCGCCTTTGATACCACTTTGCAACCGCTTCGTTAAAAGCGCCCATGCCCGAATAGGAAGGGTAGCGGTGATTGGCCGGATCACGGGCAGCCTTGTTCAGCGCTTCGATAATGTGGTCAGGAGTCGGCTTATCCGGATCACCGACTCCAAGATCAATAATGTCCACGCCGTTTTTACGGGCTTCTGATTTCTGGCGGTCAATTTCCTTGAACAGATAAGGGGGAAGGGCTTTGAGCCGGTCGGATTTTTCAATTGTAATTGTCATAAAAATCGTCCTTGTTCGTAGCAGATCGTGCCTGAACGAAATGCCCGCTCGGGCAAAATCCGAATATCGAAATCCGAAATTCGAAACAAATTCAAAATTCTAATTTCAAAATGGATAGATTGTCAGCCGGTTAAGCCGCGCAGGACCAAGCGCCGTATTCAATAATTCCAGGCCTCTTCACAAAGCTCCGCCCGGTAGATCACACGGGCATCCCCTTCCATATAAACATCGGAATAGGCGTCCTGATGCAGGGTGAAATAAATGCGAAGCTGGCCGCCGCTTCGCGTTAACAGCGTCACCGGGGACGTCAGGCCGAATTTTCGTGCCGTAATCAGCGCACTGGCAACGCAGCCGGTGCCGCAAGCCAGGGTTTCATCTTCAACACCGCGCTCGTAAGTGCGAACCGCAACGATTTTGTCCGGCCGGACCGCAACAAAATTGGCATTGGTTCCGGCTGGTGCAAAATCCGGATGAAAGCGGATTTCTTTTCCCATCTCCTTGACAGGTGTTTCATCTAAATTGTCCACGACCATCACGGCGTGGGGGACTCCGGTGTTGACGCTGCTGACCGCATATTTCCCGCTTTTCAGGACAAGGGGCTGGTCGAGTTTCAGATTCAGGGGATCCGTCATCTTGATTTTGACCCGGCCCGTTTCTGACACCGATGCCGAAACGACCCCCGCCAGGGTTTCAAAAGCCATATCCGGACCGGTAATCCCATTCATATAGGCAAATCTGGCAACGCACCTGGCGCCGTTTCCGCACATTTCCGCAAGGCTGCCGTCTGAATTGTAAAACCGCCATTTAAAGTCCACGGTATCCGATGTTTCAATCAGAATGATGCCATCGGCGCCCACAGACATCTTTCTGCGGCATACGCCTACAATAAATGCGGCGAGGTCTTTTTCCGCAATCACCGGATTTCGGTTGTCAATGATGATAAAATCATTGCCGCAACCGCTCATTTTGAAAAAATTTATTGGATGCATCATTCACCCTTTTTTATACAAAATCCGGCACCGTCTCCCCGGCAATCAGGTCCGCATAGGTTTCCCGATCCTTGATCACCGCAAACCTGTCCCCTTTGACCATGACCTCGGCTGCCCGGAGCCTGGAGCAATAATTGGAGGACATCACAAACCCGTAGGCGCCCGCGCTCATCAAGGCCAGCAAGTCGCCGCTTTGCACAGGAGCGAGCTGCCGGTCCTGTGCAAGAAAATCTCCGGTTTCGCAGATGGGGCCGACAATGTCCGCGGTAAAGGGCTCCCCCTTCGGCTGAACCACCGGCAGGGCTTCATGGTAAGCGTTATAGAGAATGGGCCGCATCAGATCGTTCATGGCCGCATCGGTAATGACGAATTCCTTGACAAGCCCTTTTTTCCGGTACAGCACCTTGGTAACCAAAATGCCCGCGTTTCCCACAATCACCCGGCCGGGTTCCAGAATCAGCTGAATTTTCAGATCTCCGAGAACGCGGGAAATAGCCCCTGCATATTCCGCCGGCTGGGGCGGCGATTCTTCCCGGTAGGTGATCCCGAGACCCCCGCCCATGTCCAGATACCGGATGTGAATTCCCATTGTTCCCAGCCGTTGAATCAGGCTCTTGAGGCTTTTCAACGCATCTTCGAACGGCTGAATTTCAGTAATCTGGGAGCCGATGTGGCAATCAATTCCCACAACAGAAACATGGGACATCCGGCCGGCACGTTGATAGGCAGCAAGCGCGCTTTCCGTGTCAATCCCGAATTTGTTCTTCTTCAGGCCGGTTGAAATATACGGATGGGTCTTGGGATCGACATCCGGGTTGACCCGAATGGCGACACACGCCTTTTTATGTAAAGCGGCGGCCCGAAGCTGGATCAGCTCCAGTTCCTCCAGGGATTCGATATTGAACATCAGAATGCCGGTTTCCAGAGCAAAATCAATTTCATCCTCCCGTTTTCCCACGCCCGAATACACAATATGATCGGGAGAAAACCCGGCCTCCAGCCCCCGGTAAAGCTCCCCGCCCGACACAATATCCAGCCCGCTCCCCAGATTCGCCAGAAGCTTGAGGACAGCCATGCTGGTATTGGCCTTGGCCGAAAAACAGACCAGCCGGTCAAGCCCTTCAAACGCATCGTTAAAGGCATTAAAATGCCGGGTCAGCGTTGCATGGCTGTAAAGATAAAACGGGGTTCCCACCTGCCGGGCAATGGCCTGGACCGGAACATCCTCACAATACATTTCATTGTTTTGATATTGAAAATAATGCATGCCTACTCCCCTTCCACCGCCACCACATTCGAATCCTTACTGCCAAGCCCCGTCGAATAACAGATTACCTTATACCGGTAACGGACACCTTTTTCAAGCGTATCCCGATATGTCATGACAGATACCCCGTCCTGGCCTTCCAGGAAAGGAACATCGGCTAACCGCTTAAATAGAGCCGGGCAGGTATCGCAGCTTTCGGAAACCGCCTCTGACGCACGAAACACACCAAAACCTTTTATCGGCTCCGACCCGTAAAGGGCTTTTGAAAAAGACCAGATCAGTTCAACCTGATTGCCGGCCACCTGAACACGAAGATCCGTTACCGGTTGCGGCGGAAGCAGCCGTGGCGCGACCGGCATTCCTTTTCTGCCGCAGCCGGCGATGCACAGGCATAGCAGCATTGCCGCGATCAGAAGTTTAATTGGAAACCGGCCGGCCGGCATCTTCCTGTCGTTCACGGGCAGACCGCCTCCGACAAGCCCTGCCTTGCCGATTGAATGGCTGCCTTGACATTCTCCAGAGCCGTTCCCCCGAAAGACGTCCGCCTGTTGATCATTTCTTCGGGCGTCAGGATACTGAAGATATCTTCTGCAATCAGCGACGAGAAGGACTTCATCTCTTCCAGCGTCAGCTCATGAAGCTCTTTTTTGAGGCTGGATGCATATCCCACCGCCTTTCCCACGCAACTGTGCGATTCGCGGAACGTCATCCCCCGGGTAACCAGATAATCGGCCAGATCCGTGGCATTTAAAAACCCGGTTGTGGTTGCCTGATACAGGATTTCCTTGTTGATTCTGAGTTTCGGCAGCATGGCCGTATAAATCTCGATGCAGGCTTTCAACGTGTCCACGGCGTCAAACACGGCGGGCTTGTCCTCCTGCATATCCCGATTGTAAGCAAGGGGCAAAGACTTCATGAGGGTTAACAGCGCAAACAGATCGCCAAAAACCCTTCCGGCTTTCCCGCGGACCAGCTCGGGCACATCCGGATTCTTTTTCTGCGGCATGATGCTGCTCCCGGTGGAAAATGCATCCGGAAGCCCGATAAAGCCGAATTCTGCGGAAGACCACAGAATCATCTCCTCGGAAAACCTGCTGAAATGAACCATGGCAATGCTGGCGCAGGAAAGAAATTCCAGCATGAAATCCCTGTCCGAAACCGAATCGATACTGTTGGCCGAAACTTCCGGAAACTGAAGCAGATCTGCCGTATACTGCCGGTCGATCGGGTAGGTTGTTCCGGCAAGGGCGGCGCTTCCCAGAGGCATAACATTTATCCGCCTCAAGGCATCGCTGAACCGTGCCCGATCGCGTGAAAACATCTCGAAATAGGCCAGCAGATGATGCGACAGCAGCACCGGCTGGGCCCGCTGGAGATGGGTATATCCGGGCATGATCACATCCAGGTTCTCCTCTGCCAGAGTCACGATCACCGTCCTCAAGGCATCCAGAAGCCGGATGATGGTGCGGGTTTCCTCCCGCAGATACATTCGGGAATCCAGCGCCACCTGGTCATTCCGGCTTCTGGCCGTGTGCAGCTTCTGCGCGACCTTGCCGACTTCCTGAAAGAGCCGGGTCTCGATGTGCATGTGGATATCTTCCAGGCCATGATCAAACAGGAATTTGCCGTGCTGGATTTCCCGCTTGATGACACCCAGCCCTTCGATCAGCTTTTCGGCCTCTTCGTGCGTAATGATGGACACATGGGCCAGCATCCGGCAGTGGGCGATGCTGCCATCGATGTCGTAGGCGTACAGACGCTTATCCACATCGATGGATGAGGTAAAGAGTTCAACACCTCTGTCGGTTTTTTCCGAAAACCTTCCTTCCCAGGGCTTCTCAATCATGGAGTTCCTCAATAAATGGCGCCTGAACGGAAAGGACGTTCAGGGAAAATTCGAATTTCGCATTTAAAAAAAGGGTTACATTCCGGCACTATTTCAGCAAATTCTGGATTCTCAACCTGAGCGCATTGAGCCGGATAAATCCTTCCGCGTCTTTCTGGCGGTATACCGAATCATCTTCGAATGTGGCAAAATCCACGCTGTACAGAGACCGGTCCGATTTTCTTCCCAGAACCCGGCAATTGCCCTTATACAGTTCAAGACGCACCACGCCGCAGACATTCTTCTGCGTATCGTCGACCAGATTCTGGAGCAGGCGCATTTCCGGAGAAAACCAGAATCCATAGTATACCATTTCCGCATATTTGGGAATCAGGGAATCCCGCAGATGCATGACTTCCCGATCGAGGGTGATGGATTCCATGGCCATATGGGCAGCCCTTAAAATGGTTCCGCCCGGTGTCTCATAGACACCGCGGGATTTCATGCCCACAAACCGGTTTTCCACGATATCCGCCCGGCCGATACCGTTTCGGCCGCCAAGACGGTTCAGCTCCCGCAGCAGGGCCGCCGGAGACAGGGCCTGTCCGTTTACAGCCACCGGATTTCCCTGATCAAAGGTAATTTCAATAATTTCATGCGCATCCGGCGCATCCTTGGGAGATACCGACAGCGTAAAGATGTCGTCTGGCGGGGCAGCCCAGGGATCTTCCAGAATCCCGCCTTCATAGCTGATATGCAGCAGATTCGCATCCGAGCTGTAAGGCTTTGCAGGCGTTGTGGGAACCTTGATGCCGTGCTGGGCGGCAAATTCCATCAGTGCGGTCCGGGAAGTCAGCCGCCATTCCCGCCAGGGCGCAATAATGCGGATGTTCGGGTCCATGGCAAAATAAGTCAGCTCAAAGCGAACCTGGTCATTGCCTTTTCCGGTTGCCCCGTGACTGACGGCGTCCGCGGCTTCAATTTTGGCGATTTCCATCTGCCTTTTGGCGATCAAGGGTCTTGCCAGTGATGTCCCCAGAAGATACTGCCCTTCATAAATGGCGTTCGCCCGAAACGCCGGAAACACATAATCCGTTACAAAGGTTTCGGACAAGTCTTCCACGTACGCCTTGGAAGCACCTGTTTTAAACGCGTTGTCCCGAATCTGGTCCAGATCTTCATCCTGGCCGATGTTTGCGGAAAATGTCACCACTTCGCAGTGATAGGTTTCGATGAGCCATTTTAAGATGACCGATGTATCCAGGCCGCCGGAATAGGCCAGAACGACTTTTTTGATCTGATCAGACATTGCAACTCTCCTTGTTTCGAATTTCGAGATTCGGATTTCGAATTTTTGTATTTACAGTTTTATCATGAGCGCTTCGAGGATGGCCTTATTCATGTGCATTTTGTTTTCAGACTGATCCCAGATCACCGGAACAGGGCTGTCCATCAGTTCCTCGCTGATTTCCTCTCCCCGGTGCGCCGGCAGGCAGTGCATGACAATGGCATCTTTTCGCGCATGCCGGACAAGATCCCGGTTCACCTGATAGGCCTTGAAAACTTTTTTTCGGGAAATATGCTCGCTTTCCTGGCCCATGCTGGCCCACACATCGGTATAGATCACATCGGCATCATGCACTGCCGCGATGGGATCGGAAACCACGCAAATGCTGCCGGTGCCGGTATCCAGTGCACGCTTCAAAATGGCGGCATTCGGGAAATATCCTTCCGGACAGGCCAGCGCCAGGTTCAGCCCCAGCGTAGCCGCGGCATTGATCCAGGAATGGGACACATTGTTGCCGTCTCCCACCCAGGCGATCTTCAGGCCTTCATACCCTCCCTTGTATTCGATGATGGTCATCAGATCGCTCAGCACTTGTGTCGGATGGTAAAGATCGGTCAGCGCATTGATGACCGGAATCGCTGCATAGGCTCCGAAGCCTTCCAGAAGATCCTGAGAAAACGTGCGGATTGCAAGGCAATCAAGATAGCTTGAGAGCACTCTGGCCGTGTCCATGACCGGCTCATCCCTGGAAATCTGAGTGTCTTTGGAGCTGATAAAAATCGGCGTCCCGCCCAGTTGAATCATGGCGGCCTCAAACGACACCCGGGTTCGCGTGGAGGGTTTATCAAATATCAGCCCCAGCGATTTTCCGGAAAGTGTGGTTTCCCGGACACCTTTTTTTCGCCGTTCTTTTAACGCTATGGCTCTTTTAAACAGCACATCACAATCTGATTTGGTCAGATCCAGCAGTGTCAGCAAATCTTTCTTCACCATTCCACCTTTTACAATATTTCATCCAGACAGTTGATCAGCCGGTCGATTTCCGGTTTCTGAACAATCAGCGGCGGGATAAACCGCAGGGTGTTTCCCTGAACGCAATTGATCACAAATCCTTTTGCAAGGCAGGCTTCGACCAGCGGAAGGCCGTCGGTGTCTATCTCCATTCCCAGCAGCAATCCCAGTCCGCGGACATCCACAACAGAATCGTGCCGGCTTTTCAATTCCAGCAGCCGCTCCTTAAAATACCGCCCCACTTCCGCGCAATGCCCGATGATGTTCTCCTGGTCAAGGGTTTTTAAAACGCACAGGGATGCCGCGGTTACCAGAGGCGTGCCGCCGAAAGTTGAAGCGTGGGATCCGGGAACAAACGCGGCGGCCACGGATTCTTTGGCCAGCATGGCCCCGATGGGCAGTCCGTTGGCAAGGGCCTTGGCAAGGGTCATGATATCGGGCTCGATCCCGAAATGCTCATACGCAAAGAGTTTTCCGGTTCGACCGATTCCGGTTTGAATCTCATCAAAAATAAGAAGGGTTCCGGTTTCATCGCAGAGCCGGCGCACATTTCGAAGAAATTCCGGATCGGCACTGCGGATGCCGCCTTCTCCCTGGACCGGCTCCAGCAAAATGGCACAGGTCGATGCGCTGATTTTCTCACGGATGGCCCCGATATCGTTAAAAGGCACAAAGTCAAAGCCTTCCAGAATGGGAGAAAACCCCTGCTTGATTTTATCCTGGCCGGTCGCGGAAAGGGTTCCCAGGGTTCTGCCATGGAAGGACTGAATCATGGAGATTATCCGGTACCGGTCAGGCTCTTCTTTATCCTTGAAATATTTTCGGGCCAGCTTGATGGCTGCCTCGTTGGCTTCGGCCCCGCTGTTGCAGAAAAAGACCCGGTCCGCAAAGCTGTGATCGACCAGCCAGGCTGCCAGTTCGGTCTGCGGCATCGTATAATAGAGATTGGACACATGAACCAGGGTCCTGGACTGTTCAAGCAAGGCATGTGACACAGCGGGATGGGCATGGCCAAGATTGCACACTGCAATGCCGGCGACAAAATCCAGATAAGCGCGGCCTTCGGTATCCCAAAGGGTGCAGCCGCTCCCCCGTGAAAACACCACCGGCGTCCGCTTGTAGGTTGCGGTCATCACCCGGTCTGCCTGTGCCATCCATTTTCGGGTATCCGTTCCCGCCTGTTCCGTCATAATGTAACCTCTGTTCCGATGCCTTTGTCAGTAAAAAGTTCCAGCAGCAGCGCATGCCGCCGGGTGCCGTTGATGATATGCACTTTCTGAACCCCGCTCTCAACGGCTTCCAGCGCGTATTCCACCTTGGGAATCATGCCGCCGGAAATGGTTTTTTCCTGAATCATGCGATGGGCGATTTCCGCGTTCAGCGAGGAGATCAGGGCTCCGGAAGCATCCATGATGCCATCCACATCGGTCAGCAGAATCAGCCGGCCGGCGGTCAGGGCCATGGCCACATGGCTTGCCACCAAGTCCGCATTGATGTTGTAGGTTTCGCCTTCATCGCCGGCGCCCACCGGTGCGATCACCGGAATAAATCCATGCTGGGTCAGGGTATGAATGATTGCAGGGTTGATCTGCGTCACCTGGCCCACCAGGCCCGGGTCAATGATTTCCGGCGGGCTGTTTTCATCCGGCTGATAGACGATATGAAGCTTTTCGGCCGTGATCAGCCCGCCGTCCTTACCGCTCAAGCCCACGGCCTTTCCGCCATGCTGGTTGATCTGGGCAACAATGGCCTTGTTCACCTTCCCGCCCAGGACCATTTCCACCACATCCATCGTGGGCTCATCTGTCAGCCGCATGCCGCGTACAAACTGCGGGCAGATGCCCATGCGGTTCAGCACCTGGTTGATCTGCGGCCCACCGCCATGAACGATGACCGGATTCAGGCCGATAAATTTCAGCAGGGTGATATCCTGTGCGAAATCCGCTTTGAGCTGTTCGTCCACCATGGCATGGCCGCCGTATTTGACCACCAGGGTCATTCCGGAAAACCGGCGGATGTATGGCAGGGATTCAACCAGGATGTCCGCGACATTGGGGGTCATAGGAACTCCTTCAATCTTCAGTCTTCAGTCTTTAACCTTTGGCCTTTGGCCTTTAGCCTATAATATATATCGGCTCAGATCTTCGTTGCTCTTAATGGCTTTGAGCTTGGTATCCACGCGATCGCCGTCGATGACGATCTTTTTTTCCTCCAGATCCGGCGCATCAAAGAGAATGTCGTCCAGAAGGCACTCCATCAGGGTGTGCAGCCGCCTGGCGCCGATGTTCTCGGTCAGGTTGTTGACGTCTTCGGCAATGGCGGCAATGCGTTCGATGGCACTGGTTTCAAATGTCACCTGAACGCCTTCGGTTTTCAGCAGCTCCG
The DNA here is from genome assembly GCA_963789395.1 of uncultured delta proteobacterium. Classification (GTDB taxonomy): domain Bacteria; phylum Desulfobacterota; class Desulfobacteria; order Desulfobacterales; family Desulfatirhabdiaceae; genus RAAP-1. Next base: position 15,703 of record CAWBKP010000019.1, on the reverse strand, counting down.
TGTACTGTAGGATCAGGGAATTCTGAGGTTCGGTCAGAATTCTGATAAAATCCTGGCGTCCCAGAGAATCCAGTTCCACCCGGATGGGGAACCGGCCCTGAAGCTCCGGAATCAGATCCGATGGTTTGATGGTATGAAATGCGCCGGATGCGATAAACAGAATATGGTCGGTTTTGACCGGACCGTACTTGGTGGTTACAGTAGAGCCTTCCACAATGGGCAGCAAATCCCGCTGCACCCCTTCCCGGGAAACATCCGGGCCATGACCGCCGTTTTTGCCCACGATCTTGTCAATTTCATCCAGGAATATGATGCCTGACTGTTCCACTTTTTCCCGGGCATGCCGGATCACCTTGTCCATATCGATCAGATTCTGGGCTTCTTCCTGAGAAAGCAGATCCATGGCCTCCGGAACCTTGATCTTTCTTCGCCGCGTGTTCTTCGGCAGCAGCCCGCCCAGCATATCTTTAAAATTGATGCCCATTTCCTCCATGCCGACATTGGAAAAAATTTCCACGGTGGGCATGGATCTGTCGGGAACATCCAGATCCACATACCGGCTGTCCAGTTTTCCGGCACGCAGCATGCCGCGAAGTTTCTCACGGGTGGAAAACGATTCATCCACACCCGCGGTCACCACCTCAAGCTGCGTTTCCTTGGCGGGTTCCCCCTGCTGGAGCCTGGGTTTGGGCGGCAGGAGCAAATCCAGCATTCTTTCTTCGGCGATGGCACCGGCCCTGGGTTTGATGTCATCCTGTTCCCGGATCTTGAGCAGGTTGACGGTCAGCTCCAGGAGGTCCCGGATCATGGATTCAACATCCCGGCCCACGTAACCGACCTCGGTAAACTTGGAAGCTTCAACCTTGTAAAACGGGGAATCCGTCAATTTGGACAGCCGGCGGGCGATTTCTGTCTTGCCCACGCCGGTGGGTCCGATCAGGATAATGTTTTTCGGAGCGATTTCATCGCGAAGGTCTTCGGCGACCTGCTGCCTGCGCCAGCGGTTCCTGAGGGCAATGGCCACGGAGCGCTTGGCGCGATGCTGCCCGACAATGTATTTATCCAGTTCTACTACAATTTCAGATGGTTTCAGAGAATTCATTGGGTATCACTTATTTCTTCTATCGTGATGTCCGTATTGGTGTAAACACAAAGAGAGGCGGCAATGGCCATTGCTTTTTCAACAATTTCCCGGGGCCCAAGGGGCGAATGCCGCACCAGCGCCGTGGCAACAGCCTGAACGATCGTGCCCCCGGAGCCGATGCCGATGACACCCTCATCCGGCTCGATAATATCGCCGTTTCCAGACAGCAGAAACGTCCGGCTGTCGTCAACGGCAATCATCATGGCTTCAAGCCGCCTCAGGTATTTGTCGGTCCGCCACTCTCTGGCCAGCTCAACCGCAGCCCGGGTGAGGTTGCCGTTGAACCGTTCCAGTTTGCTTTCAAGCCGCTCGGAAAGATGCAGGGCATCCGCCGTTGCTCCGGCAAACCCCACGATGATCTTCTCGTTATAGATCCGCCTGACTTTTTTGGCCTTGTGCTTGACAATGGTGGCATTCAGCGTCACCTGGCCATCGCCGGCGACAATCACCTTGCCCTGGTGCCGAAGCGCCAGTATGGTCGTTCCGTGACATACCAACGGGGTCACCTCACTTTCTGGGATGGGCCTTGTCATAGATTTCCATCAGCTTGTCCATGCTGACATGGGTATATTTCTGGGTTGTGGACAGCCGCTTGTGCCCCAGCAGCTCCTGCACAACCCTTAAATCCGCACCGGAATCCAGCAGATGTGTTGCAAAGCTGTGCCGCATGGCATGGGGAAATACCGGCATGGAAAGACTGCATTTTATCGCCCATTTATCCAGGATACGGGCAACCGACCGGGAAGTCAGCCGCCCGTTTCGCAGATTCAGAAACAGCGGCCCGTTTTCAAAAAACCCGATACCCGACTGCCGGCCCAGACATTCCCGGTAAGCCTTCAAAGCGGCCAGAGCCTTTTTCCCGACCGGCGTTATCCGCTCCTTGTTTCCCTTTCCGCGTACCCGAATCACGGACTGGTCGATATTCACGTCCTGGACATTCATGGCAGTCAGCTCCGAGACGCGAAGCCCCGCCGAATACAGCATTTCCAGTATGGCCCGATCTCTCTGATCGGAAAGCGAATCCGCGGAAACCGAATCCAGAAGCCTGAACATCTCATCGATGGGAAGAAATACCGGGATCGGACTTTCGGTTCGGGGATTGGGAATCATCTCTGCCGGACTGGCATCCAGTATGCCTTGCCGGACGAGAAATCTGAAAAATGACCGGATGGCTGAAAGCTTTCTGCCAATGGAAGTCTTCGTGTTCTTTTTATGAAGATAGCCGATGTACCGACGGATCGCCAGCGCATCCAGATGCGCGATGGATGCTTCCTGTAATTCTTTTTCCAGGAATGTCGCACTGAATGCGGCAAATTCTTCAAGATCGTGCGCATACGCCCGGCAGGTATTGACGGAATACCCTTTTTCTGAAGAAAGGGCCTCAATGAAATGCCGAACCAGCGAAATTACCGGGCTCAATTCACGGGGTTTCCTCATTCCAATCGATCAGAGAATGGATGTCCTTCCAGGAACCGACTTCATGAAACGGATGGGTTTGCCGATTCCATGGCTGCCTGAATACGACCGGTTCCACGCCGGCATCTTTTAACTGGAAACAGGTCTCCAGGCGGTCCTCGACAAAATAAGAAACCCGGTGGTCCCGCAGAATTTCCGCTTTGGCGTCAAATGATCCCGTTGTGATCACCTTTATGGACTCGGCATTCAGCGACAGAAGGCTTTGCATCCAGTCCAGAATCGGGCCGGTATAGGGCCGGGCCGTTACAAACAGGATCGGGCTGCTGCATTTTTCAAGCCGGGTCAATACTTCCACCGCGCCTGCCATCGGCTTCAGCGGCACCGTATAACTGCCATCCTGTATCCGTTGGATGATGATTTCGATCAGATCCGCATCCATTTCAAGACAATCCTTCAGCATATAACAGGTGATGTCTTCATAGCGAAGGTGTTCAACCTGATAATCTTTTCTGGCAATGTCGAGAAACAGCGTCATGGTATCGGCCAGAACGCCGTCAAAATCAAATGCAATGGAATCCGGTTCAATCATCATGCCTCAATCCATACGCAAAGCCGCAACGCCCGGAAAAACGCAGCACATTTTCCTGGAGCTGTTGCGCCTTTGCAGAAAATTTTTATTTCCGGGCCTTTTAGGCTTTCCGGGTCTGTTTTTTCAAACGGATGATTTTTTTCTTGTAAATTCTGGCCATCCTCAGATTGTCTTCACTTACGGCAGCTGCCTGAACCACCTTCAGTTCCCGCATTTTTTTCTTGATCTCACGAACCGTGCTGTTGGATTTTGCGGAAACTTCCTCAACAATGCCGCGGACTTTTTTGATTTCAGAGATGAGCTCCGGTTTGTTCATCCCGAAAACTCCCGTCAGGTTCGTCGATTCTTTTGCCAGATCTCTCAGTTCTTTTACCGTCATTTTATCAAGGGGTTTTTCTTTCTCGGCCTTCTTTTTGCTGCCTCCCATAACTACGCGTTCTCCTTTCCCAGGTTAAAAGCACAAGCGGAGGCAATTATCTTCTGCCTCCGCATCATAAAATTTTATTAATAATCTATTTTATTGAATACTGTCAATCGGTTTTAGTATCTTATCCAGGTGAACCGATCCTGAAATCTGTTTTTGATCCAGCATGATCTGCTCTGTCTGCTTCCAGGCGGGAACATCAATGCTTCCAACAACACTTTCCGGACCCGGCTTGATGAGGCCGCGGGTTGCCGCAAGCTGCCTGCGGATGATCTCCACCGGCGTGTCCCTGTCAAACTGGCTGAGGACGGTAACCGCCTTTTCGTTGTTTTCCGGAGCAACCGCATCCTGCCAGCCTTCGATCAGCGCCTTTCGAAATTCAGTCACGATGCCCGGCTGTTCACGGAACATTTTTTGCGATGTCACCACGGAATTTGCCACAAACTTCACCCCGAATGCATCGGGATTGAAAAAGCTGACCCTTTCTCCGGTCTTCTCCAGTTTTTCCTGAATGATAATTCCCTGGGCATTGACATAAACCGGCCACAAATCGACTTTTCCCTCATAAAACGGCGTGTAGTCGTAGCGGACGCTATACAGATCAACCGATGCCGCGCTGATGCCGAATTTGGCCAGAAGGGTCCGCATAATGGTTTCATCGTTTCCGCCAAAAGTAATTCCGACAGTTTTTCCCTTGAAGTCCGCCGGGCTGCTGAAATGGAGTTTGTCGGATCGATACACCCATTGCAGCGGATTCACCTGAAAGAGCTGAACGACCACGACAATGGGAGATCCCTTTGCCGCAGCCCGGATCACCTGGTCCGCAGACGCCACACCGAACTGGGCATATCCCAGTTCAAGCTCCTTGATGGCATCGCGCTCAGGACCGCCTTCCTTTACCGTAACCATCAAGCCGTGCCGGGCAAATGCCCCGTGCACGTCCGCATAGAGATCTCCAACGACACTGGCGTTAAAAAGCCACTTCAGGCGGTAGGCCACGGGCGTCAAATCCGCGCATTCCGCAGCCCGCCCGAGCAGAAAAAGCCAGATCCCCATCCAAACGATTGGTTTAATATATTTCATCGAGCCCATCCTTTGCCAGGGATCATTGAAACTGGCGATCCGATCTGTGTTCCCTGCCTTAAATCGTCAGCCTTATGCCTGGCACTTTTTCTGAACCACATTTCCCGCCCATTCCAGCGCGGTGAGATAGAGCGACGTGCTGATGCCGATCAGAAACAAGGCGGTCAGAATTTTCGACAGGTCGCTCTGATACAGCGCGGTCCGGATACTGTACCCGATGCCGGCGTCCGCTGCAATGAATTCCGCAACGATGGTTCCGACCATCGCCATGGTGGCGCTGCCCGCAATGACGGTTGTCAGTTTGGTGATGTTTTCATAGGCCCGAATCCGGACTTCAAGCCGCCAGTTCATTCTGTTTGTCGCCACATAAAAATGCTCGATGCTGTCAACCGGCTCGGACAGAATGCCGATTACCGACAACAGCAGGGGGAAATAGCAGATCATCACCGCAATGAGCAGCCGGGTGATCAGGCCGTCCCCAAGCAGAATAAAGAATATAGGCGCCACCGCCACAATGGGATACGCCTGAATGTTATAGGCGGCCGCCTTGATCAGGGATCCGATCCACGAATCCCTGCGCCCGACAATTCCCACCAGAAAGGCCAGAATGATCGAAATGATATGGCCGAGCACCGCAATCCACAGCGTATCCAGGACATTGAAAACATATCTTGCAAAAACGGATTGACAGGTCTGCCAGATTTCGACCGGGCCCGGAATCACATAATCCGAGAGGTTCAGCAGATATTTTACCAGAAGCAGCGCCACCAGTCCCATAAAATAGACCAGAACGAACTGCTGCATGCGCCTATGAAGCATGAACGATCTCCAGCATGGTCTGCTCCAGGTCTTTCATCGCAAAACCGCTTTCACGCATCAGGTTTTGCCCGGAAATCACTTTGGTTTGCGGATGCTTCTCAGTACTTCTCAGCACGATGATCTGATTGCAGAATTTGGCGATTTCCATCATGTTATGGGAAATATACAAAAAGCTTTTTTCCGGGAACAGGGTTTTCAGGGTGATGATGATGCGGCCGCGGGTGGTTTCGTCCACATTGGCCAGGCTTTCATCCATAATGAGCAGATCAAATTCCTGAAGCAGATAGCGGATCAGATTGGCCCGGTTTTTCTGTCCCAGAGACAGCTGGCTGAATCTGGAATTCATGACGGAATCGATGCCGAATGCATCCACCAGCGCATGCAGCCTGTCCCTGCCCGAAACCGGCGTTGTGGATGCCATCAAGTCCCCGATACCGGCCCATCCCGGAAACCGTTCCATGTTGTGGGTATAAAGAACTTCGGTATTCCGGCCGGACTGGATCCGGCCGGAATACCCGGTCAATTCCCCTGCGATCATCCGCGCAAGGGTTGTTTTTCCCAGGCCGGACTGGCCAAAAAGGGCATGAAACCCCGGCCCGGTCACCCGGCAGTTCAGATGATCAAATACGCGGGTATCGGTCCGGGGATATTGATAGGAAATGTCCTGACATTCAATCTGCATAGCCACCCGATACGGATCCACCATCTAAAGCGTCAGTGCCGCTTCAGATATCAAATTTCGCCTTGATCTTAAATACGTTTGTGGCCGGCAAATTTAAAATATCGGTAATACCGGTTGTCCGGGATATGATTTTCAGGTTTTCCTCGATTTCAGTCATCGAAGGTGCAATAAAGGTGAACCAGATGTTGAATGCGTCATCCCGCTGATAATTATGGGTCACACCGGGAAATTGATTTACCAGACCGGCGAATGCGTCAATTTTATCTTCCGGGACTTTTGCAGCGCATAGCGTGCTGACAAACCCCAGTTTTCCAGGAACAAAATTACCGCCGATTCTTCGAATGATGCCGGAATCTTTAAGCCGGGTTACGCATTCGATCACCGCCTCCTCCGTCAAACCCAGATCTTCGGCAATCGCCAGAAAAGGGCGCGGTGTGATCGGAAAATCAGACTGTATCCGGTTCAGGATTTCTTTATCCATATCGTCAAATTGGGACATGAAACATGAGCCTCCAGCGTAAAAAACCGTCCGGGAAAATAACTCACTCGTACGGATCGACCAGATGGCCCAGCCGCCATCTGATCGTGAAATTATGAATTGAACAGATGAACATGCACCTTGCGGTTGCGGGGGCCATCGAATTCGCAGAAAAAAATCCCCTGCCAGGTACCCAGCACCAGCCGGTTATTTGCGATCGCCACCAGCTGCGATGCGCCAACCAGCGTCGATTTGACATGCGCCGCAGAATTGCCCTCCAGATGGCGATATCCGGCTTCCCGGGGAATCAGCGTGTTCAGCATCATCAGGATATCGGACTTGACGCTGGGATCTGCGCTTTCATTGATGGTAATGCCTGCCGTGGTATGCGGAACAAACAGCATGCAATAGCCCTGGTTAAGATTTCCTGCAGATGTCACCACCTGCTGCACCCGCTCCGTGATATCGATGAATTCATCCTGTAACCGGGATGTCAGACTGATAATTTCCATGGTTGTTCACCGCAGTTTCATATGGAATCATCGCTTGATGCCACGCACCAAAACAGAACACCCAAAATTCGGCAATCTTAAGTATTTGCCTATTTGCTGAATCTAAAACAATCCGGCGAAAAATTCAATTTCTTATTTTTTTAATACATATCCCAGCCACGGCTCCTTGCTCCCGATAGCGGATACGTTTCTGAAAAACGATGCCATCTCCAGGTTCATGCGGGCAAAAATATCTCTGAGTGCAGTGTCGTTCCACAGATAAAATATTCTGCCGTCCGCGCAGTGGATTTCGCCATCGCCTTCTTTCAGCGTCAAAAGTATCACACAGGGGGAAGAAAAACCGGAGAGGATTTTTTGCATTACGGAAAGAAACCGCTCATGGGGAATATGCACCAGCGATCCGACCAGCATGACGGCATTCCATGACCCCGTCGAAAAATCAAATGTCTCCAGATCCCCCTCGATTACCGGACACCCGCTGTGTCTTCTGGCAAGCCTTGCCAGCGAAGCGGATCGCTCGAATCCGGTGGGTTCAAATCCGCGCTGTTTCAGCCAGAGCAAATCCCGGCCCGAACCGCAGCCGATATCCAGAATTCGGGACCCAAGGGGAAGACGCCTCACAAAGGGGGATAAAAATATGGATGGATCTGCCGAGAACGTCTTGTCGTGGTAATCGCCGGCATGTGTTTCATAATAGTCGCTCAGGGGCATTTCAGCAGCTTTCGCAGTAAGATTTCACACATGCCGTCTGCCACAAGATCCGGCAACGCCGCAATCTCGGCAAACCCGAGATTCCTGTAAAAGGCAAGCGCCCGGGTATTAAAGGAAGAGACCGTCGTCCAGATGTTGTTTGAAACACCAAGACATGCATCCGCCATCCAGCCGACAATCACCCGGCCGATGCCCCTGCCTTGATACGACTGGAAAAACAGCCAGCAACTCCAGATACGGCCCCCGCAGCCAGGGGTATCGGACACAGACCACACCGGTCGTCTTTCCGGAGACGACAACCGCGTAACGATTCAGGGACGGATCCGTGCCGGACAGATAGCGAAACAGGCCTTCTTCCGAATAACCCAGCCGCAACCAGGGATCCTGCAAGACCAGGTTGCCGCTGATCAAACCGGCACGCTGGTCATCCAGCCGCTGCAACTCGCATGAGGCCAGATTGTAGCGGTTTTCCGCAAACGGCTTTTCAGGGGGCGCTGCCCGGCTTTCCGGTTTTTCCGTCATAATGCAGATTGTCTCCTGGCACGCGTTCATAACATTCTCTGGTGGAAACCGCCGGACCATACGTCAACAGCTCGCTGACCGTGACAAACTCATATCCACGGGCCCTCAGCTGCGGCACAAAAAGTGGCAGGGACCGGGCGGTTCCGTAACCTCGGCCGTTAGCGTGGCAAACGATAATGGAGCCGGGCCGGGTCTGATTTAAAACCACGTTCGCGATCATCTGCGGCGTGCTGTCCCTGGACGGATCTCCGGTGACCACATCCCACTGGATCGCAGGCAGACCCTGTTGTCTCAGGATATCCAGAGCGCGGGAATCACAGGCCCCATAGGGAAACCGGAAAAGCAGGGGCGTAGCGGGGATTCTGTTCATTTCCGAGGGGTCCATCTGCTTGGCGATCACCCTTTCCCGGAGCCTTTCCCGGAGCAGTTCATATTGGGCCTGGGTCCTTAGAATCTGCGCTTCCGCGCGCCCGGCATCAATCATCCTGAAATTGGCATGACTCCAGGAATGATTGCCGACCTCAAACAGCGGGTCCGCAATCAGCTGCATGGTTTTCTCGGGATGCGAACGCATCCATTTGCCGCCCGCAAAGAATGTCGCCTTGATGTGATTTTCCCGCAGGTAATTGACGATATCGGCATCATATCCGGATTTCTCGTTTGCCGACTCGCAGAGATCAAATGTCAGGGCCACGACTTTTTGACCCCCGACAGGCTGGACGTGGCGAATGGAATTCTGAAATTCCGGACTTAGCGGCGCATGAATGCTTTCTGGAATCAGGCGCTGCGGCGAGTCCGGATTTTTCTGCCGGACAACCTGTTTGTCTTCAGGCTTTCCCATCAATTCTTCAGGCGTCCACAGCGTCGATAGGATGATTCGGGAACCGAACGTGATCCCGCCCGGGGCAGATGCGTCTGTAACAGCCGGGCCCGTGCGATCCGCCGCCGGACACACTGCGCTTGAGAAATACGCATGCAACAGGACAAGCAGAAATACCCGGAACAGGATCACGCCGTATCATCCTTTGCCAGTTCCAGAATGCGCACGGCATAGGCGTCTTTGAGGGCCTGAAGAAACACAGCGTCAACCGGACCTTTCCACGTCGTGACTTCCGAAAATCGTTTGGGAATGTGAACTGTCCGCGGATCAAACCCGGTTGCAACGCGGGTCCGCCATCGAATTTTCTGGATATGGCGTGAGGCCGGCCCGATGTTATCCGCAAGTTTATCATACCCCAGGCAATGCAGACATTCGGAAAGCAGCGCGTCGGTGTAGACGCTGCGCGAAAACAGGCAGGCCACCATGGCGGTGAGAAGCACCCTGTCCTGTTCGTCTTTTTCCAGAAACGCGACGGCGTTTTCAACGTTCCTGTCTTCCGTCTTCTGGTCGTAGGCGTAGCCTCCGGTATCCAGGTGTGAATGTCTCAGGCCGAGCGCCTGGGAAACGAAGAAAACTTCTCCGGTGGCGTATCCGGCCATCTCCTGGCCGAGCACGCAGGCAAAATCAGCTCCGCCATAATGTCCGGCTGCCTTCAGGGTGCCCTGCCCCAGAAGCCTGTAAAAATCGTTCGCGCCGGCTCCGAGATTGAAAATGGCCTGCCGAAACGCATCCGCATCGCCCATTTTCAAAGGTATGAGCGTCTCCTTATCAGTGATGATCCCTTTTTCATGCGCTTCCGCGGCCCATGCCAGGGCCACGCCCGCGGACATGACATCGAGCCCCGCCTTTTCGCAGGCATCGATGAGCGTGAGAACCTTGAAAGTTTGATCCACGCCGAGCATGGCTCCGGTCGCAAATACCGGCTCGTGGTCATACGAAACCTGTCGATAGAGGTACTGGTTTTCCGCCGCGTATTTTTCTCTGACAAACCCGATGTGAATGCAGCCCACGGGACACCCCGAGCAGGCCGCATTTCGAAGAAGCGTTTCATCGGCAAAGCGCTCCCCGGTTATGCCGCCGATATCCGGTTCATGGGTCTGCTGCAGGTTGCGGCACGGCAGGGCCTTAAGCTCGTTCAGCATGGCAACGTTGATGGCCGTACCGAAATTATGGTATTTGCTCATCATGTCCGTCCGGGTCACCCTGCGGTGGACTTCCTGGAAGAGATCGGGATATTTTCGGTTCTCGGGAAGGAGAAAGGCCGCATCCCCCTGAATGACGATGCCCTTCAAGTTCTTGATGCCCATGGCGCCGCCGCCGCCCAGGCGGCCGAAATGGCGGTAGGTATCGACGTTGATGCAGGCCATGGGCATAGCCGCTCTCCCCGGCAGGACCGATCCGAAGGATGCTGCGGTGGCCGGACCCCGTAAACATGCGGCGCAGATATTTGCCGGTGGCTGCGACATCCATGCCCCACAGATAGGGAACCTGCCTGACTTCCAGATGACGCGAGCCGATGCTGAGGCAGGATGGCTCCGGAGCTTTGCCGGTAATTACCAGGGCATCCAGGTCGGCAAACCTCAGGGCAAGGGCGCTGCGGCCGCCTGCGTGGCTCTCCGCATACTGGTCATGGTAGGGGGACTTGAAGGCGCAGACGGTCTTGCTCATAAGCGGAAAATAGCCGGTAAGCGGCCCCACTGCAAAGATCAGCGGCTGCTGCGGGTCGTCCCAGGGACGCTCCGCATGGCCGTAGGCGTTAAACAGTGTGGCGGCAAGCCCGCTGCCGCCGATAACGGTGTTCCTGCCGTCGACTTTCACCACCTTGCCCCGGCCGGTGGCCAGATCCACAACGAGGGTCCTGAAATATTCCCGGATCATTCCGTTGCCTCCGCACGGGGTTGCCCATCCTCCGGCAATAGCGCGATTTCCACCAGTTCAAGGCAGTCATGCGGACAGAAGGATACGCAGCGGCCGCAGTGAATGCAGACAAAGGGCTCGCCCGCCGGTTCAAGGTGGATCGCATCCACGGGACAGGCCTTCTGGCATGCTCCGCAGGTGATGCAAAGGGCTTTTTTGACGATTACCCCGCCGCCCTTTCGCTGGGAATATGCCCCCGTGGGGCAGGCCATGGCACAGGGGGCGGGTCGGCATGCCAGGCAGGTCCTGGCCTCAAAACCCGTGGAGAGTCCTCCGGAGGAACGGATGCGGATGCCCGCCGTATCCCAGGAAAGGCGCCTGTGCACCAGGCGTGCACAGGCCAGGGAACAGGAATGGCAACCAATGCATCGTTCCATTCTCGGAGCCGTTAGTACCTTCATGATGGACTCCATTTGCACTGCTGGAAAACGGTTCAACCAGAAGGGGCATATAATGGCTGCTGGAATCAATTAACAAAGAAATGACAAAAAGAATATTTTATTTGCATTGTCTAGCATCTGCCCTGAATGGTGTCAAGAACAGTTTTGTATCGCGCAGGCACCTGCAAAACGCCCCGAATACCCCGCTACGTTGGCGAGTTTGAGGTAGTACATAAAAAAGGTCCTGCAATTGCTTGCAGAACCTTTAATAAAGCTGAAGGCTGTATTTCAGCCTTCAAAACAAAAAAAATTAGACGCAGCCGGTCGGTTTCGGAAGGCCGGCCATTTTACAGGCTCCTTTGCCCGGGCCTGACGGAAACAGCTCGTAGATGTGTTTCAGTTTGAAGCCGGTAACTTTGGAAAGTACGCGAACCATCGGGGCAATCCCGTTCTTTTCATAGTACTCTCTCAGCATATCGATAACCTTGCGGTGTTCCTCGTTCAGTTCGTCGATACCTTCTTCTTTTTTCACGAACTGCACCCAAGCTTCCGACCAGTTGGTGTATGAATCAATAAAACCGTCTTCATCGACCACAAACGTTGTTCCCTGAAATTCGATTTCTGGCATTTACATTCCTCCTTGGTTTAGTTTTATTCTAATGGCATTCTGCCTGCAATCTTATTGAATAAGTTAATTCAACTATAACATCGACCGGATATTGTCAATATGAAAAAATTGAAAACACGCTTAAAGCCCAAGCCAGAGAATATCTGCGCGACAACACCATTCAACGTAACTACTTTAAACTGTTAATATTCCTTAGGCATGGCATTCAACTGCGACAGGGTAAACACCGGGCCGTCCTTACAGACGAATTCTTTTCCCATATTGCACCGGCCGCACATGCCGATGCCGCATTTCATCCGGTTTTCCAGGGACATGATGATATGATCATGCGCATATCCCATCTTGTCCAGGACCGGTTGGGTGAATTTGATCATGATGGGCGGCCCGCAGACGATGGCATAGGTGTCCTCCCCCGCCTCCGGGGCTTTTTGCTCGGTGATGGTCGGCACAAATCCTACATTGTATTTCCAGCTGGGATCATTTGCCGCATCCACGGTGATGTTCATGTGAATATCATCGCGGCTGGGCCCAGGCGGCCAGTTCATCCTTATACAGAAGCATGCCGGGTGATCTTGCGCCGTAAATCACATTGATGTCTTTAAATTTGGCGCGATTGGCCGGATCCAGCATGTAGATGATGGAAGACCTCAGTGTGGTAAAGGCAAAACCGCCGCCGATGATGACCACGTTTTTTCCTTCCAGGGTTTCCCAGGGAAACGAATTGCCCAGAGGCCCCCGAATTCCCATGATGTCGCCTACTTTCATGGAGTGCAGATAGGTGGACACCAGGCCCACCTTGTTCGAACCGTGAATTTGACGAATCCTTTTTCAGTGGGAGAAGAAGCGATCCCGATGGGGATCTCCCCTTTTCCGGTGACGGACAGCTCCGCGAACTGCCCGGCTTTGTAAGCGAATTTTTCTTCATCCTCGGGGTTGAGAAAAACAAATTTGAATGTTTTCAGACTCTTGTCTTCGGTTTCGATGGTGATTTCATCAATCCGAACCGGATATGGTAAATATGGATTTTGCACAGTACACCCCCTTTTCTGGCTATGCCGGGCAGACGCAGGCTGCGGGATCATAATCATTCATCTGGTTGCATACTTTCCGAATATCAATGTTAACCGGACAGAGGCGGATGCACCGGCCGCAGCCCACGCACTGGATCCCGTTATCATATTTGTCCACATAATATTTCAGCTTGTGCATGAACCGCTGGCGTCACCCGCTGTATTTTTGCTCCCTGGGGTTATGGCCGGATCCATGAATGGTAAACAGGGGAAACATGCAGCTGTCCCAGTTCCTCATCCGGACTCCCGAGTTTCCCTGGTTTTCATCCTGAATATCAAAACACCAGCAGGTGGGGCAGGAATAGGTGCAGGTACCGCAATTGATGCAGGAAAAAGCCGTATCTTCCCAGAACGGCGCATCATAGATTTCGTGGTTTCTTTGGCTCTGAGGTTCTCTGTTGAAACCCGGGAGCCGATCCTGGATTCAGCCGCCTGTTTCAGGGCATCTATTTTTCCGGCATCATCGGCCTGCGCTTTCCATCCGGCGGCGGCCGCAAATGCTTTGCCTTTTCCGTGAGGGATTTTGCCAGATATCGTTCTCCGGCATCCACCAGCAGCACATCCAGGCCTTCCTCATGAAAGGGGCCGCATCCGGCGGATGTACAAAAACAGGTGGCGCAGGGATCATTGCAGGCAAACCCCACAAAGGTCATGGCGTTGTAAGCCTTAAGCCAGTATGGATCCTGATATTCGGGGGTGTCGAAATTCCGCCTTACCAGCAGAAATGCCGGGGCATCGCAGGGCCGGATACCGACCACAGCCTTGGGGCTGTACATCCTTTTTCAACTTCTTTCAGAATGTGATGTTCCGGCTGGCTTTCATCCAGGGTATAGGTAAACATCGCCTCCGATCTGCGGATGAACCAGCGATTTCGGAGAAAGCCGGGTGTTCTGAGAAAGTCATGTCCGGTTTTTCATCCTTAGCGAGGGCCTTGAACTGTGCCACTCTTTTTCTTTTACAGGACCGAACACCTGGTAAGTCGATTTCGCCTTTTCAATGCCGGCGTCCCAATCTTTTTTGTCGATGGTGAAAACTTTCATGGTGACAGACCTTATTTATTTAATAAAATCGTTGGGGTCATTCGGTTTGTACGTATCCAGCGGTGGCCGCTCATCCAGGGTCATGCCGGCTTCCCATCCAAACATGTCGAGACACGTCCTTGTTGAGTTTGTTGGTAAATTGCCTGACCTTGATCCCCACGGGGCAGGCCCGTTCACAGGCGCCGCAATCCGTGCACCTGCCGGCGCAATGGTAGGCCCTTAAAAAATGAAAGGTCCGGATGTCTATCGGGATCCTGGCTTTTACCCACCCACTGGGGTCTGGATTCGTCCACAAAACATGTCGGGCAATAGCAAAGCGGACAGGCGTTTCGGCAGGCATAGCATCGGATGCAGGGTGAGATCAGGTCTTCAAAATACTTCCATTTTTCTTCGGTCGACATGGCCTCAACCCTGTTGACATCGGCATAACGGTCCACGTTCGTCTGTTCCGGCACCAGCTCCCCGACCAGTTCATCATAGATTACCGGATTTCGGTGGAGGCAGGCCGCGCAGTTTTCCTGAAGCACATCGCTTTTTTAAGGCTCTTTTAAACGCCGTTCCCTGAAATTTGATTTTCAGGGAATCACCGTATTCTTCACATCCAGTAATGTCGTCTCCGACATGGCGTGTGATTTTATCGCTTATCCATCATGCCCGTGCAGGGAACGCCGATAATATAAAGCTGTTCCCGTTTGATCTTGTTTTCAATGATATGGGTTACGATGTTTCGGGAATCGCATCCTTTGGCGACAATCCCGATTTTTTCCTTCCGGTCGGTCAGATAATTGGCCAGATTGATGCCGCAGTTGCTGTCCCATATCAGTTCATTGCACTTCTTCCGGCTGTACGGATAAAACAGGGTTCGATTCATCATGGGCACGGATCCCTTTCGGAACCCGATGATCATGTCGACCTTCTTCTTTCAGGAGCCGCTTGGCGATTTCTTTGATTTTATCTGTATATGCTGTCATGTTAAGCCACCTTAGCTGCTTGCTTTTGATAAATTTTGTATTTGGGCCCAGGGCCTTGACCTTTTCCGTGATTTTCTTGACCACCTCGACAAACTTGGTGGATTCTGCCGAAGAAATCCAGGAGAAATGAAGTCGGCCCGGCTCAATGCCGATATGCTCCAGTAAGATTTTTCATAAAAGTCGAATTTTCTTCGGGCATAATAATTACCTTCCAGGTAATGGCATTCGCCGGGGTGTCACCCGGATACCCAGACGGCGTCGGCCCCTTCACTCAGGGCCGAGAGGAAAAATTTGGGGCTCATGCGGCCCGTGCAGGGAATGCGGATCACCCGGATATTGGGAGGGTATTCCATACGGCTGACCCCGGCCAGGTCCGCCGCGCCGTAGCTGCACCAGTTGCATAGAAAACTTACGATTTTGGGTTCAAACTCGGTCAT
>CAWBKP010000018.1:0-26537 GCA_963789395.1 uncultured delta proteobacterium | reverse complement strand
GACGACTACCGCAATGGAATGCGGGAGGATATGGCCTTTGGGTCATTGCTTTTTAGCGTCTGTCACCGGCCCGGTTCCTTGTCGCTATTTCTTGAGATTGAACTGGACAGAATCATTCGATCATGTCAACTGGTGGACGTGGGTATTAGTTCCGTTATCCGATATAAAAGTGGTAAAACAGGCTATTGGGCGCTTTGCCACCTCGATCAGCAGGCGGATTTCCACCGACGGGACAGTTTTGTCATTGAATTATAGAACGCTTGCGCAACGACGCCTGTCCCTGAGCGTTGATCTTTGCTATTTAAGTATTTGATATTTAAGTTAGAATCTCTAAGGCTTCGCAGCCTCCCTCCAGCGGTTTTACCGATACCTGACCGTCCCGATATCGGCGTATTGTAAGTTCAATTGGGTGAATGGTCAAAGTTACACAACAATTTGCAGGAATCCCGCAATTCTTCACGGTTTGATAGAGTGGTGTGCCGTATTTTCAAAATTTGCGCATTTCTTTGCATTCCACCAAGCATTGTCGAGGGGCGGGAGGATGATACATGAACAAAATAATGGAACAACTGATTGGATTAGAAGTACCTGTAAGGTTCCGCAGTGGATGGACGATTTGCTGAAGAAAGAAGGCGATACCTGTAATCTGATCGAAGAAGCATTGATTGAAAAATACAAACTGGTGCCGCCATGTTCCTATCATTTTTACCATTGCCGATCAGACCGTTGATCGTCAAAACATTTGATCAACCCCGTGATTTTCTCAGACATGCAGCCACATGTGCTCTCCGATCCGGAATTCCCATGGAGATAGTAGTAAAGTTGCAGCGGCGGCGAAACGCCATCCGCTGCAACCGGCCGGATGGGGCATCATGCGGGCCTGATATTCTGATTCAAGCGGAACAGATTTTCCGGATCATATACCCGCTTTATCTGACTGAGACGATCATGGTTCGAGCCATAGGCAGCGCGTACGCGATCGGTTTCGTCGGCGGTAAGGAAATTGACGTAAACGCCGCTGCTGGCAAATGGCGCTGAGGCATTGAAAAAGTCACGTGCCCAGCCGATGCATCGGCTGTCGTCGGCAGGGTCCTCCCATCTGCCGTGAAAATTCATTACAAACAGGGCGTCGCGATGGGCATATGCTGTGGCGTGGGGCGCCGGCCCTGCCGTGGCGCCGCCCAAAGCTCCGAAGAAAATCTCGCACTGGGGATGAGGGCAATTTTTCGACATAATTGATGACGACATCGAACAGGCGGTCGTCGAGCATCGAGAAATTGTGCGACTTCCAGTAGTTGCGGGCACCGGAAGTAAGCAGCGGGTCGAAAGCCTGCTGCCATGACGACGTATGGCTGCACACCCACGTGCATGCCGACAGGTTTTCCGAATTGTTGCAGCGGCTTGATTAGCGGCAGGCCTTGCTCCGGTTTGCCTGCGTATAGCAGCGCGAGCGCGAGGATCTCCTTGCCGTGGACTGCTTCGGGGAGAAACGGTAAGGGCGGCGCCTGGCGCATGACAATCCAGACGGAGAGTTCATCCGGCGCCTTTGCAATAAATTCGCGGTACTGTTGCAGCACCGACTTTGCCTCGGAGATCGGATAGACGATCAAGCCGCTCAATACGTCCGGTCCGACTGGGTGAAGCCGGAATTCGAAGCGGGTGACGACCCCGAAGTTGCCACCCCCACCTCTAAGCGCCCAAAAGAGATCGGGGTGCTCGGTTGCACTGGCGTGAACCACTTCGCCCCTTGCAGTCACGACCTCGGCGGACTCAAGGTTGTCGACGGTCATTCCGTACTTGCGGCTGAGCCAGCCGAAGCCGCCGCCGAGCGTCAGACCGGCGACGCCTGTAGTGGAGTTGATGCCAAGCGGCGTGGCGAGGCCGTGAATCTGGGTGGCTGCGTCGAGGTCTGCAAGTGTGGCGCCGCCCTCGATGGTAACGCGGCGAGCGCCGGGATTTACGTTTGCAGCCTTCATACGCGAAAGATCGATCACAACGCCGTCATCGCAAATGGCATTGCCGGCGATGTTGTGTCCGCCGCCGCGCACCGCGAGCAGGAGCCCGTTCTCCCTTGCAAAATTCACCGTCCGGACGACATCTGTCGTGGTGGCACAGCGAACGATGAGCGCAGGGTGCTTGTCGATCATCGCATTCCAGATCTTGCGTGCATCCTGGTAGGCATCGTCATTTGAAAGCAGAACTTCTCCCGCGATATTTTCCTTTAATTCCTGGATTTTCGTGATGTGTAAATTGTTCATGAGCGCCTCCTTTGGATGGCAGCGGCTAACTGCACCGCTGCCATTTCTGGCTTTCCTGCATGCTCGATCATCCCGATGGCGTGATTATACCCGCACGCAGTGATGATTCCATGCAAGAGGAAAGTAGCATTCCCGTCAAAATCGACGGCGTTTACAACCGGTGCAGGGTTGCTTTCCCGTTGCACCGATTTTCTTTAAAAATAACCAGAAGCAGAAATAATTCAATCGGCGCCACGTTGCATAGGCATTGAATACGGAAGAGGTCGGCGCTAAAATGTCCGGAGTCTGGCTTTTGTGCGAGGCTAATCGAAATAAGCGATCGAGCAGTCGAAAAAATATTCACAGGCATTGTTTGGTGTTGATGGCGCGCAATTCATACAATGGATTGCGCAATTTCAAGAACAATTTTATTAAATGAATCTGCTCTTTGCTTTTTCTGTAAGGCACAGCAAGGATTCTTGCATTAAAAATCATCAACCTAACTCGACAACCAGGCTTCTGCTTCCGCTTTTTGGTCTATATTAAAAGCCTTAATATCTAGACCTGGGTATAAAGCCCCCTCAAGTTCACTGACTTTCTTTAACCAAGTCTTGTCAGTCAGAACCGCAGCGTGATCGAATTTTTTCATAAGTCTTAGCATCGAAGAAAGGCGAGAAAGTTCAACGCCAATTGCACAAAGTGACGGAAGACGAAAGTCAATTATTTTATACAGCATCTTGCCATTTTCAATATTCTTCGACTTACTGACAAGTTCATCCAACGCAATTTTCATTTCCTCGGCGTCCAACTTTCCACTCAGTTCAATATCTAAACGATTCACACCGTTTTGCATTATTTTAAACATAACGCCTCCTATTCGTAGTTAATTCGTATACCTATCAAGTTAGAACGGTAATGGCCGTGATTATGGTGGCACGTCCTTCCCAAAAACGAAACGACCGGGAATGGAAATGAGAAGAAAATCAAAAGTGATAACTTGGTCCGAACCCGGTTGGAGGGTATACCGGTGCCTTGCCATCCCGATATCGGCATTTTGTAGTTCAATTGGGCGAATGGTCAAAGTCACACAAAATTTGGCAGGCATCCTGCAATTCTTCACAGTTGCGATTGAGCGGCAGGTCGAATTCGCAAAATTTGCGCTTTTCTTCGCATTCCACCAAGCATTTTCGATGTTGTTTCAATGCGTCGTTTAAAACCATTGGCTGCCTCCTTTGAGATTTCAAATTATTCTATTGTTTAATACCATATATTCAATATATAATCATTTTCGGTAAATTTTCTATTTGGAATTCAGCACGTGCGTGGCGCTGCCCAGGAATATTTCAGCCACCTCTCCTTCGGTTTCAGACAAGGTAGGATGGGGATGAATGCTTAGGGCCAGATCCTGTACCAGGGCGCCCATTTCAATGGCCAGAACAGCTTCTGAAATAAGGCCTTCGGTATTCCGGCCGGCGATGCCAACGCCAAGAATTCTCCGGGTATCCGGGGCGATGATCATTTTGGTCAGGCCATCTTTAATACCCATGGTTGCTGCCCGGCCCGAAACCTTCCAGGGAAAGCGCCGGATCTCGGCGGGAATATTCCGCCTCCGCGCTTCTGCTTCGGTCAGTCCGCACCAGGCGATCTGAGGATCGGTGTAAACCACGGCCGGGATGACCCTGGCATCAAAAGCAGCCGGGTCGCCGGCAATGACTTCGGCGGCCACCTTGCCCTCCCGCATGGCTTTATGGGCCAGCATCATCCCGCCCGTGACATCACCGACGGCAAATATGTTGGCGGTGCTGGTGCGCTGCTGTTCGTCCACAGTCACAAAACCTTTGGCATCGACTGCAACGCCGGCAGCTTCAAGTCCGATTCCAATTGAATTGGGTTTCCTGCCGATTGCCACCAGAACGCGGTCAAACTGCTGGCGTACCGGGTCGGCTTCACCTTTGAATCGGACGTTCACAGCATCCGGCGTTTCCTTCAGATCGAGTACCTGAGTGTTCAGATAAATGGCGTGAAACAATTTCCGCAGGTGCCTTTCGAGCACGCTGATCAAATCCGGGTCCACGCCAGGCAAAAGGCTGGCTCCCAGTTCCGTTATTGTCACCTGACTGCCCAGGGCCGCATAGACGGAGCCCAATTCCAGGCCCACATAGCCTCCGCCGATGACAAGGAGCCTTTCAGGGATATCGACGAGATCCAGAGCTTCGGTTGAGGTCATGACCCGTCCGTTTTTGGGGTCGGGATCCCCGGGAAAGGGGATGGGATGGGAACCGGTGGCCAGAATGGCGTGTTTGAAAGTAATATGGCTGACCTCACTCTCATGCAGCCGGACTTTATGTGAATCCTCAAATCCGACCCTTCCCTTGATTAACTGAATCCCTCTTTTATTGGTCAGCGTCATCAGCCCTTCCGCCAGGTTGTTCACCACCTGGTTTTTCCAGCTTCGCAGGGCACTCAGGTCAATGCGCGGCGGACCGAAAAAAATACCCATTGATTCGGCCCGCCGGGCGTCGTGGATCAGCTCGGAAAGATACAGACAGGTTTTAGACGGGATACAGCCGCGATACAGACATACCCCGCCCGGGCGTTCCCCCAAATCCACCATGGTAACGTCCATTCCCAGGTCGGCTGCCCGAAAAGCGGCGGCATAACCGCCCGGTCCCGCCCCGATTACCATCACTTCAGTTTCCTGTGTCAGTTCTCCCATCACCATGGTTTTTGGTTCCTCTCTGATTTGTTAAGAAGTGCCGAAAGGTAAAATTCGAAATCCGAATACAAATTCAAAACTCCAATGTCAGAATGATCAAAACCACGAGCTTGAACCTGCACCAGGCATACGGTTATATCATCGTCATCAACAGCTCTTCGGGATCCTGAAGGGAACTGCTTATCATTTTCAGGAAACGGACGGCATCGGCGCCGTCCAGGACCCGGTGGTCGATACAAAGCACAACCGGCATCATCAGGCGCGGAACGATTTCACGAACGCCTTTCTTGTTTTCGATGACCACGGGCTGCCAGGCGGCTTGACCCATCCCCAGTATGGCGACTTCGGGATAATTGATAATCGGGGTGAAAAAGCCGCCTCCCATGGCGCCGGCATTGGTGATGGTAAACGTGCCTCCGCGAATGTCTTCCAGGCTGGTTTTGCGATCCCGTGTCCGCTGGACGGTTTCGTTCAGTTCGATGGAAAGATCCGTAAGGCTCTTACGGTCCACATCCCTAATAACCGGTACGATCAGGCCGTCTTCCGTGTTCACGGCAACGCCGATATTAAAATAATCCTTGAGGACAATTTCGCCGGCCGTGATATCCAGGCTGGCATTGAAATTGGGATATGCCTTCAGCGCCGTGGCCGCCGCTTTTAAGGCAAACACCGTCAAGGTCAGGCGGCCCCCCCTGGCCTGAACGGCCGCCTTGTGCTTGTTGCGGAATGTTTCCAGCTGGGTAATATCTATCGTATCCTGGCTGTTGACATGGGGAATTTGAGACCATGACAGGGCCATCTGTCTGGCCGTTGACCTCCGGATGGATCGCAGTGCAATGCGATTGACCGGGCCGTAACGGCTGAAATCGGGCAGCGGCGGGACTGTCGTGACAAGGGGGCGGCCGGCTGCTGTTTCGGGAGTTTCGGGCTGAAGGTGCTCGGGTTGGGCAGGCGCAGGCCCTTTTACGGCATGGGCGCGAACATCGTCTGCGGTAACCAGGCCGGCCGGGCCGCCGGGAATGACGCTGTGAAGATCGACGCCCAGCTCCCGGGCCAGCCGTCGCGTGGACGGAGATGCCGGAACCGGTTCGTTGGATTGCTTAACCGAAGATTCGGGAACATCCAGCACGCGTTTTCCGGTATCCACGGGAAGGGCTGCGGAAAGGGTTCCGGGTTGACCGGAGATTTGCTCGCCGCCGTCGAAATTGATCATGACGTCGCCGACTTTGATCAGATCGCCGGGCTTGGCAAGGATTTCCACAACGGTTCCGGTATAAGGGGAAGGGATTTCAACAGTTGCTTTATCCGTTTCAATTTCCAGGATAATATCTCCTTCCCTGACGGCATCTCCCACCTTGACGCGTACGGCAACAACTTCACCTTCGTGGATCCCTTCACCCAGATCGGGCAGCCGGAAAGATCTGGCCATGAATTCACCTCCCACTCCATGATTGGCGGACGCATAAAAACCCATCCGCGGTATTTGGTAACTTGAGCCTCTTGCAAAAGTACCGCTGTTTGTCACCCCGGTGAAAGCTGGGGTCCAGAAGCCTGTGAATTGACTGGATGCCGGCTTTCGCCGGCATGACGGAAGAGGCAATTTGAAGGGGTTTTGCAGGAGGCTCACTTTTCAAATTATTTCAATTGTATGGGTCAAACTCCCGGGTAATGGAAAAAACAGCCGGTTTTCTTCAGGCTCATTGTGTTGAAAGCAGCTGCCGCGCACTGTGAACGATTCGTTCGGCATTGGGAATATAGGCGTTTTCACGGCTGAAATACGGAATGGTGATATCGTATCCCGTCACCCTTGCTATGGGCGCTTCCAGATAGAAAAAAGCTTTTTCAACCAGACGCGCCACCACCTCCGCGCCGGGGCCGAAACTTTGAGGTGCTTCGTGGACGATCATGGCGTGTCCTGTTTTCTTTGCGGACTGGATAAAAAGCGTGTCATCCAGCGGTGAAATGGTCATTAAATCAATGAGTTCCGCATCGATGCCGTGTTGTTCCTTCAGCATATCGGCGGCAGCAAGCGCCGGACGCATCATGGCGCCATAGCCGATCAGCGTCAGATCCTTGCCTTCCCGTACCACCTGGGAGCGGCCTATGGGCAGAACTTCCTCTTCTTCGGGCACCTCTTCGCGGAACGCCCGGTACAGGGCTTTGGGCTCATAGAAAATGACCGGGTCGGGATCACGGATGGCGCTGACCAGAAGCGCGCGGGCGTTGCGCGGACCGGAAGGGATCACCATCTTGATCCCGGGGATGTGGGCCCAGAATGCTTCCCGGCTTTCGGAGTGATGCTCCAGGGCGCGGACACCCCCGCCATAGGGCGCTCTTAAAACCATGGGTACGCTGAAACGGCCCTGAGATCTCCATCTGAGCCGGGCGGCATGATTTTCGATTTGATGAAACCCATGATAGGCGAAACCGGAAAATTGAATCTCACATACAGGGCGCAATCCGTAAACCGCCATGCCGATGGACATCCCGACAATGCCGGATTCCGCCAGCGGCGTATCCACCACCCGTGTCTCTCCGAACTGCTGAAACAAGCCTTCTGTGACCCGGAAGACTCCGCCGTCCAGTCCCACGTCCTCTCCCAGAACGATAACCCGATCGTCTTTTTCCATCTCCTGGCGCAGGGCCAGATTGAGCGCCTGAACCATCGTCATTTTAGCCATGATTCTTATCCTCCTTAAGCAGAGACAGTTCTCGGGCCAGAGCGTCTTTTTGGGCGATCAGATGCGGCGGAAGCTCGGCGTAAACATGATCGAACATGTCCAGAGGATTACCCAATTTTTTCATCTGCGTTTCTGCGTTGTCCACGGCAGCCTGAATCTGCGTTTTCACTGCATTCAGGGCATCCGTGATTTTTTCGGCAGTCAGCAACCCCTTATCCACGAGGTATTTCTCGAATCTCGCCAGAGGGTCCCGCTTCGACCAGATCTCCACTTCATCGTCGCTGCGGTAGCGTTTTGGGTCATCGGCCGTGGTATGCATGAGCAGACGATAGGTGACGCATTCAATCAGTGTCGGACCACCGCCCGCCCGCGCCCGTTCCACGGCTTCCCGGGCTGCCAGATACACAGCCAGAATGTCGTTGCCGTCGACCTGAATCCCCGGCATGCCGTAAGCAAGGGCTTTTTGCGCAAGTGTTACGGAACGGGTCTGTCTGGAACGCGGGACGGAAATGGCCCAGTGATTGTTCTGGCAGACAAAGATGGACGGTGTCTGGTAGACGCCGGCGAAATTGAGTCCTTCGTGAAAATCACCCTGGGAGGTGGCGCCATCGCCAAAGAAGGTCATGACGACATCATCCTTCTGACGATATTGAATGGCCCATGCCAGGCCAACGGCATGCAGCACCTGGGAGCCGACTGGAATTGAGACCGGCAGGTTGTTATTGTCCGCATCCCCCCGGCCGCCTTCGTTGAAGCCGTTATTTCCCAGAATAATGCTTTCCAGTGACCGGCCGCGCCAGATTTCAGCGGCTGTTTCACGAAAGGACGGCGCCAGCCAGTCCGAAGGGCGCAGCGGCGCTACGGCTCCCAATTGGGCGGCTTCCTGTCCGGTGATGGGCGGGAAGGTTCCGATGCGGCCTTGTCGTTGAAGGCTCAGCAGACGCTCATCAAATTGCCTTCCCAGCACCATGGATCGGTAAAGTTCCAGCAGCAGATCCGGCGGGATATCGGGTTCAAGTGTCTGATCCAGTTGGCCGTTTTCATCAAGAACGGACAGGTACTCTACATTTTCCGGAATTTCGATCTGATTTCTCGGCATGGCCGGTCTCCTATAAAGGGTTCCCGAAGATTTCTGAATCATAATAAGATAAGTGATTTCTCACATTTTCAAAATCTTAGTTAAAATTAATGATGTTCTCAGATACAGTCAAGGCTGCACGACAACTCCCCGGCGGGAATGTAGCCGAAGCATGGGATCAGGAGGTTGTCATTTTACAGCAAAATCCTTGACTACAGCCTTATATTTCTCATGAATCATCTTTCTGTCAAACTCCCGAAACTCAGCAAGGATGGCTTGATCCTCTTCTTCAGTGAAATAAACCCTGGAAGCCGGGAAGAAAACGGCATCTTCTTTCTTGATGTGGTTTGGGTAGAAATCAACGAGTGTTTTCAGGCAGGCAGTCACGTCACCAAGCGCTGTCCTGTCACCGCTTCTGTAACGCATATTGGCCTCCATCAGGGCATGGGTCGTGTTGCGGGCAAAGATGTGATCCACAATCAGTGCATCCATGGCTGTTCGGTCTTCTTTGGACAGGTGTTTGGCCTGAAGCTCTCTGAAAAGGATATCTTCCTCCTTTCCATGGTGGGTGCGATCGGCATATACGCGGATAAAATCAACAGCCGTATCGACAAAGCAGGGATCTATGGACTTTGTCTGCACAACGCGCTCCAAAGCGCGCTGTATCACGTTAAGCATTTGCTCGATCAGTCGGTGTTCCATCATGAGGGGACCGCGTGCTTGCATATCCCATCTCCTTCTAAGGGTTACCGTTCAGAATTGCCAGGTTTTCCGGGGGGAGGTCGTTCAGGATCAGCCGGAAGCTGCTTCCCTGATTTGGCTGGCTTTCCGCTTCAATCCGGCAATCCAGTTCCTCAGCCAGGCTCCGGCAGATGTAAAGGCCCAGCTCGATGCCTTTCATGGGTGATTTGCTGGCATAAAAAGGATCAAAAATCTGCTTCAAGGTCTGCTCGTCCATACCACGCCCGTTGTCCGTGATGGCAATGATGCGGCGGTCCGGATTGTTTTCATCTGCGGTCATGCACAACCTGATCCAGGAATCCGCCTTATCCGAAGCGTGAGCAGCATGAATCAGCAGATTGACCAGTATCAGCTCAATGGCGTCCGGATCGGTCAACACCGGGGGCAGGGTTTCTGGAATATCGATCTGAAAGGATTTGACCGTTTTTTGAATTTCGTTCCTGCAGATCGACACCGCATGATCGATGGGCTGTTTAAGATCGATCCGGCGACGTTCCATATTTTCTTGAATTCTGAAAAAATCCTTCAATACGGACACGACGGCATCGATCCGCTGCGAGCCAGATTCGATGTTGTCCATGAGATCGAACAAATCCTTGCGGAAAGCTGCATAAAACCTGCCGAATACTCTGTGTTCTGGATTGTCCTTGAAGTAAGGGGCAGCGATCGATATCAATTCCTGCAAATATTTACGTAGGATTGGAAGATTGAAAATGATAACGCCGTTGGGATTGTCGATCTCATGGGAAATGGCGGTAACCAGCATACCAATGGATGCCAGTTTCTGGCTTTTTCGGAGCGCCTCATCAACCTGTTTTTGTATGCTGATATCCTGGCACATCAGAAGGAGATGGGGTTTGCTTGTCGCAGAAAAAGGAATCATGCAGCAGTTGAGCCTGACTTCTTTTCCAACGGGGGTCACATAAATATATTCCAGATTTTCGATGGATTGTCCGGATTGCATGGTCTCGTGGGCGGTTGTTAAAAGGCCGGACTGGTTCCATGTGTCGGGATGATTAAAATTTTGTCCAAGCAACGCTTCACGGTTGATTCCGATGAATTTTCCAATGGCGTCATTGGCAATTATGCACTGACCGGAAGCATCATAGGCAGCAATTCCAAGAGGGGCAGTGGCAATGATTTTCTCATTTAATTCGGACACCTCCGAAAGACGCCGTTCCAGTTTGCAGCGTTCCGTGATGTCGATAATCACAGCATTGCATGCGGATGCGCCCTTGACGTCATGTGTTGCTGTTGTATTCATCTGTACCCATAAAACAGTGCCATCCGGGCGCAGCATTCTCAGTTCGAAGTTTTGCGGCATGCCGGTTTCAAAGAGCTTTTTGCGAAACAGGTAGTAGGTGTCCTGGTCCGCCTTGTGAATGAACCGGGTGACCGGCATGTTGACCAGCGTGTACCGGTCCACGCCAAGCAGGGTTGCGGCGGTCAGGTTGTTCTCTGTAATCAGCCCCTTTTCGGAAATCGTGCAATAGCCCACCGGCGCCAGATCGTAAAGGTCAAAATAGCGCGCCCGCGTGGCGTCCAGTTCCGCCTGCCGCATGCGGAGTTCCTCGTTCTGCATTTCCAGCTCGATTTGATGCACGTGCAGTTCGTGGAGCATTTGCCCGGTTTCCTCGGATGAAAGGGTGTTAAAGTTTTCCGGCGACCGGCCTGTTTTTTTCCGTGCGATCTTTTCGGCCCGCCGGCGAAGCTCGTCAGCTTGTTCAGATCGGATAATCCCTGGTTTTCATC
Source organism: uncultured delta proteobacterium (assembly GCA_963789395.1). GTDB lineage: Bacteria > Desulfobacterota > Desulfobacteria > Desulfobacterales > Desulfatirhabdiaceae > RAAP-1. Next base: position 15,332 of record CAWBKP010000018.1, on the reverse strand, counting down.
GCTGTCTTCCCTTAATGCGCATTTTTTTTCAGCCGGACATTTCAGATACCATGGAATTCGGTCAGGAGCGCATTTTTGTAACTGGAAACATTGGCTGCGGCAGGACCTCTGGAACCCTGAACCACATCGAACGTGACAATATCGCCCATGGTAAGGGATTTATATCCGGTTCCGTTAATGGCGGAATGATGCACATACACCTCTTTTCCCTTATCCTGCTCGATAAATCCGAAACCTTTTCTGTCGTTAAACCATTTTACAATGCCGTTTGCCATGATGTCTTTCTCCTTTCTTGCTTTTGGTTTTCCGCATACCAGGTTTGCAGACGTTTGACTTTTACAACGCCATCAAATTTTATGCCGCACCGCCTGGCGGAAATTTTATCGGTGGAATACTGTATCAGTTCATTGTCATAAATAACCGTGTTTTTCCTGAGTTCAAATGCCTTGAATGCGCTGAAAAATTTTAGCTTGCAGGTTTTGAGCGAGTGGAATTCACCTGCTTTGCCTCTATCCGCAAGGTAATAAATTCCGCATCCCCCATTGTTGATGTCTATCAAGTGACCCGGAAAAACATAGTCTTTCAGCCTGTCCCATGACAGCAGAACGTTAACGCCGTTGCCGATCCTGACTCGAGCGTGCTTTCGATGGATAAACCCACTGTAAGGCTTAATATGCGAATCAAGTGTTTTCATCATAAGTCGTGTCCGATCCGTGCATGGCAGTTGTTTGGATGACGTTCCTTGCTTCTCTGTGGAGAAAGTGGTCCCTTGTTAGCTGGATAATATGCATTCAGACTTTCACAAACAGCTAATAAGCAAGGTAATAATATTTGACAACTACCTCGTAGGCTGAGGATGTCTCGCCGGCGTGTTTTATGCACCGTTTTACCTCACCGATTCTTAAACCCGGCAAGCCCGAATATTTACTGTAACAGGCATTGTTGGATGAGTTGTTCGCTCCCCTGATCACGATTGCAGATCCCGGAAAGAAGGCATCGTCTGATAAAAAAGTGACCCCGTCCATACTGTGATCCATCAAAAACGCCTTTTTGAATTCGTTTGCATTAAAGGGAGAAACTGCAATAGTGGCCCTGCAGCCGTCGCCGCTGTTTTTTTTTAGATCTTCGGATGTAGTCATCGTTCCACACTCCTTAGCATGCTGCGCCTTGTTTAACCCATTTTGACGATCTTGCAGCAAACCGGATTTAAATTATTTGCCTCATTCCGATGGCAGCCGGATTCCCATGGTATCGACTGGAGATAGTCATCGGCCCTTACGGAAGTGTCGGCGGCTGAAAATATTAACGGATTCATCAGGTTCCCGAAGATTTAAGGCATCAGCACAGCAAACTCGAAGCGGAATCGAAATATGGGAAATTGCCTGATTGCCGAAGATTGCTTCGCCGGCAGTCTTTTCGAATGATAAGAGCAAAGATGGTGCCAGATGGGCCGAATCCTTATTGTATGCTGCTATCTATCTGATTATTTGATAATTTGTAATAAAACCCGGAAACTTCGATCGGTCTGTTGGGGCGGGAAGATACGGAGTGGAATATCCATTTTGGACTATCATCCAGGCCCGGAGCGGGCACAACGAGGATGGAAAATGACCATTTTCAGATGAAACATCAAGGGAAATAAATGCGGATGCATCGCCAGGCGATGTGCAATTTTGGAGCTGGTATTGCGTTTTGGTGTAGTTACTCCAAGCCGTAAGACTGCAGCTTTCGCCGAAGGGTGTTCATGCTGATTTCCAGCAATCGTGCCGTCTGCAATTTGTTTTCGCAGGTGTGCCGGTAGGCTTTGATAATATGGTCTTTTTCCACGGCGGCGAGCGGGACAATGGTATCGGGGGAAAACAGCGCTGCCGGTGTGATGTGCATGTGATGATGCAGTTGTTACGTAGGCGGGCAGATGATGGACCGAGATCGACTTTCCCCTGGACAGGTTTGCGGCATGCTGAACGATCGATTTGAGTTCTCTGATGTTTCCCGGATAGTCATAAGCCTTCAGCAGGGTCCAGGCCGGCTCTTCAATGTCTTTGCTGCCGTGGCCGCTTCCATGCTCTTTTAAAAACGCTTCCACCAGAAGGGCGATATCTTCCTTTCGTTCTCTCAAGGGAGGCAAATCCAGCCAGGCGCCGCACAGACGGTAGAAGAGATCTTTGCGGAACAGGCCCTGTTCCTGCAGCTTGTCCAGTTCGACATTGGTCGCGGCAATGAAGCGAATATCCGCTCCCTGGGGCCTGCTGGTTCCCAGTTTGAAATATTCACCTTCCTGCAGCACCCGCAGCAGCTTTCCCTGCGACTCAGGAGGCAGGCTGCCGATTTCATCCAGAAACAGCGTTCCTCCGGAAGTAATCTCGATATAGCCTTTCCGGTCCTGGGCGGCGCCGGTAAATGCCCCTTTGGTATGGCCGTAAAATTCGGATTCAAACAGTGTTGCGGTCAAAGACGACATGTTGATGGGGGTAAAGGTGTGGCTGGCCCTGGAGCTGGCCTTATGAATGGCTTTGGCCAGGAGTTCCTTGCCCGTGCCGGTTTCCCCTGTGATCAAAACAGGAACCTTGCTGGCGGCATGGAGTTCGGCTTCCTTCATGATCCGCAGCATTTTTTCCGACTGGGTGATGATGGAGAGCAAAGGCGCTGGGATTTGTAAGATCAGGAACTGCTTTTTTGTTTTCCGATCCTCTGAATTTCCAGAAGATTCTTTCTTTCCAGGGCCTTAAGAATCACCACCATGCAGCTCTTCCATGATCCAGCGGCTTGACCCGGTAGTCAAAGGCCCCTTTTTTCATGCAGCTGACCGCCAGGCTGGCCTCATCCGCGGATGTCACCATAATGCATTCGGTGGTGGGGCTGCTGCTTCGGATGATGTCCAGCAACTCGATGCCGGACATTCCCGGCATGGTGATATCGATGAGGGCAATATCCACCGGCTCGCCCTGCTGAAAAAGATGCGCTGCTTTCCTGGGATCGCTTTCAGCCCGAATGTTGCGAAAACCACTGATGAGGAGCCCTCTTTCAAGGCTTTCCAGAAAATCCTGTTCGTCATCCACCAGTAAAATATGGGAGTTCATTCCAATTCATCCTTTTTTCAATCGGTTACGATGCGCGGCTTGTCTTGAGCCTCACCCGGAAAATGCTTCCCTTGCCCACTTCACTCTGGACCTCGATGCGTCCCCCCAATTCCGCCACCAATCGGTGGGTGATGGACAGCCCCAGGCCGGTACCAATACCGGCCGCCTTGGTGGTGAAGAAGGGGTCAAAGATTTTCTTTTGGGTTTCGCGTATCCATGCCGCAACCGTTATCACTCACTTCCACAATCACTTCATCCTCCGGTTCATTGTGCCGAGTTATCGTCAGCCTCACCCATGAATCGTCTTTGTCCGCCGCCTGGATGGCATTGATCAGAAGGTTCACCACTACCTGCTCTATCGCCAGCGGGTCGGTGAACAGAGCCGGCAGTCCCTTCCGGAATATTCGATTCAAAGGTCTTTACGGTTTTTCTGATGCGCCCCAGGCAGATGGATATGCCTTTTTCCACGACCTGCTTCAGATCAACCCGGCGCCTTTCACCCTTGCCCCGCTCGCGCACAAATTCCCGCAGGTTCCCCACGATCTGGTTGATCCGGGTGGAGCCGTGTTCAATATTGTCCAACAATTTGAAACAATCCTCCCGGAAATCCGGAATAGGGCCTGCCAAAAACCCGCAACTCCGGATGCGCCGAAGCGTATTCATCGACGATGGGCAGCAGGAATTGGAGGTAGGAACGCAGAATGGGGATGTTAAAGAAAATGAAATTATTGGGGTTGTTGATCTCGTGGGCGATTCCGGAGATCAGCAGTCCCAGGGAAGCCAGTTTCTCGCTCTGGATGAGCTGCCTGTCCATCATTCTCGCCTGCGTGATGTCAGATATTCGGATAATGGTTGCCTCGGGCGCTCCCGATGCGTCCTTGACCAGGTACACAAATACCTGCTCGAGCCTGTCGGGTCCATCTCTCCCTTTGCGCTCATAGGACCCGGAATAACCTCGCATGTCCGAGAAAGGGGTATCGCATCCCTCACACGGGCTGGACCTTCCCCGGAATGCTTCAAAACAGAGCTTGCCGGCTGCTTCCTGGTAGCTGGTCAACCCGTAGTAGTCCTTGGCGGCCCTGTTCAACTTTTTTATCCGGAGACCTCGCATCCAGCATGATGAGCGGATCGGTAATGCCGTCGATGACCTTGGTGAGCGTTGCATTGCTGGCGAACAGTTGCTCCTGGCTTTTACGCAAGGCTGCCTCAACCCGACTGCGTTCTTCCATTTCCCGGATCAGGCTCTCGTTTGCAGAGCGCAGATCGGCAGTGCGCTCCAGCACCCGTTGCTCCAATTCGTTGTGGGCTTTTTGCAGGGCCTCCTCCGCCCTGTCACGTTCAGCCCGCAGCCGCAGCGACGTTATCCCGAATGCGAGATCGTCCGCCAGTTCCGTCAACAGATCGATCTCATCTTCACAAAAGGGATCCGGCAGTCTGCTGTAGATGTGTGATGGCGCCAAAGCATCGTTCCCTCCGCCATCAGAGGCAGAACAATGGATGAGGCATAGCCCCGCTTGATGGCTTCCTCGCGCCACGGAGCAAACAGGGGGTCTGTCAGCATGTTCCGGCAGATGCTTGTCTGTCCGGTGCGGATGGCCGTGCCTGTCGGCCCGCGACCACGCTCGGTATCCGCATATGTGATATTCAGCGTTTCGAGGTACCCGGCCTCAAAACCGGCGCTGGCCACGGGGCGAACGGACCGGCCGGCATCGTTCCCGGCGTAACCGATCCAGACCATGGCGTGCCCGCAGTCCTCAACGATGTTTTTGCAGACTTCATGCAGGTACGCGGCTTCCTCCGTGGCGCGCATCCTGGCCGCGCTGCTGTGGTTGAGGGCCTTGAGGGTCCGGTTGAGTTTTTGAAGTTTTTCCTCCCGCATCTTTTGCTCGGTAATGTCGCGGATCGCGGTGATGCGCCTGCCCGGAGACAGCGGCCGGCCGTGCGCTTCGACAATGATCCGCGCTGCCGTCCTTTCGGAGCAATTCGTGTTCGATCGCCGACTCCCGTTCCTGCTGGATATTCTCCATCACGCGATCAAGGTCTTCGGGGGCGATCAGGCCGGCAATCTCCATTCCCTTTATTTCAACCTCGGTGTAACCCAGCATCCGGGCAAACTGAGTGTTGCAGTCCACAATCCGCCCGGCTTCGATTTCGATGATTCCTTCAAATGTTGCGGCCGCGAAACGTCGCCAACCGGGCCTGGCTCTCGCGCAGGCGCTGTTCGGCGGCGTGCTTGTAAAGCGCCATCTCGATCTGCGTGTGAAGTTCGCGATCGTCAAACGGCTTCAGGATGTATCCGAAGGCTTCGCTCTTTCGTGCACGCTGGAGTCGTTGGACTATCGGAATGCGCCGTCAGAAAAACCACCGGCATCTGGCATTCCTGCCGGATTGCATCCGCTGCCGTGATGCCGTCCATCGCCCCGGCCAGGCGGATATCCATCAGCACCAGGGAAGGCCGCTTCCGGCGGGCGATCTCGATGGCTTCCTCGCCGGTGCCGGTCGAACCGGCAATGTCGTAGCCCAGTTTCCGGAGCTTGCTGGCGATGTCCGCGGATACGATGGCTTCGTCTTCAACGATCAGAATGGCGGGGTTGTTCATGATGGGGTTCCATTTACATTAAATTTGATAATGAATCCCGTTTCGGGACCGGGACCGGTTTGCACCGTGCCGCACATCTGGCCGGCCAGAATTTGCACCAGACGCAGACCGAGCGATGCGGGTTGCCGCCAGTCCAGATCCTCAGGAAGGCCGACACCGTTGTCACACACCCGAAGGCAGACGTCTCCGGTAGCCGGATCATGCTCCAGGGTCACGGTAACCTCACCGTCGCCGTTTGGAAAGGCGTGTTTGATGGCGTTACTGCATAGTTCGTTCAGGATCAATCCGCAAGGCACCGCCATCTCGACCGGCAAAATTAATGGTGCGATCGATATGTTGAGATGTATGTTCCGGGTAGCAGCGCCGTGGGCGCTCCAGAGATATTGCAGCAATCCGGGTGCATATTCGGCAAAGTCCAACCGTGCCAGATCCTCCGTCTGATAGAGTTTCTCGTGCACCAGCGCCATCGTTCGGACCCGGTCGCGCACATCACCGAGCACCCTTTGCAACCGTTCGTCGGACAGGCTGTCAGCCTGCAGACTGATCAGGCTGGAGATGACCTGGAGGTTGTTTTTTACCCGGTGATGAATCTCTTTTATCAGCACTTCCTTTTCGGTCAGCGATGCCTTGATCCGCTCCTCGGCGTGCTTGCGTTCGGTGATATCCATGAAGATCACCGCGAACTGGCCGGGCGCGGGGCGATAGGCAAGAACCTCGTAATGTCTCTGGAGGGCCGGCGAGTAGTTGTCGAACTGGACCGGCTCGCCGGTGAGTGCGACCGCCCCGTACAAACGCAGCCACTTCGGATCGTCGTCGGGCAGAACCTCGTTGTGTGTCCTGCCGATCACATCTTCCCGTCTCAGTCCGGTCAAACGCTCGAAGGCCGGGTTTACGTCAAGGAACCGCCAATCGCACGGCCGGCCCTGGTCGTCGGTGATGATTTCATGCAAGGCAAATCCCTCTGTCATGCCGCTGAACAGTGACCAGTATCGATCCTCGCTTGCGCGCAAGGCCTCTTCGGCAAGTTTCATCTGCGTCATGTCCAATGTGGCCGAGCCAAACGCCGGCCACCTCCCCGTCCGCGTTGCGCAAGGGTTCGATGTACAGGTCAAGGAATATCCGCCTGCCATTGCTGGTGACCCAGAGTTTCTCGCTCAGTTCCCGTCCTGTTTCCATCACCTGCCGTTTGAGGGCCAGGAGCCGCGGCACATCTTCGGGCGCGAACAGCTCGCTGTCGGTTTTGCCGAGCGCATTCTCGGGTTCGATCGTACGCTGGTTATACGCCCAGATGACACGCAGATCTTTATTTTGCGCTGCCACCGTGACCGGTGCGTTCTTGAGGGCAAGCCTGAAGCGCTGCTCGCTCTCGCGCAGCGCAATTTCTTATGCGATCGGTGATGTCCCGGTTCGAGCCCCGGTGTCCCGAGAAAACGTCCGTTATCGTCTTTGATGGGCTGACAAACGTGGTGAAGCCAGCGCACCTGGCCGTCTGGGAGCACAATCCGAAACTCCATTTCCCCGGTGCAGAAGCCGGAGAGATCTTCCCGCAAATGTGTCAGCCGCCGATCCAGATCCTCGGATGAACGATGAGACGAATGAACTCCTCGGCCATGGTGCCGCAACCGGGCGTGCGGCCGGTGATGCGTTCAACCGACGGGGAGATATATCTCGACAGCGTCCATCCGGAGTGATCCAGAATTCCCAGTCGTAAGTGAAATTAGCAACAATCCGGTAGCGCTCCTCGCTTTGCCTCAGCCGCATTGATCCGCTTGATCTCGGTAATATCGCGAAGGACAAGCTGCACGGCCGGACGGCCCAGGAACTCGATGCGGGCGCCGGCCGATTCCACGTCCACGGGCCGGCCATCCAGGCGAAGAATGCGCAACTGCCTGTCCATTGCGGTCCTGCCATCCGCCAGCGACAAGCGCATGCGGGCGGCAACCGCCTCGCGATCTTCCGGGTGGACCAGGCTGAGCACCTCTCGCCCGACAAGATCTTCCGGTCCCGTTGCACCGAACAGTGAACGGCAGCCGGGTTGACAAATACGTACTTGCCGTCGGTATGCACGGCGATGGCATCCGGGGACAGGTCCACCAGTGCGCGGTAGTTCTGCTGGGCCTCGCGCAGCGCCGCCGACAGCGATAATCCTTCATGCCGGACTCGCGCACCGCTGCAATGGCCGCCATCAGCATATAGATTCCGCCGAGATACTGCGCGGCCCGTCCGGTCCAGCACAACGCGCCCCCGAACACGGCTGGATCATAACGCCGAGCAGTCCGATCGCCACCAGCAGCAACGCGCCCGCGTACCATTGAACAAATGCCGATGGCGAAGGGCGATTCATCCACCAGAGCTCAGCAGCCGGATATCCCGAACATGACTATGGCCGAGCCGAGCACGAACTGACGGACCGGTGTGCCGCCATGACCTTGCACGAAGAAAAGCGGTGTCATGCCCTCCATCGTCAGAACATCCACCAGCCATGACAGGCAAAATGTGCCGGCATAAGTCAAGCGCCAGTGCCAACCCCGGCATGCGCATCGTCCGGTACGGCTTTCAGGGACAGAACGACGCCCGAGAGGTGGCAGATCGCCGCAAGCCAGGCCAGGGTGTTGTGAACGGTGACGGTGGCATTGATCCCATGCCCCAATGCGGCGGCCCCGAATGTCGCTGCAACGCCCCAGAATGATTACGCCGCACCCCAGCATCAACAGCCCCGGCGCCCCGCTCCGGATAAAGCTCTTCCCGATCAGGATGACCACCAGCACGGAGGCCAGGGTCGTGCAAAGGAAGTTGAGCGGGAGCAGCAGGAGCGGCGACTCATGCGCCGTACGCAGGTCCGCCGCCCACAGGATTGCCATGGCCGCGAGCAGCAGCGGAATGGGCAACCAGATAAACCGGGTGTTGTTAAGTAAACGAAGCATTTGCCGCGTATCCATGCCATGACTTCAGGTATTGTCGCTTATGCATGTCGCTGGTTCGTTTATAAGAACATGCTGACAATAATCTGTATGATTTTAATACGTTAAGTCAACAAAATATTGTCTGCCGGAAAATGCGATATTTGAATCCGAACAGTTACAAAAAAAGAGGCAACTGAATCGACAGTTGCCTCTTTTTCTCTGCATATTCGTGAGCGCATCATTGTAAGCACAGGCTCCGTTACAACCCGCACACGTGTTTTGGTTAACCGGGGATGGAAAAAGGCGTAGCCTTTCCGATCAGATCCATGGTTTCTTCTGTATCTGCTCTCATGTCCAGATGATCGGCTTGATTTCTTTTTGAAAGGGGCTACACTCTGTAAAACATTCCGTTGAAAGTTTATACGCTGCATCAGACCATGCCGCGAAGCACGTAATTGAGGATGCCGCCATGCTGGTAATAAGTGACTTCAACCGGAGAATCCAGCCGGGCAATGACCTGGAACCGGACTTGTCCGCCGTCCGGGTGTTCAGCGATGACCGTCAATTCTTTTCCGGGGGAAAGATCCGATGCGATCCCCGTGATCTGGTAGGTTTCGGTTCCGGTCAGGCCAAGGGATTCATGGCTGTCGCCGGGTTTGAACTGCAGCGGCAGAACCCCCATGCAGACCAGATTGCTTCGGTGAATCCGCTCAAAGCTCTCCGCGATAACGGCCCGGATCCCCAGAAGCAGGGTGCCCTTGGCGGCCCAGTCCCGGGAGCTTCCGGTGCCGTATTCTTTTCCGGCCAGAACCAGCAGCGGCGTGCACCTTTCCCGGTATTTCATGGCCGCATCGTAAATGGTCATTTTTTCGCCATCCGGCAGCCACAGGGTCCATCCGCCATCCACGCCCGGAACCATCCTGTTTTGAAGCCGGATATTGGCAAAGGTTCCCCGCATCATCACTTCGTGGTTGCCGCGCCGGGCGCCGTAGGAATTAAAATCCGGCGGCGATATGTTCTGGGGGATCAGGTATTTTCCCGCGGGGCTGTTGGCCGGAATGGCGCCTGCCGGAGAAATGTGATCGGTGGTGACGCTGTCTCCCAGCAGGGCCAGGACCCTTGCGCCCTGAATGTCCCGGATGGGTTCAGGCTTCGGGGGTGGTGTGGCTGAAAAAAGGCGGCTCCTTGATGTAGGTGGATGTCTTGCTCCAGGGATAAATGGAATACTCGGGAGTGGGCAGGGACTGCCATCTGGCGTCTCCGTCAAAAACCGTCGCATAGGCGTTTTGATAGCGGTCCGGGGTGTTGAAGGCCGCGACCTTTTCCTGGATTTCTTCAAAAGAAGGCCAGATGTCCTTGAGATAGACCGGGGCTCCATCGCCGGCCCATCCCAGGGGCTCGGTTTCAAATTGGATATCCACGGTTCCGGCAATGGCGTACGCAACGACAAGGGGAGGGGATGCCAGGTAATTGATCCGGGTCAGGGGATTGATTCTGCCCTCGAAATTGCGGTTTCCGCTCAGCACGGATGCCACAACCAGATCATGGTCCTTGATGGCCTGCGAAATGGCATCGTCCAGCGGTCCGCTGTTGCCGATACACGTGGTGCATCCGAAGGCGACCAGATAAAAACCCAGGCGTTCCAGGTACGGCAGGAGCCCGGCGGATGCCAGATAGTCAATGGCCACTTTGGAGCCGGGCGCAAGGCTCGTTTTGACCCAGGGCTTGACGGACAGCCCCAGTTCCACGGCCCGTTTGGCCAGAAGCCCTGCCGCCATCAGGACGGACGGGTTGGAGGTGTTGGTGCAGCTTGTGATGGCGGCGATCACCACGGCCCCATGATCGATTTCCACCGGTATGCCGTCAAGGGTGATTTCGATGCCTTTTTTCTGCGGAAGCATACAGGACGTCATCGCTTGCTTCATCGGGTTCTTCCAGCGGACGGCCTGCCGCCTTCATGCTCCCATGATGCCATCATCCCATGCGGCCTGGGCTCTACGCCGCATGACTCCAGAAGAATTTATCGAAAACCGGTTTCATTTCTTTGAGAAGCACCCGGTCCTGAGGGCGTTTGGGGCCGGCCAGGCAGGGTTCGATGCTTTCCAGATTCAGGCTGACGGTGTCGCTGTAAACCGGGACCGGCGAAGCATCGGAGCGGAAAAGCCCCTGGGTTTTGCAGTAGGCTTCGACCAGACGGAGCGTTTTTTCAGGTCTTCCGGTCAACCGAAGGTAGCGAAGGGTTTTTTCATCCACGGGGAAAAAACCCATGGTGGCGCCGTATTCAGGGGACATGTTGGCGATGGTTGCCCGGTCCTCGAGACTGAGTTCCAGAACGCCGGGGCCGAAAAACTCGACGAATTTTCCCACCACGCCTTTTTTTCGCAGCATCTGCGTGATCGTCAGCACCAGATCGGTTGCCGTGGTGCCTCTGGCGGGTTTCCCCTCCAGTTTAAAACCGATCACCTGAGGCGTCAGCAGATAATAAGGCCTTCCCAGCATGACGGCCTCGGCCTCGATGCCGCCGACCCCCCATCCCAGAACCCCCAGGCTGTTGATCATGGTGGTGTGGGAGTCCAGGCCGACAAGCGTATCCGGATAAGCCACCGGCCCCAGGGGGCTGTCTCCCACGCAGACCCCTCTTGCCAGGTATTCCAGATTGACCTGGTGGCAGATGCCGGTGGCAGGGGGCACCACGCTGAAATTCTGAAAGCTCTTTTGCCCCCAGCGCAGAAATGCATAGCGTTCGGAATTTCGGAGGTAGTCGAATTCCGTGTTCCGGGAAGCAGCATCCGAGGATCCAAAAACATCCACCTGAACCGAATGGTCGATCACGAGTTCGGCGGGTATCAGCGGATTGATTTTCGAGCAGTTGCCGTAAAGCCGCTGGGCCGCATCCCGCATGGCCGCCAGATCCACAATCGCCGGCACGCCCGTGAAATCCTGAAGCAGCACCCTTGCCGGCATGAACGGCACCTCGCCGGCGGACTGGCCGGCCTGTCCCCACAAGGCCATTTTCTCGATATCCCGGGAGGTGACCAGAACGCCGTCTTCATGCCGCAGCAGATTTTCCAGAAGGATTCGAATGCTGTAAGGAAGCCGGTCGATACCCGAAAAGCCGGCCTTTTCGAGCAAGCTCAGGCTGTAGCAGGTTAACTGGCCTTCATCCGTTTTCAGTATGGATCGGGCGCCAAAGCTGTTGGGATGTCCTGCCATGATAAATCCTCCTGATCTCTTGATAATGGGATGCAGTTTTCTTGAATGCCCTCTTTATTTGATGAAGACGTTAAAATTCCGTTCCTTGGGCAGGATCGGAAACAGTTAACTTTGCCTGTATTTTCCCCATTTGATAAAGATCAGGAATGACCGGATCTAAATTTTTTCCTGAATACAGATTTCTGGAACTTGTTATTGTAGATTCGAATCACAGAATCGGTAATATCCATGGCATGCAGGCGAATAGACAACCCCGCCTGCTCGCTTTTCAATAATCATTGCATAGCCACCGTTTTTTCCCGATATCTTCAAGCAATTCTACAACTTCATTTTGAATGCGGCGGGTGATGCGATCCTCAAGTTCCTTAAAATCTTGCAAATATTTCTTCTGAAGGGCCTTGTAATCGGCAATCTTGATTCTTTTTCGCCGCTGTTTCTCTTTCCAGACTGCTTGACTCATGACCAGAGAGTCCCGATGTGATCTCCTTTTCAATTGCATCAATTTCCCTGCCTTTGTCTATAAGATCGGCTTCCATCTGCATTCCCTTTTTGTTGATCTCCATCTGTGCCGTCTTGCCGGCTTCGGAAACGATCGAGGATTTTTTGAAGATCTATTATACCGATTTTGAGAACATTCGATCGGGGAAGATGCTCCGGTCAGAAAAAAAAAAGATAATATTCCGACAGCCAAAATGCTTTCCATTCTGTTCATCTTTTAATCCTCTTTCTTGAAAATCAGCCGCAATCGAAAAACCGGGAATAAGCGCAATCCGGGAATGAATCTATTCAGTAAATTAAATCGGCGCCCTTGTCCGTCAGCCTGAAGGACGGAATGTTGCTGTTCACTCTATTAATCAGCCCTTTATCAATCAGATCGGATACAGCCTTATTAAAATTGCCTTTTTCCTGTGTCGTCAGCAGTTGCCAGTAGTCTTTCAATATTAACTTTGATGGAGTCGTATCAAATGTATCCAAAGCATCAAAGTCATTTGCCTGAGACCGAAACTTACCTAAAATATCTCGTTTGATTTCTTTTGGTGTTTTTAACATGGTTGCTATCTCCAGATATTCATTTGCATCACCGACTGCCGACAAATTACTGCAGGGTCGGCAGTCGGGGGTGATGCGATAACAATGTGTAGTGGCGGGTATCCTTTTATTCTTTCCCGCCGCTCTGGTAATTAAAATTTATTTCTGTCAAGTTGAACCGAGAGTGGTTTTGCTCTGTTATGCTTTCCAAAGGCCATGGATGTTACAATACTCTCTTGCCGTAACGGTTGCGGCATCGAGCATAAAGGTGACTTCAGGAACCATGCCCGGACACAAAAACTGCCGATAGGCGTTGCCGTCAGCAGTGATCTCAATCCATTCGATAAAATGTTTTTCTTCCATGGGGTGAGCGACGCTGCCGACTTTTACCTTGAAGCCGCCCGGAACTTTTTCAATAACTGGAACATGCTTTTCCTTTGCGGCATCCACGGTGTTTTCAACAATAAGTTTCATGGGCTGACCGCAGCACGCCAGTTCGCCGTCGCCGCCATGAAGGACTTCAACGATATTGCCGCAAATTTCACATTTATAAACTTGAAGTTTCTCAGCCATACACCCTCCTCTTTTGCTCGAATAGTTGTTACGAAAAATGGTCCGTTTTCACCAAACGCTTATCCAACAGTCCTGACATTGGATAAGAGCAAAGAGGGTGCCAAATGAGCCGGAAGATGACAAATCTATTAAACATACTGAATTAAATATGAATATTAAGATAAGGTGCGTACATTTTGGATAGTTCGCTGAAGGGGATGCCGGGATTCAAATAGTCAATTTTGGACTATTCACAGTCAAAGATTCAGATAATTACACCGGTCATTGTGGTGTGCAATTTTGGACGTAATATAACTTTATGGTGCTTTTCTCCATACAATAAGGCAGTACCTTTGTTTGCTGCTGATTGCGCCCTGGCATGAGTCCGCCATCCACTTTATAAATTCGAATTGATGATTAATTATTAATTATAGGGTTTGTGTATATCATCTGTTGAATCAGACAACTATCCAACGGATAACCGAATCCGAGGATGATCGAGGGGAGGTGTCGAAATGAATAATCAACTATCAAATACAGCACGAAAACGTTGCCTGAGTGAAAAAAAACGGCTTCAGAACGCTGAGTGGTCATGTGACTACTGTTCTGACAGCTATAAAAGTCATCGAAAATGTTATCACAAAGTTGCCAAAGAAATCGTGCGGAATATGCATAATTGCCTTATCGCATAGACAGGGGCAGTTATTTCGGTTCCCATATTGCGACTTCGCTGGATTTTAAGCGTGTAAAATCGTGGATCGCAAACAGAGACTGATGACAGACTTGTCGCTCGCGAAATGATTATTTTTAATAATTTAACTTGATGAAGTTGATGATGAAGCGTTACGGCGAAAACAATTCCGATGTCAGATTTGAAATTTATAAACAAAACTTTGATCATGCGAGAAAGTAATGTGAATCTTTCTTTCGAATCATGTTGGATTCGCGAACCGATTCAGAAGGAGGGGTCGTTTATATGGAAACCGAAGACAAATCGACTAAAAAAAAAGAAGAGGATTCATGCGCAATGAATGAGATGGACAACGACGGAAACACGAACATATGCTGTTGCTATGTCGTAGATCCGGATGGGCGCTATGAAGATCCCTGCTATTTTCCTGCAGACAAATGTTGTTGAGATCTATAAATCTGGAGGCAGCAATGGAAAATTACCTGTTGGAAGATGTTTTGAGGACCGTTGACATAACAAGAGGATGCCTTAATGAATGGCTCTCAAGGGGTTACATCAAGGCAGGCATCGAAACAATCAAAGATTCCATGACACCCGAGGAATTCACTCTGGAAGATATTTATTCCATCGCATTATTCAGGCATCTGATTGAGGAATGCTCCGTTTCCTGTGAGGTTGCAGGGGAAGCGATTAAGGTATGGAACGAATTTTCGACGAACAATCCTGAAAAAGCGATAAATGATCTGATTGCCTTTATAGTTCTGGATTCGCCTAACCTTGGGCGCAAGTTCCTGATTGTTCCTGCCCAAGATTCCAATGTCAATGCACTTCTTTCCAGCACGTTCAAATCTTATTGCCACAATAAACTCGACAACCCTTCGGAATATAGATGGAATAATATACTTCTTGTTAATGTGAGAAACATTTTGGACAATATTAACTCAAAATTGAACGTGCCCGCCTAAAACAGAGAGGGTCCTGATTTTATGGGCAACAGGGATTCGGCATCTGGATCGAACACCCGATGCGCGAGCAGCTTCAGACAGTCGTTCAACAGAAACCAGATCAGCGCATAGCCCCAAACGAACAGTGCCCAGCCCCATCCGATGGGCGTCATAAACAGTCCATATACCGCTATCAAAGTCGCTAAAATTTGCTACCAAGCACGGCGACCCGTAGTACCGTGCGGGGCGTACAGACCAGAACGGACCGCGCGTCCGCGTCAGGAAAATCGTCAGATGACCTGCTATGGACTGCATCAGGTG
>CAWBKP010000017.1:0-118611 GCA_963789395.1 uncultured delta proteobacterium | reverse complement strand
AGTGTCTCAACGGAAAGTCCGTTCAGACAAAAATTCGAATATCGGAATCCGAAACAATTTCAACATACTGTAAGAATTACTAAAATTTGTTTTTGATCGTTGTTTCGAATTTCGTGCTTTGAATTCGAATTTTATATTAACTGTCATATCTTGCGGTTGTCGATCACCCTTACGGCTTTTCCCTGACTTCTGGCAATCTTTTTGGGCTCCACCAGCTTGACCCTGGCGGAAACACCCAAATATTCCTTGATGCTGTGGGAAATTTTTCTTTCCAGCCCTTGCAGTACCTTGACCTCATCGGAAAAACTCCGCTCGCTGATTTCCACATGGACCGCCAGGGTATCCAGGTTGTCTTCCCGGTCCACAACGAGCTGATAATGGGGTTCGATGCCTTCGATTTCCATCAGAACGCTTTCAATCTGGGATGGAAAGACATTCACCCCCCGGATGATGAGCATGTCATCGGTTCGGCCGCTGACTTTTTTCATGCGCACCAGGGTTCTGCCGCAGATACAGGGCTCGGGATTCAGCGATGTGATATCGCGCGTCCGGTACCGGATGATGGGAAAGGCTTCTTTGGTAATCGAGGTAAAAACCAGTTCCCCGGTTTCGCCATATGGCAGAACCAATCCGGTTGCCGGGTCGATGATTTCGGGAATAAAATGATCTTCAAAAATATGCAGTCCGTTCTGGGCCTCATGACACTCCACCGCAACCCCGGGGCCCATCACTTCACTGAGGCCGTAGATATCCACAGCCTTTAGGTGAAGTTTTCGCTCGATCTCCTGGCGCATCTGCTCAGACCAGGGTTCTGCGCCGAAGATGCCGAATTTGAATTTCAGGGATTCGAATGAAACACCCATATCTTCCGCCTCTTCAGCCAGGTGAAGGGCATAAGACGGGGTTGAGGTTAAAATGGTCGGCCCGAAATCCCGCATGATAACGATCTGGCGCTTGGTGTTGCCGCCGGAAACCGGAATCACCGATGCGCCCAGTTTTTCAACGCCATAGTGGACACCCAGCCCGCCGGTAAAAAGCCCATAGCCATAAGCATTATGGATAATGTCCCTGCGGCCTGCGCCCCCGGCTGTCAGCGCCCTGGCCATCAGCTCCGACCAGGTAATGATGTCTCTTGCCGTATAGCCGACAACGGTCGGAAGACCTGTTGTTCCGGATGAGGCATGAATCCGGACCACATTATCCATCGGAACCGCAAACATGCCATAAGGATAATTGTCCCGAAGGTCCTGTTTGGTGGTAAAGGGCAGTTTCTGAAAATCCGACAGATCATTGATATCGCTGGGTGTAATGCCAGCTTCCTCAAATCGTTTTCGATAAAACGGAACCGTGGCATAAACCCGTTCCAGCGTCGCCCTGAGGCGTCTTAGCTGAATGGCAGTCAGCGCCTCTCGCGGCAGGGTTTCGAACTCCATATCAAAAATCATTCAAACAACTCCTGGTAAGTGCTTGAACGGACGTTCCGTTCAAGCAAAATCCGAATATCGAAATCCGAAATTCGAAACAAATTCAAAAGTCAAAACTCTCAGAAGGGATATTCATCATTGGGTTGGCATAATGTCGATGCCATGACCCTATAAATAAGAACACGGCACCTTCAGAAGAACGAAGCGTGGCGGCCAATTATTCGCCGGACATGCTGCCTTTGAAAACCGCTTTGCGCTTTTCAAGAAATGCGGTTGTCCCTTCCCTGGCGTCTTCGCTGGACATGCACAGGGCAAAGGCGTCCACTTCCATTTGACAGCCTGTTTTCAGATCGACATTCAACCCGGCATTGACCACTTGTTTGGCGGCCCGAACAGAGACTTTGCCTTTCTGGCAAATGGCTTTTGCAGTGGCCATGACTTCCTTTATCAGCTCATCCGCGGCAACCACCCGGTTGACCATACCCAGATCTTTGGCTTCAGAAGCTGAAATCATTTTTCCGGTAAAGATCATTTCCTTGGCCATGTTGGAACCAATCAGTCTCGGCAGGCGCTGGGTGCCGCCAAAACCGGGAATAATCCCCAGCGTGATTTCGGGCAACCCGAATTTAGCATTTTCGGAAGCGTATATGAAATCGCATGCCAGGGCGATTTCGCTGCCCCCTCCCAAAGCGAATCCATTCACCGCGGCAATGACAGGAACATCCAGACACTGAAGTTTGTTGATGACTTTGTGTCCCTTGGACGCAAATATCTTTGCCTGAAGCACATTGCATCTGGCAAGCTCGGTAATGTCGGCGCCGGCAACAAAAGACTTGTCTCCTGATCCGGTAAGGACAAGAACGCGTATCGCTTCATCGCCGGCCACCGCATCGAGAGCCCGTGACATTTCGTCCAGCAGTTCTCCGTTCAGGGCATTTAAAGCCTTGGGGCGGTTGAATGTCAATGTGGCGATCCCATCCTCAACCTGAAACAATATATGTTTGAAATCCATCTGTTTTCCTCCGTATTTGGGAATTTGGTTGCCGCCAAAGCCCTTAAGTGGGCGGGGAGCCATGATCTTTCTTGTCATAAAAAGCGGTCGGATTGATGTCTCTGATATAGCGGCCAACCCCTGAAATAATGGCGTCACAAATCCGGTCCTGATACTCCGGAGACGCCAGCCGCGAACATTCCCGCTCGTTGCTGATAAATGATGTTTCCACCAGTATGGAAGGCATCTGAGCGCCCAGCAGCACGTAAAACGGCGCTTTTTTTACCCCTTTGTTTTTGATATTGCTGTATTTACTGCTCATATGATTACACAGATTATCCTGGACGCGGGCGGCAAGGCGGCTTGATTCATTGACTTTGGCATTCTGCATCAAATCGGTCAGGATGCTTTGCAGATCGCTGATATTCTTGGTGGACGTCGCATTTTCACGGGCAGCCACCAGGATGGATTCGTCATCGGTTGCCAGATTCAGAAAAAATGTTTCTATTCCGTATGCTTCCGGATTTTTTGCGGCGTTGGTATGTATGGAGATGAAAAGGTCACCATTTTTGGTGTTGGCGATGGCGGTTCGCTCTTCAAGTGTCAAATAGCGATCCGTAGTTCGGGTCATGACGACCTCACATTTCAGCGTGTCACGAATTTTTGCAGCCAATCTCTTGCTGATGGCCAATGTAATATCTTTTTCGAAAACCCCCTTTATCGCCCCAGGCGCGCCAAAATCCTTGCCGCCGTGCCCGGCATCAATAATGATACGGCTTACTCCCAGGGCCAGCTGCTTTGCCAAAGCGCCGGATTCGAGTTTTGCATGTTTTCCGGTTTCTCTGGCAGTGGTTTTCCCTTTGCTTCTGCCGGTTGCTTTACCTAAAGCCAATTCCTGCGCAGAAGACGGCTCTGCCGGGACACTACCGGAATCATCTCCCCAGATATCCAGAATAATGCGAAAAGGGTTATTCAGTGAAAAAATCTTGTAGGATTTGAATGACTTGATATCAACAACCACCCGGACGGATTCCAGCGTATACTGGCCTGCCCGGGCATCGATCAGCAGATCATCATCGATGGGGATAAAGCTCTTCAGGCTCTTACTGAGCTTGCTCTGATTGAAATCTATGTATAGCCTCTGGGGTTTATCGATCGACGGGTCTTTCTTCAACACCCGGTGTTCATAAGTGGTCTCCTTATCCGCATCGATGACGATCCGTGTATAACTGGGATTGGACCAGACGCGAAGATCGCTGATTTGGCTGTAGCCGGTAAGCGGCGGACAGGAAGACTCCACGGATGCGGAAGATACGGGCGGATCGTGTTCGGCGGAGGCTTTTTCGGTTCGTGGCGGTTTGCCGTTGCTTTTTGAAGGCGGATTGCAGTTTTCAGGATTGGACAATCCTGCCAATGGCGGCTTTTGCTTTTGGCATATGACTGCTTTGGGGATAGCGTTTGACAACCCGTTCATAGCAATCAAGCGCTTCTTTTTTGTCGGCGGTTTTTTTCGAAACCCGATACAGCTCATCATACAAATAGCCGACCATATACAGGCCGGCGGAAGCCATCGGACCTGTCGGGTCTGACTTGTAAACGTCCTGGAATGCTTCAATGCATTGAACCCAATTGTGGCGGAATTTTTGCTTTTCAGGACTCTTCAGCAGCTTATGATAGCAGGCATCTGCCTGTGCATACCTGTCCTTTGCCGTTGATGCGTCAGATGTCAACGCTCCCGAGAAAACAGCGCACAGCAATACAAGTCCCCAAAATTCAAGTCGTTTGGTCATCATTTTTTCAGACAGGTCTTTTGCATGAACGTCTTATCATACAGTTATATATCATATTTTTTGTATAGAATAACATCATTTTTCGCCTTTCTTGAAAAAGATCAAGCAAGGGGGGGTTATCCCCCCCCTTTAAGGCATGATCGCGGAGTTCGTTCAAACAGTTCAGGGCCTCCAGCGGGGTCATGGTGGCAATTTCAATTTTTTTCAGCTTATCGACAATAACGTTTTCAATATCCGAAAACAACCCCAGTTGAACCGGAGCCGGTCTTGGGGATTTTTTTCTGTTTCCGGTCCTGGATGCAGCCGGGAAATGGTGATTTTCATCTTCGATATCTTGTAAAATGACCTTGGCGTGGCTTATGACGGATTCAGGAATGCCGGCAAGACGGGCCACCTGTATCCCATAACTGCGACTGGCGCCGCCTTCAACCAGCTTGCGCAGAAAAATGATCTGATCCTGCCATTCCTTGACACTGATATTAAAATTTTTTACCCGGGAGTTTAATCGTTCCAGGGCCGTCAACTCGTGGTAATGGGTTGCAAACAGGGTTTTTACGCCTTTGCCCTTTAATTCATGCAGATGGGAAACCACGGCCCAGGCAATGCTGAACCCGTCATAGGTGCTGGTTCCCCTGCCGATTTCATCCATGATGACCAGACTTTGATGCGTGGCGCTGTTCAAGATATTGGCGGTTTCTTCCATCTCCACCATAAATGTGCTTTGACCGCTGGACAGATTGTCCAGGGCGCCGATACGGGTAAATATCCGGTCAATCAGCGAAATGGCGGCACTGCGCGCAGGAACAAAAGAACCCATCTGCGCCATCAGCACCTGAAGGGCGACCTGCCTGAGGACGGTGGATTTTCCGGCCATGTTCGGTCCTGTAATGATCAGGACTTGATTTTGCGTATCGTCCATTGAAATGGAGTTCGGGACAAACCGGCCCCCTGCAAGCATTTGTTCCACCACGGGATGCCGACCGTCTTCAATGGCAAGTACGCCGTCGGTACGAATTTCCGGGCGAATATAGTCATGCTGATCCGCAATGTCCGCCAGATTCATCAGACAGTCCAGCTGGGCGATAAAATCCGCAACCCGATGAATCAGCTTATGGTTGGCGGCGGCAGCCTGACAGATGTCCATAAAAATCTGATGTTCCAAGGCAGATCGCTCGGATTCGGCACTCAGGATCTTTGACTCGAATTCTTTCAGATCTCCGGTAATATATCTTTCCGCATTGACCAGGGTCTGTTTTCGAATATAATGGGCAGGAACCGACTTGGACTGGTTTTTTGAAATTTCAATATAATAGCCGAAGACCTTGTTGAACCGGACTTTAAGAGATTGAATCCCGGTAGCCTGCCGCTGCTCGACTTCAAGCCTTGTAAGCCACCCCTTTCCATCCTGGCTGATCTGGATCCATTCATCCAGCTTCGCGTCAAAGCCGGGCTTGATCATACCGCCGTCATGAATCACAGGCGGGGCATCTTCGCGAATCGCTCGCTGAATCAGCGCCGCCAGATTTTCGAGTTCATCCAGACAGGGACCATGGGATTCCCACGAAAAAAGATCGGCCTTGAATGCAGCAAGCGCATCGTAAATTTCAGGGAGCGCCTCCAGAGACGTTCGCAGAGAAAGCAGATCCCTGGCATTGCAGCGACCCATGACGATTTTACTCCCGAGGCGTTCCAGATCTCCGATTTTTTTGAGAGACTCCCGGACACGGTGTGTCAGCTGAATCCGGGTTTTGGCTTCATCCACCGCATTCAGGCGAAGCTGGATGGCTTCAATTCCCATAAGCGGATAACGCATCCAGTTCTTCAGCCGTCTTCCCCCCATGGCCGTAACGGTTCGATCCAGAACACTCAACAGCGTCCCTTTGCGCGTATCTCCCTGAATGGTCTGCATCAGCTCCAGATTTCGGCAACTGACGTCATCCACCGTCAGAAACTGACTTTGCATATACGTTTCAATGCCGCGGACGTGATCGATTGCCTGTTTCTGGGATTCCTGGACATAGGTGATCAGGGCACCAGCCGCCCCCACTCCGGCAACCAGTGCTTCACATCCGAATCCTTCCAGAGAAAATGTTTGAAACTGGCGGATGAGTTTTTCACGGGCGTTCCGATATTCAAAATGCAGATCCTGAGTATAGGAGACAGCCTTTCCGTTAAACAGCTGCTGAAAGGCGTCAAGCGCCGTATCCTGCTGCAAAGATTCCGGAAGCAGAAATTCACGGGGTGAGATGCGAATGATTTCATCGCGAATCACATCCCGGTTGTCGGATTGGGTCAATCGGAATGTCCCGGTCGAAATATCCAGATAGGACAGCCCGATATCGTTTTCGTGACGGCAGATGGCCAGTATGAAATTGTGGGTCTTTTCATCCAGGAGCGCATCTTCTACGATCATTCCCGGAGTAATGACACGGACCACTTCGCGGCGGACCAATCCCTTGGCCTGAGATGCGTCTTCGGTCTGGTCACAGATAGCGACCTTGAAACCCTGGTCAATCAGCTTGGCAATATAGCCCTGGGCAGCCCGATACGGAACGCCGCACATGGGAACCGGGAATTCATCATTTTTATTGCGGGAAGTTAAGGCAATTTCCAGGACAGGGGATGCAACTTCCGCATCCTCAAAAAACATCTCATAAAAATCCCCCATGCGATAAAACAGCAACGCGTCGGGATGCTCGCTTTTTATCGCAAGATACTGCTTCATCATGGGGGTTGGCTGGGAAGAAAGCATGGGGTCAGGTGTTTTCAGCAGAATCCTCGGGCAACGGAGGCGCCTGCAGGGAATCTTGCTGCGGCCCTTGCCCCTTATATACACTTAGTTCGCTTTTCAGGGCATCTATGGTTTGGATCTGGGAATTGAGGGTTGCGTTCAAGTCAGCAATGATTTTATTGTTTTTAAAGCGGAAAGACAGGCCGAAGAAATAGGATAACAGCAGCCCGGCAAAAAACGCCCCCAGAATCAGCTGCGCATTAATAATGCTGCTCAAATAAAAAGGGCCGGTTACCCAAAGATTTATTTGAAGGCTGGCCGGCGATGATAAATACCCCATGTTCTGATAAACAACCAGACCGCAAAAGCCCAGTACCGCGATCAAAAGTGCTATTCGGATTTTTGTCATGGGTCACTCCTTTTATTGAGTATTTATTCGCTTCAGCTTCTGGAATGCACCGCATTTAAATTGTTTGGCACAGCTTCGAAAATAACGGCTTTAGAGAATCAAAAGTAGCCTTCAGATGTTCCGGAATGACGCGGATATCCGCAAAAACAGTCAGGGCGTTCGTGTCACCGAACCACCTGGGAACAACATGAAAATGCAGGTGTTCTTCGATACCGGCCCCGGCCACTTTACCAAGATTGAGGCCGACATTGAACCCATCGGGTTTCAGGATTTCCTTCTCGATATGCACCGCTTTTTCAACGGTGATCAGAAGATCCCGCATTTCATTCCGGGAAAGCTCGTCCAGCCGGGATAGATGCCGAACCGGCGCAACCAGAAGGTGGCCGTTGATATACGGGTATTTGTTCATGACCACAAGGGTGGTGTCCCCTTTGTAGAGGGTCAGTTCATCGTGAATTGTCAGGGCTTGACAAAACACGCACCCGCTTTGTTTTTCAGCCTTGATGTACTCAATGCGCCAGGGCGCCCACATGGTTTCCAAAATTGCCGTCCTTTTGATATGAAAGCGCAACATTCAGGGGGCAATACTGGCCCTGATACCGGCCGGATAGCATCGCCTTGTTTCCGATATCGCAACGTCACTGACCGGCAACTTACGCTGTTCATAGCAAAAACTCAACATTTTTTTCCCCCGACCGGTATCACTTCAAGGCTTCCCCACAGGCCCATATCTTTTCCGATGATAACGACCAGTCCCGACACACCGGGGATACTTTTCCCGAAATGGATAGCGTTTGCAATATCTCCGGCGGTTTTAACGCGATTGCCCACAGCTGTTGCAGCAGCATCGGCAAGCGCGCAGGAGTCGGACATCACGCATACGGCATCGGCCCTTCCAAAGCTCAGCGAATGCCCGACGGTGCCGGATGAGGTGCACAGGGATACCGGCCGGGTGGTTGAGTCAACTTTCAGCCCGATTTTCAGGCTTAAGGGAGAGTTGCCGGCATAAATACCGACAATTACAGGCAGACGTGTTTTTAAAAACGTGTCCCCGCCGTTTTCTACAATGACTTCGTCTGAAACCTGAAGCAGGCCCCTGCCGACAGCTTCGGAAATGGCGCCGGCCACCGCCGCCATGGGGCCGACGCCGGCTTTTTCACCTGCCAGCGACATCTCTCGAACAATCGCCGGAGCCGGTCCAGATATCCGCCAGGGCCTTAGGGTGGTTAAAAAATCCGGATTCTGATCGATATAGGTTTCAAGATATCCGCGATGGAGCAAAATCAGCTCCCGGGCCGCGGATTCCAGAAGAGCTGTGGCACTCACCATCAGGTCGGTTTCCTTGACCGTAACCTGAAAATGAACCAGGCGGCTGCCCTGGATGGCGTTTCGATACGATCGCTGCTGGGATTTCATCTGGCTAAAAAGGTCGCGGGATAGGCCGCAGCCCCTCGGGGCACTGGGCCAGAAAGTACCGGTCCGTCATGCCGGCGATAAAATCCCGCACGATTTCAGCCGGGCGATGGCCGTTAAGATAGTCATCCGACATATTCATCAAAAATCCGGAAAAAATAACTGAACTGTGGTTTTCATTCTCAATATCAGTCAGATACCGATCAAAGAGCAGG
This sequence comes from uncultured delta proteobacterium, assembly GCA_963789395.1. GTDB lineage: Bacteria > Desulfobacterota > Desulfobacteria > Desulfobacterales > Desulfatirhabdiaceae > RAAP-1. The sequence goes on along the minus strand of CAWBKP010000017.1, from coordinate 109,638 downwards.
CGGAAGAGATTGCGAATAACGGCCGTATGACTTTTTATATCCGGATTCAAATAAATTTTCTCAAGATTGAAGGCTTTTAAAGACTCCAGGGCATCGGAGACCTCGGGGCTGAAGGCGGCAAAACGTATGTTGAAAGCTGTTCTGGATCATGTCCGTTACCAGGCGATAGACAATGGTGCCGTTGCTGCTTCCCAGAACCTTGACGCTTTTGGCAGGAAGCTCGGATCGCCGGATCATGTTCAGGCGTATGGCATCTTCAATGTCCCTGCCGATGTAGCTGATGGTGTCCGCCATCCGGACCACGCATCCTTCCAGGGTCATGGGCACCAACCGGACGGAGGGATCATGCTGTTTTGCCGCGATTTCTCGTTGAAGTGTTTCGAACGTCTTGGCTCGATAGGGTTCGAGCCGCTCATTATGGATCTCGCCATCATGGCAGAGAATGCCGTCCAGTGTCTGAAGGCAGAGATTCCAGCCCTTTCCCTTTCGTTCAACGCGATCCAGAAACTGAACGCTTTGCAGGTTGTGGAGAAAAGATCCGATGCCGTTTGCCCGGCAGATCTCAGACAAAAACGTTTCGCCGTCATGGCCGAAAGGCGTATGGCCGATGTCATGACCCAGGGAAATGGCTTCAATCAGGTCTTCATTGAGGCCTAAATATCTGCCGATGGTTCGGGCAATTTTGGAAACCAGCTGCACATGAAGCACCCGGTGGGTGATATGATCGTTTTGAACCAGATAAAAAACCTGGGTTTTGTCGATATACCGGGTATAGGCCAGGGAATGGAGAATCCGGTCTCCGTCAATTGAAAACGCCTGGCGGAAATCGGTGTCCTCATGGGAATCAGGAAGCCGCCGAATGCCATCTTGACTGAATGCACCAAGCGGGCAGAGATAATCCATCTCCCGCTGATTTAATGCCTGCTGAACAGTATGGGGAACAGAATCAGATCTGGCCATTTTCGATCATGGTCTCCATCAGATGAAAATAATCAATACCCGCCTGCCGGAAGCCTTCCTTGCCGTATTTCATATTGCCTTCAATGACATAATACTGACCATTGCAGTAACAGATGTCAATTCCCACATCATCCCATCGGCATTTTCGGGCTGTATCCAGAGCAAGCTGCTTGGCGGCAAGTGGAACCGGCTCAAGACTGACGGTTCCGCCAACCGCCACATTGGCACGGAAATCATGCGCAGGTGCAATTCGCCAGTATGCGTGAATCAGGCGATTTCCAATCACCACCACGCGAATATCCCGGTCCATGGGCAGATATTCCTGAATATAAGCAATGGTTGCGTTCAGAGCATAGCGTTCGAGATCTTCAGTATTTCGAATCCTGAAAACGCCTCTTCCCATGGCCGAACCCCTGGGAATTTTGGCAATGAATGGAAAGTGAAAATACTGGGTAATGGCGGCAATCTGCCGTTTGCCATAAAACACGCGGGTCCGAGGATGGGGAATCCCCAGTATATTGAATAGGGCGGTCTGCTTGATCTTATCCTGAACACATTTATAGGTGTGGTAACTGGGAAACGTGGCGATACCGGCTGCATCAAGAAGATCGGCATAAAACGCGGACGGATAATAAACCTTTGGAGCCTGGAGGATCAGCGCGGCATCGGCTGCGCTGTAATCGGAAAAATTCGGCTTCACACCCAGGGTAATGACATTGCGGCAGGATTTCAGACGGGCTTCCAGGGCAACCGCTTTGCAGGGCAGGGTCATGCGATCCATTATCCCTAAGGCGTAATCACAAATATATCCGGAGACACAGGCGCGTTGGGCCAGAAATTATCCACATCCAGCTGGAAACCAGCCCCGTCGTCATTGCTGAAAACAAACCTTTCAGGAATCCGGAAGCCATCGGCTTCCGATTCCCCGCTAAACTCCACACGAAATGCCGGCTGGCCTTCAGGAGTAAACATCTCGATTTTCAATACCTGCGTCCGGGTTGGATCCAGGTAGATTTTTTCAATTTCAACGCCCCGTTTTCCCATTAAAGACAGAACGTATCCGCTTCCGGCCGGCAACGGCATCAAGGCGCTCGACAGGTATTGCCGAATCGGAACAACTCCGGATAACAGGCTGATCACATCCGCGGCAGTCACGGAAACGGAGACCAGCTTTTTCAGATTGGGATTATGAACCTCTTCCTTATAATAACTGTCCTGGCTGTAAGACATCAGATAGAGCCAATTACCGTCGGCAGCCATGCCGGCAACAGGAACTCCGGTGACGCCCTGAATGACGATTCTAATTTTATCCGGACGCGAGCCTGTCCAGGCTGCGCGAACCACCTGAACGCTGTCACCCTGCCTGAGTTTTAACTTCCCCGTTCCCTTAAACGATAAGAGATCGGCATTGGCCTGGCTGAGATTCAGCAGAATACCTGCCACTTCAGGTGTATCCGGTGCTTTAACGATCTGTGAGGTTTGGGTCAAAGTGGCGCATCCGCTCGCCAATAAGGCAATTGCAAGCCAAAGCCAGTAAGCATATCGCATAATGGGCTAAAATCCTTTTTTCTCGAGATCCTTGATTTTAGCAGGCAAATCGGATTGTTCCTTATCTTTATCCTTATCTTTTTTACCCATCGCAAGCCGGTAATATGCCAATGCTTTCTGCGGGTGGTCGAGCTTGAGATAGGTATCTCCGATATGCTCCAGAATCGTGGGATCATCCGGAATAAGCTTTGCAGCTTTTTCAAGATATTCAAGCGCCTGTTGATAAAGGCCTTTTTTATAGTATACCCAGCCGAGACTGTCGGTGATATACCCGTCATCCGGCTTATAGACCAAAGCCTGCTGAATCAACTGCTCGGCCTCATCCAGGTTCTGCCCCATATCCGCATAGGTATACCCCAGATAATTCAGGGCACTTGGATTTTTTGGATCCAGCTTCAGTGCTGATTTCATGGCATCTATGGAATCGGTTTTCCGATCCATTTTATCGTATATTACCCCCAGCCGAAAAAAAAGCTGGTCATTTTCCGGATCCAGCTTCAGTCCCTGCTGAAGCGATGCCACGGCTTTATCCAGATCCCCGGTTTCTTCATAAAAAGTCGCCAGATACAGGCGAAAATCCGGGTTATCCGGTAAGTTCTGGATGGCTGACTGGATAAAGACAATGGCTTCAGATATTTTTCCCTGCTCCTGATACCAGAAAGAAACCTGGGCAACCGCTCCCGGATAAAAACTGGCAGCCGGCGATATCCGTTTGAACTGGTCAATGGCTTTTTCTCTATCTCGCAGCCCCTCATAGGCAATACCAGCTATGTAGTGGAATTCTGAGCTGTCCGGCACTGCAATCATTATGCCTTCTAATATCACCACAGCATCGGCAAAGTTTTTCCGCTCGATGTAGATCTGCAAAATGCTTTTGATCACTTCCGAGTCTGAAGCGCTTTTCAACCCAAGCATGCTGAAAATCGCCTGTGCCTTATCGTTTTTTCCCTGCTTGTGGTAAATGATCCCCAGACCCATCAATGCACGGATATCATCCGGGGATGTTTTCAGAATATCCTGATAGGCGGTTTCGATCAGATCCGGCCTGTTCTGAAGTTGGTACAAACGGATGAGTTCAGACCAGGGCTCTTCAAGTTCCGGCTCAATGTCAAGCGTTTTTCGGAATGCGGCTTCCGCACGGGGGTAATCCCCTTTCTGAACATAAATTTTACCCAGATAAAAATAGCCCGCATAGGCTTCGGGGAATTTTTCAGTCAGCAACGTATACACCCGAAGTGCATTTGACCAATCTTCCGCATCCATATACAGATCGCCTAGCAGCAAATAAATATTCTGGAGCGTTGGATCAATGGCAATGGCTTTTTCATAAGCAATGCGGGCCTCATCAATTTTATTCTGACTTTGAGAGATCCGGCCAAGAATAATGAGTGCGTCCACATCATCGGGCTTTTTTTCCAGAATTGATTTGACGACGGCTTCTGCTTTTTCCACATCATTTTGCTGGAGATAGAGCATGGCCAGTTCGGTTTTCAGATAGGCGGATTCCGGGTCTTTCTGTATGGCCTTTTCAAGGTAACTGGCGGCCTTGTCCAGATTCCCTTTGGCCAACTGCAACTGGGCTTCCGTATAATAGAAATAGGAGCCTTCAGCGCTGTCTTGGAGCGGGGACAGCGATGCGGGAAGTTCCTCCTCAGGCTCGACTTGCCGTGAAACAGGGTGCGGCACCGTTGTACACCCCAGGAAAAACAAAAAGGCCCCAGCAAAAAGGACCTGTGAAATCCGACTGGTTTTCATAGACGCTCCTGCGCAACCTAAAGGGTCACGCACTGAAACAAAATTTCCGACGCGCGAAAAGGCTCATTTATTATTACGATAATGCCAGATGTTACACTGACAAGCCATCTTCAATGTAAGAGGCAAAATCCGGCAGTTCATTTTTCAAATACTCTTTGATCTTCTTGATAATATTCTTCTCGATTTGCCGGACCCGCTCTCTGGAGATATTGTATTTATCGCCAATTTCCTGAAGCGTTGCCGGAGAATCAGAGAAAACCCGCAATTCAAATATTTCCAGCTCTCTTGAAGACATGGTTTTTTTAAATTCGTCAATTTTATTGTGCAACAGGGTTTCAATCTCTTTTTTAGCCATTTGGTCTTCTGCGGATTCGGCATCCGAACTGACAAAATCCATGCGGTCCGTATCGGAATCCTCTTTGATGGGAGTATCCAGTGAAACATCCCATCCATCAAGCCTCTGGTCCATATCGATGACTTCCCGCTCGGATACCCCCAGCTTTTCAGATAAGAGCTTCGGCTTGGGATCAAATCCCTGATCGATTAAATTCTGTTTTTCCTTTTTCAATTTAAAAAACAGTTTTCTCTGCCCCTGGGTGGTGCCAATTTTGACCAGTCTCCAGTTATCCATTATAAATTTAAGAATATACGCTTTTATCCAGAATGAGGCGTAATATGAAAATTTAACATTTTTATATGGGTCGAATTTTTTTACAGCCTGCATCAGGCCGATATTGCCTTCCTGGATCAGATCCAGAAGATTTTGCATCCACATCCGCTGAAATTCAAGCGCAATTTTAACCACCAGCCGCAAATTGGAGGTAACCAGCTCATAAGCGGCTTCGGCATCATTTTCTTCCTGAATCTTTAATCCCAGTTCTCTTTCCCGCTCACGCGTGATTAATTTATAGTGACTGACTTCTGACAGGTAGCGTTGAAGTGGATCATAACGAATCAGCGCCTTATCATCAGATGCAGGTTCCCAGGTTATTTTCTGTTTTTTCATGCTTGCCGCTACCTTAGAATGGAGAAAAATATCATTTCTTTACATGTCGACTCGATCGGAAAATGTCGTTCAATTGATAGGACCATCAGGGAAACAGGGGAATATGCGGAATGAACCAGCAGAGTAACCGTTGGTTAATCGGAATTTCTTGTTTACATCCAGAATTTCCTGTGGTAATCAGCCAAGATATCGATTCATTGCGCCTGTAGCTCAGCTGGATAGAGCAACGGACTTCTAATCCGTAGGTCACAGGTTCGAATCCTGTCAGGCGCGCCAAGAGCAATCCTTTCCTATTTCACGTCCGATTTCTCGTTCTATCTTCTTATCCAGGTTAATCCAGCAAATACTTTGTTCGGGACTTCCAAGCGTTTTTAACCTTTCATATTGTTGTACTTTTTTTACTTTTCGAATGCAAGATAAAAGAATGCCACCCTGTCTTGAAGTCTCATCTAAAATTTACCCGAATGTAATCAAGCAACCAAGATATCATTTTCAGACAGCCTTGGTCGAATAGGTGGCGGCAAGCTCCCTGACCAAGGCGCCGTCAAGCATCTGGTGAAACTTAACGTGCAGATAATAATCGTCAAATGGCGGAGAGCTGACAGCGACAACTGTCCCGATTCGGCCAAAGATCCGACTGGCGTCTTTAACGCAAGGCTGAATTTCAGTTCCATGCGCCGCCCCAGCAATAATTGCCCGATTTCTTTCTTGGTCAGCTTGACAATACAGGCCAGGCCAGTGGCGGAAATATCGGATAAAATCCCTCTAAAGGGTTTTCCGACAGCGGCTCCAGAGGCTCCCAACAATTGCAGACTGACTTTGCCTTCAATCCGAAAACGACTCTGTGCGCGGCGGTCCAGACCTTTTTTCTTTAACACATCATGAATTTTTTCAAAATTAAGGCAGTATCTGTTTAGTTTTGACTCCAGTGCAGGAAATTTTTCTTTCCACTTCTGCAGCACTTTTTTTTCAAGATATGTAACCTGTGCCCTTGAAAAAGGCAAAACAGAGGTAGTGCAAATGCAGTCGGAAAAAAAAGTTTCAATGCCGAAAATATCACCAGGGTTCAGCGTTTTTACCAAAATTTCCTTGCCGATATGGCTGCATAGCATTTTCAGCTGTCCCTGTTTGACGAAATACAGATTGGAATTGCGATCCCCTTGAGTGAAAATCGGCTGATCATTGAAATATGACGCCTCCTTCATGGCATAATACAGGGCGTTTCCTTCCTCCTTGCTGATCGACTGATACAGATCGGCCCAGAGAGTCAGATGATCCTGGGGCAACCCTTCAATTTTTTCCTGTTCAATGATCTCTGCCGAGGTAATGATCTCGTTCAACGCCATGGGATCGATATCCATGAGTTTTTCTCTGAGTTCTTCGGCTTTTTCAAAGTCTTTTGCCTTGGCATGGGTGATGATCAACCGGTACAACTCACCTACTGTGGTTTCATTATTATTTTCAGCGATCTGAGGACTATCAATCCGTTCTGGTTTCATACTTTCCGCCACTTGTCCTTCCTTTGCATGATATTCTGCAGACTGAAGCGGATTGGTTTTTTCCGGAATCGTGATTTTCTAAAAGCTCATGAGATTTCGGGCTTAAATCAGTCACGTCTTTTCCTAAATGATTCAGGGATGTTGAAATGCCTTCGAACGGCAACTTGGCAATGGGTTCCGAATCTTTCGGTGTGATCATTTTCAGAAACACATCCACAAGGGCCGGATTAAACGTAGTTCCCTTTTCCTTCCGCAAAATTTCTTCAATTACATGCAACGGTTTGGGCTCTTTGTAAGAACGCCTGCTTCGCAAGGCATCAAAAACATCGGCAATGGTGATCATTTGCGCGACAATATTTGGTTTCCAGCCTGGCTGAATGGCGGGATACCCTGTACCATCAAATTTCAGGTGATGTTCAAGCGCTGAAATTATCACGATGTCAGGTATTTCCGTTAGATCCATTAAATGGAGACACCCCTTGACCGGGTGGGTCTCGATAATCGCACGTTCTTCCGAAGTCAGTATTCCGGGTTTGCTGAGAATTTCATCAGGAATGAATGTCTTGCCCACGTCATGGAGCAAGGCAGCAATTCCGATTTCATGCAGCTGATTTCCGGCAAACCCCACTTCGGCTGCCAAACTCATGGTTAAAATACCGACATTGATTAAATGGGTATAGGTATATTCGTGAAAAGACTTGACCGAACCGAGCAGGGAGATCGGACAGAGGTTTCGCTCCAACTCCGAAATAAACCTTACAACAATTTGGTCCACGGCGCGCATGTCGATTTTCTTTTCATCGATGGACCCTGAAGTATTGCGCTTCAAGTTCATGCGCTTCCTGGCCTGTCAGCGAGCCAGATTGCTGAATGAGCTGGCCGGATAGCTTTTCCGGTTCCTGCAATTCGTCTGCATCCGAATCTTCCCCAAGGCCATCGCTCGGTTTGCTCCGGAGCTCCACCTTTCCCAGTTTGATACAGTTTCTGGAGGCGATTGAGGACAAATCAGGGGAGGACAGGTCTCGAAGAAACTGGTGGAATTCTTCTTTTTCAAGTCCGGGCAGAAAGGCAAGGTTCTCTATCCCCCTGCGCTTCAGGAAATAAGCAAATTTCTTTGTCGCAGGCGTTATATTTGGCAGTCTGCGGCGATTGACAACAACGTCTTCCCCTACCAGAAATACCGTCAGCGCCTCATCAGACTGCATCAAGTCCAGCAACTGGCTATAGGCTTTCTCGATATTTCCCGTTAAATAGGGATTGTGCGAAAGATACAGTCTGTGACTGGAGATTGCAGCACTCATCCAGGAAAAGAGTTGCATGAGTTTTTTTTGATTTTCAGAATCCTCGGCCATGAATGGTCTCATAAAACACAGGTTATGAATGGTTGTTATCGCAGCGGGCAAGTCTTCTGCAGTTCGGGCTCAAACAAAGGCTTTACAGATATTCCGGATCCGGTAATCATCCGATCGCGTACCGATATTCAAGATACGGGAAAGTTTTTCTCTGGGATAGCCGTCCAGCGACTCAAACACGGCGATTTTCATCTTTCTAAGGTCGTCCGGGTAGATAGCCAGTGACTTTTCACAAAGTTTCTCAAGCACGGGAAGCACGCCTGGATCGCCAATTTTCCCAAGGGACTTTATGATGATCGCATTTTTTTGATAATCCACTTTGCGCCATGGCGATTTGATCAACAGTTCTGTCAGGTCTTGCGTTACTTCCCCTACCCGATAATATCCTGACAACTGAATCGCGCCCGCACACTCCCGGTCATCACTGGACTGAAGGGAACATCGAAGGAAAGCGGCTGCGTCCGAATCCTGAAAATGCAGCAGCGCTGTGAGTGCTTCCAGCCTCACCTGCGAGTCCTCATGACCGATGAGAGGGCGGATGTGGCAAATAGAGGCCATAGAACCGGTTTTCCGGATAAATGCCAACATTTTTCGCAATACGGCAGTACGGGAATCGTGTAGCCTCCGGTATGCTTCTTCCAGTGAATCCGTACCAAGCCCTTTCAACAGTTCAAATACCGGGCGACTGCCAATTGGAGCCGCATCCGCAATGTAAATATCCATGATTCCGGGAATTGCGGGTTTGCCAATGGCTGACAGGATATCGGAGACGGCAGTGGCATGATCAGTTGATCCATGTTGCAGCACCTCAAGAACCCTTGTCGTGATATCTGAAATCGTAAGTTTCTGAAGACATTCTTCGGCCACAAGACGAAAGTCGGCTGATTTTTCTCGGGCGTGTCGCTGGAAAGCTTGAATCATCATCAACAGGACATCGTAAGCGCCAATATTCACCAAATGACCGGCACGCGTTGTCAGCTTTTCCGCAAATCCCGTATAATCCTCAATCGCCAAATCCTGATTCAGCAAGCCAAGGCTCATCTGGATGATCCGCAGATCCAGGCGTTTTGCATCAAACACATCCTGGTACGATTCAAAAAAAGAATATCCTTCAACTGTCTTTATCGGCTGATCTGTTTCAACCTGAATCGCTTTTGAAAAAGGTTGTTTAAGAAACTGACCGGATTGAAAAGCCTCCTTGCTCAATCGCTGGAGCATGGCGCCATAACTTGTATCAACATATTTTTCGTAGGATTCACGGTCCAGCAACTTCTGCACGGATTCCTTCACCAAAGCCGAATCCGCATCGGAGATGTCCATCTTACCGGCATTCAATGGCATCGAACCCTGGGTATGCGACAGCTTTTCGATCAGGTTAATCAGCGATGGCGAGAGCTGTTTGTTCTGAGAATTGGCATGATTCAGCATTTCCAGAATCATATCGTTCGAATAATTTGCCAATAAATTCGTCTGAGCGGTTGGAAATTGCATCAAAGGTAATGGAAAGGAACTGACGTCTCAGTTCGGGTTGCAGGGTCTTCAACAGCGTGTCCAACCGCAAATCGAGATGATGCTGAATCATCGACAAAGACGATTCGGTGAAAATTTTCTGGAAATTCTGCAAGGCTATCACGGGATCGATTATGTGATCATTGATTTCGGCGGCAACTTCAGATGGTCTCATCCGGACAAAACGATCCCGGTGGCTTTTATCAAATGTCTGTTCAGCAAAAAGGTTTCCGATGAATTCGTGCCAGATATCCGTTGATTTACGTTCATTGGGAGATTCGAAGGCAACGATTTCAGCCTCTTCTGTCAGATAAAACCGCTCATAATCGATGCTCTCGATTCGGATATGTGTAATACCTGACTCATTCATCGCCGAGACGAGATCGTGGCAACGTTCACGGTCTTCCAGGCCTGTGGCGATAACCTTGAAAAAATCAGACAGTTCTTCCTGGGTCAACCCGTTATCAAAGGAAATTGCGGCAATGTTGAGGCTGTGCAGTGCATTGGAAAATTCGCGATGAACCGGATTTTTGAAATCAAGTGTATTGTTGTCTGTAACAATGCAATCTTTGGCAGCGCCGATGATCAGCTCTGCCCGAGAACTCACCAGCCTGGCAAGCAGACCGTAAGCCTTCTGGATGCTGGTGGCTATTTGGCTATGCCCGAGCGGATATATCGCATAATTTTTCCGGGCGATATTCAGCTCTAAAATGAGCTGACTCAGGAGTTCACCTTCCGATGACCCGAGCTGCTCTCCGCTGTCCGGATTGATATTTTCCTGAGGGTTGCCCCCTAAGGTGTCCGTGATCTCTATTGTCATTTTCCGCACCGCTTCATTAACCGGGATTCATGCATTCTGAATCATGGAGCAGGGAATTTTGATTGCTTCCACTCGGCAATTCACTTATAAGAAATAAAGGGAAGGCATCCATCTGTTTGATATTTTATATTAATCCATCCGTATCCGCAACACATAAAAGCCCTGCATGATACGGATGTATAGAACAACAGGTCACCTTTACTTTTTTGCTGCGTCATTATCCTGTGCTGTCTGAGATAAAAAGGCCATTATCATGAATATGGTAAAAAGTTTTTCCGGAGTGATGGGCATGAAACGGATTGCCGGGATCAGCCGGGTTCTGGTCCGTCATGGTTTCGGTAATTTAACAGACTGGTTTGGCAGATTCGGCATCAACCGAAACAAACGAACCGGAGACAAAAAAAACGGCTCTTCCGCAGGGTTTCCCTCGCCAGAACGCATTCGCAAGATACTTGAGGAGCTCGGACCCAGTTTTATCAAACTTGGCCAGTTGATGAGCACCCGCGCCGATATCTTCCCTGCGCCCTATATCGAAGAGTTGAGAAAGCTTCAGGATCAGGTTCCGCCCGTCTCATTTTCCGAAATCCAGCAGGTGATTGAAGATGAACTCAACCTGCCGCTGAAATCCATTTTCAGTGAATGTGATGCGCAATCCATTGCTGCGGCATCGGTTTCCCAGGTCCACGCCGCCAGATTGTTTACCGGAGAAAAAGTGGCTGTCAAGGTAATTCGTCCCGGTATCCGTAAAATCATCGAACAGGACATTCGCCTGATGTATTATCTTTCCGGTATCATTGAAAATAATTTTGAATTGGGAAAGGTGATCGGTGCAACCAATATCGTAAAGGAATTTGAACGGACCATTTTCAACGAACTGGATATGTTCATCGAGGCCGGCAACATCGATCGATTTGCAAAAAATTTTCAGGACTGTGACGAGATTCATATTCCAGCGGTGTATTGGGAGCTGACGTCAAAATCCGTGATTGTCATGGAATTCATTGAAGGGATAAAAATGGATCGGGTGGACGCCCTCCGGGAAGCAGGCATCGATCCGGAGAAAATTGCCTTGATCGGTCTGAGATCTTTTTCCAGACAGCTCATGGAATTTGGTTTTTTTCACGCGGATCCTCATCCGGCCAATACCATTGTCATGTCGAACAACTGCGTCGGTATCGTGGATTTTGGCATTACGGGCTATCTGGACGATGAAATGATGCAGCATGTCGCCCATTTGCTACTGGGGTTTGCCGAGCATGATTTCGATATGGTAATGGAAGCGCTCGGGGATGCCGGGATTCTTCGGGAAGGCATGCCGAATCTTCAGGAATTTAAAGCCGATCTCAAGGAAGTCTCGGAACCGTTTTACGGCCGCTCCCTGAAGACGATTTCCGTTAGGGATGTTTACGATCAGATCATGGAACTGGTTCTAACCTATCACATCATACTGCCACGAAACCTGCTTCTGCTTTTCAAAACATTCATTCAGACAGAAGCACTGGGCAAAATACTTCAAAGCAACGCCAGCCTGCTGGAAGTTTCCCGGCCTTTTGCCATAAAATTACTTGAAAAACGGCTGGATCCTCAGAAACTGTTCTCCGAGATGGCAAAAGACGTCAAGGACATGGGAACCCACTTGAAAATGGCACCACGATGGCTCCATGATATTCTGAAACAAACCGCTGCCGGGAAACAGCGGCTCGAACTGCATCACAGCGGCTTTTCCAGCATGGACACCCGGCTGGAAAAAGGCATCAACAGGCTGACCATCGGCATTGTCATTGCCGCATCCACCATCGCCGCATCCCTGATCCTGAATTCCTCTCAAAAAGTACTGGAATTCTCCGTCAACCTGTTTGGCCGGCAGACCGTCACGATTACCGGAATTCTGGGGCTGACAGGATATACGGTCGCAACAATCCTGGGTATCTGGCTGATCTATTCAATCTTTCGATCCGGGAAGATGTGAACCGATGCCTACTTGATACAGACTTTACGGACCTGCAGCAGGTTGCAGCTTCCGCCAAAGACTTTTTCGACGCCATCCTGCTTTAAGGTTTTCATGCCGTCTTTTATAGCCTGCTCTCGAAGCGCTTCAATCAAGGCCTTCCGCTGAATCATCTCCTTGATGGCGCTTGTACCCATCAGCAGTTCATGAATCCCCATTCTGCCACGATATCCGGACTTGTTGCATGCTTCGCAGCCTACCGGCCGATAAAGCGTCAGTGACTCCGTATAGGGGATATGGACATTTCGGTCAAATGCATCCGGCCCGTACTCTCGGACCAGTTCATCATATTCATGACGGAGAGGATGATAGGGCGCTTTACAGTGTGGACACAGTGTTTTCACCAAACGCTGCGCCAGAATGCACAAAATGGCATCCGCGAAATTAAAAGGATCCATCCCCAGATCCAGTAATCGGACAATACTTTCCGGAGCGCTGTTGGTATGAAGGGTCGACAATACCAGGTGACCGGTCAGCGAAGCTTCGATGCTGATCTTTGTGGTTTCCTTGTCCCGCATTTCCCCCACCATGATCACATCCGGATCTGCACGTAAAAATGTTCGCATCGCCGCAGCGAAGTCCAGGCCGATTTTCGGCTTTACCTGAACCTGACGAAGACCTTTCTGAGTAATTTCTACAGGGTCTTCCACAGTCCATATCTTTGTATCGGATTTGTTGATGTATGCCAGGGCCGAATGCAGCGTGGTTGTTTTTCCGGAACCTGTCGGCCCGCACACGACAACAAGTCCGTAGGGCATGACGATGGCACGGATAAAATTTTCCAGATTTTGTTTTGAAAACCCCATCAAGTCCAGGGAAATCGGCTCATCCACACCCAGAAGGCGCAAAACGACGTCTTCCATTCCTCCCTGAGTCGGAATGGTTGCAACGCGTATCTCAATATCTTTTCCGCTATATTTTTTGAAATTGATTTTTCCATCCTGAGGCTTGCGATGTTCAGAGATATCCAGGTCCGCCATGATCTTGATACGCGATATAACCGCACTGCGATAATGGCAGGGAATCGCCTGATAGACCTGGCAACTGCCGTCGATCCGGATTCTGACCTGAGTATTTTCTTTTCCCGGATAAGGTTCAATATGAATATCCGAAGCCTTTTGCTCGATTGCATCCAGAATAATCTTGTTTACCAGTCGCACCACGGTGCTGTCTTCTTCTCCAACGACAGGCTCCGTTTCCGCTGTTTCAGTGGTTTCCGCCTGAACCCTGGAAAAAATATCCTTAATCCCTGCCGCCTGTTTTTCAGCCTTGGTAAACCTGTCGATGTAGCGAAAAATATCATCCTGTAACGCCACACGATAGTTTATATGCCCATCTTTTTTATAAATTGAATTGATTTCATTTGTCTTCTGCAGGTCTGCAGGATTGTCTATGGCAATAACAATTTGTCCTGACTTCATTTCGCAGCGGCACCCAGACATTATGGCGCATAAATGGCAGTTTAACGCGAGAAAGCAGTTCATCCGGAACCGGCGTATCGGGATCGTATTCAACAAACTGGACCTTGTAGAACTGGCTCAGGGATCGGCCGATAGTCTGTTTGGGAATTTTTAGCTGATTGTGCAATACCGATTCAACAGGTAGGTTTTTCTTATCCGCTTCCCAAATGGCATTTTTCAGGTCGTCCCCAGTCAACACGGCATTGTCAATGAGATAATCGAACTTCGAATGTTTCGTGCCGAGCATGCGCTTTTGATTGAAAAATGCGATACCGAGAATCCTGGCGATTTCCTGGATAGACTGCTCATCGGTGGAAGTAAACACCCCGTCGGAACTGCGGTTAATCAACTGAATCACCCCGAGCAGGTTCTTATGGTGGAGGATGGGACAAGCCAGTACCTGCCGGGTTGTGTATTTGTTTTTTGGGTCCCAGGTTCTGTCAAAACGCAGACAAGGATCAATGCTATATAGCTCCTTATCGTCATAGACGTTATTGACACAAACAGTTTTCTGTCTGAGGGCGGAAAAACCGGCAATGCTGTCGGCGGACACCGGAATTCGAATCTCTTTGATTCCCTCTCCGGATATGTAACGGGAAACCAACTCCTCTTTCAGGTTATCAAAAACATAAATGGTAATGCGTTCTGCATCGAAAAGCTTGATAATTTCTTCTATCAGATAAACCTGAATTTCATCCAGATTCAAGGCTGAATGAATCCGGTTTCCGATCTCCTGAAGTTTTCTGCGATATTCCACCTCTGTCTGAAGGTTTTGAAGCCTTATATCTTGTACGCTGATTTTCTCAGAAGTTAACAGCATAAGATCCCCCCTTCATCAGTTAAAAATAAAGCGCAGTGACCTATTTTGGGGTTGCCTGCAGGATGACCCGAAGGCGGCCCGCGGAAAGGGCGGCAGAAGTGGCTTTTGAAAATATGGAGCAGAGAGGATGCGGAAAACAAAACACTATATACGTGCGACCTGCAGGGGTATGGGCTTATGATGAACGCATTTCTCTGTAATGCTTATACGTTTTTGCCATTTTTTTAATGCCGCCGCCGACAAGAAGTATTCCCAGAAGGTACAAACAAAAGTAGATAAATCCGATACCATCGGCAAATTGGGGATTGGCTTTGATCTGTGGCATGAGCTGGGGAATTCTGAAAAACATCCCGATACCTGCCAGAATAAGGGCTATTGCCCAGATAAACTGCAACATGATTTTGTCTTTTGTCATAGCATTCCTAAGTATGCTGTCCGGACATGTCAACCCCTGGAATCAGCGCATTGCAGAACACACAAGAGCTGTCCACAATCCGGTTTTTTCGAATGGCAACCCCCCATCTTTCAATGAGCAGTTTGCCGCATTGATGGCAATAGGTGTTTTCACCGTTATCGCCGGGAGCATTTCCGGTATAAACATATTTCAGGCCGGATTGAATCCCGATTTCTCTGGCAATAGCCAATGCGTCTAACGACGTCGGCGGGCAATCGGTCAGTTTATATGTCGGGTGAAAGCGGCTGATATGCCAGGGAGTGTCTGATCCAAGATCCCTTGCGATAAAAGCGGCCATTTCGGAAAGCTGGACTGGATCATCATTCATGTCTGGGATCAGCAGCGTTGTAACTTCAAGATGTATTCCCATTGCTTTCATCAAGGTAAGGGTTTTCTGAACCGGCTTGAGGCTGGCACCGCAAACTTCCTTATAAAATTTTTCCCGAAAAGCCTTTAAATCCACATTGGCGGCATCCAGATAAGGACGGATTTTCTCCAAGGCTTCCGGCGTCATATAGCCATTGGTCACAAATACGTTTCGAATCCCTCTTTCATGCGCCATCTTCGCTGTATCCAATGCAAACTCAAAAAAAACAGTCGGCTCGGTATAGGTGAATGCAATGCTTTTGCAACCGGTTTTCTGTGCTTCGTCGAGAACCGATGATGACGTGCAGACGACACCTGAAATTTTTCCATTCTGATCCGCCGGCATTCGAGAAATTTCGGCATTTTGACAGAACCGGCATGAAAAATTACAACCGACCGTTGCGATGGAATATGACAGGCTTCCGGGCATGAAGTGAAAAAAAGGTTTTTTTTCGATCGGATCCACATGGCCAGCAATCAGTCTGCCGTAAACCAGCGTTTTTAAAACACCCGCCTGGTTTTCCCGGACGCAGCATTTTCCCCGCTGGCCTTCGGATATCACGCACCGGTGACTGCAAAGATGGCACTGAACCTTCAGGTTTTTTAGCGGTTCATAAAGACAGGCTTCCATTGGCCCTCCTTAGGCATCCGATTTATCCGGGAACCGGTCCGGCAGTCGTTTTCGGCTGGTACTTCAAGGTCAAAGGTTTGGTTTTGAACCGGGGAACCAAAACCGCCGTAATGCCCGCATATGCGCCGAAAGGAAAGCGCTGCAAAAATCTGGATCGTTCCATGCGATAAAGCAACCTCATCAACAATATCGGGAAATGATAAATGGTCCGCGAATCAATGGGAACATTGCCTAGAAGCCGGCGCAAAATGACTTTTATTTCACCCACACTGAAATACTGTAACTGAGCCCGAATATTTTCAGACAAAATACCATTGATGCGCTGGCGATATCCTTTCATAGCAAACCGGTTCATCATTCCGATATAAACCTTGTCCTTTGCCACGCGGCAGGCTTCCTCAATAACCGACTCGTGATCATCAACAAATTCCAGGGTAAGATTCAGGCAGACATAATGGAATGAATTATCTTCAAAAGGCAGATCTTCCCCTGCCGCACGATGCAGATCCGCCCGATGGCCAACTTTTCGATGGGCGATATCCAGCATGTATGGAGATGGGTCAATACCCGTAACCGCCAGACCTTTTTCCATGAATGCGATCAGACCGGATCCGGATCCACACCCGACTTCCAGTACGGACTTTCCCCGGATAGGATTGAGCATCTCCAGCATCAGTAACTGTTCAAACGCCTCGGTACGTTTGATTTCCGGTCTTTTTGCCCACTGTTCGTAGGCTCTGGCGGTATGAAAGTCGAAAATATAGCTCATAAGCGCCATTATTCATAAAAACGAGGGTTAAATCAAGGAAAATCCCAGATTGACCGAATACCGCGATACATGGCTAAATGGAGATATTCAGCTTTCAATGGCGATTTTTCGGAATGCCTGAACCACCCCGTGACACCTGCAGGCAGTGCTCAGGAGAATGGATTCGGGATGCCGCTGAACGGCCGTGAGCGCATCAAATAGTGCCCCAGGCTTAATCCCTCCGATTCCCGGAGCCAGTTGCTCGCTTTGAAGGACAAGATTCAGAAAACCATCGTGGGAAAGAGCCGCAATCGACTGGTACAGGGATTGTTTTCTGGGCATGCCGGTATGGGTACACAAATTTCGGGGTTCGGAGCAGTTTTCCGGGCACACAAAGGAGGCATTGCTGACAAAAATCTCGCCTGCCTTTCCTGGGAAGACATTTGGCAGCAAACTGCAGATGTCTTCCGGAACGTCAATGGGAGCGAGCAACATGTCAGGCGACAGTCTCAACCGGATCCACTCATAGACAATATGGACCGGAATAACCGGTATGATCCAGATTGGTTCATCTGCATCCACAAGGCGGCGGTTCAGAAATGAAACACCGTCCATGCATACCGTGGTAAGGCCCGGCTCAGCGATGGCGTCGCAGGCATTCGAACAGTGGTCCACCACAGTGATGACGGTTTCCGGAAAGCGTTTTTTTATGGCAGATACGGCTTTTTTCCCAAATCGGCCTGCACCGATAATCCAGATATGTTTCATGAATAGGTTACCGCAAGGAAATGTCTCTTATAGAAAAAGAACTAACGAGGAAGTTAAATGGTACGCCCGGCTGGACTTGAACCAGCGGTCTTCAGCTCCGGAGGCTGACGCCCTATCCCCTGGGCCACGGGCGCACATCATGTTAAGCAGAAGTTAAGCAAAAACAGCTATCTGCTTATGTTGAGATAGTAAATGAACCTGATGAATAAGTCAAGCTATATGAAATCAATGCCGGAATCCCAGAATCATGATGCTGATTCGTTACATATACTGAACACCTTCTTCGGATGGGCTCAGAAATGCCTTTGCTTCTCCCACGACATACAGCGAGCCGGCCACACAGATCACGTCATCAGGCCGCGCAGTGTTAACGGCAAAGGCAATGGCACGGGAAACATCCGGTATCATGTGAACATCAGGCGTTATGGCGGCTGCAATCGGATAGAGGACATCTACGGGAAGTGCGCGGTCAATTTTCGGACTTGTCAGGATCACCCGGGAACATACGGAAAGCAGGTTTGCAAGAATGGCGGCATAAGGCTTGTCCTCCAGAACGCCCACAACAAGGGTAATGTTGCGGCCTTTGAGTTCCGTTTTCAGATATTTTGCCAGCTCTCTGGACGCATTCAGATTATGGGCCCCGTCCAGGATAATCATCGGATGATCGGAAACCACTTCCAGGCGCCCGGGCCAGCGGGTAGTGTTTAGACCGGCCTGAATATGCTTTAGAGAAATGACCGTGTTTTTCCGGTTAAGCAGTTCACAAGCTGCCAGAACCAGCGCCGCGTTCTCCACCTGATGACTTCCCGTCAGACTGATGGTAATACCCCGCCACACATGATCCAGGCCATAATAGGAAAAACTGTGGTTGGCATGTCTTCGAACCCTGAAATCCTTTTTCAGCCGAAATAACGGCGCAGACAATGCTGATGCCAGATTCTCCAGGACAGAAATGGCAGCAGGCTGGGAAACGGCCGTAACAACCGGGGTATCGCGCTTGATGATCCCGCCTTTTTCGCCGGCGATTTCTGCAAGGGTCGTCCCCAGATACGCCTGATGTTCCAGGGATACATTGGTGATGATCGAAACCACGGGCTGAAGGATATTTGTGGCATCCAGCCGTCCTCCCATTCCGGTTTCAATAACTGCCCAGTCCACGGCCTGCCTGCCAAATTCATAAAGTGCCATGGCCGTGGTATATTCAAAAAATGTAGGCTCCCGGTCCCCGACAAATACATCAGTCACTGCCCGATATGCGGAGACCACGTTTTCATCGGAAATCTGTTGATTGTTGACACATATCCGTTCATTGAACCGGACCAGATGCGGAGACGTGTAAAGCCCCACCTTGTGGCCGGATGCCGTTAGAATCGCGGCAAGAAAAGATGCCACTGACCCTTTTCCATTGGTTCCGGCTACATGAATGCAGGCAAAACGGTGCTGAGGATTGCCGAGGCCGGACAAAATCTGGCGTATGGTCGACAGGCCCAGCTTGATGCCGAAACGGCGAAGACCATACATTGACTTCAGGCAATCTGAATACGTTGCGGGAGGATTTGGTTTCATAGACATAAAAAAGCCCGGCAAAAATGAATTTCTGCCGGGCTAAGGGATTATTCCTTGGGGTAAATGCTATCTTGAAGCCTTGCTTCTGGATGCGGCAATTCGCTGTCTTCTGATGGCTTCACGCTGTTTGCGCCGTTTGTATTCGCTTGGTTTTTCATAACTCTTTTTAAGCTTGAGCCGTTTGAAAAGGCCATCATTCTGAATCTTTTTTTTCAAAATACGCATGGCCTTTTCCAGATCGTTATCAAAAACCTTGACCTGAATTTCCTTCACCTTATTCGCCCCCTTCTTTACCACCCCGATTTCCTGCGTCCGATATCAGCTGTGGTTCATTTCTTTCATATATTTTATAATGATATCCAAAAAAACAAATTTATTCAAGAAAATTCGAATAAAAATTCTCGAAATTCTGGAAAAAACAGGGGGCTGAAAATTCTGAGACCTTACAGCTTGGAAATCAGTTCAGCTTGCACTTCCTTAACGCTCGGTTTTCCATCCAGCGTAATGTATCGAATACCTTTTCCGGCAGCCGCCAGATCTCTGAAATAATAGGCGGACGCCAGCGTTCCATCTATGGTATTGTAATAAATGTCATGACGTTTACCGATAGCGGCTTCATCCTGATCATCGGCGCGAGTTTTCAGCTCGCCGCCGCAAACCCTGCATTTGCCGTCCTTTGGCATAATGGCGTCAATGTAAATATTATTCGGGTGGTTGTTGTCCTTGACGCACAATCTGCGCCCCATGATTCTGTTTTTTGCGGTTTCGCGATCCAGAAGAATTTCAATCACGATATCCAGTGCCAGACCTTCGGCCTTGAGCGCCTCATCCAGCTTGATGGCCTGATTTTTATTTCGCGGAAAACCATCCAGAAGCCATCCGTTCTTACAATCAGGCTGTTTCATGCGGTCGAGAATCATGGGGATGGTGATTTCATCCGGAACCAGATCTCCTTTGTCGATATAGGCCTTGGCCTTGGCGCCCAATTCAGTTCCTTTTCCGATATTCTCTCGAAAAATTGCCCCGGACTCGATATGGGGAGTGTTGTACTTATCCTTCAATATTGCACCCTGGGTTCCCTTGCCACTGCCATTCGGTCCAAAAAACAAGATATTCATGCGATTCTCCTTTCTGATTTGACAAAACAGGTTAGACTGCCGATTCCTTCGGTTCGAAACATACGACAAATATTATTTGGGGATATGTATAAAAATGGCGCTGTAATGTCAAGAATTCATCCATCTGAAAGCGTGAGCAATTAACGTTGAACATACGGTTTGCATGGACTTGATGTATTTACAAATTGCATTCTTACCCGTAAGTGGTATGCTGCTTACATGATGAACCATCGAAAGGATAGTTGCCCATATGAAACTGATTCGAATGATTCACAATGGTGAAGTAAAGCCCGGCCTTTGGAAAGATGGTCTTATTGTGGACCTGAGAACGATTTTTCCTTCAATTCCGGACATTGGTGAAACTTTTTTTTCAGAAGGCTGGCTGGAAAAACTGTTCAGCGTCAATACCCCTGGCATTGCTTTGGATGTCCGCTTGACAAGCCCGATTCACCGACCGTCCAAGATCATTTGTCTGGGGAAAAATTACGCTGAACATGCCAAGGAAGGCGGTTTTGACAATCCGGACAAGCCGCTATTGTTTTGTAAAGCCACCAGCGCGCTCAGCGGACCCTTTGATCCGATTGTGCTTCCCAAAAGCAGCGGCCAGGTTGACTGGGAGGTAGAGCTTGCAGTGATTATCGGCAAAACATGCAGGCGGATTTCCCGGACCCATGCCATGGCGCATGTTGCCGGTTTTGCCGTTATGAACGATGTTTCGGCAAGGGAGGCGCAGTTTGGCGACACCCAATGGTTCAGAGGGAAATCCTTTGATACGTTCGCCCCGCTTGGCCCGGTTCTGGTCACTCCCGATGAGATCGACAATATCAACAATCTGCAATTGACAACGCGAGTTGACGGCGTTGTGATGCAAGATGGCAATACATCTGATATGATTTTTGATATCCCTTTTCTGATCGAGTATATCAGCAAAGACATGACCCTGATTCCAGGAGACATAATTTCAACCGGTACGCCTTCCGGCGTCGGGATATTCAGAGATCCTCCCATTGTTCTGAAGGCGGGAAATGTCGTGGAATGCAGCATCGAATCCATCGGCAGCATCATCAACCCGGTCATGGCAGGATAGACCGGTTCATTTTATCCATTTATCGAAAAGAGACAACTCGTGTTTGAATGGATAGTCCGTTCAAACACGAATTAAAGGCTATCTGCATGACATCTCCAAGAACCCTTTTAAGCAGTATGGATCTTCATGCCAAGAAGCAACTGGGCCAGAATTTTTTGTCAGATCCATCAACCGCGGAAATGATTGTTTCGCGTGCCAGGATCGGCGCATCCGATACCGTTCTTGAAATTGGACCGGGCCTCGGCGCACTGACTTTCCCACTGGCAAAATGCGCCCGGCAAGTCATTGCGGTTGAAAAAGACCATCAGATTGCCGGAATCCTGAAGTCCTTGGTCGCCTCCGGCCCATTATCCAATGTGACAATAATTGAAAACGACATCCTGAAGGTAAATGTGCATGAAATCGCCGATCAGGCAGGCCATCCGCTTGTTGTCATGGGGAATTTGCCCTACAATATTTCATCCCAGGTATTGATTCAACTGATTCAAAACCGAAATGCTGTTTCCCGTGCTATTCTCATGTTTCAAAAAGAACTTGCCGAACGTATCACCTCGGATCCAGGTGTAAAGGATTATGGCCGCATTACGGTGATGCTGAAATACTGCGCCGATGTCAGCACGCTTGCAACCGTTAAATCGCACCTGTTTTTCCCGAAACCCAAAGTGGATTCAGAAGTTGTTGAAATCCGATTTAAATCCCATTTGCCCTACCCGGCTGATGATGATGTTTTTCTGTCACGGGTGATTCAGGCTTCTTTTGGAAAGCGCCGGAAAACCCTGAAAAATGCGCTTTCATCAAGCAGTCTGGGAATCTCCGGCCAACTGGCTGAAAAGGCATTAACATGCTCATCCATTGCCCCATCCCGCCGGGCGGAAACACTGTCTGTCGCAGAATTTGTTGCACTCAGCAATTGTCTGGGCAATCTTATCAATGATGAAACTCCAAGGCTTGAAGGCTGACCACTGACTTCTTTATTTGAGGATGATTATGCTGACATACGACAACGTCTATTCATGGGATGGCTGGGGAGGAAAACTGCGGCTGGGAAATGGGAAGTGCAGGCTGCGGATATTTGATCTCAGAAAAGACCTGACTTCAAAAGGGATCTCGTTTCTGAAACCCATTATCATTGTGATCACGGATGTTCCGGAAAGCAAGATGACCATTAGAAGTTGTACGGGCCACATCGCAACCTGCGTGACCAATGACTTCAATATAGATCCGTCCAGAATGCTCTGGATAGAATATTATCCCCAGACGACATATGGCCAGCAAGGGGAGCGGGTGATTCCGGAACGGCTGGAGGCTGTAGAATTTGAATGGCAGGAAGACAAGGCGATCAAACCAAGATGGCGTCCGCTGAAATCTCCGCTGCTGGAGGCTGTAAAACAGCTGATCAACCAGAAGGACTGATATCCGGGGACTGCGATGGGTTATAGCTTGAGATTTTTCAACCCTTCCAAAGAAATCTGGCCATCGGTATTGAAAGCGATCATGGACGGTTTTAAAAATCCTCCGGCAAGATGCAGTTTTCCCTTGATGTTATAATTGATTCTATCTTTACCTTTCAGTTCTCTTAAACATTTTGCCATGTCTTCGACTGAAGAATAAATCGTCAAGGGAATCACTGCGGATTCAAGCGATGGTATATGGGTCGGGATATTGGAAACACCGGATGCAAGCTTAACCTGATCCATATCCAGCACACAGTCTATGCCTTTAATATCATAGGTCGCATCCTGCGGGTTAACAACCCGCACTTCAATATGAATCACAGCTTCAAAGAGGTTGATATCCTGAATCTTAATGGAAGAAAGGGTGATCTGCGGCGGTTCAACCCGCTGGCCAGGCATGGAACAGGACGATAATATCACAATGCAGAGCCCCAGGCAGCCGGCGATCAACGCATTTCGTCTGGTATGTAAACGCATGGTTTGATCCTTTTGTTGTTGTCAGGGTCTGTCTGTATAAAGTGACAAGCTACTTGATGCAAGTTCACTTTCATACGGCAACATACTAAAACACATGATGGTTTATTACTACCCCTTTAGCGGAAACGGCGGCGGCAATCATGCCTCTCTACCGCAATTAGCTGATTAAAGGCCGTTTGTCAGCATAATTTGAGCGACCGTAAGCCCACATCAGTATATACAATAGATAAAATACAACGCGTTGTCAATCAGGAAAAAACACAGTCCCTTTAAGACACCCGGCTTTCCAGCCGGAAGCAGGTCGGAATGTTGATGATGGCTATCAGGATTGAATCATGTCAGGATCCATTTTACGGTGAATGCCGGGGCTTTTGGCATTCTCCGTTTCGGATGCCGGAACAATGGACGCGGCAGGTTGACCCAGCAATGAGCAAAGCAGTGCGTCTTTTTCCGCCCACATCTTGTTCAAATGATTTTGAAACGTAACACGAAACTTTTTGTTCGTAAAATAATTCCCGATCAGTTCCGGATCAATGGGGCGAGATTCCACACGCACCCGAATTTCCCTGACATCTCCACAGAGAAACTGCCAGAAATTTCTGGCCCCGTCCGGGTAGGCAATGGTTACATCCAGCATCTGATGCATCTGCTCTCCCATGGCCGCCAGGACAAAAGCAATTCCGCCGGCTTTGGGTTTGAGCAGATGCACAAAAGGCGACTGCTGCCTGCTGTGCTTCTCGGGTGTAAACCGGGTGCCTTCAAGAAAATTCATAACCGACACGGGCATGGTTTTGAATTTTTTACAGGCTTTTTGTGTGATTTCCAGATCCTTTCCTTTCTGATCCGGATGTTTTTTCAAATAGGATTTGGTATGGCGCTTCATGA
The DNA here is from genome assembly GCA_963789395.1 of uncultured delta proteobacterium. Taxonomy (GTDB): domain Bacteria; phylum Desulfobacterota; class Desulfobacteria; order Desulfobacterales; family Desulfatirhabdiaceae; genus RAAP-1. The sequence continues at coordinate 85,347 of CAWBKP010000017.1, read as the reverse complement.
ATGGGAAATCAAGCGCCCACCACGCCAGGCCCAGTAAAGGAACCCAGATCAGCTCTTTTTTTAAAAAAAACTTCAAAAAAGGTATTTTCCCATGAAAAATTTTTTGAAGCACCAGAATGTCCAGCCAGGATTGATGGTTAGCCACGACCATGTACCAGCCCTTTTTATCCAGGGCATCGACTCCCTGAACATCCCACCTGGCAGGATTTGTCAGCCGGATGTTCCAGTTGTTGATCGCTATCCATGATCCGGCTATCCAGTTAATGACCGCATCACATCGCTTTCTCCAGATCCCGACGGGAATCACGAACTTGAAGACCGCAATGATCAGCAGGGGGGTTGTGAGCATGATGGTATTCAAAAAATACAACATCAGGGATATACACCCACGAACTGAACTAGGCAGGTATTTGAGCATATCGGATTCCTTTCGACAAGCTGTCCATGGTTATCGTTGACGACCCTCTCAAATCAGCTCATTTCATAGTTTCTTATTGTATTGATTCGTGAACTGAAATAACAGAATGAATATGACAGGTTACAAAAATTTTACAAAATCCGCTGCATGCGTGCGTCTGAAATGCAAGTTGACATCAACAACAGGCTATTATAGGTAGGTTTAAATCCAAAAATAACCACAACATTCCAGTCTGTTAAAATCATGTCGCAATCCAGGTGGTATCTTCACCCCATATTCATTTTCATTCTTTCCACCGTAGCTCTGGGTGTATCCCTTTTTCTTTACATCTACTGGTATATGGAAGTGAATACGGTTCTTTCGGATATGCTGCTGCGGTTCGAACTGGATCGGGGGCAGGTTCTGGAATCCCGCACCTGGATCGTGATCCTTGTCCTTTCGCTTCTGGTCGGCATCATTTTAATCGGGATCCTCATCATCTTTGTCTATCAGCAAAAAATTTATCAGCTCTACCGGCTTCAGCAGAATTTCATCAATAATTTTACCCATGAACTGAAAACGCCGGTGACATCATTAAGATTGTATCTGGATACGGCATTAAAATATCAACTCTACAACGAAGATCAGATCAAATACATCCGATACATGACCCAGGATGTGGCCCGTTTGTCGAACACCATCAACCGCATTCTGAATATCGCCAAAATAGAAAGCCGGAGCTATGGCGGGGAGTTTCTGACCCTGGACATCGTAACGGAAATTGAGCGTTTTCTGCTCAATCACGCGGACCAGTTCCGAAAAAGCCGGATTCAGTTCCATCACCCCCCTGGCAAGTCATATAATTACCGGCTTAATCCTTCATTGTTTGAAATGCTTCTGATGAATCTCTTGACCAACGGCATAAAATACAATACGTCTGATATACCTGAAATTGACATCACGATTGAACATCGATCGAATAGACTGTACCTGCTTTTTGCCGACAACGGCATCGGTTTGGAAAAATCGGAAATCAGAAAAATATTTCGCAAATTCTACCAGGTGGGAAAGGCCGATGACATGACTGCCAAGGGAAGTGGCCTTGGACTGTATCTCGTGGATACCATCGTCCGGATTCACAAAGGGAAAATCATCGCAAAAAGCCAGGGGATTGGAAAAGGATCGGTTTTTACGGTAATTCTGCCGTATAAAGCCTCTTCTTGAACTTATTTTCCAAACATGGGTCAACATATGGAATCAACCGGAAAATATCGCATTCTGGTCATCGAAGATGATGAGCACATCTCTGAAGGGTTAAAACTCAATCTTTCGCTCCAGGGATATTCCGTCCGAATCGCCGCCAACGGATTTGCCGGACTTCAGCAATGGAAGGAGTGGCGGCCAAGCCTGATTGTGCTGGATATCATGCTGCCTGGCATCGACGGGCTATCCGTGCTGCAGAACATTCGACTTGTGGATGAACAATTACCTATCCTGATCCTGTCAGCCAAGTCAGCATCCGAAGATAAGGTCAAAGGACTGGCATTCGGCGTGGATGACTATCTGAGCAAGCCTTTTGATCTGGATGAATTCCTGCTCAGAATCGAACGGCTGCTGACCCGCTCCTCCTGGAGCCAGCAGCAGTCTGTTGAATCGGCATCCGCTTTTTCATCTTTTCCCAGCGTTTACGAGTTTGGCAATAACCGGATTGACTTTGAAACCGCCTCTGCCACCACTCCCAAAGGAACCTTTCATCTTACCGAACAGGAGATAAAGCTCCTCAAACTGTTTATCGCTAATAAGGGTAAGCCCCTTTCCCGGGACAGGCTTCTGGAAATCGGGTGGGGCTATACACGGGAAACCACCACGCGAACCGTTGATAATTTTATTGTTCGTCTTCGAAAATATTTCGAGGAAAATCCTCGGAAACCGCTTTATTTCAAAAGTTTAAGATCTATCGGATATATTTTTGACCCGGATTTGCAGACTTCGCTACCTGAGAAAACCTTTTTTCAGAAATTGCTGGACCCCTAACCATCTCTTCATAACGCAAACAGGAGGCTGACCCCATGGCACTACCCCCCTGGCCCACGACCCGATGGCCCAAAGACGTTTCTCGCGAGATTTCCGGTTTTGAAAAGCCGCTGTTTTCCTTTCTGGATGATGCTGCCCGCGATTATCCCAACCAGACCTACACGATATTCAGCGATGGAAAGCGCACCTATTCCCAGGTCAAGGATACGGCGGACCGACTGGCCAGTTTTATCGCGTCCAGAGGCATTAAAAAAGGGGACCGGGTGGCAATTTTCCTGCCCAATCTTCCCCATTATCCGGCGATTTTTTTCGGAATACTGAAGGCCGGAGCCGTCTGCGTGACCTGCAACCCCGTCTATACGGCCAGCGAGTTGAACTACCAGCTCAAGGATGCCGGCGCCAAGATGGTGTTTGTCATGGATCATCCGCAGTTTTACCCAACGGCGGTCAAGGCCATCGAAGGAACCGATGTTGAAACGGTTGTCATCTGCAACGTCAAATCCTATCTTCCGCCGATCAAGGGTTTTCTGGGAGCGCTTCTGGGAAAGATCCCAAAGGCGGGCCAGTATGTCGCAGGCCATCTTTTTTTTGATGACGTCGTGGCTTCGGCATCTCCTACAAGCGCCCAGCGTCGAAATCGATCCCTCTAAGGATCTGGCATTGATCATCTATACGGGCGGCACAACCGGCGTTCCCAAAGGCGCTGCCCTGACTCATGCCAATTTTGTTTTTGATTGCATGGCCATCTCAGAATGGGCACGGTTTCCCCACGAACCCGGCGGCCCGCCTGAAAAGCTCCGCTACGGCGGATTTCACTGTTACCTCGGCGTGTTGCCCTGGTACCACAGTTTTGGCCTGACACTATGCCTGCTAGGCGCCAGCGCCTGCGCCGGCAGTCTGGTCTGCATTCCGGATCCGCGGGCCGGAAACCCTCCCTTCACCGAGGTGCTGAAGGCCGTCCAGAAATATAAAACCACAATGGTTATTGCCGTTCCCACGATTTTTGTCGCCTTTACCAACCATCCGCTGCTGAATCAGTTTGATCTCTCTTCCATTAAATGCTGCTGTTCGGGCGGAGCACCGCTCCCTGTTGAGGTTGCCAAGAAATTTGAGGCCAAGACCGGATGCATTATTTTTGAGGGATACGGCCTCAGCGAAACAGCGCCGGTCGCCTCCGGCAATCCCAGCAACACCACGGACCGCAAATTTGGCACGGTCGGGTTTCCCGATGCCCAACACCGATATCAAAATCGTTGATTCCAAAACAGGTCTGACGGAACTGGCTCAGGGCGAGGATGGAGAAATTGCGATCAGCGGACCTCAGGTCATGGCCGGCTACTGGAATAAACCCCTTGAAAATTCGGCTGTTTTCCGGGAAATCGACGGAAAGCGGTTTTTTCTGACCGGCGATGTCGGCCATATTGACCCTGAAGGCTACATCACCATTACGGACCGGAAAAAGGATCTGATCCTGGTCGGCGGGTTTAACTGCTATCCCCGGGAAGTCGAGGAAGTCCTCTTCACCCATCCCAAGATTGAGAACGTGGCCGTGGTCGGCATACCCGATCCCCGCAGCGGCGAATCGGTCAAGGCATTTATCCAGCTTCTGCCCGGAGAAACCGCAACTGAGGCCGAAATCATGGAGTTCTGCAAGGACAAGCTGGCTGGCTACAAACGCCCCCGATCCATTGAATTCCGGGAAATCCCTGCCCACCTCCCCGGTAGGAAAGGTTCTCCGGCGCGTGCTCAGAGATGAAGCGCTGGGAAATGAAGCTTGATATCTTTCTTCTCTTGTTCCCACGCAAAAGCTTGGGAACAAGGGGAACCGTCAAGCCGTAACATTGAAAAATGCCCTCCTATACATAAAACATACCAAAACTGTCATTTCCTTTTTCATTACAGCATTGAATAAACAGCATTTTTTTCTTGACATTTATTGAATATAAATGATCGTATACAAGCTAATATGACGGCACTACATAGGACTAAAATGAAACCGGATCAATGCATTTTTTTTCAGCTCGCAAAAGCCAACCAGGCTGCCGCAAAATTCTGGACCAGCCGCCTGACCGGCGCAAACGTAACGGCTGCCCAAGGCATGGTGCTGGGGTTTCTCCACGAAAACGACCAGGTGACATCCCGTGAACTCGGGGAAAGGGTCATGCTGGACAGCGCCACCCTTACCGGCATTCTGGACCGGCTTGAAAAAGCCAGCCTGGTTGAAAAAAAGACGCATCCGGAGGACCGCAGAGCCCTGAGCGTCTGTTTGACCGCACAAGGCAGACAATTGACAGAACACCTGATCACGCTGGCAAAAACAGCCAATCAGGATTTTTTAGAACCCCTGACATCAGAGGAACAAGTAATTTTGCGGCTTCTTTTGAAAAAACTCTACCGAAGTCATCGCGGAGAGGGTTAGTTCTATAAATTTATACAATTAGCTTGCATACAAGTACTAAGCACACAAACAAAGTGCCGCCATTGATGTGAAGAAAAGGCTTCCACATAAACCTTTCAATTTCTCAGAGGTAACATGAACACAAACATTTTCAAACAACTGCAGGAACGGCTGAATTCCTATTCTATCGGTTTTCCGGAAACAGCAACCGGAATTGAGATTAAAATCTTGAAAGAACTGTTTACAGAAGATGAAGCCAATCTGTTTCTTTCTCTGTCACACCGGCTGGAAAAGCCGGAATTGGTAGCCGAGCGCATGGGCCGACCCCTTCCGGATGTTGGCAGGCAGCTTGAAGATATGGCCGGCCGGGGGTTACTTTTCCGGGTGAAAAAAGGGGATTCCGTGCGATATGCCGCCATTCCGTTTGTCCATGGTCTGTTTGAATTTCAGGTATCCAGGCTGGATCAGCAACCTGTCCCGGCTGCTGGAAGAATATTTCCAGGCCGGTTTTTTGGATGCCTTCAACAAGACCCGCGGCACGTTTTTACGAACGATACCGGTTCATAAATCATTGGATGCATCCCGGAATGTTGCGGCATTTGACGATGCAACAGAAATCCTGAAGAAAATGAATCTGATTGTTGTCACGGATTGCATCTGCCGGAAACAAAAAGGACTGATCGATCAGTCATGCGACAAGCCCCTTGAAACCTGTTTTATGTTCGGCGCCATGGCACAGTATTATCTGGACAACCAGATGGGCCGTAGAATCGACATCAACGAGGCGATTCAAATCCTGTCGGATGCCCAGGCGGCCGGCCTGGTCACCCAACCGGCCACGGCACAGAACCCGGGAGGCATGTGCAACTGCTGCGGGGACTGCTGCGGCGTGCTCCGGGCGCTCAATCAGCATCCCAGGCCGGCAGATCTCGTTTTTTCAAACTATGTCGCCATGATGGATCCGGAATTGTGCGTGGGATGTCAAACGTGCATCGATCGATGCCAGATGAACGCCCTGGTCATGAATGATCAGGATCGAGCGGACATCAATCCGGATCGCTGCATCGGCTGCGGTCTGTGCGTGACGACCTGTCCTTCCGGCGCACTGAGTCTTAAACTAAAGGTCGGGGATCAGTTCCGGGTTCCGCCGGTGACCGGCTCCGATCAAATGATGGCCATGGCAAAAGAACGCGGACTTTTAGCGTGACCTGTTAGGTCTGAACCTTTTTTTTGAGGAGGTGTTATGGAAACCTGGCATAAAACCGGATGCGTGTTATGCGCCCAGAACTGTGGTCTGGAAGTATTGGTTGACGAGGATAGGATCATCCGGGTCCAGGCCTGACAAAGACAACCCGCGGAGTCAGGGCTATGTCTGCCGGAAAGGACTGAATATTGCCTATCACCAGTATCCCAAGGACCGGCTGACCGTTCCGCTGAAGCGGATGGACGGCGGATTCAAGGAAATCAGCTGGAAACAGGCCATAGATGAAATCGCAGAAAAACTGCGGGATATAGTTGATCACCATGGCCCGCGATCTTTGGCATACATGGGTGGAAGCTCGCAGGGCGGCCATTTCGAAGCCTCTTTCGGCATCAGCCTGCTTCGGGCCATGGGCTCCCAGTATTACTATTCATCCGCCGGCCAGGAATTCAGCGGCATCTGGTGGGTATTGGGCCGCATGCTGGGCAGGCAGTACAACTTCGCCATACCGGATGAGCATAGCGCCGAAATGCTGGTTGGATGGGGATGGAACGGCATGATGAGCCATCAGATGCCTCAGGCCCGCAAAACACTCACCGGTTTCAGCAAAGACCCGGACCGGCTGCTTGTGGTGATCGATCCCAGAAAAAGTGAAACAGCCGCCATTGCCGACATTCACCTTGCGGTGCGACCCGGCACCGACGCCCTGCTGGCCAAGGCAATGATCGCCATCATCGTCAATGAAGGATGGGAAGCATCCGACTATATCACGCGAAACGTGGCTGACTGGGAAAGAATCAAGCCCTGGTTCGCCGGTTTCGACAGCCGCGCAGCCCTTGACGTTTGCCGGCTCGAGTATTCCCTGGTCCACCAGGTATGTCGCCTGATGACCACAAAGCGATGGTGCATGCATCCGGATCTTGGGATTTACATGGGACGCCACAGCACGCTCAATTCTTATCTGATGAATATTCTGGGAGCCATCTGCGGCATTTTCTGCGTTCGGGGCGGCAACGTTATTCCCGGCATGGTCATGCCCATGGGATTTCATGCGGATGAACGCAGTCCCGAAACCTGGCGGACGGTTGAAACCGCCATGCCGCCGGCTGCGGCAGGGTCCTTTCCCCCCAATGTCATGCCCGAGGAAATCCTGACCGACCGTCCGGACCGCCTTCGGGCCGTTCTGGTCAGCGCCTGCAACCCGCTTCGGTCCTATGCCGACACCCAGGCATTTGAAAAGGCGTTTGAGCGGCTGGATCTTCTGGTGGTGAACGATATCGTAATGAGCGAAACCGCCCGGCAGGCCCATTACGTGCTGCCATGCCGATCGTACTACGAATCATGGGACGGCACGTTTTTCCCCTGGACATTTCCGGATGTTTTTTTTCAGTTGCGAAGACCTGTGGTCAAACCGCCGCAGCATTGTCTGGAAGCTTCACAGATATTCACATTGCTGGCGGACCGGCTGGGTCTGATACCGGATATCCCGGATCATATTCAGAATGCCGCTGAAAGCGACCGCCTCACCTTTGGCATGCATTTAATGGAATGGGCCGGTAAAACACCGGGTGTGCAAAGCCGGATGCCGTTTGTGCTGGCGAAAACCCTGGGCCGCGTGTGGGACAGCGCCGCACTGGCCGCGTCGTGGGGAATGCTGATGACCGCCCCGAAAACCTTTCGCAAAAACGCGGCCCGGGCCGGCTTTCAAACCGGCCTGGATCAGGGAGACAGGATATTTCAGGCCCTTCTGGACACCCCTCAGGGACTGTGGGTCGGAAAAGCCGAAATCGCCGACAACTGGTCGGCCATTCGCACACCATCCGGAAAAATCGAGGTATTCATCCCCGAACTGGCGGAACAGGCCAACAATCTGAATGCGGTCAGCGAAGCGGAAGGCCTGAAAATGCCGCCTGATTTTCCATTTGTGTTGAATGCCGGAAGGCATATGGACACCAACATGAACACCTTGATGCGAAACCCGGAATGGAACAACGGGAAACGGGCATGCACCATTGCCATCAGCCCGGATGATGCCGGTTCACTGGGGCTGACGGACGGCCAGCCGGTCAGGGTCGTCACGGAAGCCGGCAGCGCGGTCGGCGAACTGCAAGTCAGCACCCAGGTCCGTTCAGGAATGGTTCTGATTCCCCATGGTTTCGGTTTGATCTACGGCGACTCCGTTTACGGCATCAATGTCAACCAGCTGACAAAAAACACGCACCGGGATCCGCTGGGCACTCCCATCCACCGGTTTGTGCCCTGCCGGATCGAAAGCATCTGAAATGCCGCTTGACAATCCACGGCCAAACCCATAGAGTCGGAATCATCCACTTTTAATGACTGCATTTTTTTCGGGAGCTTGGACAAACCAGGCTGAGAGGGGCTCTGCCAAAAGCAGTGAGTCCGACCGTTGAACCTGATCCGGGTAATGCCGGTGGAGGAAATCTCAGGCCAGAAGCCATCTCCCTTTATCGGAAGATGGCTTTTTTTATTTAAAGGAAAGAACATGAAAACATTGTGGCGATCCATACTTTTGCTTCTTTGCGTTTCCGGCACCGCCGGCCTGGCACAGGATAAGGCCATTGAACTGACGGTCATGACGCATGACAGCTTCAGCATCAGCAAACCCCTCATGGCTGAATTTGAAACAACCCATGGGGTTTCGGTCCGGTTCATCAAGGCAGGTGATGCCGGTGCCGTCCTGAACCAGGCCATTTTGTCCAGATCCAATCCCATGGCCGATGTCTTTTTCGGGGTTGACAACACGTTTATGAGCCGGGCACTGTCTTCGGGAATTTTTATCCCCTACGCATCCCCCCTTCTGAGCGCCATTGCGGACGCCTTGAAACTGGATCCGGAAAACCGGCTGCTGCCGGTGGATTTCGGCGATGTCTGCCTCAATTACGACAAGAACTGGTTCTCCCGGAAAGGGATTCCGGCTCCGGAACACCTGGAAGATCTGATCAAGCCGGAATATTCGGGACTTACGGTTGTGGAAAACCCGGCGACTTCCTCTCCGGGACTTGCTTTTTTGCTGACCACGGTGGCGCATTTCGGGGAAACCGGATATCTTGAGTTCTGGAAAAAGCTTAAGGCCAATGATGTTTTGGCCGTGGATGGATGGAAACAGGCATACTGGGGAAATTTCAGCGCATCATCCAAGGGAAACCGTCCGATTGTTGTCAGCTATGCCGGCAGCCCGGCAGCGGAAGTCTGGTATTCCAAGCAACCCACTACACAGTCTCCAACGGCAGCTGTGACTTCGGATGGAACCTGCTTTCGCCAGATCGAATTTGTAGGGATTCTCAAAGGCACAAAACACCTGGAACTGGCGCAGAAGCTGGTGGATTTTATGCTGGATAAACCCTTTCAGGAAGATATTCCCCTTCAGATGTTCGTGTTTCCGGCAAACACCACTGCCAAGCTTCCGGATGTGTTTGTCCGAAACACCCAAACAACCCGTCGTCCTGTACAAATATCTCCCCAACAAATCGATGCCGGCCGTGAAAAATGGATAGACGCCTGGACCGATGCGGTGCTCCGGTAATCTGTTGTGATCGAAACGATCATGGGGCCTTATATGAAAACCCGTATTCGCCCATCGCATTGTATTCTGGCGGGAATTCCGCTGCTGTTTCTGGGAGTATTTTATTTTTATCCGCTTCTGAACATCCTGAAATTGAGTCTGGCACCCGAAGGCACATGGGATTTCAGTGCCCTGTCGCCGCTGATGCGTTCCGGGTATTATGCCAGAATCCTTTGGTTCACCTTCTGGCAGGCAGCGCTTTCCACGATCCTGACCCTGGTTACGGCACTTCCTGTCGCCTGGGTTTTTATCCGGTTTGATTTTCCGGGCAAACGCCTGATTCAGTCCCTGATTGCCGTTCCCTTTGTGCTGCCGACAGTTGTGGTAGGGGCGGCGTTTCAGTCTCTGCTGGGTCCACAGGGGGTCATCAACACCTTGCTGGCGGACGGGTTTCACCTGGCATCTCCTCCCGTTAACCTGAATCACAGCGTGGGGTTCATTCTGATCGCCCATGTGTTTTACAATTTTTCAATCGCGTTTCGAATGATTACCGGCTTTGGACGCCACCTCAATCCGGCCCTGATTCATGCAGCACAGCTACTGGGCGCCTCCCCCTGGAAATCCTTCCGGCAGATTACGTTCCCGCTCCTGGTGCCAGTTTTGCTCTCATCCGCCATGCTGATTTTTGTATTCTGCTTCAGCAGTTTCGGCGTCATTCTGATTCTGGGAGGTCCCCGGCTCGCCACTGTCGAAGTCGAGATTTACCGCCAGGCGGTAAACCTGTTTCATCTTCCCCTGGCCGCCGCTCTCTCCGCAATACAGATTCTGTTTACCTTTGCCTGTCTGTGGGTTTATACAAATCTGCAACGCAAAACAGCTGTTACCGCAGAATCCAGTGCATATCCGTCAACCGCTCGAAACCCTTCAAGAATATCCCATTATGTTCTCATAGGCGCCAGTATAGGTTGGATTATTGTTTTTGAGGGGTCACCGCTGGCAGCCCTTATCCTGCAATCCGCAATCACGGATACCGGCTTTTCCCCGATCCATTACCAACTGCTCTTTATCGATTCCGCTCAGTCCCTGTTTTATGTGCCGCCGATACAGGCCCTGAAAAATTCAATCGGCGTAGCGCTCTGCACCCTCACCCTGTCACTGGGGATCGGGTTTCCAGCGGCTATGTTTCTGGCAAGAACCAAAACAAGACTATCCGCATTTCTGGATCCTTTGTTCATGCTGCCGCTTTCCACTTCCGCGGTAACCCTGGGATTTGGCTTCATCATCTCACTGGACAAACCGCCTTTGAATCTAAGAAGTTCATGGCTTCTTTTACCCATTGCCCACACGCTGACAGCCTTTCCCTTTGTCATACGCTGCCTGCTGCCGGCACTCCGCAGCATCCATGCGCAGTTAGGAGAGTCGGCGGCAATTCTTGGCGCCTCCCCTTTCGGAGTCTGGAAATCCGTGGATCTGCCCCTGGTTTCCCGGGCACTTGCGGCGGCTGCCGTGTTCGCCTTTACCATCAGCATGGGAGAATTCGGCGCAACCTCATTTATCGCCAGACCCCAGACGCCGACCCTTCCCATTGCCATCTACCGGTTTCTGGGAACTCCCGGCACCGTCAATTACGGTCAGGCCATGGCCATGAGCTGCCTGCTCATGCTGATCACGGCGGCGGGATTTCTGGTTCTGGATCGGATGATGGACAGGCCCCAGGGGGATTTTCTGATATGGCGTATCTGGAAGTTTCCCATATCAGCAAAACCTATGCGCACGCCCTGGCCCTCAAACAAGTCAGTTTCCGCCTTGACCAGGGCATGATTCTGGGAATTCTGGGGCCCTCCGGATGCGGAAAAACAACGCTTCTGCGAATCCTTGCAGGCATTGAAACTCCGGACAGCGGCAGCGTCACCTTTAATGGCAAGGACATGGCGAACGTTCCGCCCCATCGCAGGCAATTTGGCATGATGTTTCAGGAGTTTGCGCTGTTTCCTCACAAAACGGTTTTTGAAAATGTGGGGTTCGGGCTGTCACAGAAAAAACTGCCTCCCCAGGAAATCACCCGCCGCGTTCATGAACTTCTGTCGCTGGTCGGGCTGGACGGGTTTTCAAATCGCGGCATCAGTTCCTTGTCCGGAGGCGAACGGCAGCGGATCGCCCTGGCCCGGAGCCTTGCCCCAAACCCCAGGCTTCTGCTGCTGGATGAGCCCATGGGTTCATTGGACCGGGAGCTTCGCGAACGGCTGGTTCCGGAACTGAAGGCCATTTTGCGGCATGTCGGTGTTACCGCGGTTTTTGTGACCCACGATCATGCCGAAGCCTATGCCATGGCTGACAGGGTGGCGGTGATGAATCAGGGGCAAATCGAACAGGAAGACAGTCCGGAAAACCTGTATCGACGGCCCCGAAACCGGCGGGTTGCCGCATTTCTCGGGTTTGAAAATTTTGTGGACGGTACGGGGATGCGGGATGGACGCGTACAAACACGGATCGGCGTCTTTTATCCGGCAAATCCTGAAAAGATTGCGCCGGGCAAAGCAACTACCCTTTTGATCCGGCCCGAAGCAGCGACAGTGATATCCGCTGATGGCCCAAATCCGCATCATACAACGGCAAGAGGCAGCCAACCGGAAACCATGATATCCGGCATTGTCACGCAGCGGCTGTTTCAGGGAAAGTTTTATCGCCTGAGAATTGAAACACCGGAAGCGCTGTCCCTGACATTTGACCTGTTCAACAACCCGCCCCCTCCCCGCGTCGGATCGAACCTGAAACTTGCCATTTGTTCATCGGCTGTTGTATGTATAGGGTGAAAGGACTATCCGGATTAGATACGCAGAAGGCACCGCAAGAGCATGTCGATACATTGAGATCCGGTACGCGGTCCGGATTATTTCTTCAGATCGGAAAGCCTTTTTTGCGCATCCCCGGCAAAAATGCTGTCAGGGTATTTTTGAATAATTTCCTGGTACAGCTGCCGGGCATGGTCCGGATTATGCTGTTTTTCTTCAAGAAGCGCCGTATCCATGAGTTCCTTGGCCTTATCCCCGGAACAGCCCGAAACAGCGGCTGAAAACAGGATCATCAGTGACAGAATGATCAACTTCATGCAAATTCCCCTCATTAGCGCAATGGTATTATGGACCCCAACTCCCCTTGTCTGATACTGGCTAACGCCATTCAAAAAGAACTATGCCGCGGCATATCCGTCAGCACGGACATCATGCATTACATGATGTCCGTCTCAGGCATGGATACCCTTGATGCGATTCGACAAACCCTTCTGGATGAAACCTCCAGCGAAGGCGCCTCTCTCTTTGAACTCATTCTGTTCCCGGATGAAGGGTTTCAGATCGCCATCGAAGCGATTGTCGAACGGTTTCATTACAGCAACGCCGATGAAAAAACAATCTGCAGCCTGCTGATGTCCCGGAAGCTGGAAACGGTTTTTCATTTTCCGGGCATAGGGAGCGTACCGGTTACAGTCCCTGTTGAAGCCATTCACCCTGTTATCTCCCGATTGAATATTTCCCGAAAAACAGACCCCAGGATCATTGAAGCATTACACCGATTTTCGGAAGATCCCCTTCGAACACAGTACAAGATCCGGCTGAGAAATTCCAGATGGATGCAAAGCGAAGCGCATATCCGGGTGCTTCTGAAAATGATTGAAAAACACATTGCTCAGGCTGGCAATATTCTCGGATCTCTAGACGTTATTCTTGATTTTCTCACAGATCCCCATCCGGAATCCGACATCAGGCAGGCATTGGAATCTGAAAAAGAGCGGCTCATTCATCTCCTGGACATGGCGGACAGGCAGGATCATCTTTTAAGGACATCTGCCGATGGAGACTGTCATGCTTCAGGGTGTCCGGATCGTATCGATTGACAGGGAGGAAATCATCAACCGGATTCATATTCTGGATCAGCTCTGCCAGGAGCAGGAAAGCCAGATTTAGACCGGCGCTACGGTGCAACAAGGAACAACTGAATGAACCGGGGATCGAGATCAGCCTCCGAAACCCCGCCCAGATCGGCTTCCAGTTCCGCAAAAAGCCTCTCCATTTCCGGCCCGCTGCGCTCCGTCAATTCACTGGCAGTCCATCCTGTTTTTTCTGATAGCCACCGTAAAAAAGACGATTTCATCGCTTTCCTGATTCGTCCAGGTTTTACAGCACCCGACTTTGCGGATTTTCCAAAGAGATCGTGAAAAAACAGGACAAATCTGTCCATGGGGACAGGTACGTTATCTCCTGACAGGCCGATATAAAACTGGACCCAACGGGTCAGTATAAGATTTTTATAGGAAAGATGCTGCCTGGAAGGGACAGATTGCAAAAACAGGGTCAGATCATCCGTCATGGCCCCAAGGATCTGGTCAAACCGGATAATCTGATTCAAAATGGATTGGGTCGCCTGGATATCCGCAAGGGATCGAAAGTCCCTGTAAAGCGCACCTGTTTGATAATTATCGAAAAACAAGGGCTTTTTAATCAAGAGGCCGCCCAAAACACCGAGCCACGACTCCCCCCAGAAGCCCAGCGGCAATTTATTAGCCATGAACCAGCTTTGTTTCATCCATCCCTGTGCCTGCCACTTCAGTTCCAGGGCTGCACCATAACCCACGCGAAAGATCCCCGACAACAACCGGGAGCGGATCAGGGAAGCGCTCCGAACGGCATCCAGAGGCGGTGTCGACAAACGCTCCAGTCCGATGGACAGATATCCAACGGCTTTCTTGACAACCTCCTCGATATCCGCTTTGGATGCAATCGTTTTTTGATCCGCCACCACAAGTTGATTGATCAAAGACGCCAGTTCGGTCTGGATCTCGGGAAGTATGCGATCCTGTCCCAGAACTTGTAAAGATCGCGAGAACAGGTTGTCATCATCCAGCATGCCGGAGGCATAGACCGGAACCGGAAGGTATGGCTCCCCGGTTCTTTTTTTGGAAATGATCCGTTTGGGAATGGCATCCGGCTTCAAGGGCTGATAGACCCCAATGGCCTCGTCAAAAGGCAGAAACCCTTTTTCGGCCATCCGGACATTCCGGATTCGCCAGGCTTCTTCCTCTGTTTCAGCCGGAAGAATCGTCGATGTTTCCAGCATCACATTCTGATACTGAATCGGATCCTCGGAATAGAGTTTTTCCAGAAAACGGGTAATAAACGTATACCGTTCCTCATCCGTGTCCGATGCATCGATGTCCGCTTCAGAAGATTCCATCTCGCCGGATTCCGGCAGAAATCGAAAATAGATCACGTTATCTATCGTCATGAACGCATCCGGAATATCCGCAGGTTCTTCGTCCGGCTCCAACGCGCGTATCTGGATGTTTCTAAACAGATACCATTCAATGAACTCAGGGTCTTCGCTGTGAAACCACCGCAAAAAGCGATCGGGATCCGCCAGATATCTCAGGTTCAGCCACCGGGTCACGGAACGGTTTTCGATCCGATCGCCTTTCCAGGTCGCCATGTCCAGCATAAAATCCCACTGGGCATTGGAAGCCAGTGCCAGAAGCGGCAGCGCGTCCTCGGGACCGATATCCTGAACCAGAAAAAACAGGTCCGTTTCCGGGAGGGAATGAACCAGGGCCGCAGGATGCCGGGCATTCAGAATGGCATCCATGGCCTTTTCCGCAGGCAGCGCCAGGACAGTCTTTCGCTGTTCGGCCAGTTCTGCAATGGCATCCTGAATGGGCGAGGCAGACTTTTTTTTCGGGTGATTCATTTTGGCATCCCGTCGTGAGGGAATAATTGGGAAAATTCAGTTTGCGGATGGCGGCTCACACCCTGTCCGGTAGAACAGGGGTTTTACTCAGAACGATGATTATCAGAAGCCATCAGCATTTCAATTTCATCGATTTCTACCGGAATGTCTTTCATGAGGTCCACCGGGCCGTCATCGGTGATCACGATATCGTTTTCAATCCGAACCCCGAGGCCTTCTTCCCGAATATAGATTCCCGGCTCAACGGTAAACACCATCCCCGGCTCGAAGATACGGTGCCGATTTCCATAATCATGGACGTTCAGGCCAAGGTGATGGGACGTGCCGTGCATGAAAAACTTCTTGTAAGCCGGTGTGTTTTCAGGCTGGTTGTGAATATCGGTCAAGGTCAGAAGTCCCAGGTCAACCAGTTCCTTTTCCATCACAAGGCCCACGGCCTTGTGATACTCAGCCAGCGTGTTGCCCGGAATCAGCATGGCGATGGCGGCTTTTTTTACCCGCAGAACCGCATTATAGACCGCCTTTTGCCTGGGGCTGAACCTGCCGCCGACCGGAACCGTCCGTGTCAGATCGGATGCATAGCCGGCGTATTCGGCCCCAAAGTCCATCAGCAGCAGTTCCCCATCCTGGCACTGCCGGTCATTGTTTTCATAGTGGAGAATGCAGGCATTCGCCCCCGAGGCGATAATGGATGGATAGGCCGGCCCCCGGGAACGGTTTATCAGGAATTCATGGATGATTTCAGCTTCGATCTCAAATTCCCAGACCCCGGGCCGGATAAAAGACAACAGCCGGCGAAAGGCTTTTTCGGTAATACGGCAGGCTGCTTGAATCAGGTCCATCTCCATCTTCGACTTGACGGCACGAAGCGCATGCATGACAGGTGCCAGCCGCTCATAGCGGTGGAGCGGATACCTGGCCATGCATTTTTTCAAAAATCGCTGATCCCGGGTTTCCACTGCCACTTCAGCCCGCAGATGCTCATTGGTATTCAAATAGATCGCTTCGGATTCGATGGCCAGTGTCCGGAACACCGCATCAAATTCCCGGGTCCAGTACACGGTCTGGATGCCGGAAATGGCGGTTGCCTGTTCCTTCGTATATTTCGGCCCTTCCCAGATTGCGATATTTTCGCTGGTCTCTCGGATAAAAAGGATTTCCCGGTGCTTTTTTTCCTGGGCATCCGGGCATATCACCAGGATTGTCTCCTCCTGGTCAATGCCGCAGAGATAAAATATATCGGAATGCTGAACAAATGTCAGTCTTCCGTCAGCGCTGGTCGGCATCACATCATTGGAAAGAAGCACGGCAATGGCATTCGGCTTGAGCCGCGCTTTCAGGTGTTTGCGATGTTCCTGAAACAGGCAAGGGTCAATGGGGGCATATCGCATTGGCCACAACACCTACACCAGCTGGCAGGAATCGGATTCCGCCGCTTTCTTGTTTTCCACATAATGTGCAGCGGCAAGGGCGGCCGTACATCCATCCGATGCTGCAACCACAATCTGACGGGCGTATTTCTGGCGAAGATCTCCGATCACATAAATTCCGGGAATATTGGTTTCGCACTTGTCATCGGTTACCACATATCCATTGGAATTCATGTGAATCCCGGAAGGGACCAGTTGGTTGTTGGGGCTGAACCCGACAAAGATGAACACCCCGTCTGTTACCAGGTCCTGAAGCTGGCCGGTCTTAACGTTTTTCAATTCAATGGAGGAGACGCCCTGCTCATTGGCTTTGATTGCCACGGGAATGGAATCCCATATCATCTCGATCTTGCATTCAGCCTTGATCCGCTGCTGCAGAATCTTGCTGGCCCGCAACGCATCCCGGCGATGAACCATGTAGACCTGTTTGGCAAGCTTGGCCAGATAAAGCGATTCCTCGGCCGCACTGTCTCCCCCGCCGATTACCACAACGGTTTTGTTCCTGAAGAAAAATCCGTCACAAACCGCGCAATAAGACACCCCTTGGCCGTAGTATTCGGATTCTCCGGGAATATTCAGCTTATGTGAGCTGCCGCCGGTTCCCAGAATCACGGCGTAAGCCTTCAGAACAGACCCGTCATCCAGATGCACCGAATGGAATTCCAGACCCGGCTCAACTTCTCTGACTTCCGAGGAAATCATTTCCAACCCATAGGACTGAGCATGCTGGTGAAACTGCATGGATAGATCGGGACCGCCGATCCGCTCAATTCCGGGATAATTTTCAATTTCTCCTGAGAGTGTCATCTGGCCGCCGGGCGCACCTTTTTCGATCAATACGGTTTTAAGGGCTGCCCGCATGGCGTAAATCCCTGCGGAAAAACCACCCGGCCCGCCGCCAACGATAATCAGATCATACATATCACTTGTTGACACAACAATCTCCTTCTTTTGAGCTTTCTGCGTTTTTTTCAGTATCTCCCCGGCAGACCTGACAACGGTCCTCACCGCACATCTGGCAGGAAAAACAGTCCCTGCAGGGATGTTTCCTGGATTTTTCAGGATTAAATACCGGCACAAAAACCTTGCCCGGCAATCCGGGGTGGCTGACAAACGGCATGGCGCTTTCCTTTTTCTCCAACCCGCAGCATACAATTGCCGCGGATTTCAAACCAAACCCTCTCGTTTCCCTCTTTAATTCGACATCATGGGCATTTTGCTCTGTGTTTGGGTATATCCTTCGGGAATGGAAAAGAGTGATTTGTCCAGCGACTTTTTTTCGATTTTTTTCAGCGTCGTGGTTGAGGTGCCTTTCATGATATTCATGATCATCTGAACCGGAAACCCATCCAGTTGCCCCATCATCCCGGCAATGTTCATCTGCTTCATCATGGGATTCTCATCAAAAATGCCGGCGATTTTTTTCCCGATCTCCTTGACCTCTTCATATCCTTTGACATCTTTTGACAGCCAGTATTCACTGTTCATCATCATACCGGAAACCAGGTATTTCTTGCAGTTGTAGCCGGCAATCTGCCGGGTTTCCTGGGTGGGGGTCACCTGAATATTGCCCATCATGCTTTTCATCATCTGCTCCTGCATCTGGCCTTTTTCACCTTTCATTGCAGGCGGTTTTCCCATTTCCGCCATATTGATCTGCTGGTAGGTCTTGGCCTGCGGATTGATATGATACATGATTTTGGTATTGAAATTCATGATGGTAATCTGGCCTTCCCGTTCGGTTCGCGAGGCATACTCGGTAAGATACGTTTTAATGAGCTTGGTTTCATCCGGCCGTCCCGGCATTCCCTTGATTTCCTGATCCGATTCCCAGTAAAGATCCGCCATGGCGAAAGAGGAAGTCATCAAACCCAGAATAATCGAAAACAACAAAAACTTCAGCATCAAGCCGACTTTCTTCATGTAACGCACCTCCCGTGTGTGATTGATTTTGTCAACTTCTTCCAAAAGAACCAACTGGGTAACAAATACTATACCGACAGGGACTTATCAAGGAAAAGTGAAAATTTTGCCGGTCAGGATCGCGCCGATACATGGTATGAAACGCTTGAATATGCATTTTCAACAAAAAAAGCATCTCAAATAACCGCGCAATCGTGCTGTCTGTTCATTATACTATTCGAACACCCTGTCTGCAAACAACAGAAAAAAATCTATACCTCACCATACCCATGTGATACTATATATCGGTTTCATATCCTAACAAAATAACAACGGATTCGACTGTGTCCAGTCAATAAAACTGTCTTTTTTCAGTATTTCCAACTCTTATTCTATTCAGGCATGGAGGGAAAGTGAAAACGTACCACGTTAAAGATTTGATGATCCCGTTGACGGAATACGCCACAGTGGACGAAGAGGCCACGCTGTTCGATGCGGTCTTGGCGCTAGAAAAGGCTCAGATGGCCTTTGACCATAGCCGGTACCAGCACCGGGCCATTCTCATCCTCAGTAAAGAGGGAAAAGTCGTCGGAAAGCTCAGCCAGATCGATGTCCTTCGGGCGCTTGAACCCAAATACGCCGAGATGCAGGGCAGCGATGGCCTTGCCCGGTATGGGTTCAGCAAGAAATTCATGAAATCCATGCTCATTCAATATCACCTCTGGGAAAGTCCCCTGAAAGACATCTGCCGCAAAGCCGGCGAAAGACAGGTGAAGGATTTCATGTACACCCCAACGGAAGGAGAATATGTCTCAGAGAAGGCCACGCTGGACGAGGCCATACACCAGCTGGTTCTGGGACAGCATCAGTCGCTTCTGGTGACTGAAAGCAATGAAATCGTCGGCATTTTACGGCTTACCGATGTGTTTGCCGCTGTTTTTCATGTGATGAAACAATGCAGCATATAGCGTCTGAAGAGAAAGCCCGTTCAGACTTTATCCAACCACCCTGCGACACAAAGTTTACAGCTTATGCGCCAATGGGACGTTATCAACCCAATGGCTTCCGACTGCTGACTCATGATTTCTCTCAATTAAAAGGTAATGGAAATGAAACAAATTGAAAACCTCATTGCAAGAATTGCGCAGCGGATCAACATCAACCTCAGAGAACTGAATTTTGACCTGGCTCCCTACATTCAGAATGTGCTGCCTATTGGCCAGCTTGCCAAATTCTACGCATTTTACGGCATTACCCCCCACCATCCGCTGAATTTTCACTTCAGCCATTCCAACCTGGCTGGCAGCTATTTTCTGGGGAAATGCCGGGTGGGTCATTCTGTGCTGTATAAAAGCGACATTCGCGGAGATGAGTTGAAGCGAAAAGACGATGTTTTTTCATATGGGACCCACAAGATTCCGGTTTACGAAGATGAATGCATTCATATCCAGGACAGTTTTCTCATCAAAACCCTGGTTCATAACTATTCCCACGACCCGGAGAGCCTGGAGAATTTTTTCATTCACGACACCATGTCCATGCATTATGCCAATATTCACGGGGCTCCGACCGAAGGCTGCTTTCTGGGAACTTTCAGCACCGTTGACCTGACTACCGCACATGACTGCGTGGTTGGACGGTTTTCATATGTTCAGGTCGGGGAAATGTCCCATGTTCATGTTGATCCGGGAACTATCTGGATCAAGAAAGACAAGGCCTTCAATTTTCTATACCGCTATCCCCGCCCGATTCTGGACCGCTACGTTAATTTCATCCTCGGCGAGGGCCCTCCCCGCGGCATCATCATGGATTTTATTCAGGAACGGAAAGCGGATTTCAAGCGGGTGTTTGACGTGGTCCATCTGGAACAGCCGATTTCCATTCCGGAAGGTGCTTCTCTGGATCGGTATGCGGTGATCAAGAAGAAAACCCATATCAGTGAAAATGTCCTGGTTGCCCAACGGGCCTACATTCAGAATTCCTATCTGGGAAAGGGCGCCAATGCCCAGGAAAACTGCTATATCATCAATTCCCGACTGGAAGGCTATGATGTTACAGCCCACGGCGCCAAAATCATCGATTCCGTGCTGGGTAAAAAAGTATTTGTGGGATTCAACTCCTTTCTGCGGGGAACCCCGGACTGTCCCCTGACAATCGGCGAGGAGAGCATCATCATGCCGCATACCATCATCGATCTTACCGAGCCGGTCTCCATTCCTTCCGGGCACCTGGTCTGGGGATTCATCAGCTGCCAGGAGGATTTACAGACCAACAGTTATTCCCTTGAGGCATTTTCCAGAATCAAGGACGGCATGATGCGCGGGGATCTGCTGTTTGAAGGTGACGGCAGGATGTTCGTTGAAGGCTTTCAACACAGAATTGAGCATATTCTGGAAGCCAATGGCGCCTATTTCAACGGCAGACACAACCGGGGCCACGCGCAGAAAAACCAGAATATTTCCTTTAACACCATCCAGCCCTACCCTGACGGCGAGCTTGAGGGGCTGTATCCGACCATTGCCATACTTCCGTAAGAAAGAGATTGAATTTATCGCTATCAGCCTGGAAGCAAGCGTTGATGCGCTTGCCTTCAGGCATGCCGGGTTTTATCCGTCACGGACAAGGATTTTCCATGAAGAAATCCCTCCGCCTCCAGTCTGTTCTGGTGATGTTACTGCATATATTGCTGTTTCTCATGCTTTTATGGACAGCAGCTGTTCCCCTGGAGCAACTCCAGCAAATTACTTCTGAAAATACTGATCCAATCGGAAACGGGGGTGTTTTTCGAGAAAACCTTGTTCAGGTTGAAACCCTGATATGGTGTGCGACGATCTTTACCGCTGTCACTGGGCTTGTCTTCCAGTGGATGATTTTGCGCCGGGTTCTATATCCCGTTCTTTTCATTCAGAATTCCATCTATAAGATCCGCCGGGGAGATCCGGGATCTCGGATTCAGATTCCCTCCGGAAAAGAATTCGCAGCGCTGGCAACTGCAATCAATGGCATGATGGATCGTCAAAAAGGGATGCATGAGCGATTGGAAAACCTCAACCGCACGCTGTCCGCCATTTCCGCCTGCCGCCATGAGATAATTCGTGAAATCGATGAAACGCAACTGAATCAGAAAATTTGCCAAATCCTTGTCGACATCGGTGCATACCGAATGGCCCGGGTCGGTTATGCCGAAAATGGCGCCCACGGAACCGTGACTCTGGCAGCAGTGGCCAGAAACCAGACCAAGTGCCAGAATGAAATCCAGCATACCGTTCCCGAATCCAGGGCGGAAACAGCATGCAGCCCGCAAGTCAGAGCCATTCGAAACAGGCACCCGGCCATCATCGACGATGTTTTTGGTGACCCCCAGTTTGCCCCCTTGCAGGCAGATGCAACCCGGCATGGGTATGCATCCATGATATCCCTGCCGCTTTCAGCAAAAGAGCGGATTCTTGGCGCCCTTAGCCTATATGCCGAAAAACCCGGCACATTTGGAACAGAGGAGGTGCGGCTCTTGACGGAACTGGCCGATGACCTTGCCCATGGTATTCATGCCATCCGGTACACCGGCAGATAAAAAGCCCGTCTCCGGCCACTCCCCTGAAGACCTTGCCTCTCAGTAATACAAAACTTACGCCAGGATTATTTTGTTTCTTGACAAGCTTACGATAATC
This sequence comes from uncultured delta proteobacterium, assembly GCA_963789395.1. Lineage (GTDB taxonomy): Bacteria > Desulfobacterota > Desulfobacteria > Desulfobacterales > Desulfatirhabdiaceae > RAAP-1. The sequence continues at coordinate 63,055 of CAWBKP010000017.1, read as the reverse complement.
GGGTTTAAGGCATGCATGCCAGAATGGGTTGCCATCATTATCCTCGGAATTATCGAGGGGATCACAGAGTTTCTGCCGATATCCTCGACTGCCCACCTGCTCATCGCTGAGCACTGGTTGCCACGTCAGAGCGATCTGTTCAACATCGTTATTCAAAGCGGCGCTGTCATTGCCGTTCTGCCGCTCTTTCCCGAGCGCCTGCATCAATTTGCATTTCAGTGGCGGCGAAAATCCACCCGGGATTATGCATTCAAGATTCTGACCGCATTCGTCATCACCGGCATCGGTGGCCTCCTGTTGACAAAGGCCGGATTCAAACTGCCGGAAAAACTCGGGCCGGTTGCCTGGGCAATGCTGATAGGCGGAATCGGATTTCTGATCATAGAAAAATGGCTGCGCGGAAAAAGACCGAAGGGATCGGTTACCTGGGCCGTCGCGGTGCTTGTGGGCATCGGGCAGTTGGTAGCAGCCGTGTTTCCGGGAGCATCCCGTTCAGGCGTAACCATTCTGCTGATGCTGATGACGGGCCTGAGCCGGCCGGCTGCTACGGAGTTTTCCTTTCTTGTCGGCATTCCGACCATGCTGGCTGCCGGTGGTCTAAAGATTTTTCAGGCACTGCGCCATTTGCAGCCCGGCGCTGCTCATGAAAACTGGGGGTTGCTGCTGCTTGGATTTATCGTGTCCGCGATGATTTCGTTTATCACGGTCAAATGGCTTCTGAACTACATTCAAACCCACACTTTCATTGTCTTTGGCTGGTATCGCATGATACTTGCGGCAGGAATATTCTGTCTGCTGGTGGCATCCGGATAAAGCCCCCGGGCAGACTCCGGATGGAATTTGTCCGTCTGGCTGTCGAACTGCCGGCATTCCCGTCGGCTAATGATTCCCCCTTCTCAGGTTCGGATCATGGAGACCGTCCCAGGATCGATTTTCATTCGGGCCTGCCGGCGCAAAACTCAGACAGCCGCTGAATCCAATGGCAATCGCCAAAATTATCCAGATCATCTTTTTCATCTTATCCTGTCTCCTTATTCCGATTTGCCTTCACAATCTTATGATAGCATATCCGGACGCTCCTTGCGCTAAAGGACTTAAAGCCTGCTGTGTTATCAATCCTTTCCCACGGGAAAAAACAGCTGTTGCGCAGTTTGCGCCAATTGCGCATCCTGGTGGGCTGCGCCGGGAAGTATTTTCAATTGCCAGTTAAATATCATGCCCAGCCGGGATGCTTCATGTTTTGCAGAAGCATAAAAATTCATTCCCCGTTCAAAACAGGAATCTCCCTGCGCCCGGACTTCAGGCGAACTGGCAGGACACGCATCGTCCGCCACCACATCCTTTTCACCAAGTAGCAGGATAAACTTCCTTTTGAATGCAGCCCTCAGTTCTTCAGGAATCACACCTGAGTTTCTGATGCCGTAGGGATATTTTTCAGAAAAGCTCGCCATTGCATATACGCCCGGATTTGCTGCAATGGCTGTTCGAATGCGGGCATCCGTCTTGAACAGAATCATCCGCTGAACAAACTGCCCGCCTGCGGAATGGCCATAAATATCGTACGACAGATTCCGATTCTGCGTCGCCTCCTTAACAAAGTCAAACAAATGCTCAATTACCGTGAAAGCGCGGTCATTTTCCGGAATGGGGTTTCCCTTTTTATCAAAGAGGTTGCCTTCGTTATATTCTCTTATACCGGGATAATACTTATGAGAAAATTCCGGCACAATCAGCAGAAAGCCTGCATGCTCGGCATATTCCGCCCATTCGTCCCGATACAGCTGCGCGTCCCGCTTGGCATCGTGCATGACAAATACCAGCGGTGACTCGGAAGAAAGGCCTGATGGCTGATAATACCATACAGTCACCGGTTTTTCCGGATTGCCCTTCCTGTCTCTGAAGATAAAGCTTCCTGCACCGTTCCGGATTGGCTTGTTGTCCAGCCAGCTTTGGTCATGAATACAGGAAATCATGAACAAAATCAAAAATAATAATTGCCGCCCGAAGTTTCATGTTTATTTGTTTTCAGATGCGATTTTTAAGTTGAAAAATCATTGTTATCTTTTTTGCCGGGCACAACACCCGGATTTCAAGGATTGAAAGATAGCGGGATATTTTATGTTGATCCCAAGAAATAACGGATATAAGAAGACAAGACAGTTAAAATGACTCAGCAAACCCCTCACCAGGAGTGCAAAATGGAAAATACCTATACTGTCAAGCCCATCGGCGTCATTCGAAAAGACGGTGAGAGAACTTGGATGGAAATCGACCCCTGCTACAAAGATGCCCTTTTGGGTCTGGAAGGATTTTCACACATCCATGTCATGTACTGGTTTCATGAAAACGATACCCCGGCGTTGCGCGGCACCCTTCAGGTGCACCCCCGAAAAGATCCGAGCAATCCCATAACCGGCGTCTTTGCCACGCATTCGCCCATGCGGCCCAATCTCATTGCCCTGACCCTCTGCCGCATCTTGTCCATTCAGGACACGATCATCGAAGTAGAAGATATGGACGCCCGCGATGGCTCTCCGCTGATCGATATCAAATGTTACATTCCCTACGGGCAGACCGGACCGATCCAAACTCCAGGATGGGTCTGAACAACGGGGTCGAAAAGCCTGGTATTCATCCCTTCTTGACGACTTTTAAAAAATAATTAATTCCCAGAGGCTCTTCCAACAACTCCATCTCCTGAATCTGTTTTTTGGGTATATCCCTGACAAAATCGAATATCTCATCTTTACTGCGGTAGATCAAATTCCAATCATAAATATACTCCATGGCAAAACGAACGTCCCTGGGGTTATTGTGGCTGAAGTTCCCGACGATGAGCATTCCGCCCGGTTTTAACAGATCGACGAACAGATTACGGGTCAGGGCAATGGTTCCCCTGGAAGCGTTCAACATAAATGTTTTGACATAATCGTAGAGTCCCGCGCTGTAAATAAGGTCATAGTCCTCGATCTTTAAAGAATCCAGTTTGTATTTCATATGGATAAAAAGACGCCGCCACCCCCGAAAATCCCTTCTCGGATGACAGTATGACGAAAACATGGGTCTGGGGCTGGCCAGATTGTATGCTTTGGAGGTTATTTGAAATGCATTTGCCAGAAAATATTCGAACCGCCCCTTCTTCGGCATTTCCTGAAAAGCGGTCATGGTGTCCATATCATGATCCAGGGCATGAAAATAGAATTTTTCCCCAGCAGATCCGTTCAGGATTTCTCTGATCTCTTCTGCGGAACCTGCAGCCAAACTGAGTACTTTGCCGGATCCAGTTTTCAAAATCTGTTCTTTCAAAAAAGCCTTTCGGTTTCTGACAGCCTGACAAGCCTTGCTGGCCAAAGCGTTTTTATGCAGCATTTTTCCAAATGGCGTTTTTCCTTCGAACCGATTCCGGTAGATGAAGTCCATCAAAAAGGCATCGCCTGCATATCCATTGGGCTTATTGATGATTCGCCAATAAAAGGGAGCTTCCTGGACGATTTGATGATAAGTCGTTTGACGAACATATGCTTTATGGAGATTTTTGTCTTTCTGATTAAAATCGGAAGAGATCTGCCCCAATTGATCCATCAGCGCATGGCGCCACCCCTCATATTTTTGAATTTCCGCGGACAAAATGCTTTCAAGTTCTTCTCCGGTGGCAGAGCAGACGTTAAGTTGCTCTCTAAGCAGCACATGTCTTTCCTGAAGCTCTTCGAAATGCTCTTTAAACGCTTTTGCGATATTCATTCCCGCAGATCCTTTTCATTGGATCCGGCAGCGCAATCTGCTGCTGCTGATGATGATGAAACGGAATCCAGTATTTCCCGAATTTTACAGGAAAGTGTCTCGATACCAAAAGGTTTTTGGATAAATCCGTTACATCCCCGGCCCAGGATCTGTCTGGCCTCGCCGGATATGCTGTAGCCGCTGGAAAGCAGGACCTTCTGCCCGGGACACAACTGTTTTATCGCATCAAAGGTTTTACCACCGCCCATCTCAGGCATGATCATATCCAGAATTACCAGGTCGATTTTAACGTTACTTCCCTTCAGTATGGATATGGCTTCCTTTCCGCATCGCGCAGGAAAAACCGTATAACCCAGCCATTGAAGTATCTCGATTCCCACATCAAGTACCGGTTCTTCGTCATCTACGAGAAGAATGGTTTCATCGCCCTTGAGCAGTGCCGCAGATGTCGAGATTTCACTGACCGCCGTCTTCTCTGAAGCAGGCAAATAAATATTGAAGGTTGAACCCTGCCCGACCCGGCTTTCAACATCAATCAGTCCGCCATGGGATTTCACGATACCATAGGCGGACGCCAACCCAAGGCCTGTGCCCCTTCCCATTTCCTTGGTGGTGAAAAACGGCTCAAAAACCCTTTCCCTTGTCCGCTCATCCATACCGATTCCCGTATCTGAAACGCTGATTTTTACATATTTTCCAGGCACCATGCGGCACCTACTCGCCGAATCATTATCAAGAACGACATTACTGGTTTCAAGCAACAGACGCCCTCCTGCCGGCATTGCCTGCAATGCGTTGAGATACAGATTCAACATCACGCGCTCAATTTGCCCCTGATCAACTTCTACAATCCAGATATTCGGATCATATCTGCTGGTAATTGATATTTCCTTTTTCGTGCGCCCGAAGAGCTGGGAACTCTTATCGACAAGTTCATTGATATTGGTGGGCCTGACTTCATATTTTCCTCCACGTGCAAAACCCAGCAATTGCTTGGTCAGCTCCGAACCCCTGTGAACCGATTGCTCGATATGCTTCAGCTTGTCACGTTGGATCTGGCTGACACCGGAATCCATAAGCATCAGCGATGTATAGCCCTGAATTGACATAAGTAAATTATTGAAATCATGTGCAATACCTCCTGCAAGGGTGCCGATGGCTTCCATTTTTTGAGCATGCTGGAGCTGATTCTCAAGTTCCGCCTTTTTTTCTTCAGCCTGTCTTTTTTCTGCAATCTCCTGGCGCAAATTCCGGTTGGTTTCGCTTAACTCGGCAGTCCGCTCCGCAACAATTCTTTCAAGTGCACGATTGGCGGCAGCGATATTTTCCTGTTCCCGCTCCAGCAGAAACGCAAGATAAAAATCCCTGCGGCAGTAATATTCGATATAGTAACTGGAGAGCATGCCGGCAAAATTGGCGCTTATGAAGAAAAAATTGTTACTGATCAATACCGGCCGCGGCGTATCATTGATCCAGATGGCGACAATTTCATACAATGCCACAATAATCCAGCCGGCCACCGTAGCCCAGACAAAACGTACCCTGGTAAAGGTATACCCCCATATAAAAATCAGGATCAGGCCCGCATAATAGAAGTTATTCACTGGCGAAGGAATTATCGAAATCATGATGATGATGCCCACGCCGGATATCACCATTCCCGTACACATGGCCATTTGGAAGTATCTGCTGAATTGAGATGAATAGGAGAGCCCGATCAGACCCATCAAAAATGGGCAGATCACTGCAAATCGGATCGTCCAGAGAATTTCCTTCATGGAAGGAATGAGCTCGGAGTCCAGTATGCCGAACAGACCGTATAAAACAATGCCCGCAACCAGAGACAGTCGAACCAGCGGCAATGATTTGTTGTAGTAGTCGACTTGAAACTGCGCTTCAAGATCGCTTGCAAATGCCAGGGTGAATGGATTGACATCCATTGAATCGGGATCCGCCATCTCGGCGGGCAGGACAGTGTCATGATGGCTTTTCATTGTAATAAGCCCCCAATGGCCTTGAATTCAGCAGATTAGGACTATATTTCACCTGGATCCATATCGTTAATCAATCAATGAAACAATAAAAAAATCTTTTTTCTTGCCGGATTATTCTTAAAGCCGGCACCGGAAACACGTGTATGCCATCATTAAGTTTGATCTGAAGTCGACTTTCCCCTCTTGCCTTTATGGGGAAAACCCATTAAATTACCATCGGAAGCAAGATGTTCTGTCTATAATCTATAATCAATCAGGAGAAATTCATGGCTATCACCAAAAATATGCACAAGGAAGACATTTCACGCCCCATCGCAGTGTTTGAAACCACGCTGGGGAATTTTGAAGCCGAACTCTATGCAAGTGAATGCCCGGAGACTGTCTGGAATTTTATCAACCTGACCGAAGGCCGGCAGGAAACCGACCGGAAAGGCAATTTTTATGATGGGCTTTCGTTTCACCGGGTCATCGAAGGTTTCATGATTCAAGGCGGATGCCCCCTGGGAACCGGAACCGGCGGGCCCGGCTACCGGTTTAAAGATGAATTCCATCCCACCCTGATTCACGATGGCGAAGGCGTTCTGTCAATGGCCAATGCAGGCCCCGGCACCAACGGCAGCCAGTTTTTCATCACCCTTGCCCCCACCCCGCACCTGAACAACCGCCATACGGTTTTTGGCAAAATCATCAGCGGCATGGATGTTGTCCGGAAAATCGGCTCGGTTCAAACCGGCCCCATGGATCGTCCGGTAACGCCGGTTGTCATGAACAAGGTGACCATTCGCAGATAATCCGGCACAACCTGAGGGGTAAAGACCTACATGAAACTGTTAAATCCAAAATCAGAAAAATTTGAACATCTTGACGAGCCCTCGCGTCAAATCATGCTTCAGACCATTGCTTTTTTTGAAAATAAAGGAAAGGCCCGGCTGAAACACGATGATCATGAGCGGGTATGGTACAGGGATTTTCTGGATTTTTTAAAAGAAAACCGGATATTTTCGTCAGCTGCTGACCCCGACTGCCTACGGCGGAAAAGACTGCCGCTGGGATACGGCCCGGAACTGCGATTTCAGCGAGATACTGGGGTTTTATGGGCTGCCGTACTGGTACACCTGGCAGGTTACCATTCTGGGACTCGGCCCGATCTGGATGGGCCAGAATGAAGCCGTCAAACAAAAAACCGCCCAGCTCTTAAAGGACGGCGAAATCTTTGCCTTCGGTCTTTCCGAAAAAGAACACGGCGCAGACCTGTATGCCAGCGAAATGACCCTTACCGAAATTAAAGACGGCGAATACCGGGCGGACGGCGGCAAGTATTATATCGGAAACGCCAACGAGGCCGCCCTGGTTTCAACATTCGGAAAAATGGCGGACAGTGACGAATACGTGTTTTTTGCCGTAAATTCACAGCACCCCAATTATGAGTGCGTTAAAAATGTGGTGAATTCCCAGAATTATGTGGCCCAGTACGCCCTGCACAGCTATCCCATCACCGATGGCGATATTCTCACCCGGGGCCAGCAGGCCTGGGATTCGTCTTTAAACACCATCAATGTCGGCAAATTCAATCTCGGCTGGGCTTCCATCGGCATCTGCACCCACGCCTTCTATGAAGCCATTCGCCATGCCGCAAACCGGAGGCTGTTCAACCATTTAGTTACGGATTTTCCGCATGTCAAACAGCTGTTTACAGACGCCTATGCGCGCCTTCTGGCCATGAAGCTCTTTGCTGCAAGGGCCGCAGACTATATGCGAAGCGCTTCGGCAACGGACCGGCGCTATCTGCTCTACAATCCCATGGTCAAGATGAAGGTGACCACGCAAGGGGAAGAAGTGATCAACCTGCTCTGGGACGTGATTGCCGCTAAAGGCTTTGAAAAAGACATGTATTTTGAGATGGCGGCCAGAGACATTCGCGCCCTTCCGAAGCTGGAAGGCACGGTTCATGTGAATATGGCACTTATCATCAAATTCATGCCCAATTTCTTCTTTAACCCCGATGTCTTTCCGGAAATTCCAAGAAGAACGGATCCGGTCAATGACGATTTTCTGTTCCATCAAGGCCCCACCAAAGGACTGGGGAAGATCCGGTTCCATGATTTTGAGATTGCTTACAGGAGCCTGAATCTTCCCAACATCGACATCTTCAAGGCCCAGATCAACGTGCTCAAAACCTTTCTGGCAACCGCAACGCCCAGCGCGGAACAGGCCAAGGACATCGATTTTCTGCTGATCGTCGGCGAACTCTTCACCCTGGTGGCTTATGGCCAGCTGATCCTTGAAAGCGCGGCCATTCAGTCGGTTGAAAACGATATGGTCGATCAGATTTTTGATTTCATGGTCAGGGATTTTTCCAAATTTGCGCTTCAGCTCTACTCCAAGCCAAGCAGCACGCAAAAGCAGATGGATCTTTGCCTGCAAATGATTCAAAAGCCGGTGGTCAATTCGGACCGTTTTGAAAAAATATGGAAAGACCAGGTCCATGCTCTGAAAGAAGCTTATGAAATGAACGCATGAGAATGGTTTGATAGGAGACTTAATGACTGACGTTTACAAAAACCTTGCCCGACATCTGGACAACCTTCCTGCCGGTTTTCCGGCAACCGAAACCGGCGTCGAGCTCCGGATACTCAAACGGCTGTTTACTCCCCGGGAAGCTGAAATCGCCGCAGGTCTGGTGATGATGCCGGAAACGGTTTCCGCCATTGCCGAACGGTTGAAAATGGACGAGGCAGAACTTGCCCCAATTCTATATGACATGTCCCGCAAGGGACTGATTTACAGATCCGGCAAACACGGACAGACGTTTTACATGGCCGCCCAGTTCGTGGTGGGCATCTGGGAATACCACGTAAAAAGCCTGGATCTGGACCTGATCAAGGACTTTAACGAATATTCTTCTTCCTTTATGAACAAGGCATGGACAGAAACAAAAACCAAGCAGCTACGTGTCATTCCCATTTCAAAGAGCATTTCCGCGGAAATGCTCACCATGCCTTATGACGAAGCCGAGCAGATTATCAAAAAACAGTCTAAAATCGTAGTCACCCCATGCATCTGCCGAACCGAACACAAAATGGCAGGCAAGGGCTGCGACCGGCCGGTTGAAGTCTGTCTGGCATTTGGAAGCGGGGCCTATTATTATGAAGAAAACGGTCTGGGACGAAGCATCGGACAGTCCGAAGCCCTCGAAATTCTGGCAAAGGGCATGGAAGCAGGCCTTGTCCTACAGCCCGGAAACTCCCAGAAACCCACCAACATCTGCCTGTGCTGCGGATGCTGCTGTCAGATCCTGAAAAACCTGAACGCCCTGGATGCGCCGGCCAAAGCGGTCCACAGCAATTATTTTGCGGAAGTCATTGCCGATGATTGCACAGGATGCGGGATCTGCCAGGAGCGCTGCCAGATGAAGGCCATTGAGGTCGATGACGTTGCCAGGGTAAAAATTGAGCGCTGCATCGGCTGCGGCCTTTGCGTGACCTCCTGCAGTTTTGAGGCCATTCACCTGGTTGAAAAAGCAGTTGAAGATCGCTGGACCCCTCCTGCCAATACTGTTGAAACCTACATCAACATCGCCAAGGAACGGGGAAAGATGTGAGCCGGCCTATTCTTTCGTTGACAGATAACCCGCAGCAGGCAGAAAACGCATTCAACTGCTTGCTGCGATCTGTTCTGGAATATGGGAAATCCACCCGCCGCCAATAACCTCATCGTCTTCCCGGTAAAAAACAGCCCCCTGCCCCGGCGTGACTGACGGTTGGGGGGTGTCAAATTCGACCGTCACCCCATCCGGATCCATTTGAAACAACGTTGAACAAACCGCTTGGGAACGGTACCTGACACGGGTGAATACCCTTGCCGGAAACTCCGGAGGACCTACAATCCAGTTGATACCCGTCACCCTGCAGGATGAAGCCAGCAGATCGGATTTAAATCCCACCACCAGGGCGTTGGCCTTTCGATCCAGCCGGACCACATAGTAGGGCTGCGCAGCAGGGCAGTTGATGCCTCGGCGCTGGCCGATGGTGAATAAATGCAGGCCCGGATGCTCGCCGATGATTTTTCCAGCAACCGTTATAATCGGCCCGGAAGGCGAAACGAATCCTTCCTGATTGGCCAGAAATTCGCCATATTTCCGGTCCGTGATAAAGCAGATATCCTGGCTTTCCCCGTGATGAACCGGCTGAAGCTTCATCTCATCGGCCAGTTGGATGACTTGGAATTTGGTCATGCCGCCCAGGGGAAAACAGGCATGGGCCAGTTGTGTCTGCGTCATGCGAGACAAAAAATAGGACTGGTCCTTTATCGGATCGATGCCCTTCAACAGGTGCATCGTGCCACTCAAATCCGATGTAATCCTGGCATAATGACCGGTTGCCAGACGGAAAGCGCCTATGCTCCGGGCGTAATCCAGAACAGTTCCGAACTTGATCAGGGGATTACAGACCATGCAGGGATTGGGTGTGAGTCCAGACAGATACGTCCGGACAAAATAGTCGACAACGGTTTGCTGGAACGGCTGAACTGCATCCATCAGGTAAACATCGATGCCCAGCCGGGAAGCCAGCATTTCCGCAAGCTGTTTGGGGGAAGGATTGTCAGGGTTTTCATAACCGGTAACAAAATGAATCCCGACCACCGGATACCCCTGTTGAATCAGGAGTGCTGCCGCGAACAGGGAATCAACGCCGCCGCTCAAGGCAACGGCAGTTACCGGCTTCATTCAAAAAAAGTCTGGGCCGTGGGCCGGGCAGCCATGGCCCGCGTGGGGCAGGCCGTAATACAGAGTTCACACACGCTGCATTTGGTTTCATCAAATTCCACAGACATCTCCGGACGCACAATATGCAGTGCGGCCGTAGGGCAGACCGCCGTGCATGCCCCGCACTGGGTGCATTTATTCATGTCCCGCTTGACTTCCTGAGAAGCGTTTTGAACCTGAACCCCCTGGGATTTTAAAAACTTGACGCCTTCCTTGAAATTTTTCCGGGATCCGGACAACTCCAGAACCATGATGCCTTCTTTTCGCGGAAGAATGGCTGCATTCAGTATGTTAAAAATCAGATCATAGTCCTTGACCAGATAACAGACAAGGGGTTTTTGGACCTCGGTTCTGGGAAACCGCAGAATCAATATTTTCGAATACACCGTGAACCTCCGGAAATCTCTTTATTTTTTTATCAATACTCGTTAATTTAGTGATATTTACAGTGGGTGTCAACAGGGAAGAACGCTGGAAAACGGAAAAAAGGGGAGACCATGAATCGCTTTGCTTACAGAACCACGGAGCTTGCCATCAAAACCCTTTCGCTGTTTTCTAAAGCCAGAATCAACATTCATGACAACGCCAATATCCCAAAGGGAGCGCTGATTTTTGTCATCAATCATTTTACCCGCATGGAAACCCTGTTTCTTCCCTATCACCTTTATTATCTCACCGGCAAGAAACCTGTCTGGTCCCTGGGAGATGCCGAGCTGTTCAAGGGTGCGCTCGGAGATTACCTGAAGTCTGTCGGGGTTGTTTCAACCCGGAATCCGGACAGGGATATGCTCATGGTCAAAAGCCTTTTGAATGGAGAGGCATCCTGGATCATCTACCCGGAAGGACGGATGGTCAAAAACAAGAAACTGGTTGAAAAAGGCCGTCTGATGCTCTCGTACGCCGGCGGCAAACGCCCCCCGCATACCGGCGCGGCAACTCTGGCACTCCGGACCGAGTTTTACCGCCGGCGGATTATCGCCCTCTCGGAAACCCATCCGGATGAGGCCCGCAGATTGATGTCCCTGTTTCAGATTCAGGATATCGACCCGCTGAAGACGACCCGGACGCTGATTGTTCCGGTCAACATCACGTATTATCCCATGCGGGCCAGAGAAAATACGCTGAGCCGCATTGCAGAATTTTTTGTGGATCATCCATCAGATCGCATGATGGATGAGATGATGACGGAAGGCGTCATGCTGCTGTCCGGAGTGGATATCGATATCCGCTTTGGCGCCGCGATCTCCATTCAGGACTATCTGAAAGCCTCAAAGATTGAACGCGATATTTCTGCCATCCGTACCTTTGATTTTGATGACCCGATTTCTTCCCGTCGAACCCTGCGAAAACAGGCTGTTAAAATCATGCAGCAATACATGACGGCGATTTACAGCATGACCACCGTGAATCCGGATCATCTTTTTGCCGCAATGCTTCATAAAATCCCCTTTAAACGGATCGATGCCTTTGACCTGAGACGTCGGGTGTTTCTGGCCGCCACGCAAAAGGCAGGCGAATCCGGTTCATTTTTGCATAAAAGCCTGGCCGCAAACCAAATCCACCTGATCACGGATGACAACTATCATCGATTCCGGGATTTTGTTGAAATTGCCGTTGAAAAAGGTATTCTGGCACGGAAAGGCAATGATCTGATTAAACTGTCATCAACCCACCCCCGTGTTCTGGATTTTCATCGGATTCGGATCGACAACCCGATCGCCGTGATGGTCAACGAAATCGAACCGCTGATCAGACTGCAGCGTAGCATCCGCTGCCTGGCATGGCAGCCGGCATTCTGGATTCGCCGCCGGATTACCCGGTTATTATGGGAAAAAGCACTGTCAGATTATGACCGCGATTATGATGAATTTTACCTAAAAGGGGAAACCAAAGACAAATCAGTGGGCAAACCCATTCTGATAAAACGAAGATTCAACAAACTGGGGATTGTCCTGTTTCATGGCTATATGGCAGCTCCGTTTGAACTTAAGGAACTTGCGGAATATCTTGCGGAAAAAGGCTGGTGGGTTTATGTTCCCCGGCTGAAAGGTCATGGAACAGCCCCTGAAGATCTGGCCATTCGAAGCACTGCGGACTGGATGGACTCTGCGGATGAAGCCATTGCGCTGATGACCAGCACGTGCCGGAAAGTGGTGATAGGCGGCTTTTCCATGGGCGCGGGGCTGGCCCTGGAGGCCGCGGCGCGAATTCGCCATCCGGCATTTTGCGGCGTATTTGGGGTGTGTCCGCCATTTCGTCTTCAGGACCTTTCCTCGAAGTTTGTCCCTGCGGTTAACATGTGGAACCGGTTCATGAGCAGCGTCAAAAGAGAAAACGGCAAAATGGAATTTATTGAAAACCACCCCGAAAACCCGCATATCAATTATCTCAGAAACCCCGTCTCCGGTGTTCTGGAGCTGGATAAGCTCATGAAATCGACTGAAAACCGGCTTGGAGACATACACCTGCCGGCGCTTCTGGTCCAGTCTGATGAAGATCCGGTGGTGGATGAAAAAGGAACCCGGAAAGCATTCAAGCTTCTGGGATCGGAGAAAAAACGCTGCCTGCTGATTCACGCCGGCAGACATGGCATTTTGCTGGGAGAAGGAGCTGCTGACGTCTATCTGGCTGTCGAGGAATTTATCCGCCGCCTGTAAGACCCGTTTAATCCATTCAAGAAAGTGTATTTGAAACTGTTTTTCAATAATTCTTGACTTAATTCGTCACGTAATATAGCTGTATCATAGCTTTATTTATATACCATTTTTTGCCGATAAAATATAAACCATCCATCATTTTGGCTGACTGATTTATGTGAAATGGTGTTACCCTTAAGTCTTAAAAATTTGCTGAAGAATAAAGGAGAACCGGAATGCAGTTTGCACTTACAAAAGAATTGGAAATGCTGAGAAAATCCGTAAGAGAATTTGCCGCAAAAAAAATTGCACCCCATGCCAATGAATGGGACGAAAACCATTATTTTCCCTATAAGGAAGTCATTAAACCCATGGGAGAGCTGGGTTTTTTCGGAACCGTCATTCCCGAGGAATACGGCGGTGAAGATATGGGATGGCTGGCAGCCATGATCGTCACCGAGGAAATCGCAAAGGCCTCCAGTTCCCTCAGGGTTCAGATCAACATGCAGACCCTGGGCTGCGCCTATACGATCTTCAAATACGGCACCGAAGCCACCCGGAAAAAATATGTTCCCAAACTGGTCAATGCGGATTATGTGGGCGGATTCGGCATTACCGAACCGGATGCCGGCTCCGATGTCATGGCCATGTCGTCCACGGCAGAGGACAAGGGCGACCACTGGCTTTTAAACGGCTCCAAAACCTGGATCTCAAACGCCAATGTCGCCGACGCCATCATTTATTATGCCTACACCGATAAGGCCCAGGGCTCCCGGGGGCTTTCCGCCTTCGTCGTGGAGATGAAAAATTTCAACGGCGTTAAAACCAGCAAACTGGAAAAAATGGGGTCCCATTCTTCACCGACCGGCGAAATCTTTTTAACCGATACCCGGGTTCCCAAGGAAAATATTTTGGGAAAACCCGGAGACGGTGCCAAAATCGTTTTCAGCTCACTCAATCAAACCCGCCTTTCGGCTGCTGCCGGCGGTGTCGGGCTTGCCCAGGCATGCCTGGATACGGCCATCAAATACTGCAACCAGAGAAAACAGTTCGGAAAACCCATCGGCGAGTTTCAGATGAACCAGGACATGATCGCCCAGATGTCCACTGAAATCGAGGCGGCCCGCCTTCTCGTCTACAAGGCTGCCTGGGCAAAGGATCAAGGCAATCTGAACAACGGGCTCGATGTGGCCCAGGCCAAATATTTTGCAGGTGAAGTGGCGACCAAATGCGCCACCTTTGCCATGCGGATCCTGGGCGCATACGGGTATTCCACGGAATATCCGGTTGCCAGATTCTACCGCGACGCCCCGACCTATGCCATGGTGGAAGGCTCGGCCAATATTTGCAAGATGATCATCGCCCTGGATCAGCTTGGCGTTAAAAAAGCCAACCGGTAAAAAGGAGATACACCCATTGACCAACCCACTGGCTGAAAAAACCCAAAAAACAGCGGCCCTGTATTTCAAAGATGTCAAGGATGAAAAACCGTTTGAGCTGTGGCGTGCCTTTGACAAAGATCTGGCAAAGGACATGTCCCTTTTTATCACCGGCCAGATGTACGCACGGGAGAAAATCCCCCACAAAACCCGGCAACTGGTAACCATTTCGGCATTGACCGTACTGTCGCGTCTGGATGAGCTCCGGCTTCACATTCAGGCAGCCTTGAATGTGGGATGCACGCCGGAAGAAATCGCAGAAGTCATTTTTCAGACCCTGGTTTATGGCGGGGTTCCAACTGCCAATGCGGGTCTGAAAACCCTGAAATCCGTACTTGAAGAAAAAGGCCTCTGGCCCATGAATCAGTCATAGACAAGGAGTACAACCCGATGAAACCTTATTTTGAAAAAATGACGGAATTTGGCAGCGAACTGACGCTCGGCCAGATCAAAAGCAGCGAGAAGAATATTGAAAACATCAAAACCGTCGAGGCCCAGGTAAAGGCTGAAGTGGAAAAGGTGAAAAACGCGGGCTTTCCTGAAGCCAAAATCAACGCCAGAGGGGAAATGACCGTATGGCAGCGTCTGCGGTATCTGGTGGATCCGGGCACCTGGTGTCCGCTGCATACGATTTACAATCCGATCAACAATCGAGGAAGGCACCACCAACGTCATTGATGGCCTGGGGAAAATCTCCGGCAAATGGGCGGTCATCATCGGGTTTGACAACAAGGTCATGGCCGGAGCCTGGCTTCCGGGCCAGTCGGAAAACATCCTTCGGGTCACCAATCTTTCCAAACGCCTGCACATCCCCCTGGTCTGGCTGGTTCACTGCAGCGGTGTCAAGCTGACGGAACAGGAGAAATTCTACGCCGGAAGAAGAGGCGGCGGCACCACGTTTTTCAGGCATGCGGAACTGGAGCAGCTCGGCATCCCGGTGCTGGCGGCAATTTTCGGCACCAACCCTGCGGGCGGCGGCTATCAGGCCATCAGCCCCATGCTCCTGCTGGCACATAAGAACGCCAATATGGCGGTTGGCGGCGGCGGCATCTTAAGCGGCATGTCGCCCAAGGGCCATTTCGATCTGGAAGGCGCGGAAAACCTGATCAACGCCGCCAGACAGTTCAAGGAAAAACCGCCGGGAGGCGTGGAAATTCACCATGACTGCACGGGTTTTTTCCGGCATGTCTATGAGGAGGAAACCGGAGTTCTGGATGGCATCAAAGACTACATGAAGGACATCCCGGCCTACCATCCCAAGTTTTTCCGTGTGGCCGAGCCCAAAGCCCCCCGGTTTTCAGCCGATGACCTGTATCATCTGATTCCCGCCAACCAGAAACAGATGTACAATTTTGAGGAAGTGCTTTCAAGGCTGGTGGACGGCAGCGAACACATGGAATACAAACCCACTTACGGGCCCGAAATCTATACCGGCCTGTGCAAGGTGGACGGATTTCTGGTGGGATGCATCGGAAACCGTCAGGGGTATCTGGGAGAGGATTATCCGGAATACGCCCCGTACGCCGGCATCGGCGGTAAGCTCTACCGTCAGGGGCTGATCAAGATGAATGAATTTGTCACCCTCTGCGGCAGAGACCGGGTTCCGGTCATCTGGTTCCAGGACACATCCGGAATCGATGTGGGAAACATTGCCGAAAAAGCCGAGCTCCTGGGGCTGGGCCAGAGTCTGAATTATTCCATCCAGCAGACGGATGTCCCCATGATGCTGGTGGTACTCCGGAAAGGGACGGCAGCGGCCCATTACGTCATGGGCGGCCCGACTGCCAACCGCCACAACGCCTTTACCCTGGGAATTCCCACCACGGAAATCTACGTTATGCACGGTGAAACCGCAGCGGCAGCCAGCTTCTCCCGCAGGCTGGTCAAGGAAAAAGACGCAGGTCGCCCCCTGGATCCGGTGATCGAGAGCATGAACAAGATGGCCCAGGAATATCATGACTATTCCCGGCCCATCTACTGCGCCAAGCACGGCCTGGTGGACGAGATCGCTTCCATGCCGGACATCCGCAAATACCTGGTTGCCTTTGCCGGAACAGCCTATCAGAACCCCACCTCGATCTGTGCGCATCATCACATGATGCTGCCCAGAATCATCAAAGGGTGATCTTTAGAATAAAAAGACCCGGGTTTTATCAGAGGTAGGCAGGTATTCGTAAAAACGCTGTTGCAGGGTTACACAGCCGTTCCGCTGGTTCCCGAGCTCCATCTGGGGAACCAGCGGAACGGCTCATTAGAAGTGATACACCCCGGCAATTTCCCTTCCGGATTTCAGCAATCAGATTATCCATTGTGATAACCGGATTGCTGAAATCCGTATAGGCCATGCCGACATGTTCTCTTCGATGGCAGTCGCTTCCGCCGATAGACGGCAGGTTTCGAATCCTGGCGCAGGACATTGCCTGCGCATTCATATCCATGGTATTTCGGCTGTTATGCGTTTCAATGGCATCCAGCCCGTCCAGCTCCAGAGCCATCGCTCCAAAAGAATCCCATCCTCGGAATGGATGGGAGGGCGCGCAAATCCCCCCCAGGCGATGGATCTGTTCCAATATATCCCGTGCATTCAAATACAGATCCTTTTTCCAAATATTCCAGGAATCATCATGAATGCCATACGCCAGCAGATGGCCCATATCCGTTGAAATCTCCACCCCGCGAAACACGAGAAATCCTTCGGGCACGGGGATGGCTTCAACCGGCAGGGACGCCTCAACTGAAAAATGCTCGGTGATGCAGATTCCGTCAAGGCCCATGTGCAAGGCCTGTGCTATCAGCTCTTCCGGTTCCAGATCGTTATCGCCGGAGTATTTCGTATGACAGTGAAGGTCGATTTTCATCCCATCCGCCACAGGGTTCCGTCGGCCCGATCTTCGATAATGACATTCATGGCTTCAAGCTGTTTTCGAATATCGTCGGCTTTTTGCCATTCTTTGGCTTTTCTGGCGGCGGTTCGATCCGCGATCATCTTCTCAATCCAGGCAGGATCGACTGCGGTTTTCTGAAGCCCCAGCAATTTTCGGTCAGCCGCGTATTGTTCCGGCGTTTCACTGAACACCCCCAGAATCCGGCCGATTTTCTGGAAATCCGACCAGGCGGTCAACAGGGTTTTCTGAAGGTTCGCGGATGCGGCTTCATCCGATGCGTCCAACAGGCGGTTCATGGTTCGGACGGAATCAAACACCAGCCCAATCCCTTTAGCCGTATTCAGATCATCATCCATTGCCTCGCAGAAGCGTTCCCAGAGATCCCCGGACTGAGACAGAACAGGCTTTTTTTCAAAACGCTCCATCAGCCTTGCCAGAAGCGCATACGCCTTATCGAGCGCTACGCTGGATTCCTCCATGATCTTGTCGTTAAAATCAATGGGGCTCCGGTAATGACTGGAGAGCAGAAAGAGTCGAATGACTTCCGGATGATACGACTTCAGCACATCTTTTATCAGCAGGAAATTTCCCAGTGACTTGGACATTTTCTCCTGGTTGATATTCACAAAACCATTATGCACCCAGTATCTGACGAAAGTCTTTCCAAAAGCGGCTTCAGACTGTGCGACCTCGTTCTCATGGTGGGGAAAGGTCAGATCCATGCCGCCGCCATGGATATCGATGGTTTCGCCCAGAAAGGCGGAGCTCATGGCCGAGCATTCGATGTGCCAGCCGGGCCGGCCTTTGCCCCACGGGCTGTCCCATTCGGGTTCACCTGGCTTTGACGCCTTCCATAAGGCAAAATCAAAGGGATTTCGTTTCCGGACATCCACATCCACCCGCGCACCGGCCTCCATGTCATCGAGTTTTCTGCCGGAAAGCTTTCCATAACCGGAGAATCCCTCCACCGAAAAATACACATCCCCATCCAGGGGATAAGCATGACCCTTGTCGATCAGTATCAGGATGATACGGATGATATCATCGATATGTTCGGTGGCTCTCGGCTCATACGTGGCGCGCTCGACTTTCAGGGCATCCATATCCGCATAGAATTCCTGAATGTATTTTTCAGCCACGTCCCGTGGGGACATTCCGGTTTGATTGGCTTTTGCAATGATCTTGTCATCCACATCGGTAAAATTCCGGACATACGTCACATCAAACCCTCTGGCCCTCAGATACCGGACCAGGACATCAAAAACGACCACGGACCGGGCATGACCGATATGGCTGGCATCATATACCGTTGGACCGCAGACATACATTTTTACCTTGTTGGGTTCGACCGTCTCAAAAATTTCCTTTTTCCTGCTCAGGGTATTATACAGATAGATCGTCATGACAGTGTTTCCAGTTTTTTGTCTCTCCGGTTAATCATGGCCACGCATAAGGCTGCAATCCCCTCGCTGTTGCCGATTGCCCCCAGTCCTTCTGTTGTCGTGGCCTTGACATTGACGCAATCGGCAGGAAGATGGAGCATGCCGGCGATATTTTCTTGCATGGCTTTTCTGAACGGAGACAGTTTCGGAGTCTGGGCCAGAACCGTAACATCCACATTCACCACGGAAAAGCCCCTGGATTCCAGCAATTGAGATGTTTTATCCAGAAGCACCAAGCTGGATACGCCCTGGTAGGCAATGTCCGTATCCGGAAAATGAATACCGATATCTCCGAGGCCGGCGGCACCCAGCAGGGCATCGCAGATTGCATGAATCAGTACGTCCGCATCCGAATGGCCGAGAAGCCCTTTTTCAAAGGGAATATCAACTCCGCCCAGAACCAGTTTGCGGCCGGTCACCAGGCGGTGAATATCATATCCTATGCCGGAGCGCATCAAATAAATAGCCTCTTATCATTTCTATCAATGCCCTGAGAATCAGGCCAGGGAACGGTTCTTTTTAACGGACAGCCATGCTGCTTTTATGCTAAATTGTCATTACCACAAAAGACAGCATCGGTAAAGCCAGGTCATGCAAAAGAATGACGTTCATCATTTCTGAAACATTGCCTGCAACTGTCATGGTCTGCACCGAAAATTGCCGAATCGACGCATTCAGTTTGACAATCCGTCTGCAATCAAGGTATTTTTTAAGAAATAGATGACATCTCAGTAAAAGCAACGAGGTTAGAATGGATGTACCCACTGGTTAAGACGTTTACTTCTCTGAAAAAGGCGCATCTTTTCGGTTTGATGCTCGTGTGCGCTCTGCTGGCGGTGATCGTTGTTCTCGGCGCCGTCGGAAGTATTACCTGGATAACCGGCCGCTTCGTAACCATCGAGCGCGGATGGCTTGATACGCTGCTCAACTGGAGCGTCGGTATTCTCACCGGCATCGGCGGCTGGTTCATGCTGCCGGTATTTACCGTGCTGATTTCCAGTCTGTTTCAGGAAACCGCAATTCAGCGCGTGGAACGTCAGTATTATCCGGATACCGTCCGAAGCGTGGTTCCGAAGTTTTGGCACGAAATCTGGCACGATCTGAAGTTCACCGGCTGGGCACTGAGCCTGAATATTCTCGTACTGCCGCTCTATTTTTTTGGCATCGGACTTGCAGTATCCATCCTGCTGAACAGTTATCTTCTCGGCCGGGAGTTTTTCGAGAGTGCGGCAGGATATCACCTGGGGAAAGCCAGTGCCAGAGCACTGGGTCTTCAGCACAAAAAAGCCGTGTACGGCGGCGGTTTTGCAATCACGTTGATGGCGATTATCCCTTTTCTGAATCTTTTTGTACCGATTCTTGCTGTTGTCTGGATGGTGCATGTATACCATCACATCCGCATTCAAGAACAGACCGGGCATGGAACGCCGATTGACAAACTGCCGGATATCGATTAGATTCATAAAAACGTCGCCAATCAGACCAAAATCAAATTGTCATGAAATCGATTTCCATCTTCATTATATTCGTCTACATCCTCCTTCCGGCTGCATGTTTTGCACATCCGGTCGACTCGCCTATTGACGTATCTTCAGACGTTTTTGATTATTTTACCTCAGAATGTCCGGATAAGCACGGCACGGATGAGTGTGACTCCGCTTGTAGTTGTGCAGAACATACCCTGTTTGCAAACCGGATAACCCATACGTTTCCGTCAACCAGGCTGCGTGAAACATCCCCGCTCTTTGTGCCACCTAAAGTTTTCATCTCCATTTTCGTTCCCCCGCAAAACATGTCCTGATTTTATTTCCACGTATCCTGTATCTTGTGGAACCATCCGCTGACCTGCTGAATTCATCTTTTTATTGAACGCCATATTTATTCGTATTGGAGACATCTTATGTTGAATGAAACATCGTCCGTAACGCGAATCACTCTTCTGATTTCACTTTTTGCCGTATGTGTCGTACTGGGATTTTCCGACCTTGCAGATGCCCGCTCCAGAAGCGGCGGCAGATCTTTTGGCGGCTCCGGCACTTCTATCGGCGGGTTTGGCAGCAGTCCGTCAAAATCCCTTGCAAATCCTGCCAGTCCTTCGGGCAGCGGATCTTTTTTCTC
Source organism: uncultured delta proteobacterium (assembly GCA_963789395.1). Taxonomy (GTDB): domain Bacteria; phylum Desulfobacterota; class Desulfobacteria; order Desulfobacterales; family Desulfatirhabdiaceae; genus RAAP-1. Next base: position 42,035 of record CAWBKP010000017.1, on the reverse strand, counting down.
GGTCTTCGCCGTCGTCCGGCAGTGGCGGCAGCAGTTTTCTCCGCGGCGTCGGCGGCGGCCTCGTGGGGGGAATGATCGGAAATATGCTCTTTGGAGGAACTGGACATGCCGGCAGCGGCGGCGGCAGCAGCGGCGGCATCGGCATATTTGAGCTTTTGATTCTGGGCGGGCTGGGCTATTTTATCTACCGGCGTTTTATCAAATCATAGTGCGCCAGGATGTCATTCGTCAGGCCGATCATAGCTTCAGCGTCATCAGAAAACGCATTGCATGGCATAGCAGGGTTCTGCCATGTCACTGACGGCAACGGCAAGAGGGGGCGGAAAGTATGCATCAAAGCCATAGACACACCCGAACGCATTGATTGGTTTTAAATAAAATCGAATGTATTGGGTATACTATGAGAATGATTGAGAAATGCTCTTGAAAAATTCACGGATTGTGTTATCATTTAATATTAAATAACCATATAATTCAGGAGGTGTTTCATGCAGACCTTACCATTTGGAACAACACAGGCTCAGGCACAGGTTCAGGTCAATCAGTTTATTCGCAGCGTTTACAACTGGATGGCGGCCGGTCTGGCACTTACGGGCCTGGTGGCAATTTATGTCGCCAGCAGCGAATCCCTGATCCGGCTGATTTTTTCGAATCAGATTCTGTTTTTCGGTCTGATCATCGGCGAGCTGGCGCTGGTATTTTACCTGAGTGCCAGAATCCAGAAGATCCAGGCATCGACAGCCACCGCCATGTTCTTGCTCTATTCGGCATTAAACGGACTGACATTGTCGTTTGTGTTTCTGATCTACACATCGTCATCGGTTGCATCCGTCTTTTTCATCTGCGCCGCCACATTCGGCGCATGCAGTGTCTATGGCATGATCACCAAGCGGGATCTGACCTCCATGGGCGGCTTTATGACCATGGGACTGATCGGCATCGTCATTGCATCGGTAGTCAACATGTTCATTCAAAGCTCTGGAATGAGCATGATCATCAGCTATATCGGCGTTATCGTTTTTGTGGGACTCACCGCCTACGATACCCAGAAGCTGAAAATGATGGCGCTGTCCCAGCCGGCCGGTCTGGATGCAGGCGTTGTCCGAAAAGGCACCATACTCGGCGCGCTCACCCTGTATCTGGATTTTATCAACCTGTTTTTAATGCTCCTGAGGATACTGGGCGACAGAAGATAACCGTTCAGGCTGAAGGCTGAAACCGTATGCCTTCAGCCGGTCTGCATCATGCCTTTCCAATGGCGACCCGGACTTTTGCTGCGATTTCTTCGGCAAAAGCCCGGGTTTCTTTTTTGGACGGCCCCTCCACCATGACGCGGCACAGCGGCTGGGTCCCCGAATACCGGACCAGCACCCTTCCTTCTTCTCCCAGGCGGGTTTCCACCTGACAGACGGCATCCCGGATTCCGGCGACCGTCTCGATATCGGGTTTTTCACTCACCGGAACATTGATCAGAACCTGCGGGAAGACGCTCATGATCCCGGCCAGTTTTGAAAGCGGTTTTGAAGCGGATCGCATGGCTTCAAGAAGCTGAAGCGCGCTCAGGATGCCGTCGCCGGTGGTATGCCGATCCAGAAACAGGGTGTGTCCGGAATCCTCTCCGCCAAGAATTGCACCTTCGGATTTCATCATCTCCATGACGTGGCGGTCCCCCACCTGAGCCAGCGAAAGGAGGATTCCCTGTTTTTTCAAGGCGATTTTAAGCCCCATGTTACTCATGACGGTTGCCACTACCCGGTTGCCGGCCAGCCTGCCGGCCTGTTTCATGTGGACGGCACAGACGGCCAGGGCCTGATCTCCGGTCAGTACCCTTCCGGTTTCATCAACGGCGATCACCCGGTCGCCGTCCCCGTCAAAGGCAAACCCGGCATGGGCCTTGTGTTTCAGAACCGCCTTTTGCAAGAGCTTCGGGATGCTGGGAGCCGCAGCCGGCATTGATGTTGACGCCGTCCGGCTTATCGGACAGGACGATAATCTTGGCGCCCAGTCTCGAAAAGACTTCGGGAGCAGCCTGAAACGTGGCGCCATGCGAGCAGTCCAGAACCAGGCAACGCCCGTCCAGAGACAAATCCGGGACAGTGTTCACCAGAAAATCCCCATAATAATCCAGGGCATCCATAATGGCGTCGCAACGCCCGACAGCAGGCGAATGTGAAGATGATCCAGGCTGCAATGCCTTTAGAATCCGCTCTTCAAGCACCTGCTCGACGGATTCGGAAAGCTTGAATCCGTTTCCGTCAAACACCTTGATCCCGTTATCCGCGTAAGGATTGTGAGAGGCGGACACAACAATGCCGGCGCATGCCCCCAACTTGGCGGCAATGGCGGCAACCCCCGGGGTGGGCAGGACGCCGCAGAGACAGACATCCGCACCCATCGAACAAAGGCCTGCAGCCAGCCCGCATTCCAGCATGTCGCCGGAGATCCGGGTGTCCTTTCCGATGACAACCCTGGAAGAGGATCCGGTTTTAAAATTGGCGGCAATGGCCCTGCCGACCGCAACCGCCATTTCCGGAGTCATGGGATGTCGATTGGCAACCCCGCGAATGCCGTCTGTTCCAAACAATTTTTTCATGTGTGATTCCTTATTCCCCCGCCACGCCGGATGCCAGGGATGGAAAAATCTGAAGCGATTCTGTAACGATGTGATCGACAATTCCCTGAAGCCAGGCTGTTCCGGATTCGCGCTGTTTTTCACTGAGTCCCAGGATCACGGGAATATAGCTGTTTCCGCTTACTTGAATTCCCTGACGGACGGCCTCCAGAAAACCCTCCCGCAGGCTGTCGTTCCCCGGCCAGGTATTCTGCATCAGATAGAGCCTTTCAAGCTGGGTGCAGTTGTGATATATCTCGCACTGACGATTCGCCTGGACGGTCTGGGGCGCACCGCAAACCGGCAGGCTCCGGCAATAGGCCAGCAGCCGGGCAATGCGCTCCTGAATCGCCATCTGAAGTGTTTCCATAAGCCCTTCAAACAGTTCGCTGGTAAAGTCTTGCCCCACAAACGCCGACCGGACATGGATATACCACTGCCTGAGGGCCATTAAATTTGCGATATAATGGATGTTGTTGACCAGAATGCGTTTCAGGGTCAAATGCATCCCGCGGGTAAACGGCAACATTGGCGCTTCTGGCGCCTCCTTCCTGAATCAGTCGATCGGGCCTCAGCTCGTCCTTGCGGCATATGGAGCCGGCGGCAAGCACGGTTCCGTATGCAAGCCGGCAGGGCCCGACAAGTCCTCCCTGGCCCCCTAAAAAAATGGGGGATTGATTCAGCATGACTCCCCGGGGAACATCTCCGAGCAAGGATGCCGTTGCCTTGTCCTGATTGGGCGTGAAATTGAAATGAATGTAAGAGCTGCCGACTTCACTGTGATTCTTCCTGCTGGTTCCGCCGGCCATCAGGCAATCGCAGAAATTGATCAGGCTGCCGAGCGTAACAAAGGGAAACAGGATGGTCTGCTTCAACGCAACCGCATGCGCGCCGCTTGCCTGCTCTTCCAGAATGGTCCCTTCTCTCACGTGGGCGCCAAACCCCATCACCACATCATCCAGGAAAACCGACTTTCTGAAAAATCCACCTTTCAGCTCCACCCGCGGCCCGATGCAGCAGTTCTCCACCGTAACCGGCCCCTCGTATCCCAGTTTCGCACCGGCAAGAATGAGTGTTTTCTCGCCATAAATCCGGCAGCCGGGATAGAGGGTGACCCCATCCCCTGAAATCCGCTTCAAATCAACTTCCGCTCCAATATCCACGGTATCGGGATTATGAATTCTTACCCCTTTTTCCATAAGCTGTTGCGCTTTCGATGCCATTTCTAAGTGCCTTTCCACCTACACAATGGATTATCATTTGATTCCACAGCGAAATTTCCGCCAAACTATATCGGAAAACTCCCGGGGCTGCCAGATTTATTTAACGATTTGAAAGCAAACCGGTAGCATTTTCACGGCAACCCGTCATAAATCATCCGGGCAATCCCCCCCAAACAGAATCATGAGAACTTCCTGCTTTGGAAAAGGGAGGTCGAGGTGGGCTTTCAAGCCGATCAATCCGTATTGACAATGTACCCCATTTGAGCTACTTTATTCATAACACATGGAGGTAAATTATGAGCAAATCATCAACAATACGCGCCCGGATACTACCCGAACTCAAGGACAAGGCAGAACATGTCTTCAGCAGGCTGGGTTTGACAACAACCCAAGCTATCACGCTGTTTTATAAGCAAGTCGAGTTGCGAGATGGATTACCCTTTGAAGTTGCTATTCCCAATGAGACGACCCGCAGGACTTTTGCAAGCACGGATGCCGGACATGATCTGATTGTTTGTGAAGACGCTGAAGATATGTTTAAAAAGCTCGGTATTTGATGCTCACGCCAATATTTACACGCCAGTTTGATAAAGACATCAAGCGGATGCGAAAACGCGGAAAAAATCTTGAAAAGATCAAGATAGTCATCCGTTCATTGGTCGCGGAAGAAAAACTTGATCTTATCCATCGGGATCACAAACTTCTTGGCAAGTGGCAGGGGCGCAAGGAGTGCCACATTGAATCCGATTGGCTCCTGGTCTATAAATATGAAGAGAATCGGGTTATATTTGAACGTACAGGAACGCACTCCGACTTATTTCGGCCATAAAAATCCTCAATACCCCAATATGCCGTAGCAAACATCCACGATATCCGTTTAAAACAGAACCACCTCAAATCGAACACGACACATTCTGGCACCTGAAACACTCAGGCAGGAATTCATGGAGATGACACAAGAACTTGAAAAAATGTATTGTGATGTATCTATCGGGAACAATGCAGAATGAGCATTGCTGCCTTTCCGCTTGTTTCCACGCTGGCGCTTGGGAACAAGCAGAATACACAGATAATGGCTGTTTAAAGTAAATCAAAAATGCATCATTTTTCTTCGGGTATTGCAAATAAAACCGGAAAAAGGGTATAAAGCGCCATCATTAACCTATTTTCAAAGATGAATTTGTGACCCGATTGAACAACTATTCCCCTATTGCTGTTGTGGCAATGGCCGGCATTTTTCCCGGCGCATCCACCCTGGACCGGTTCTGGCGTAACATCGTTGAGAAGCAGGATGCCTGCGGGGATATTCCGGAAGACAGGTGGGTGGCGCGCCCGGCGGACATGGTATCCGCCCTGCCCGCTCCGGATAAGGCCTTTCACCGGCGCGGCTGCGTGATTCGGGATTTTGATTTTGATCCCGATGGTTTTGCCTTGCCTGGTGACCTGTTGCGTTCTCTCGATCCGATGGTTCACCTGGTTCTGGAAGCCGGCAAAAAAGCTTTTTCCGTGTTTCAGTCCGCAGCCATTGACAAGGACCGCATCGCTGTCATCCTGGCGGCAATTGCGCTGCCAACAGAGACATCATCCGGCCTGGCGCAAAATATTCTCGGGGAATCCTTTAAAAACGCTCTGTTTCAGAAACGCCCGGATCCATTATTTTCTCTGACCCGAAATCACTGTCTGGCCAGCCAGGTTACGGCCCTTCCCGCCGCTGTTCTGGCCCGGGCACTGGGACTTTGCGGCCCGGCGTTTACCCTGGATGCGGCCTGCGCATCCTCCCTTTATGCCGTAAAGCTGGCCTGCGACATGCTCGGCGACCATCGCTGCGATGCGGTTCTGGCAGGCGGGGTGTCCCGGCCCGACTGTCTGTATACCCAGGTCGGGTTCAGCCAGCTGCGGGCGCTGTCGCAATCCGGTCGGTGCGCACCGTTTGACGCCCGTGCAGACGGACTTGTGGTCGGTGAGGGCGCAGGGATTCTCGTCCTGAAGCGGCTGGAAGATGCGCTGAATGACGGTGATACCATATTCGGAATCATCCGGGGCATCGGACTTTCCAATGACATGCGGGGAAACCTGCTGGCTCCGGACACCGAGGGGCAGGTCAGGGCCATGCAGGCCGCCTATCAGGCAGCCGGGTGGCGCCCGTCTGATGTGGATATCATCGAATGTCACGGCGCCGGAACACCGGTCGGGGATGCCACGGAACTGCAAAGCCTGAAACTGCTGTGGGAGAACGCCGGATCAAAATCCGGACCATGCCCCATCGGTTCCGTCAAGTCCATGATCGGGCATCTGCTGACCGCGGCCGGAGCCGCCGGAATGATCAAAACCCTGCTGGCCATAAAACACCAGACCCTGCCGCCGTCCTTGAATTTTACCGCGCCTGCCGAGAACAGCCCGCTTCACGGCAGCCCGTTCCGCGTGCAGTCCCTGGCCGAACCCTGGTCTCGCAGAGATTCCCGCATTCCCCGGCGCGCGGCAATCAGCGCTTTCGGGTTTGGCGGCATCAACGGCCACGTGCTTCTGGAAGAATGGGCACCGGATACTTCATCGTCCAAATCTCTCATCTTTGCCCGGCAGACCCGCCCGGATCCACCCCGGCCTGACCAAAATCCGACGACGGACGACAGACGACGGATAGCGGAAACAACAACCAGTCATGCATCATCCGCCATCCGCCATCCGGCACTGGATATCGCCGTTGTCGGCATGGATGCCTGTTTTGGAAGCTTTCAAACCCTGAGGGACTTTCAGGAAGCGGTCCTGTCCGGAAAAACCGGCATCCGCAAACGCCCTGAACGCCGCTGGAAAGGCTGTGATGCGATTGCCGGTGCCCTTCTGAATTTTCCGGATCTTCCCGGCGGGTACATTGAAGAGATTTCCCTTGAACTGAGCCGGTTGCATATTCCGCCCAATGAAATCCCCGATATCCTGATTCAGCACCTGCTCATGCTGAAAGTGTCCCACAGGGCAATGGCCGATGCCGGATATACGTCACGAGCGCTTCGGCCCCGCATGGGGGCCATCATCGGCATGGGCTTTGACATGGAAGCAACGGATTACCATGTCAGATGGGGCCTTGGCAACACGCATGCAGACTGGCTGAAGCAGGCCGGCTTTTCCCTTGATGACGACCAGAGAGCCGCCTGGCTGAAGACCCTGAAAGATAATATTGGCCCTGCGCTCAACGCTTCCCGGACCCTTGGGGCGCTTGCCGGCGTTGTCGCCAGCAGGGTCGCGCGGGAATTCGGCATGGGCGCACCCAGTTTTACGGTTTCCGCAAACAGCGCATCCGGCTTCAGCGCTTTGGACATTGCCGCACGGTTGCTTCAAAAAAACGAAGCAGACGCCATGCTGGTCGGCGCCGTGGACATGAGCGGCGATGTGCGCAGCATTCTGATCGCTCACGGCATCCACCCCTTTTCGCCGTCCGGCAACATCCGCCCGTTCGACAGATCCGCCGACGGTACCCTTCCGGGTGAAGGCGCAGGCGCAGTGGTGCTCAAACGGCTGGATAGTGCAATCACGGACGGCAACCGCATATATGGCGTCATCAAGGGCATGGGCTCTGCCTGTGCAGGATCAGCGAAGGATTCGACAGCCTACTCCAGATCGCTTCGACAAAGTCTGGATGAAGCCGGCATACCACCGTCTGCGATCAGTTTTTTTGAAGCCCACGGCAGCGGCCAACCGGTTGAAGATCGGCTTGAGGCAACGGCGCTGGATGCCGTGTTTCAGGAGGATTCGTCCTGTGTTGCCATCGGTTCCGTCAAACCCGTCATCGGACATGCGGGCGCCGCAGCCGGGATGGCATCTTTGATCAAGACCTGCCTGTGCCTGTATCAGGAAATCATTCCGCCACTGTCCGGCTATACCCAGGCACCCGACGACCGGTGGCGCAGCACCCGGTTTCATTTTCCCGGGTTTTCCCATTACTGGACAAGAAACCGTCAGGACGGGCCGCGAAAGGCCTGCTGCGCTGTCATGACAGCAAACGGGCCTTGCAGTCATGTGGTTCTGGAAGGACATGACGCTCCTGCTCCCAAAATAATCAAGGCATCTACCGACCTGGAGCGAAGAAGACCTCTTGGGCGCATTGCCGGTGGGCTGTTCATCATTGAAGGCACAGACAAGGATTCGCTTACCAGCGGCATGAACCTGCTGGAGCGGCATATTCAGCAGGGGCATCCGCTTGAACAGGCAGCCAGATCGTGGTTCCAGCTGCATCCCCTGTCTGAAAAAAACCCTTATGCGGTCAGCCTGATCGCGGATACTCCCGAACAACTGAAATCCTTGATTGCGGAAGCCCGTAAAGCCGTATCATCCGAAACCCCCCGGCGTATCAGCGGCCGGTCCGGCGTTGCTTATACCCCCCGGCCCGCGGGAACATCGGGGGACATGGCCTTTGTCTTTCCCGGGTCCGGAAATCATTATGTGGGCATGGGAAGATCCCTGGCCGTAACCTGGCCCGAGATTCTTCGCCAAATGGATGCAGAAACCCTTGCGCTGAAAACGCAGATGGTCCCTGCTGCCTACGTTCCATTTCGAAAATCCTGGGTATCCGGATGGGAAGCCGAGGCTTTGGGCGCCATTTCAGCAGATCCCCTGATTCCGATATTCGGCCAGGTGGTTCACGGCAGCCTCATGACCCGTCTGATTCAAACCTTTGGAATCTTCCCCCAGGCTGCGATCGGTTACAGCCTGGGGGAAACCGCGGGCCTCTTTGCCCTGGGCGCCTGGCCGGATCGCGGGGAGATGCTGTCCCGACTGGCAAAAAGTTCCTTGTTTCATACGGATCTGGCCGGCCCCTGCCATGCTGCCAGAAACGCCTGGAAAATCGCACCGTCCGCACCTTTTACCTGGAAAGTTGCGGCAGTCAATCGCCCATCGGATGCCGTCAAACATGTATTGCCCCTGTTCCCCCTTGCCCGGCTGCTGATCGTCAATACGCCGGAGGAATGTGTGATCGGCGGCAACCAGCCGGATGTCGAAAGCGTGATTGCGGCCTTGAAATGCGAAGCTGTCTACCTGGACGGGGTTGTAGCGGTTCACTGCGATGCGGCCGTACCTGTGCAAAAAGCCTACCGCGCACTCCACCGGTTCCCCACCGTTCACCCGACGGATATCCGCTTTTACAGTTGCGCGCTGAACCGTGCGTATTCCCTGAATACGAAAAGCGCAGCCGATTCCATTACCCGGCAGGCCGTATCGGGGTTTGATTTTACCGCAACCATTCAGCAGGCTTATGCGGACGGGATTCGCATTTTTCTGGAAACGGGGCCGCATTCAAGCTGCACCCGGATGATCTCCCGCATCCTGGAAGATCGCCCGCATCTGGCAATTTCCGCCAGCTCCCGCGGGGAAGACGAGGTCGTCTCCATCCTGAAGCTTTTGGGAACCCTGGCCGCCGAACGGATTTTCATTGATCTGGAACCCCTTTACGGTGAAACGTCTTATCCGGAGTCTGTCCGGACAGACGGCCGTCACCGGATACTGAAGACCGGAGGCAATGCTTTCAGCCCCAAATTTCCACAAACGCCCCCAGTCCCTTTGGCAGCGCCACCGGATTCCGATGGATTCATCACCGTGCACCCGGACCCGGAGAGCTGCGGCAGCAGGAATCCGGTGTTCCTGAGACAGGAAACGGGAAACATCGCCGACTCGTCGGTATATACCCCTGATATGATGCAGGCAGTTACCCGGAACGCAAGCGCCGCTGCCGATGCCCACGCGTCGTTTTTGAGATTTTCAACCACGCTGGGCCAGCGCTTTGCCGATGGCTTCGCGCTGCAAGCCCGACTCCTGCAGCAGCAACTGGCACTTTCCCGGACGGATGACGGCACGCGGACGGCCACAAGCACCCGGCCATACCCCCACGAACGCCCGAATACACCCATCTCCCCATTTCCCGGCTCTCCTGTCATTGCCTACTCCCGATCCCGCTGCATGGAATTTGCCGTCGGATCCGCGGCAAGCGTTCTGGGGCCCGAGTTTGCGGAAGTGGACACCTATCCTGCCCGGGTCAGACTTCCGGACGAGCCCCTGATGCTGGTGGACCGGATTCTGAGTGTTGACGGGCAAAAAGCCTCCCTTGGTCCGGGGCGCGTGGTGACCGAACATGATGTGGTTCCCGGCGCCTGGTATCTGGACGGGGGGCATGCGCCGGTATGCATCTCGGTGGAGGCGGGTCAGGCGGATCTTTTCCTGTGCGCCTATCTGGGCATCGATCTTCAGGTCAAGGGCCTGCGCACCTACCGACTGCTGGATGCCTCAGTTCAGTTCCATCGCGGACTCCCGGCGCCGGGCGATGTCATCCGCTATGAGATCGAGATCGAGCGCTTCGTCCGTCAGGGGCAAACCTGGCTTTTCTTTTTTCACTTCAAGGGCTTTATCGGCGATGACCTGTTAATCACCATGGAAAATGGATGTGCCGGTTTTTTTACCGAAATGGAGGTCAAAAACTCTGGCGGCATTATTCTCACCGAACCGGAGCTTCAGAAGGCATCGGGGAGTATCCCTTCGGACTGGAAACAGCTGGTTCCCCGGGCTATAGAAACCTTCTCGGACAGCCAGGTTGACGCCCTGAGATCCGGAGACCTGGCCGCGTGCTTTGGGCCGCATTTCAGCGGCATTTGCCTTTCAGAATCCCTTTGTCTTCCCGGCGGCAGAATGCGCCTGATCGACCGGGTGCTGACCCTTGATCCCGAATGGCGGACGCTACGGCCTGGGAATGATTCAGGCCCAGGCCGACATTCATCCGGACGACTGGTTTTTAACCTGTCATTTCATGGATGACCCGGTCATGCCTGGAACCCTGATGTATGAATGCTGCGCCCACACCCTTCGCGTCTTCATTCAGCGCATGGGCTGGGTGAGCGATCAGCCCGGCGTCTGCTATGAGCCGGTGGTGGGCGTTGAAAGCGTCCTGAAATGCCGGGGACCGGTGACGCCCCGAACCCGGCATGTGATGTACCAGGTCGAAATCCGCGAGTTGGGCTACGCTCCCGAACCTTATGTGATCGCCGACGCCCACATGTTCGCGGACGGCCGGCACATCGTCATGTTCCGGAACATTTCCCTGAAAATGACCGGCATCACGCGCCGGGATATTGAAATCTTCTGGCAGAACCGTCCGGAACCGGCAATTGAAAATATCCGGCTTTCCCAAGCCACCCGCCAAAACGTCCCCTTTAACCATGACAAGATTCTGGCTTTGTCCGTTGGAAAGCCATCGGATGCTTTCGGTGAGACCTTCCGCGCCTTTGACGAGGACCGGTTTCTGGCAAGACTGCCGGGCCCCCCCTACCTGTTTATCGATCGCATCGTCAAGACGGAACCCCCGGCATTTGTTCTGAAGCCCGGCGGATGGATCGAGGCTGAATACACAGTATCGCCTTCAGACTGGTATTTTGCGGCGGACCGTTCCGGGATCATGCCCTATGCCGTGCTTCTGGAAATCGCGCTTCAGCCCTGCGGGTGGCTGGCCGCCTATGCGGGTTCGGCCCTGAGCAGCCCGAAGGATCTGCGGTTTCGAAATCTTGGGGGGACAGGCCGCATCCATAAAGATGTCTTCCCCGAGACCGGAACCCTGACCATGAAATGCCGAATGACCCAGGTATCCGCTGCCAGCGACATGATCATCGAATCCTTTGATTTTCGCGTGGCGTCTGCGGATGAAATGATTTATGAAGGGGAAACCACATTCGGATTTTTTACCGGGTCAACCCTGGCGCAGCAAAAAGGTCTGGCCAACGCAGATGACAGGCGGTACCGGCCGGAGGCGAATGAAACCTCAGCCTGTCGGCAATATCCGCTTGCGGATGTGCCGCCCTATTTTCCGGAACACCGTCTGGAATCCGGGGATGCGCTGCCCCGGCAGCTGACCCTGCCGGCCCGGGCCATTCGCATGATGGATGTTATCGAACGCTATGATCCTGCCGGCGGCCCTGCCGGGCTGGGTTATATTCAGGGATCCAAAAAAGTTGATCCCGAAGAATGGTTTTTCAAGGCGCATTTCTATCAGGATCCGGTCTGGCCAGGCTCTCTGGGGATCGAGGCGTTCATGCAGCTTTTAAAATTCATCGCGCTGGACAAATGGCCCGATCTGACTTCCGAATGCCGGTTCTCGCTGGTTACCGGAACCGGGCACGCATGGACCTACCGGGGCCAGGTGGTCCCGGCAAACCGGAAAGTGATTGTAGAGGCAGTCGTTACCCGAATCGATGAGACGCCCTATCCCCTGATTGTTGCGGACGGGTTTCTCAGTGTGGACGGACTGACGATTTACGAAATGAAAGACTTTGGCATCCGGCTGATGCACTGAACCCTTTAACGTTTTCATATCAGTACAGTTATGCATTTCAACACGGTTTATATAGACAGCATGGGCTATGAACTGGCCCCGAACGTGCTGACTTCCGATGATATTGAAAAACGCCTGGAGCCGCTTTACCGGGCGCTTCATTTTCAAAAAGGCCAGCTCGAAATGATTACCGGTATCCGCGAACGCAGATACTGGGATCCCGGGTTTCGCATGTTTGATGGCGCGGCGCGGGCCGGCAAAAAGGCGCTTCAGTCATCCGGGATTTCCCCGGAGCAAATCGGCATGCTGATTTACGGCGGCGTATGCCGGGATCAGCTCGAGCCGGCAACGGCCTGCGCCGTATGCCATGAGCTGGGACTGGGACCGCAGACCCTGATTTATGATGTGTCCAATGCCTGTCTGGGAGTTCTGAACGGCATCCTTCAGGTAGCCAGCGCGATCGAACTGGGTCAGATTCAGGCAGGCATGGTGGTATCGTGCGAATCAAGCCGGCAGATCATGGATTTGAGCATACAGCGCATGCTGGACACGCAGGACATGGCGGTGTTTAGAAATACCGTCGCCACCCTGACCGGCGGATCCGGAGCCGTTGCCGTCATTCTGACCCATGCATCGGTTTCAAGCACCGGACACCGGCTTTTGGGCGGAACCATCCGAAACGCCGCACAGCACCATGGCCTCTGCCGCTGGGGGCCGGATACCGGCATTCCGGCCACCCTGCCCCAGATCATGGAAACCGATTCCGCCGGCGTCCTGCAGCACGGCGTTGCCCTGGGAGTGGAGACCTACCGCATATTCCGAAAAGAGATGACGTGGCCGGCGGACAAACCCGATAAAATCATCTGCCACCAGGTGGGCTCCACACACCAGAAAACCATCCTGGACGCCCTGGGGATTTCAAAGGAAAAGGACTTTGTCACCTATCCCTTTCTGGGCAATATCGGCACCGTTTCCCTGCCCATAACCGCAGCCATTGCATCGGAACGCGGGTTTCTGGAGAAAAACGACCGGGTCGGTTTTTTCGGCATCGGCAGCGGCCTGAACTGCATGCTGCTGGGCCTGGAGTGGTAAGCCCCATGACCGCCGCAACGCCCTCCATCGACATGACGGGACTGCATCACCTGTATCCGTTTTCATCCCATTTTCTGGAAATAAACGGGCTGCGCTATCACTATCTGGATGAGGGCCGGGGAGAGCCCGCTGTCATGGTCCACGGAAACCCCACCTGGTCTTTTTATTTTCGAAATCTTATCCAGGGGCTTTCACCGGATTACCGGGTCATTGCTCCCGACCATATGGGATGCGGACTTTCCGATAAACCGGATGAAGACCGCTATGACTTCCGGCTGTCCAGCCGGATTGACGATCTTGAATTTCTGCTGGACCGGCTTGGATTGACCCGGCCCGTCACCCTCATCCTTCACGACTGGGGCGGCGCCATCGGCCTGGGATATGCCCTGCGCCATCCGGATCATATTTCGCGGATCATCCTGATGAACACGGCCGCTTTTTTCCCGCCGAACGGGAAAAAACTTCCCTTTCGGCTTCAGATCCTGAAGCGTTTCAGAGCCCTTGCCAGAATAGCCGTGTTGGGCGGAAATCTGTTTTCCCGCGCAGCCCTTGTCATGGCGCCGCGAAAAGCGCTTGGCCGTGATGTAAAAAAAGGCCTTTGCGCACCCTATGATTCCTGGAACAACCGGCTGGCCACCTTGAAATTCGTTGAAGATATTCCGCTGGCCCCGTCTGATCCCAGCTATTCCCTGCTGGCGTGGATGGATCGCAATCTTCACCGGTTGTCACCGGTTCCCATGCTGATTCTGTGGGGCATGCACGATTTTGTTTTTGATACGGATTATTTGGCGGAATGGCAGCGCCGCTTCCCGCAGGCCCGAATACACCGCTATCCGGAAGCCGGCCATTACCTTCTTGAGGATGAGCCGGAGAGAATATGCAGGGATATTTTAAACTTCTTGAAAAGTCCGGTATCATGATGTAACCTTTTAACACTTTAATGGGTTATCAGACCGGCCATTCGCGCTCACTGCTGACACTTAACCAACATAACGGATTTACAGGATGACACAACCACTTCAACCCAAATCCGATTCCAAACAGATGAATATTGCTTCCCACCTGACCCAGATGGCGAAACTGCAGCCCTATAAACGCGCTGTGGTCTTTCCATCCGGAAGGGATGAGGACGGCAGGGTCACCTATTCTCAATTAACATTCCGGCAACTGGATATGGAATCCGACTGTCTGGCCCATGGCATGGATTCGATCGGCATCGCACGGGGAACCCGAACGGTGTTGATGGTTCCGCCGAGTCTGAATTTTTTTACCCTGACGTTCGCCTTATTCAAAATCGGCGCCATCCCGGTTGTCGTGGATCCGGGCATGGGAAGCCAGCGAATGCTCTCCTGCCTGAAAGACAGCAAGCCGGAAGCCTTTATCGGCATCCCCAAAGCCCATTCGTTCAGAATGCTCCACCCGGCCAGCTTCCGAACCGTCAGAACCTTCGTCACCGTCGGTTCCCGCTGGTTCTGGGGAGGCCACTCCCTGAGCAGTCTGCGGCTGACCCCATGGCAGGCGTATCCTCCGGCTGCAACTCAGAAAGAGGAAATGGCCGCCATCCTGTTTACGACCGGCAGCACCGGGCCCGCCAAAGGCGCCGTTTACACGCATGGCAATTTTGACGCCCAGATCCGGCACATTCAGTCTCACTTTCAGATATCCGGAGATGAAATCGACCTGCCGACATTTCCCCTGTTTGCGCTGTTTGATCCGGCGCTCGGCATGACCGCCATTATTCCGGATATGGATCCCACGCAGCCTGCCAAGGTGGATCCCGAGCAGATCATTGAAGCCATCATCAATCAGGGCGTTACCAACATGTTTGCCTCCCCCGCCCTTCTGGACCGGGTGGGAAGCTTTGGCAAACAGCGGCTGATCAAGCTGCCTTCCCTGAAACGGGTGGTTTCAGCCGGGGCTCCGGTATCTCCCGCCAATATTGATCAGTTCAGCCACCTGCTGTGTGACGCCGCTGAAATCCATACCCCTTACGGGGCCACTGAGGCCGTTCCGATCCTGTCCATTGCCAGCCGGGAAATTCTCTGCGAAACCCGCAGCCTCACTGAAAAAGGATACGGGATCTGTGTCGGCAGGCCCATCAATGACCTGAATGTCCGCATCATCAAAATCACGGACACGCCGATTGCCAGATGGAGTGAGGACCTTGTTGTGCCTCCCGCGGAAATCGGGGAAATCGCGGTCAAAGGCGATCTGGTCACCTGCAGCTATTTTGAAAACCGGGAAGCGGACAGCCTTGCCAAAATTCGCGACGGCAAAGACACCTGGCACCGGATGGGCGATCTGGGATGGGCCGACACCAAAGGCCGGATCTGGTTCTGCGGCAGAAAAAGCCACCGGGTACAGACCGCATCGGGGACATTGTACACCATTCCCTGTGAAGCCATTTTCAACACCCATCCCGATGTGCTGCGAAGCGCCCTGGTCGGCGTCGGCAAACCGCCCAATCAAAAACCCGTTATCATCATTCAGCCCCGGCAGGCAGGTTCGATCCGATCACGAAAAGGAACTGCTGCATGAGCTTCTGAACCTGTCGTCCAAGAATCTGCTGACCAAAGATATTGACACCATTCTGTTTCACGCGGAATTTCCCGTGGATATCCGGCACAATGCCAAAATCTACAGGGAACAGCTGGCCGAATGGGCGGAAAAGCAAATACGGTAATACTTCTTTTTTCATCCGCACTTAGCGTTCACCTAATGGAGGCATCATGAAAAAATTTCTGGGACTCTGGATCGGTCTGCTCTGCACCGTCTGCCTTTTTTCATCCGCCGCTGCCCTGGCGGCGGAAAAACCCTTTACATTCGGCTTGCTGATGGTTGGCCCCTTCAATGACAGGGGGTACAGCCAGGCCCATTATGAAGGCGGAAAATATGCCGAGAAAATGATTCCCGGCGCTAAAATGCTCTATATCGACAAGGTCAATCCCGCGGACCGACCCGGCGTTACCATTCCCCAGCTTGTGGATGACATGGTGGAAAAAGGGGCCAAACTCATCATCGCCAATTCCGATGACATGAAGGACGGCATCCGGGAGGCCGCACTGCTGCATCCGGATATTCAGTTCCTTCATATTTCAGGGGATGACGTGTTGACAGGAAAAGCACCCAAAAACCTGTCCAATCTTTTTGGAAAAATGGAATACGGCAAGATGATGGCGGGCTTTGTCGCCGCCATGACGACAAAAACCGGAAAAATCGGCTACCTCGGGCCGCTGGTCAACGAGGAAACCCGGCGGCTCAGTGTCTCCTGCTTTCTGGGCGCCAAATATGCCTGGGAAACCGTATTAAAGAAAAAACCGGAAGATCTGAAATTTCAGGTGACCTGGATCGGATTCTGGTTCAATATTCCAGGCGTTACAGCAGATCCGACCCAGGTGACCCAGAATTTTTTCAATACCGGCTACGATGTGGTGGTATCGGGCATCGATACGACCGAGGCCGTGGTTGTCGCCCGGCAAAAACGCCAGGAGGCAAAAGAAGTCTGGGCCGTTCCCTATGACTATGTAGGCGCCTGCGACGGCGCATCCGATGCATGCCTGGGCGTCCCCTATTTCAACTGGGGACCGGGATATGTCCAGTTCGTCAAGGCCGCCCGGTCCGGAAGCTGGAAATCCGAATGGGTCTGGCTGGGACCGGACTGGAAAAACCTGAACAATCCGGATACCAGCACCATCGGATTCCTGCCTGGCCCGGCCCTTTCTCCCGCCGCCAAACAGGCCCTGGACGTATTTACCGCGGAACTGGGTTCTGGAAAACTCAATCTGTTTAAAGGCCCGCTGAATTACCAGGACGGCTCCCCCTACCTGAAAGCCGGCGAAATTGCTACGGATCAGCAGATCTGGTACATGAAACAGCTGCTGGAAGGCATGGCAGGCCAGAGCAGCGCAAAAAAATAGCACAGAGACCGAAGGCTGAAGGGAAAAGCACTTTAAAGGCGCCTTTTACCTGTATCCTTCAGCCATCGGTCTTCAGCCTTTTTCCCATGCGGATCGAACTCCACGACATCCACAAATATTACGGTGCATCCCGGGCCAATTACGGCATCAGCCTGACCATCGAACCCGGCACCATTCACGGCATACTGGGAGAAAACGGCGCCGGGAAAAGCACACTGATGAAGGTCATGGCCGGAACCATCCGGAAAAACCGGGGAACGGTTCTGATCAACGGGGCGGCTGCGGATTACAACCGTCCGGAACAGGCCATGAAACTGGGACTGGGGATGTTGTATCAGGACCCTCAGGATTTTCCCTCACTGACGGTTCTGGATAATTTCATGCTCGGCCAGACTTCTGGTGTCCGGATCCGGAAACCTCTTTTTCAACGCCAGCTACGCCGGCTATCAGACCAGTTCGGTTTTTCTCTGAACCCCGAAGTCCCTGTCAACAGCCTGACCATCGGTGAAAGACAGCAACTGGAGCTGCTCAGACTTCTGGCCCTGGGCGTTGAAGTGCTGATCCTGGATGAGCCCACCACCGGCATTTCCAGCCTCCAGAAAGACACGCTGTTCAATGCCCTCAAAGCGCTTGCGGCCAATGGGAAAAGCATTATCCTGGTGTCTCACAAACTCGAGGATGTGGAGACGTTGTGCAGCCGGGTAACCGTGCTTCGCCAGGGAATGGTATCCGGAAGCATGACCCGCCCGTTTTCCACTGAAACCCTTCTGGAAATGATTTTTGGAACCCCGCCAGCGCCGCCTGTCCTGCTGCCGGTTGCGCCGGGAGAGCCGATTCTGGAAATGGGTGCGGTTTCCACGATCGGCGGCCGCTGCGGACTCACGAATTGCAGCGCCCGGATTCGGGAAGGCGAGATCATCGGCCTTGCAGGGCTTGAGGGCAGCGGACAGGAACTGTTTCTCCGGCTGGCTTCGGGCATCAAAAAACCCACGCAGGGAACCATTACCTTAAATGGAATCCGGATGAACGGCAAGGACCACCATGCATTTAAAGCCAGGCAGGTGGTGTTTATGCCCACCGCGCGACTGGAAGAGGGGCTGATACCGGGTCTGAGCATTGCCGAACACGTGGCGCTCCAACACGGCCGGAAGGGGTTCATTGTCCGATGGCTGGAGTGGCTTCAAAAGGCGGAGCACCGGATCGCCCGGTTTCATATCAAGGGAAAACCCGGCTCGACGGTGGAAACCCTTTCGGGCGGCAACCAGCAGCGCCTGCTGCTGTCGCTCCTTCCGGAAACGCCCCGTCTGCTGCTTCTGGAAAACCCCACCCGCGGACTGGATGTGGAATCCACCCACTGGATATGGGAGCAGTTGCAGCAGCATCGCCAGAATCAGGCCAGCATCGTATTTTCATCCACCGAACTGGATGAAATTCTGATGATCGCCCATCGCATCCTGGTCTTTTTCGACGGCCGCCTGATCAAGGATGTGGCAACAAAGCAGACCAATATCCATGAACTGGGAAAGGCGATTGCCGGAAAGCACTGAATGAATTTTCTCCCGTTCACGCATAAACCCCTTTTTTCGGTCGCCGTCGACTGGCTCATCACCCTGGTCAGCGTCTGGGGGTTTACCACGCTGATTCTGCTGGCAGCCGGCGCACCGCCCCTGAATACCTATTATCATATTTTTCTGGGCGCATTCGGTTCCTGGGTGAAATTCGGCCATGCCGTCAAAGCCTGGATCCCGCTGACGTTATGCGCCTGCGGACTGCTCTACACCTTCAGAATCGGCTTGTGGAACATCGGCATTGAAGGCCAGATGATCATGGGCGCCGTGTTCGCAACCGGAATCCTGCGATTCGGCGTGGGCAGCGAACATGAAATTCTTTATTTGTGGCTGTCGTTCCCGGCCGCTTTGGCCGGCGGCGCCCTCTGGGCCGTCATTGCCGGTTTCCTGAAAACAAAATGCGGCGTCAACGAGATCTTTGCCGGCCTGGGTCTCAATTTCGTGGCCCAGGGATTTATTCTGTGGCTGATTTTCGGCCCCTGGAAACAGCCGGGCGTTGCCTCCATGAGCGGCACCGAAACCTTCCCTCAGGCTCTTTGGCTGCCCCAGGCCTTTTCAATCAATGCTCCGCCGGTCGGCATCCTGCTGACGATATTTGCCCTTTGCATCACCGCTTTATTCTTCGCACCACCCGGATCGGCCTCAATCTCAAAGCCATCGGCAACAACCCGGCTGCTTCCGTGCTGTTCGGCCTCCATCCCGACCGGTACATGCTGCTGGCCATGATTTTTGCAGGCGGGCTTTCCGGCCTTGCCGGATGCATTCAGGTTGTCGCGGTCTATCACCGCCTGATTCCGGCCATCTCCAGCGGCTATGGCTACCTGGCCCTTCTGGTGGTGATGCTGGCAGGGTTTCGCACGGGAATTACCCCCGTCGTTTCCCTGTTTTTTGCCTGCCTGAATGTGGGGAGCATCCAACTTCCCATCGTGCTTCAGCTCGATTCCTCCCTGAGCGGCGTCATTCAAGGGTCGCTGGTTCTGGCCACCCTGGGCGTTCATGCCTGGCGCAAAGGGGCACGTCATGAATGAACTGAATGCCGCAATGATTCTTGCCAGCATCGTTGCCGGTGCAGCGCCCATTGTCCTGGCTGCCATCGGAGAGACCATCTCGGAAAAAGCGGGCATTATCAATCTGTCCCTGGACGGATCCATCCTGCTGTCCGCAATGGCCGCTTTTATGGTTGCATACAACACCCAGAGTCTGGCTGCAGGCTTTGCCGCCGGCGCATTAACAGGTGCGGCCGTTGCGGCCGTCATTGCCATTTTCAGCATTCATCTGAAGCTGTCCCAGGTTGCCGTGGGATTTGTATTGACCCTGATGACGCGGGATCTGGCGTATTTTCTGGGAAATCCCTATTCCCGGATTCACGGCCCGCAGGTGCTTCCCCTGCCCATTCCTTTTCTGGAAGATATTCCCTTTATCGGCCCGATCTTGTTTCAGCAGAATATCACGGTATATGGCAGCCTGATAGCGATCGGCCTGTCCTGGTGGTATCTTTATCGGACCTCTCCGGGGCTCAAACTCCGATCCGTCGGAGAAAACCCTGCGGCGTCCTACGCCAGGGGAATATCCCCATCATCTTCAGACGATTTACGCCGTCTGCGGCGGCCTTCTGGTCGGACTCAGCGGCGCTGTTTTTTCTCTTTCTGCCAAACCGGGCTGGGGAAGACCCCAGGGCGCGGAAGGCACGGGCTGGATCGCACTGGCGCTGGTCATTTTCGGCGGCTGGAATCCGGTGAAGGCTGCCGCAGGCGCATACCTGTTCGCCCTGCTTCAGGTCATGGGAATTTATTTTCAGGGATGGTTCCCCTCCATTCCGGCCCAGGTTTTTCAGACAGCGCCTTTTCCGCTGATGATTTTCATGTTGTTCTCATGTTCGCCAGCCAGCAGGAATCCGTTCTGATCCGCGCGCAGAACCGGCCCTGGCTGAAATCGGCCCTTCGTTTTTTCTCCAGTTCCGCACCCTCGGCGCTGGGAAAATCATTTCATCAACAGTAACAGACAGGCGACCCCGATCAACATGCAGACATATGACATCCTGATTCAAAACGGCATGATTTTGACCCTGGATCCCCGAGCTTACGGTCATCGAAAACGGATTGATCGCCATCCAGGGGGATACGATCGCCCATATCGGCCCGGAAGAATCCTTCCCTGTCCGCCTCAAAACTCATCGACGCCCATGGCGGCATCGTCTTACCCGGTCTTGTCAATGGCCACACCCATGCCGCCATGACCCTTTTCAGAGGGCTTGCCGATGATCTGCCGCTGATGGAATGGCTTTCCGGTTATATTTTCCCTGCGGAAAGCCGGATGGATGCCGATTTTGTCCACACCGGATCCCTTCTGGCCTGCGCGGAGATGATTCTGTCCGGCACCACGACCTTCTGCGACATGTATCTGTTTGAAGATGAGTGGCGAAGGCCGCCGGAGAATCGGGCATGAGAAGCCTGGTCGGTGAGGTGCTGTACGATTTCCCCTCCCCCAATTACGGGCCGATCGAAAAAGGATTTGAATACACCGAGCACCTGATTGAAAAATGGGAAAACGACCCGCTGGTCTCAATCGCCGTTGAAGCCCATGCGCTGTATACATGCAGCCCGGATCTGCTGAAAACCGCCCATGCCATCGCCCAAAAACACGGGGTCCCGCTGGTCATCCATGTCGCCGAAACGCTTACCGAACTGGCCGAAATTCAGGCAAAATACGGAAAAAAACCTTTTGAGCATCTGGAATCCCTGGGTATTCTGGGCCCCCACATCATTGCCGACCACTGCGTTCACCTGGATGATTCCGAAATTGACGCGCATGATTCGCCATCGGGTCAATGTGATCACCAATCCGGAAAGCAACATGAAACTGGCATCCGGAATCGCTCCGGTCTCCCGTCTGATCGCCGCCGGAATGACGGTCGGCCTGGGAACCGACGGATGCGCATCCAACAACAATCTGGATATGCTTCTGGAAATGGATACGGCAGCCAAGCTTCAGAAGATCGCCGTGATGGATCCCACCGCCCTGGATGCCGTCACGGTCCTGAAAATGGCCACGATGCGAAGGCGCAAAAGCGCTGGGTTTTGGGGATATCACCGGGTCTCTCGAACCCGGCAAAAAAGCCGATATCATCATTGTGGATACCCGAAAACCGCATCTGACCCCCCTGTACAACCCGTATTCCCATCTGGTGTATTCAGCAGGCGGGGCCGATGTCAGCCACTCGATCATCAACGGCAGGCTGGTCATGGAAGACCGGCACTGTTGACACTGGATCTGGAGGATATCCTGTCCCGTGCAACGGAAAAAGCGGCGCTGGTCAACCAATGGATTTCAGGCGATGAAAACAGGCCTGAATTTGGGCCGTATTTCTGAAAACCCTATTGACACAGTCCATGTACCGTAAGATAATATTCAGGTTGGATCGAAATGAAAATGGATTTCTGGTGAAGGACCACAAATAGCTTGTCTTACCCATCAAACATCGTTGCTGTTAAAGGAGGATTTACCCGATGAATGTCTGGCCCATCCGTGCGGCCTTTGCGTTGATGATTCTGATGCTGATGGGGCCTGTTGTCTCGGCCGCCTCCGCGGAGGAGAATATTTTAACGCTGGATCAGATCGTTGAAACCGCCATTCGCAAAAATCCGGGAATCACCGTCTCTCAGCAGGAAGTCGCCGCATCCCAGGCCCGGGTAACGCAAACCACATCCGCCTATCTGCCCCAGGTTACCGCCAATACCGGCTATACCCGCTTTAACGCATGGAACAAAAATGTATTTACGGGAACAGACTTTCGCGGTCAATACGATGATTATCTGGTAGGCGTTTCCGTCTCCCAGTACCTCTATGATTTCGGACAGACCGAAGGCAGGGTGGAGCAAAGCCGGTACAGCCTTTCGGCAAGTGAAAAAAACGTGGACAAAACCGTTGCCGATACGGTTCGGGATATAAAAAAAGTCTATTTTGAAGTCCTGAAAAGACAAAACCTGGTCAAAGTCGCTCAGGAGTCCATTCGCATTACGGAAGAGCATCTCAATCAGGCCAAGGCCTTTTATAAGGCCGGCATTCGACCCAAAATCGATGTCACCAAGAGTGAAACCGAATATGCCAACAACCGTTTAACCCTGATCCGCGCGGAATTATGCGCTGAATCATCCCGGTTGGAGCTTGAAACCCTTCTGGGCGGACCGCCGGTAGAAGGCCCCTATGCACTGGCCGATGTCCCAACCCAAACCACGGCCGAAGCAATGGATGTCGACTCGCTGGTTCAGGAAGCCATGGCCCGCAGAGCGGAAATCGCCAGGCATTAAAGATCTGATCAAGGCGGCGCAGGCCCTGCTTAAATCCTCTCAGGCCGGATACTGGCCTTCGATTACCGCAAACGCCGGGGGCGGATGGGAAAACAACGAATTCCCCCTTCAGGACTACTGGCAGGTCGGCGTGAATCTCTCCTGGCCGCTTTTTACGGGTTTCAAAACCCAGGGAAAAATCGCGGAATCCCGCGCTGAAATCGACAAACTGACAGCCAGGCTCAGACAGTCCGAACTTCAGATATTAAATGAGGTCTCTGTTGCTTATCTCGGGCTGAATGCCACCATTGAAGCCATTGGCGCCTCGGAAGTCGGCAGTGATACAGGCCAAGGAAAACCTGGATCTGGCCGATGGCAGGTACCAGAACGGGGTTGGAAACGCCATAGAATACAGCGATGCGGAACTGTCCCTGACGCAGGCCAAGAGCAACCTGGTTCAGGCCGCCTACCAATACCATCAGCAGGTGGCCGAACTGGATTATGCCGTCGGACGCTATTAAAGGAAGGAACCAAAAAGCCGATTTTTCGCCGACTGCCGGCTTCCTATCCCCTAAACCAGCCAGTCCAGGGTCCGGCTGACCGCTTTCTTCCACTGCCGATACCCGGATTCCCTCTCGGCTTTCCGCCATTTCTGAATTCCAGACCCGGTCAACGCTCCAGTACCGGCAAAGCTCTTCCTTTCCGGCCCAGAACCCGACCGCAAGACCCGCGGCATAGGCAGCCCCCAGGACCGTGGTTTCGGTCACCGCGGGCCGGATCACCGGAACATTCAGGATATCGGCCTGAATCTGCATCAAGAGCGCATTGGCCGTCATGCCGCCATCCACTTTGAGCCGGGTGAGCTTCACGCCGGAATCCTTTTCCATGGCCTCGACAATATCCCGGACCTGATAGGCGGTCGCCTCCAGAACGGCTCTGGCCAGATGTCCCTTATGGGCAAACTGGGTCAGGCCGGCAATGACGCCGCGGGCATCGGATCGCCAGTAGGGCGCAAAAAGTCCGGAAAACGCCGGCACAAAATAAACGCCGCCGCAATCCGCAACCGTTTCCGCCAGAGCTTCGATCTCCGCCGAAGTGGAAATCAGCCCCAGATTGTCCCGCATCCACTGCACCAGGGCGCCGGATATGGCAATCGAGCCTTCCAGGCAGTAGCAGGGCTTCTCGGAACCGAACTGATAGGCCACGGTGGTAATCAGTCCATGCCGGGACGCGATGGGAACCTCGCCGGTATTCATCAGCAGAAACGCGCCGGTGCCATAGGTGTTTTTGGCTTCTCCGGGCGTAAAGCAGGTCTGGCCCACCAGGGCGGCCTGCTGATCCCCGAGGGCCGCACAGACCGGAACCGCCGCGGACAGCGGCCCCGAGGGATCGGTGAGCCCCCAGTGATGTTCATCGCTGGAGGGGACGATTTTCGGCAGCATCCGGTGCGGAATATCCAGAACGGCCAGCATTCCGGGATCCCAGCTCAGGGTTTTCAGATCCATCAACAGCGTCCGGCTGGCATTGGTGACATCGGTCACGTGAGCCCCCCCGTCCGGGCCGCCGGTCAGCTGCCAGATGATCCAGGAATCCATGGTCCCGAAAAGCGCGTTTCCTTCAAGGGCCGCGGCTCGGGCCTCCGGCACCTGATCCAGAATCCAGGCGATTTTCGGCCCGGAAAAATATGTGGCAACCGGCAGGCCGGTTTTCTCCCGGAACCGGTCCCCTCCCCCGTCTGCAATCAGTTTCCGGCAGATCTCATGGGTGCGGGTACACTGCCAGACGATGGCATTATAAAACGGCTTTCCCGTCCGCCTGTCCCATACCACCGTGGTTTCCCGCTGGTTGGTGATGCCGATGGCCGCAATATGCCTTCCACTGATTCCGGCTTTTGCCAGCGCGCCTTTGATCACGTCCTGCGTGTTCTGCCAGATTTCTTCGGGGTCATGCTCGACCCAGCCCGGTTTGGGAAATATCTGACGGTGTTCTTTCTGATCCCAGGCAACGATCTGCCCTGTCTTGTCAAAAATGCTGAACCGCGTGCTGGTCGTTCCCTGATCCACTGCACCGATATAGGATGTCATCGTTTACCTCGTCTTGGAGTCAATATTAAAAATCAAGCGGACTGCGGGCTTCCTTGATGGTGACGCTTTTAACCGTATGCGTGTAAATCATGGTGGTCCGGACATCGCTGTGCCCCAGCAGTTCCTGGATCGTCCGGATGTCATAATTGGCCTGAAGCAGGTGGCTGGCAAAACTGTGCCGGAAGGTATGGGCCGATGCGCGCTTGCCGATTCTGGCCTTCTCCACCGCTTCCTTGATCGCCTTTTGCACCCGGGTTTCATGCAGATGATAGCGCCGGTATTCCTTTGTTTCCGGCACCCGCGTCAAATTCGTGGCCGGGAAAACCCATTGCCAGACAAATTTTGTTGCCGCTTTCGGGTATTTCCGCTCCAGTGCATTCACCAGAAACACGCCGGCATATTTTTTGTCCAGATCACGCCGGTGCAGGTCTTTCAACGACTCATACTGTTTTTTCAGCTCCGGCAGAATGGTTACCGGAAGCGGCACGGTTCTGTCTTTCTGGCCTTTACCGTCATGAACGGTCACGATTCCCGCATCAAAATTCAAGGATTGGATCCGCAGCCGCAAACACTCCAACAACCGAAGCCCGCACCCGTACAGCATCTTCACCACCAGGTCATACGGCGGATCAAGATGGGTTATGATTTGATCCACCTCACCCCTGGACAGCACCACCGGAATATACGGTCTCCGTTTGGCCCGGACAACCCCCTCGACTTTGCCGAATTCCCGGCTCAGCACATGCCGGTAGAAAAACAGCAGCGCATTGAACGCCTGGTTCTGGGTTGACGCGGAAACCTTTTTGGTTACGGCCAAAAAAGTCAGGAAGGCTTTGACATGCTCCGTTGATAACGATTTCGGGTCCGGACTTTTCGTAAATGTCTGAAAATGCCTCGACCCACGTTCTATAGGTTTTCAAGGTCTTCGGGGAATAATGCCGGACCTGTATTTCATTTGCCAGCCGGGTATACGCTTCCATCCAGGACTTTCCTGTTGACAATTTTTCATTATGGGGCAACTTTTCTGGAGAAAGTAACAATTGGCCGACGTCTGAAGAAGTCTTCGATGTGCTGTCTTGCTTTTCAATAAGCTCGTAATAAAGCATGATTGCATGAGAAGCCTGCTGCTGTTGCATATCTGTTTGCTTTTTTTCCTGCAATTTCTGCCGAAAATGATCCAGACTTTTTCGTTCAGTCTCTGGAAACCGATATTTCCGGCAAAAATCCAGATAAAAGCGCAACCATTTTCTATAGCGCGGATACAAGCCGGTCGGAACCGACCTGTTTTTCAAAAGCGTCTCATATTCTGCTTGCAACTGCAGCGGGATGCTGTCCATGAATATTATCCAGAAGCTGTTATATTCACTTTATTTGCATGATATACTGAAAAATAAATAAAGAGCCAGAAATGTCTTGTCAAGCATTATTTCATAATATATTGAAAGGTTGGAATGAGATAGAGGATTACATGAGTTCAGAATAGAAAATCCGAAATCCCAGGTACATCCTGGGCTCGTTCACATGCTTGAAAGATATCCGGGAACTACTCGTCCGGGACGTTGGGCGGCATATTCGGGCTTTCGCCATTTTCCTGCACAACTGTTGACATGACGCTGAACCACAACGTTAGACAAAATAAAACGGTAAAAAAATAATTCCTGGCAAGTATCTCTGTCATAACCTTAGACGTAGGAGACGCGTTACACCCCATGACTCCACTTGACTCTCTCGTCTTTGTCATGCGGCAATCCCCAGATTGGGAGTTGCTTGCAGCTGATTTCGAATCTGGCAAACATATTGACTTAAATCGCTATAAACCATCTTCCTCGATACCAGGTTTTCCGGATAATATCGAAACTTATATAACAATTTGGAACGATGCTTTTCCTGTGAATTTCTTTCGTTGTAGACATATTCTCAAGGGAATAGCGACTAAATTATTGGGGAAAATTAACCACGCAATACTTTTCAAGGAATCGGATATAGTAGACATCAGATCTGTGTTATCCGGTCAAAGATTTCTTCTCTTCTTCCATGACGATGATGACTGGTTTGCCCCGGATGCCTATGAAAAGGTAGCCATGAAATACCTATGCTTGAATGACATTGCTGTGTTTCCTCTGGTTCGTCTTGAGTTTAACACGTTTACCTTCGTCCGGAAATCAGAAACCGCCAAGTTCGTCATTGGGGAACGCAGGGATTTCCATTTCCGTTTTCAGACCAATAATTACGGTATTCCATCACGCATAGCACTTTCTGATCAGCTGCTTGAGTTTAAAGATCATGTATTGGCTTCTAGAATATGCCGAAAAAATGAGCCTTACCGATAATTACTTTAACGTGATAATCAGCGCGACAAACAAGACACCCTGCTGCGCTATCATCATTCCTATGATAGCCAATTTACAAAGCTATAAAACCATGATGCAGGACTACATCAGAAATCTATCGAGTCTATTCATACATTCCGAGTTAGATTGGATAAAACCTCCGCTCATACAAACAATTGAATTATTTAAATCCTTACTCGTTTGAAAAATGTCATTATTTAAACGATCACCTCCCAATCACAAATTTCGATTGATTGGTTCATAATAATTTCAGAGATCAAAACCGTTGCGGGGAATTCCGGGATTCCCAAATAATAAGCATCGGCCAAAATATTCCCTGAGCTTTTCTCACCTGACCGGTGTTCCACTTTCGATTCACACTGTCAGGTGAGAAATTCGTTAGGCCCTGGAAGTACAGAGACCGGATTGTTTTCTGAATGCTTTTTCCGGGTTCTTAGGCTTGAGGCCGAGCCAACCGAAGGATTCTACCGCTGCATAACACATATCAGCAAAAGGAGTGGAGATGATGGACAAGGCCAAGGGCGAGAAGAATGGCGTAGTGAATGGCAATTCGAAGCCTCGGCTTCAGGTTTTTAAGTTCTTGACCTTTTTGTTCGCCTTCTCGATCATTTCGCCATTGACTGCCTACGGTGTCGGTGGAGAGAATCCCGCTCCAGCTGCGGTCCCCACCGATTACTCCCAAACGCAAAATTGGCTGGCCCTCCCGACTGGTTCACAACCAGTGGATGTCTTCTTCGTATATCCGACCACGTACAGCTACGACAGCAAGTCACAGCCTCCTTTGACTTCAACTTGGAGCCCAGGATGGAACCAGTCACTGGCCCAGGCCTGCATTGATCCTGTCATTAAATGGCAAGTCGAATCCAAGATCGGGGTCTTTGCGAAGGCCGGTACCAACGTTTACATTCCCTACTATCAGCAGTCCTCGGGGCTCGACGTACTGAACGCTGTCTTGTGGCAAAACACCCCGCAACTTGCCGGCATCGCAAACCAGGCGTTACAAGTTGCCTATACTGATGTATCGAATGCGTTCGATTACTACATGGCTCACTATAATAAAGCTGCAAACGGAGAGCCGCGTCCGTTCATCCTGGCCGGTCATAGCCAGGGAGCAAACATGCTGCTCTATTTGTTGGAAAATAAGTTTAGGGACCCGGCCCTGCGGAAACTTCTGGTGGTCGCCTATGTGATCGGCTGGTCCGTGACCTCGGACGATATGAACAGTTACCCCGACTCGTTGGCGCGTGTCGGCATTTGCCGTGACAAGGCTCAGACCGGCTGCATCGTCACCTACAATACTCAGCAAACGCCGGGGGTTTGGTCGCTGGTTCCAGCCGGTTCGCGGGGGAAGATGGAATTGGTGAGAAAGAACGCTTACAGCGTGAACCCGTTGACTTGGGTTGCCACTGACCCTGGCGGCATCGAGTCGACGGCCACGCCCGCGACGGCGAATTTGGGGGCGGTCTTTTACAAGGGTTCGTTGCCAGGGGCAGACCCCGCAATTTTCAAGCCGCAGCGGGACGGCAGCTACACCTACGAGGTGAACCATTACATTGGAGCACAAAGCAACAATGGCGCATTGGTGATCGATCCTGCCGCGCTGCCTGCTCCGGCGAACTACCAGAACTTTTTCGCGCCCTACAATACGTTGCCGGGTTGGTATCACGGCTACGACTACACATTTTTCTACCGCAATATCGAACAGAACGTCATCGATCGGATCAAGGCCTACAAGCCGCAATATTGAGGCTGGTTGACGCCGGGGGGACATTTCTTAAGTTTTTTCGGCTTAGTCGAGTTTTGGTTTCTTTAAGCTGCCGTTTACTGCTGGCCCCGTTTACCGATCCAATGTGCCCCGTCGGCTTGTCCGCTGGCTCAGAGCCTAACCAGCCAATGAACCCAACAAGCAACCACGCGGCGAGTTTGATGGTTCTATTCGGTAGTACGTGGCCGTGGTTGCTCGCGGGTTATCCGCACGTTATCCACTGATAAATATTTCAATTAATGGATATCCGGCGAAACAAATTAAATATCTGCTTCCGGCATAATGTTACAATTTGGATTTGTTAAACAAGGAGATAATCACCACATCAAGGAGGAAATATGCTTGTATTAAACGTGAACGGGATAAAGAGGCAGGTCAATGAGGACCCGGATACCCCTCTGTTGTGGGTTCTGCGAGACAACCTGGGGATTACGAGTGTTAAATACACCTGCGGCATTGCCGAATGCGGCATGTGCACGGTTCTCATTGACGGCGAAGCACAGCGATCCTGTGTTGTTCATGTAAAAGACGTTATTGGAAGCAAGATCACGACTGTTGAGGGCCTGCCCGAAAATCATCCGGTAAAGATTGCCTGGATCGAAAAACAGGTTCCTCAGTGCGGATACTGCCAACCCGGAATCATGCTCCAGACAGTTGATTTTCTTTCACGGAATCCGAATCCGACCGGGGAACAGATCAACGATGCTATGGATAATGTGATCTGCCGTTGCGGCACGCATCCCCGGATCAAAAAGGCGATTCTAATGGCTGCGGAAATGACCGCAAGGCAGGGAGGGTAAATCATGAATACACAAATGACACGAAGAGATTTCCTGAAGAAAAGCAGCCTTGTGATCGCGGCGGCGGCCCTGCCCGGCAGGGTGTGCCTGTTCAATGCTTCACCGGCGCTGGCCGGCGCGGATATCCCTTTCAAACCCCACGCTTTTCTGGAGATAGCCGCGGATGACGCGGTCACGGTCTGGGTGGGCCAGACAAATCTCGGCCAGGGCACCCACACCGGTATTCCCATGATTATCGCGGACGAACTGGATGCGGCATGGGAAAAGGTGCAGGTGAAGATGGCCCTTGCGGCGGAACCGTTTAAAAGCCCTGTATGGCATATGCAGGCGACCGGCGGCAGCAGCAGTATCCGCCATCGCTGGGAGTTGCTCCGCAAGGTCGGCGCCGCCGCCCGTCTGATGCTGGTTGAAACCGCGGCGGAGCAGTGGCAGATTCCCGCTGAAAAATGTGCCTCAAAAGAGGGCAAAGTCATTCATCCGGACGGACGCGGCCTCACCTATGGGCATTTGGTGGAAGCCGCCGGAAAACGGCCGGTCCCCGACAATCCGCCCCTGAAGGATCCAAAGGATTACCGCATTATCGGCACCCGAAGGCAGCGGATGGATATTCCGGACAAGGTAATGGGAAAAACCGTTTTCGGTATTGATTTCACCATGCCCGGCATGTGCGTTGCCGTTGTCGCACGCCCGCCCCATTACGGCGCTTCGTTTCAATCCTATGATGAAAAGGCGGCCATGGCGGTCAAGGGAGTGATCCAGGTAGCGCCCCTTGAAAACAGGATTGCGGTTTGCGCGGAAACGACCCATGCGGCCATGAAAGGGCGAAAGGCTCTCCATCTCAGATGGTCAAAAGGGTCTCATCCGGACCTGAATGATGACGCCCTGGATGCATTATTCAAAGAACATCTTGAGAAACCGGCATCCGTGGCCAAAACCGGCGGTGATGTGAAAAAAGCATTGGCGGAAGCCGCTCAGACAATAGAACAATTCTACAAGTTGCCCTATATCTCCCACGCCCAGGCCGAACCGATCAACTGCACTGCCCATGTGGAAAAAGAGCGTTGCAGGGTGTGGACACCGACCCAGGGGCAGACCGCTACCCAGCTCACGGCATCCAAATTAACCGGCCTGCCCATTGAAAAGGTCGAGGTGATGACCCTGCCGGCCGGCGGCGGCTTCGGGCTGCGCGGGGAACAGGATGCGGTTGAGGATTCGGTGTTGCTTTCCAAAACACTGAACCGTCCGGTCAAAGTGATCTGGAGTCGTGAGGATGACTTTGCCAACGACCGTTTCCGTCCGGCAAGTCAGTGCAGAATAAAGGCCGGATTGGATAAGAACGGCAGGGTAATCGCCTGGTCTCATACGGTGGCCGCACCGTCCGTGATGTCCAGGCTGATGCCTCAAGCTGTGAAGGACGGCATAGATCCGGATGCGGTTTCGGGTATCAGGGATATGCCTTATTCTCTTCCGAACCTGCTTGTGAGCTATGTGATGGTAAATTCTCCCGTAACCGTGGGATGGTGGCGGTCGGTGGGATACTCCGTCAATGCGTTTACTGTCGAATCCTTTATGGATGAACTGGCCCATGCCGCCGGAAAGGATCCGGTTCAATTCCGCCTTGATCACATGGAAAAAGACGGCAGAGCTTATAACATTCTGTCTCTTCTGGCGGAGAAAGCCGCCTGGGGGACGCCTGTCCCCGAAGGCAGGGCAAGAGGGGTGGCCGTAACGTCCTGTTTTGAGTCGTTTGCGGCCCACATGGCAGAGGTGTCGGTCAACGAAAAGGGGAAGATCACCGTTCACAGGATGGTCTGCGCCCTGGACTGCGGCACCGCCGTTTACCCGGATGCGATCCGGGCCCAGTCCGAGGCCGGCATCGTCATGGGATTGAGTGTTGCGTTTCATGAAAAGGTCCGTTTTGAAAACGGCGGTGTGAAGACGGCCAATTATGATGATTACCCAGTTCTTACCATGTCTGACGTGCCGGAAATAGAAGTGCATATCGCCAGGAACACGCTTAAGCCCGGGGGCGTCGGCGAGCCTGTTTTCCCATCGGTGGCCCCTGCTGTGGCCAATGCTTTATTCAAGGCCACGGGGGTGAGGCTGAGAGAGCTGCCCTTCAAAAGAGAACTGTTGATCAAGGGGTAAGGAAAGGCCGCAAGGTTTATACCCGCTACAATATCCGGTTCATTGGCTGATAACCACCGCATTCACCGGAAGCAGCCGCCGAAAATCATCGCTTCGGGAATTGTGTGGTGTTCGTAGTCATTGACCTCGATCACCCAATCATGGCCTTGTTTCACCGCTTTGATTTTTTTGCCAGGGGATAGGATGTTGAACTATGTGGCGCCATGTTTCGTTGCCAAGCTGACGTTCATGTGCCGGCCAGCTCGGGCACCCAACACATAATCCACCGTTTCGTAGCCCTTGATGCTGGCCTTGACCGCAGTCAGCGTGAGGGACAAACCGTGTTCATGAAAATGCTAAATCTTAGAGATGCTTTCAATAATCGGCATGTCGAAGGCTCCACTGGCAATACCCGCCGATTGCATGCCGGAAGCGATTTCTGCCGGCATGCAATTGTCATCAGTTTGTCCCAGGATCTATGGTCGATCGATCAAAAATGTGGGCGAAGTCCAGATCTCCCAGTGATCCACGTTGTTATCGTCACCCAGTGGCTTGAGAGCGGAAATTCTGGCGTAATAGGTTCCATCAGGAACAGTGTAGGACTTTTTG
This sequence comes from uncultured delta proteobacterium, assembly GCA_963789395.1. Classification (GTDB taxonomy): domain Bacteria; phylum Desulfobacterota; class Desulfobacteria; order Desulfobacterales; family Desulfatirhabdiaceae; genus RAAP-1. The sequence goes on along the minus strand of CAWBKP010000017.1, from coordinate 9,300 downwards.
CCTGCGAATGTTGTTCCGTCGAAAGGAAAGACAAAAAATCCTGATGAGGAGCTGTTGCGCGGCACATAATCCTCAGTATAGGCTCTGTGCCAGGATTTGCCGGATCCGGCAGCAAAGATCTCGATGCGGAAAGTTCGAACCTGATGCTCAAAATGGACCAGAAAATAGGGGATGTCGTCACCCTGCATGGTGAAAATTTTGTTGGTAGGGTTGATAATCTTGGTGTAGTTCCCACCGGAAATTGCAGAAAGCCATGGAAACCCATAGGATGTCGGTTCGAGGCTCTGGATGTTCTGGTAATCACCCACGAACCCCGCAAAAGGTACCCGGTATACCTGTCCGCCTTCCTGGGGGGTAAAGACCATGTACCCGCCGTACTGCCCCTTGTCTGGGCCAGTGGCCGGGAAAATCGTTGCCAGCACCGAAGATTTGCCCCCGGCCGGCACCACAACAGATGTGGTGTTGAAGGCAACCTCGGCATCAGAAAGCCAAAATGACGGCACGATAACGTCACCGGTGGATAGGGCATTGACAAAGGAGAGATCATAGGTCACGGCGGACGAGCCTTTGTTCTCAATGGTCAGTGTGCGTGTGGCAGGTCCGTCCTCGCTTTCGCCGACGGAGATTTTGCCGGGTTCGATCATGGTGGTGGCCCTGATGGCGTCGTCGATGTCAAGCATGCCTGCACCCTGGCGATGGACATTATCCAGGAAACCAAGGCCGGGATTTCCCCACCACGGTTTCGGATCTGCGCTGTTCTGCAGAATAGTACGCACAATCTGAGCGTTTGTCTTGGGCTTTGCCTGCAGCAGCAGCGACACCGCACCGGCCACGTGGGGAGAGGACATGGAGGTGCCGCTGAGCGACGCATAGCCGTCGTTTTTCTCCAGCGGGTAGGTTGAGAAAATGTTGCCGCCCGGGGCGCCGATGTCGGGCTTGAGGGACAGGTCAGGTGACAGGCCGTAGGAGCTGAAGGTCGAGATTAACCCGCCAGTGGGGTTGGGGAAGGAGCCGCGTTCACTGGTCCAGGTAAGCTCGACCGATCCATCCGCAAAGCGGCTGTCGATCAAGGTGCCTTCGGTATCGGAAACGGCGACAACCGGGATGGTGATGGCCGGCGTGCCGGCCACAGTCGGCGAGAAACGGCCGGCGTTGTTGTTGTAGATCACCACGCCGATCGCGCCTGCTTGTTGGGCATAAAACGCTTTGGTGTAGAAGCTGCATGTGCCGCGGCGGATAAGCGCGATCTTGCCGGTCAGGCTGCCAGCGGTAAGGGGGGAACATGCGTCATCGGTTGTTTGTGGCGTGCCGGTGCGCGCCATTTCAGAGGTGCCTGAGGTTGGCGGCAGTGGCGCTCCGGTAGCAGGAGCATAACCGATCTGCATATCGTCAGGGGAGAGGGTGAAGTAGTTCAGCCAGATGGAGGTGTTATCAAACGATGCCACGCCGATCACCTTCTTGCCCAGGCCGGGCGAACCGGCCGAATACAAACCGTTGGCGCCGTTGTTGCCAATTGATGCCACAACGACAATGCCTTTGTTCACCAGGCGGTCAGCGGCCTGAGCCGTGGGGTACTGAGGCCACACGTAGGCAGCGCCGATGCTGATGTTCAAGACCTGCATGCCGTCGGCCAGAGCCCTCTCCATGGCAGCCAACATGATGTCGGACATGGTCGAGCCTTCACAGCCGAACACCCGGTAGGCGCCGAAAATCACGTCGGGAGCAACCCCCTTGAGACGCCCCCGTTGGCGCCGATTATCCCGGCCACATGCGTGCCGTGACCGTTGCAGTCATCAGGATAATCGTCAGGCACTGGCACAGGGCTATAAGACGGCGAGGAAGGATCCGCATTGTAGTCGTCACCGACCAGATCATAGCCGTAGGCAACCCGCTCGGTCGGGAAGATATGCGAATTCTCTCGGGGGGTGCCGTCCCCGCCTAAATCGGCATGGTCATAGTCGATGCCGGTGTCCATTACGGCCACCTTGATGCCCTTGCCGGTGTACCCCATTTCACTCTGCGCGATATCGGCGCCGGTCATTGCCAGCGCCGTGAACAGATCCGTCTCGCCGGGGACAGTGGGTGGTAGGGCAATGGTATCGACCGGGTAGATGGCCTTCACACCCGGAATGCGGGAAAGCTTTGCCAACTGCCCCGAACCGATACGGATCGAGAGTCCGTTCCACAGGCTGCCGAAGGCGTAGCGCTCGGTGTAGACCATGCCAGCTTTTTTGGCCGCCGACCGGAACGAGGCCTTTTCGGCATTCACAACCGTCAGGGCAGTACCGTCAGCTGTCGGGGGGCTGGAGAGTTCGACAAACCAGAGTTGAGGCGTCTCGTTGACCATTTCCAGGGTTTCCACTGATGGGATCGGGACAAGCGGGTAAATTGGGGTGACATCCGCCCTGACCGGCAGAATCGATGGGCCGGCCAACATCACAACCAACAATAAAACAGAAATCATGAGTTTTTTAAACATAAATTACCTCCACGATTTTAGTTTGTGACTTTTTGCTGCCTGTATGCCCTGCTCGTAAAGCGGATTTATATTTAAAGCATCGCCTTTCAAAAGAAAAACCGCATCACCTCCTTGTATAATAATTTAGGGCGTTAACGGTTGCGGGGAGGCCGCAGATAGACAGCGCACTGCAACGCTTCTGGATGAGCCCGGCAAGGGGCAAATGGGCAGACAGCAAGCTGAGATGAATATTCATCCCTTATGTCCGGTGGCCACCGAGATAGCCATTTGCGCCGCGTTGTTAATCAGGCTTATTTACATATAAAATATTTGGAAAAGTAGATAATGTATAATAATATTAAAATTAATGCGGTTTGTATCTGAGTGATTGGCCTCATTTTGCGTGAGAAAATCTCCCAGTCGGGAGTTTTCCCTATTTGACTGACAAGAGGGTCTACACCAAATTTATGTTTTCCAGTTTTGCCGAAAAACAAATACAGCTCCAGCAATCAGCTAAAGAATAAGTTTCACTCGGAGTTCAGGTTTTATTGCGACAATGGAACCAGATGATGTTTGGCACCGGTATTCCAATGATGCTACTGTATTAAACTTTCCATAGTCACGGTTTATCATGTGTTTCGTTGATGGAGACAATTTTACAGTGTTATGTTCTACCGCCTGAGCGAACTGCTTGAACCGTCCAACCGGAGCATCGGACAAAATGATTTGCTCAAACAGACCCATTATGGATGCCACCTGAATCTTTGCTGTTAGGCTGCCCGCAGTAAATGCGGGAAGGTTGTTTTCCATCCGGGCTGTTTGGTCAGTTTGCTCCATCCTTCATTGGCCTTCCAGTCCTGAAAGAAAACCTCCACCACCCATCTTAAGGTGTAGGCTTCTATGATATCCATGGTTCGCCAGATTGAATTGGATGCGATGATACACCGATATTGGTCTTCGCCCTCATATTTGAGCGCAATAATAAACCGTTTTTTGCCATGAGCATGGACATGTAAACGGGCACTGCCGGTGGCACATCAGCAAAAACGCACTGGATGTGAATTTGCGGATGAGCATTTTTAATTTCTCAAGAAGTCCCTCGTGGCGCCGGGAACACCCCAGGAGTTGAAGCGGCAATGCCGTCATACGTCGGCTGTGCCGGCCCGTACAGTTTTCAAGGCAACCGCGTCATCCACCACGCAAAGGTGAGCCTGTTTCCGAACTGGACTGGAACAGATATCGAGCGCTTCTTCGAAGTCCAAGGGAGCAAGCTGACTCTATGCGCACTTCCTCTCATCTTCGGTGGCATGCAAGGCACTGCGGCGCTTGTCTGGGTGAGGCGGTCGCAGCACAGCGTATCGGCCACCTGAGGTCCAATCGGGTAGCCGGGGGGGGTTAACCCAGCCCCCACGCCACCCGGCATGCGGGTCCGCACCGGGCGGTTCATGTAAGCTACTGGGCCGTGGCAGGGTAGTCATTGTTCACCCACAGTTCTTTGACAGATATGAGACCCTGACCCTTTAACCAGTGATTGGTCATGCCGATTTGCGCTGCAAGTGTTCGTGCCAACTTCCTCTGGCCTTTTCGACTCAACCCGACTGATATGGCCGCATCCAAAGGGGTACCGAGTTTAAGAAGATTGCGGACTTTCGTGCGGCATCATGAGCCGATCGTCCCGGCCGGAAACCAAAACTGTGTTCCGAGAACAGCGGATCGAAGATCGGCCCGATTACCTGGGCAATGGCCTGCTGAATCACCCGATCCAGTACGATGGGAATCCCCTGCGGACGTTTGCCGCCCGATCTTTTGGGAATTTCCGTACGAAGAACCGGTGAAGGCTCGTAACTGCCGGACAGTAGCGATTGACGAATACCAGGTCACAAAGGGCGAAAGTGGTCGGGAAAATCTTCGTTGGCTTCTGCTGACTCCCTGTCCGGTCATCCCCATGTTGCCACACGGGACGCAACCCCCTTTACAGAGAGTTGCAAGCCGGGCAGGTCTCCCCGGATAAGAACGTGAGCTGTTGCTACACAACCGCGGCATTTACCATATTTCCTGAATCCAGGGCTTCGTTATGTGATGCCAACTTGCCAGGAGACTATGTGTTATATGCCGTTTCTGTTCGTCGGCTCATAGCGTTACACTCAAGGCTGGACCCTCCCTTCGGTCGCTCCCGCCTGCGGCGAGCCTTGCGCTTCGTTTTGCCTTCGGACGGTTCCACGTTCCGCCCTTGCCTTTGGTTAGTATTTGTGTCAGTGATATAACTCACTGACACAAATTCACATACAGGGGACTTTCACCCCGTAATTTATGCTACTTGAGGTAATTTATGCTTGTCAGCCATCGCTATCGATTCATCTACACAAAGACCGTAAAAACAGCCAGCACCAGTGTCGAGTCCTTTTTTGAACGATTTTGCATTCCTGACGGCGTGTGGGAACAAAAACACGATCGCGATGAATACGAATCGACGACGGGAATCATTGGATTTCGAGGCAGGGATAGGCCGCAGAACACCAAGTGGTGGAACCACATGTCCGCGGCGGCTATTAGGGAGCCCTTAGGTGATGATGTATGGAACACCTATTTCAAGTTTTGCGTGATCCGGAATCCTTATGAGAAATGCATATCAGCGTTCGAACACATCGGCAAAGACTACCAAGCCAAGAGGTTTTCGTTCTTGGACAGGCTTCGCACGCTCGGCATGACAGGCGAACAGTGTCGCTTTCTTGACTACGTTCGACATGCTACCCCGATCGATCGCGATAAATACGTCATGAATGGCGAATTCTGTTTAGATGACGTCATTCGGTACGAATCCCTTCAGAACGAAATTGAACGAATATGTCAGCATCTCGCCTTACCATTTGAGCCGGAGTATTTGCCAACGTTCAAGAAAGGATATCGCAGGCCAGACGCTACGGCAGAAGTTCTCTACACAGCGCCAAGCCGGCGAGAAGTGCAGAGAAAATTTTCTTTTGAGATCGAGCATTTTGGTTACGAATTTCCCCAGACCGTAGCATAACAACGCGATGAACGCAGCGCCGCCGACAGGACAACGAAGGAACAAAGGGGACGGATTCATTTTTATCAATGAGCAACACATAACCCAGCGCTGAACTCGGGGGCAAAAAGGCGGCGGGGGCGCAGCAAAGAAACCCTTTTTCGCCGGTTAGCTTGGCGTTACGGGGCACACAACCAACGAGGAGAGATATGATTCTACCCTGAGCAAGGCAGATTTTCAAAAACCTACATTTGGAATAGAGACTTATGGCGAATATTTTTATAAGCTACAATCGGAAGGCTGAAGCTGTCGCCAAAAACTTGGCTGACGATCTTGAAGTGCTAAACAATACCGTGTGGTTTGATAAGGATTTGAGCGGCGGGCAGGTCTGGTGGGATCGAATCCTTAAAACAATTCGCGACTGTGATATATTCGTCTTCTTATTGGATCCAGAGTCGCTGAACTCCACTGCCTGTAAGCGCGAATATGGCTATGCTGCCGATCTCGGGAAACCCATATTACCTGTACTGGTCGCTGAAGGCGTGTCCATAAACCTCTTGCCGCCCTTGCTGTCACAAATTCAATTTGTAGACTACCGGAAGCAGGATCGCAACGCCGCTTTTCGCTTAGCCAGAGCTGTCACAACAGTGCCGCTACCCGAACCTTTGCCCGAGCCTTTACCGCCCCCCCCGGAAGCGCCAATCTCTTATCTTGCCAGCCTGGCTGAAAAGATCGAGACAGGATCCACCCTGAATTACGAAAAGCAAAGCACTCTACTGGTTGATCTTAAACGAAGCTTGCGTGAACCAGAGTCGGCTGACGATGCCTATGTGCTACTTGAAAGGCTGAGAAAACGGCGTGACCTTCTTGCGACCATCGCAGAGGAGATTGACGAATTACTCGCGAGCAGGAGGGAAGTATCCACACCCCCGGGCCATTCCCCTGAACCTGAACCGCCTGCACAAGAACCTGCTCAACCCCCACAGCCAGATGGAAAAACAGAAGCTTTTGAGTCCAAAGGACAAGTTCCCCAAAAGGAAAGATCAATTCAACAAGAAAAAACGACGCAAAAGCATTATGTCAGCAGTTCCGACCTTCCGCGCCTGTCGGGCAAAAGCGGGAGAGAACGACACGAATCGAGAAAAACTTCTGCGGATACTGACACCTTACTCCATCCATTAAGTCATAAAAAGTACGGCCCGTTTGTAAAGCCGGCATTCGCGATACTCGGTCCGTTATCCCTATTTTTTTTGGTTTTCTCCGTAGTGAATGCCAATCACCGTGACAGCAATGTCGGATATATACAGTTTACCTCGCTTCTGTACTATGGTCTTGCCACAATCTTTTGTTTGTTTGGTTACATGAATTTCCCTGTCCCTATAAGGGCAATCCGCAGAGCACTATTGCTTGGCGTAATCCTTGGTATTGGCATGTCATTTTGGGCAGTCCTGATGGAAGGGCATAGAATAACCTTTGACGAGATATCCCTCGCGTGGGTTGCGGCTGCACTCGGCTATGGTGGGCTCTCCGGGATCGTATTCTTCAAGCTGTAGATGAAGAGGCGAGAACTTCTCGACACAGCAAAGATTTATTGTCTAGTCCCCAGCTCCTAACCAACTCCAATGCCTGAGGCTTGTTACCATTTCTGAAATTGTAAGGAGTTGTTTCCGTGAACAATCCAGCATATAAAAACCCGTCGCTCCCCGTTGCAGAGCGCATCGAAGATCTACTGGGCCGGATGTCCCTTGAGGAAAAAGCCGGGCAACTGAATCAGTGGTTCAACCTCGGTCCGGATCAGTATGACCAGGTGCGCCTTGGCGAGATCGGGTCCGGTCTGATGGCCAACAGTTCTACGGCCGGCAATAATCGCCAGGAGCGGGTCTTTGCCAAGCTTGTCAACGAAATCCAGAAAATAGCGGTGACGGAATCCCGCCTGGGGATCCCTTTGATCTTCGGACGCGATGTGATTCATGGGTATCGCACGGTCGCCCCTATCCCTCTCGGGATGGCCGCCGCCTGGTCACCCGAGCTGATTCAGGCCGCCAATACTGATCGCAGCCAAAGAAGCACGCGCCGACGGTATCCATTGGGGGTTCTCGCCCATGCTCGATATCGCCCGCGACCCGCGCTGGGGGCGAGTTGCCGAGGGTTTTGGCGAAGACCCCTTTTTGGCAGGGAAACTGGCCGCAGCGGCTGTAAGAGGTTTTCAAGGCAATGATCAGGACGCAATTCCCCAACAGTTCCCTGCCGACCGTATCGTCGCCTGCGCCAAACACTATGTCGGTTACGGCGCAGCGGAAGGCGGGAGCGATTACAACTCCACTGAAATCACGCGCTCAGACACTGCATAACGTCTATCTGGCACCCTTCAAGGCTGCGATAAAATCCGGTTGCGGCACCGTCATGAGCGCCTTTCATGATATCGGCGGCATTCCGCTTTCCGCCCATCGTTATCTGCTCACGGATGTGCTTAAGCAACAATGGGGGTTCGGCGGTTTTGTCGTTTCCGATTGGGGTGCGGTAGGGGAATTGATCAACCATGGTATCGCCGCAGACGGCAATCATGCTGCCGAGCTGGCCTGCAACGCCGGGGTGGATATGGACATGTGCATGATGGTTTACCTGAAGAACCTGCCCGATCTGGTCCGAGCCGGCAAGGTCTCCGAGGCACGTCTGAACGATGCCGTGGCCCGGATACTCCGGATCAAGTTCGCTCTCGGCCTCTTCGAGAGCCCCTACGCCGATCCGAACGCGTCACAGGCTGTCCACCTGTTGCCCGAATCGCTCGCCACCATGCGCCAACTGGCCGCCGACAGTATGGTCTTGTTGAAAAATAACGGTGTCCTGCCCCTCTGCTCCGACAAGTTGACCATCTGCCTGAGCGGGCCGCTTGCGGACCAGCGCCAGGCACTACTTGGCTGCTGGACTCCCGACGGGCAGGAAGAAGAGGTGACAACGCTGAAAGAGGCAATCGCCGGCAGACTGGGCCCCGAAACCTGGCTTCACCATTATGACTTATCGGATGATGCCGTTAAACTGGCGCGTTCAAGTGATGTGCTGATCCTCGCCATCGGAGAATCGGCGGGCCGCTCGGGCGAGGATAACTGCACGGCCACCATCGATCTGCCCGCCGGCCAGGAGGCGCTGGTCGAGTCAGCCCGTCGCATGGAAATCCCCATCGTGGCCGTTGTGTTCGGCGGCCGCCCGTTGAATCTCACCCGGGTGATGGACTGGGCGGACGCAGTCCTGTTCGCATGGCACCCCGGCATAACAGGCGGTCTGGGGGTGGCCGATGTCCTTTTCGGGGATGTGAATCCATCCGGGCGACTGCCGATCACTTTTCCCCGGTCTACGGGGCAAATTCCGCTTTACTATAACCATCGTCCCACCGGCAGGCCGATGCCTCCCAACAGTCGTCGCCATTCCCGATATGTTGACTCGCTCGATTCCCCGCTCTTCCCTTTCGGCTTCGGGCTGTCGTACACAACCTTCGAATATGGCAATCTGCGAACGTCTCCGGCGCCTCAAAAACCGGAAATTTCCGTCACCGTTGAGGTGACAAACACCGGCAACAGGGCCGGAACAACCGTCGCGCAATGTTATGTGCGGGATATTGTTGCCAGTGTGGCACGCCCGGTGCGGGAACTGAAAGGATTCGAGCGTGTCCCTCTCGAGGCCGGCGAAACGAAAACCATTATGTTCAGACTCGGCCCGGAGGAACTTTCTTATCTGGACGACAACGGCAATGAGGTCCTTGAACCCGGTCGTTTCCAGGTTTGGGTCGGCGGTGACAGCAATGCCGAATTGGGAACGGAATTCGAGATCACCCCGGATGGCA
>CAWBKP010000016.1:0-51490 GCA_963789395.1 uncultured delta proteobacterium | reverse complement strand
TCCTTGAGTCTGGCCATCATTGCGAATACGAAAGGTATCCTTCACTCCATTGATGAACCCACCGGTCCGCAATTCAAACAAAATTCCAGAATCACCCTATGACAAAGCTTTCATTTCTGTCAAATAAATTAACGCGTTCTAGTGAGGACCATGGGCGTTGCCGGCCCACATCCATGCCTTCATCCTTGCTCTGGGACATGCTCGGATATGTGTCGGGTGTAGATCGCCTTGCTACGGGGCTTACAGGGTGGCAGGCAAATAGGCATGGGTTTCCACAATCGTATGCCGGGTGAAATCGTTCAGCGGTGATCGGCAGAATATTCTGGAGGGAACCAGTCAGCAGATATCGGAAATGCATCAAAAATGCTTCTCGCCACTATGACGACTGTGGTCGTATCTGTTTCTGGGGCATGTTCCTTATTAGGGTCAAGAGCCGATCGCCTCTCTACGGGCCTCTCAGTGAGCCGAGCGGATCGTCACTGGTTTCCCCAATCAGTGACTATGCTGAAATCGCTCAGGAAGACCGAAGTGTCGATGAACGATTTTAACGGTCAGAGTCGCAGGATTAAAAGAATTTTGCGCATCCGTATATCAAGAAGCGATGCCGTCAAAGGTAATCGCCTTTTTTATTTGGGAATCACGGAACCGGGGCCGCACCAGAGGCGCAAGGTGAAGCGTTTAGGGGGTGGGCCTTGTGGTGACATTCGCCGGAAAACGAACAGTCACAGCGGAAGGGCTCGGACTTTCACATTTGAAATGCTAATATCAGCGCTGCTGTTGGCGTATGGTCAAGGATGGCGCGGACCTTCTTGACCTTTGTCGGCGATGTTCCGGCTTTCTGGGCGGTTGTTTGGGCTGTGCGCTCTGAATTCAAGGGCTCACTTGAGCCCTTGATATTTTCACTTCTCCTATCCCCGCCCTGTTCCTTCCTCTCATCCAGCATCTCCACCCGCCGCACGATATCCGCATCTGTGATATTTCGCCGATCACGTTGGATATGGGCAGCATATTCATTTGATTGTATATAGTTTCACATTTGAAATGCTAAATGCAGCGCAGCAGTCTATAGCAGCAACAAAAGCATCTGACTACAGCGTCGAAGAGGAGAAGAAGCTATAGCGGGAAGCAGGTGGAGACCACGGGAATCATTATACCGGCGGGAAAGTGGCGGTTACCGCAAAGTTGCAGGAACAGGCAGACGAGAATAAGTCTTTCACTTTAAATAAAAACAGCAATGAGAACACGACACAGGCCGGAAAGCTCTTCAAAGTCTCTATCTTATCAGTGGTCTTTCTGTCCAGTGGCCAACAGCAGGCGCCATAGATTATCCCAACGTGGGTGAGCAAACCGAGTTGAGTGTCAGGGACGAGAACTTCTGCTATTGAAATGCCAAACTTCAGGGATTCAATTTAAATGATCCGCACCTGGGGCAGGGCATCAGGCATCTGATATAACTTGAAGTTTTTTGTCCTGAATCATGGGGGTGGATATTTTTTCGCTGAACGAAAAGTGGTGATGTTTTTTTGTGAACCTTTTCGCCAACAGTGGGGCTATTATGGGGCTGGAAGGGGTAATGATTAATAGTATTGTTATAACTTACTATATTTATTTAATAAAAATGGTGGAGGCGGCGGGAGTTGAACCCGCGTCCGAAAACTTTCCGCTTTGACGTCTACATACATATCCTGAAGTTTGATTGTCACCACTTGCGGCTCCTTCAGGCTGGATCTGCAAGCAGTTATCCCGATATGAATTTCGCAGGCCTTGAATCAGGCGTACAGAGGCAGGCTATCCCGCTGTTGACGCCCTTATCGGATCCGCAGGAGTAAATCCGACAGGACGGTAGCCTAAGCGGCTACAGCGTAGTTATAATCGTCTGCGATTATATTTATTCCCGTCAGTTTAACGAGCGGGCAGGAGCTCGGTATGCAGCCAAAGTTTCAATATCCCCGTCGAAGCCGTTGCGCCCCCCATTTGCGGAGATGATGTTAAAGAACAAGATCTTTAATCATTATATAACAAGCCGGCAAGGTTGTCAATAGCGGGTCCGAAGGCCCGCCTATCTATGTCCCCCCCTGTCAAAATCCCGCTGCGCGTCCCGTTTTTTAATGGTTTCCCGTTTATCGTACAAGTGCTTGCCTTTTGCCAGCCCGATCTTGACTTTGACCTTGCCGTTGAAAAAATAGACTTGAAGCGGAATCAGAGACAGCCCTTTTTCGTTGACTTTTCCGTAAAGTTTTTCGATTTCGCGCCGATGCAGCAGCAGTTTACGGACTCTCAGCGGATCATGGTTTCCATAATAGGCAAAGGCATAAACACCGATATGCATCTGATAGAGAAAGACTTCTCCATTTTGAATCTTGGCGTACGCATCCTTGATATTGACCTTGCCGTTTCTCATGGACTTGACTTCAGTGCCCTTCAGGACGATCCCCGCTTCGTATGCATCTTCGATGAAATAATTGAACCGGGCTTTTCGGTTGTCCGCAATAATTTTTTTATGTTGCGTGGTGGGTTGCATGGGTATCGTTCTATGGGTTTGGGCTGATTATTTAGCAGCAGTAGATTAATTTATGGGAAACCACATGGATATTCTGTACTCTATCGCATGTGGAAAGAGAATTCAAGTGCAAGGAATCGGGCTTGGAAGATTGAATGCGAATAGCCCTTTCAGCCGTGTCAGAGCATGAACGTAAACGTTAGGAAACGAAGATCTCTCATTGGGGATAGGTGGCCTTGAAAGCGCTTACCCTAACCAGGTTGTCCGCCTTAAATACGGCCGCTCCTTCCCTGACATGAACCGGAAAATCGGAATGCGATATGCCGGTCCACCATTTATCGAGCAGAGTCATGGCGTCGGTCCCCTTTTCCTTCAGCTTCACGGCATCAACCAGCATCAGGCTGAGCCGGGACTGCTCGCCGTCAAACATGGCATGGACGCGGACCTGGTTTATTTTTCCAGGCGGAATCCACTGGGTGTCTGTTAAAATGAGCGTGTTCAGGTCGAATTCTTCAAAGGCAACGGTAAATTTCAGGCTTTCCAGCATGACGGGAAAGGAATTGGGGTTCTGGATATTGAAAATAAATGCCAGATTGAGCGGCGCGCCGTAGTTCCCGGCCGTACCATAAGTTGGCGGAACGGCTTTGGCATAATACCACCACCCCCAGTAATGTGCCACTTCCATGGAATCCAGGGTGACGATTGGCGCCTTAAACGTCTGATCCGTGGATTTTCCCGCCATTCCGGCGCAGCCGGACAGAAATCCCAGGACAACCAGAATCAAAACGATTTTGCAGTTCATCGTGTTACGGTGTTTCATGACTCCCTCCCTTTGAAGTTGCATGGTTTGAGCAAGCCGTCGTTTTCTCAATTTAAGGAGCCTCTTGCAAAAGTACCACCGCTCGTCACCCCCGGTGAAAACCGGGGCCCAGAAGTCCTTGAATTCAATGGATACCGGTTTTCGCCGGTATGACGGAAGAGGCAATTTGAAGAAGTCTTACAAGAGGCTCTAACGTCTTTAGTTTTCTGTATTGACGCGTTTCCGGCCTTCGGCTGTTCATGCCGAGCGCTTGGCTGTTTTGAAATTGTTCATTTTATGGCTACCAGCCCAACCATTGGCGCTGCCATTTCTCGGGCCATCGGGTTTTTAAATCCACTTCATCCAGAAGCAAAAAGTTGCCGCCCTGACATTCGTAGATTTTGGCAGTGCTTTCGGGCCGGTGATCCGTTGTCGAGAAAGAAACCGGCGTCATACCGAGTCCGACTTCAAAATCCGTCATGGTTTCAAATCCGTTTTTCAGGATGTTTTCCCCGGAAAGATCGCCTGCCTTGTCCGCTCGTTTTAAGGCTTCCGCCAGTCCCAAAACATTGGCCCATGCCTGAACCGTATGAATGGTCCGTTTGTCGGCAGGAATGCCGGGGTTGTATTTATTTGCGTATTCCATGACTTTATCCATGAGCTTGACGTTCTGTCCGAAAAAAGCCCAGGGCGCGCATCCCATGGCGCCATCGGCAGCCTTTCCCGCGAGCACGGGAAGGTTTTCATCGAATCCCGGGTTCAGGATAATGTTGTCCGCGCCTATCTTGAGCGCATGGGCATCCCGCAGCGTGGCGGCCACGGACATGATGGTATTGGTATGAAGGACCACATCGGGCTTGATTTCTATCAACTCCTGAATCTGGCTTTTGGTGTCGATGGCAAAAAGGGAAATGTCCTGGTCCGGCCCGATGTCAAAGCCCAGCATCGCGGCCTGGTCCTTGGCGGCCTTGATGGCAGCGCTGCTGAACGGAGATGCCGCCATGTAGGCGCAGACGATCAGCGGATTGCGTTTTCCGAAATCCGGTTTGGCCGGCCATTTTTTATCAAACCAGGCCGTGATGAGGGCCCTTGCCTGGGTGGAATAATCCGTTGCGAAAAACAGATTATAAGGCGTTTTCCCGGGGTCGCAAAGATGTGCGGAGTAATATGCCGAAACATACGGTATCCTGTCACCGGTTACTGCCGGCGCAAGGGCTTCGGTGTCTCCCGTGCCCCAGCCGAGAATAGCCACGCATTTTTTCCGGTTAAACAGCGTGTATTTGGCCAGCACTTCAGGGGTCCGGTAGCCGTAATCATACTGAAAGAGTTTGAGGGGTTTGCCGTTAATGCCGCCAATGTCATTGACATAATTAACAGCTTCCGCAACGCCAAGCGCATAATCCTTGCCCACATTCGAGGTTGCGCCGGTCAGGTCGTTGAGTGCGCCGATGTTGATTTCTTCAGCCCCTGCAGCCCCTAGCGCAAGCAGGGTCATCGCCGCCAATAGCCATACGAGCTGTCTTCTTGATTTCATAGCGATTTCCTTTCACGATTCACATAGTTCAGGCAACCAGCCGCTGCTCTCCGCAGAAGACATACAGGCCGGTTTTCGGGGCCAGGCAGGCCAGCGTCATATTGAGCCGGGATGCCAGGTTTACCGCAAGAGACGTCGGCCGGGAAACGGCAAGAATGACGGGGATTTTGGCCCGGGCGGCTTTTTGAACCAGTTCGTAGCTGATCCGGGAGGACAGAACCAGCCCTTTTGCCTGGGAAAGGGTATGATTCAGGAACAATTTTCCGATGACCTTGTCTACGGCATTGTGGCGGCCCACATCTTCGGCCGAAGACAGCACTTCGGTGCTGGTGCCGATGATCAAGGCGGCATGGGTGGCCCGGGTTTTCCGGCGCAGGGGCTGGTGTCTGGAAAAATCTTCCAGACAGGCGCTGGCGCTGTCAATGCTGAACTGCGTGTCATCGCGGATCGGCGAGATGACAGTCATGATATCCTGTACCAGCTCTTTTCCGCAGATACCGCAGCTGGTCTGGCTGATATATCCGCGTCTGTCCAGGTAACCGGCAATTTTCCGGCGCTGGGTTTCGGTCAGCGTCACCGTGACCACGTTGCTGTCCGAACCGTCACAGCAGGCAAGGGCCGTGATGTCTTCCGGTACGTCGGCGATGCCTTCGGTCAGGCAGAATCCTGCGGCATGGGCGATTTCATCTCCCGGTGTTCGCATGACAACCGAATAGGGCTTACCGTCGATCCGAATCGAAAGAGGTTCTTCGCCGATAAGATCGATGGAAACAGACTGGATTTTATCGCCGTCTTTGTGTATGATACTTACCATAGAAAATGAGTTCATGGCATGACTCCGCTTTTTTTAGGGACGGTTCCGGGGCTGATGTTCGTATTTCTCTCGAATGTATCATTTTTTCCGTTTCTGTCACAGAAAAATCTTGACATTATTCACAAAAAGATTAAAAATTGGGGATTTTAAAACGTATTTTATTTGTTGTTTCAAGGAGGGTCAAGGATATGTACGCTGTCGTTGCAACAGGCGGAAAACAATACAGGGTTCAGGCGGGCGAAACACTGAGGATTGAGAAAATTCCAGGGGAAGTCGGATCGACTGTGGCTTTTGATAAAGTACTTCTCTATTCGGATGGTGAAAATCTTTCCGTGGGTAAACCGGTTCTGGAGAACGCCAAGGTCAATGCGCGTATTGTGGAACAGGATCGGGGAAATAAAATCATCGTATTTAAATTTAAACGCCGAAAAGGCTATCGCAAAAAGCAAGGCCATCGTCAGGATTATACCGCCGTAAAAATCGACAGCATCGAAGTCTGATCCTGAAATTTCTCGGTTTTGAACCGAGATGGATCTTTTATTGGATTGTTTTTGCTGGCAGGTAATGTTTGACAGGTGATGTGGAGAGTTTAGGATATGGCACACAAAAAAGCAGGCGGCAGCTCACGAAACGGCCGCGACAGCAATGCCCAGCGCAGAGGCGTCAAACGTTTCGGTGGTGAAATCGTTCGAGCCGGGAACATTCTGGTTCGCCAGGTCGGCACGCAGATTCATCCGGGAAACAATGTGGGATTAGGAAAAGATTATACCCTTTTTGCTACGATGGATGGCGTCGTCAAATATGAACGCTATGGTCGGACCCGAAAAAAAGTCAGCGTTTATGCCGAGTGAAATTCATAGACGAAGCGAATATTACGGTTGAATCCGGCAAAGGCGGCAGTGGTTGCGTCAGTTTCCGGCGAGAAAAATTCATTCCCAAAGGCGGCCCGGATGGCGGCAGCGGGGGCAGGGGCGGAGACATTATCCTGGTTACTTCTTCCCGGAAACGCACGCTTTATGATTTTAATTACAAAAAATTCTTTAAAGCTCAAAACGGGTCCGGGGGCGAGGGAAACCAGAGAACCGGAAAAGACGGCGATGACCTGATCGTTGAAATCCCGCCCGGCACCCAGGTCGTTAACGCCGATACGGGCGAACTCATCAAAGACTTTGTCAACCCCGATGAAACCTTTGTTCTGGCAAAAGGCGGCAGGGGAGGGCAGGGCAATACCCACTTCAAAACCTCCACGCATCAAACCCCGCGGTTTGCCCAGCCAGGAGAGCCTGCCGAAACCTTAAACATTCGCCTGGTGCTGAAACTGATCGCCGATGTCGGTCTGGTCGGGCTTCCGAATGCCGGAAAATCCACGCTGATTTCCGTGATTTCTTCCGCCCGTCCCAAAATCGGGGCGTATCCGTTCACCACGCTGATCCCGAATCTTGGGGTCGTAAAGCCCCGCTGGGGCGGAGAAGCGTTTGTTGTTGCCGACATTCCGGGACTGATTGAAGGGGCCCATGAGGGTGCGGGGCTCGGGATTCAGTTTTTAAGGCACGTCGAGCGCACCCGTTTTCTGGTTCACCTGATTGACGTTTCAGTCATTGATCCCAATGATCCGCTCAGGGATTATGAAACCATCAATCGCGAACTGTCCCTGTACAGCGAATTGCTGAGCCATAAGCCACAGATCGTAGTGCTCAGCAAGATGGATCTTACCGGGGCAAACGCGGCTGCGGACGCATTTCAGAAGGCCATTGGATCGCTTCCGGGCAAAAAATCTCTGATTCGAATATCCGCCGTGAACGGATCGGGTATCGACGATTTGATATCAACCATCGTAAGCTTTCTGGATGCAGCCGATGAAAACCGACAGGAAAACGAGTTTTGACAATGCCAGACGGGTAATTGTCAAAGTAGGCAGCAATGTGCTTACCGAGAACAGCGGTCTGGACCTGAATGTCGTCCGGTCCATCAGTCGTCAGATCTGCAGGCTGATCGATCGGGGCCTGGAAGTCATTCTGGTGACATCCGGCGCCATGTCGGCCGGTATCCGCAAGATCGGCCTGGCCAAAAGGCCCGATGAAATCCCCAAACGCCAAGCCGTCTCGGCAGTGGGCCAGGCCAGCCTCATCATGGAATATGAAAACGCATTCGAGCGCTATGGAAACAAAGTCGCCCAGATTTTGCTGACCAGCGATGACCTGAATAACCGCAAGCGCTATCTGAATGCCAGAAATACCCTCTATACCCTGCTGTCCTGGCAGGTGGTTCCCATCATCAACGAGAATGATACGGTTGCCATTGAATCCATCAAATTCGGTGACAATGACAATCTGGCGGCCATGATTGCGCTGCTGATGGATGCCGACATGTTGATCATCCTGACCGATATCGATGGTTTGTATGCCACGGATCCCCGCTCCGATCCCGATGCCGAACTGATTCCCATGGTAACGGAGTTTAAAAAGAGCCTGGAGAAAATCGCAGGGGGTATCCCCGGATCTCTGGGGACCGGCGGCATGCTCAGCAAGATCAATGCTGCAAAAAAAGTAACGGCTGCAGGCGTTCCCCTGGTGATTGCCAACGGCAATGTTCCGGACATTCTGGAAAAGCTTTTTGATGGCGGAACATACGGCACATTTTTTGTTCCCCAGGCAGAACGGCTGGCAAGGAGAAAATGCTGGATCGGCTATTCCCTTAAACCCGAAGGGGTCATCGTTATCGATCAGGGCGCTGCGACGGCTGTCCTCAAACGGGGAAAGAGTCTTCTTTCCAGCGGCATCGTGGGCGTTGAAGGCGAGTTTGGAATCGGTGCGCCCGTTGAGTTTAAAACCGCGGAAAGCGAGATGCTGGGCACGGGGCTTGTGAATTACAGTGCTGCGGACATTCGGAAAATCATGGGGCTTCAATCCCGCCAGATCCGGGATCGACTGGGGGAAAAACCCTATGATGAAGTCATCCACAGGGATAATCTGGTAATTACCACAAAATCTGGAGGAATACATGACTGTTGAATCCATGGTCAGTGATATGGCAAGGGCTGCAAAGGCAGCTTCACGGGAAATGGCCAGGTGCCCGACCTTTCAAAAAAACGCCATGCTGCTGAAGCTGGCGGATCTGATTGGGGAAAATGCGGGATTCATTCAGCAGGAAAACGCCAAGGATGTTGCAGCGGGCCGGCAATCCGGACTTTCGCCGGCCATGATCGACCGTCTGACCATAACCGATGCCACGATTCATGCCATGATGAACGGACTTCGGGAGGTGGCTGTGCTGGAGGATCCGGTTGGGACATCCATCCGGAGCTATCGCAGACCCAACGGACTGGAGGTTTCACGGGTGCGGATTCCGCTGGGCGTGATCGGCATCATCTATGAGTCCAGACCCAACGTCACCATTGATGCGGCGGCGCTTTGCCTGAAATCGGGAAATGCCGTGGTCCTTCGCGGCGGTTCAGAAGCCTACCACTCCAACCAGGTTCTGGCGTCGCTCATTGCCCGGGCCCTCCAGGAAGCCGGGCTGCCGAAGGAGTCCGCCCAGGTGATTCCTGTCCGGGATCGGAGCGCCGTCACCACGCTGCTGCAACAGGAAGAATGGATTGATCTGATCATTCCCCGAGGCGGCGAAAGCCTGATCCGGTTTGTTGTTGAGAATTCCAGAATCCCTGTCCTCAAGCATTATAAAGGCGTATGCCACGTGTTTGTGGACAGCGGGGCGGATCTCGACATGGCGGAAAGGATTTGCTTCAATGCCAAGGTCCAGCGGCCGGGAGTCTGCAATGCCCTGGAAACCCTTCTCGTTCATGAAAGCGCGGCTTCTGTTTTTTTGCCGAAAGTAGCGGAAACGCTCACCGGCGCAGGCGTTTTGCTTCGGGGATGCGAGAAGACATGCCGGATTCTTCCCCGGGCCGAATTGGCGACAGATGCGGACTGGCCGGCTGAATATCTGAATCTCACGTTGGCCGTTAAAGTGGTTTCCGGCATGGACGATGCCATATCACATATCGCCGCATACGGCTCCAGCCATACCGATGCCATTGTGACGCGGGATTATGAAAGGGCCAGACGGTTTGTTCGCGAGGTGGACTCATCCGTGGTGCTGGTGAATGCATCCACCCGGTTTAATGACGGGGGGCAACTGGGACTGGGGGCTGAAATCGGCATCAGCACCACCAAGCTCCATGCATTCGGTCCCATGGGACTGGAAGAGCTTACAACCACCAAATTCGTGGTGTTCGGGGACGGGCAGATCAGGGAGTAGCAGGCCCAAGCGGGAATACAGGCAGCAGCAGGGGAAGAGAAAGGATGTCCATGCGGATCGGGCTGTTCGGTGGCACATTTAATCCGATTCATATCGGGCATTTGCGTACGGTTCTGGAGGTAAGGGAACGGTTTGGACTGGGACGGGTCTATCTGATCCCCTCCGCCATTCCGCCGCATAAATTCGGAGTCGGCATTGCCAGCCCTTCGGACCGCATGGAGATGATTCGATGCGCTGTTGAAAATGATCCCGATTTTGTCGTATCGGATGTGGAGTTGAAGCGTACCGGCCCTTCCTATACGATTGATACCCTGTCCTATTTTTCAAAGGTGTTGCCGGAAACGGACCCGCGTTTTTTGATTATCGGCATGGATGCCTTTCTCGAACTTCATACCTGGAAAGATTTTATGGGAATCCTGGGCGGAACGCCCCTGATTGTCATGGGAAGGCCGGAAGCGCATAACCGCGTGCAGTTTCAGGACATGTCCATTGCCGTTGCCGATTATCTGGATGTGCTGATACCCGGCTATCAATTCGACCGTCAGCAATCGGTTTTTGTTCATCCCGAGTTTCAGCCCGTGCATCTGATCGGTGTGACATCCCTGGAAATCTCATCCTCTGCCATCCGAACCCTGGTACGCAAGTGCCGATCCATCCGGTTTCTGGTTCCGGAAAGAGTATTTGAATTTATTGCCAGCAAAGGACTTTATCAATGACCCAGCAGTTGCAGTTTGATCCGTCACTGGATCTTTTTATTCAAGCCGCACAGGGAAAAAAAGCCCTGGACATTGTGGTCATGGATCTTCGGGGCATGACGGCGATCACTGATTATTTCATCATCTGCAGCGGGCGTTCCAGCCGCCAGGTCATGGCCATTGCCGATCATGTCCAGAAAGAGATGCGGGATAATCATATCCGGCCCCTTGGGGTCGAGGGGGTGGGCTCCGGGCACTGGATTCTTCTGGATTATGACCATGTGGTGATCCATGTGTTTTATGACCCGATTCGCAGATTCTATAATCTGGAAGGGCTCTGGTCGGATGTTCCCAGGATTCGGGTTGACAGTCCGCAAATCGAAATGGATGATACTTTCCAGGAGGATGATACCGATGAAGAATCGGATGTGCCTGCTCATGATTCTTGATGGCTGGGGAATCAGCGATTCCCGAATTGCCAATGCGGTTGAACTGGCGAATTCGCCCTGCCTGAAGCGCCTGAAGAACAGCTATCCTCATACCCGGCTGCTGTGTTCGGGAGAGGCGGTGGGACTTCCGGAAGGCGTGATGGGCAATTCCGAAGTCGGCCACATGAATATCGGAGCCGGCAGGGTCGTCTATCAGGATCTGGTGCGGATTAACAAGGCGATTCGCGAAGGGGATTTTTTTGAGAATCCGACACTGAAAACCATCCTGTCGAAAGTCAATGCCGGGAATTCCGCGCTGCATCTCGTCGGTTTGGTTTCCGACGGCGGGGTACACAGTGATATCCATCATCTGCTGGCGCTTCTGGACATGGCCAGAAAAAACGGTTTGAAACAGGTGTTTGTTCATGCGATATTAGATGGCCGGGATACGCCGCCGGACAGCGGCGATATGTTTATCCGACGGCTCAGAGAGCATATCTGCCGGCATAATTACGGGGATATCGCATCGATCTGCGGCCGTTTTTACGCCATGGACAGGGACAAGCGATGGGACCGGACGGAAATGGCGTATCGCCTGTATACCGCCGGTGACGGCCTGCATGAAATTGATCCGGTGGAAGCCGTTCAAAAAGCCTATCACCGCGGGGAAATGGATGAATTTGTCAAGCCCGTTGTATTGACCGATAAAGGTGATCACCCGCTGGGGATTTTTCGGGACGGGGACGGGGTGATCTGCTTTAATTTTCGATCCGACCGGGTCCGCCAGATCACCCACGCCCTTAATGATGCGGAATTCACTGGTTTTGACCGCCGGATCTTGCCCAAGCTCTGTGGTTATGTCTGCATGACCCAGTACGATGAGGCGTTTTCTCTGCCCATTGCCTTTGCACCAATCAGCCTGAAGGATATTCTGGGAGAAGTCGTCAGCCGGAGCGGGCTTCGCCAGTTGCGGATTGCGGAGACTGAAAAATACGCGCATGTCACTTATTTTTTCAATGGCGGTGAGGAAAAAGCGTTCCCTCAGGAGGATCGGTGCATGATTCCGTCTCCTAGAGACGTTGCCACCTATGACCTGAAACCGGAAATGAGCGCCAGAACCGTTACTGAACAACTGCTATCCCGATTGGACGAAACCGCCTACCAACTGGTGGTGCTCAATTTTGCCAATATGGACATGGTCGGCCATACCGGTTTTCTGGATGCGGCCATTCGCGCCTGCGAAACGGTGGATGAATGCGTGGGCAGAATCGTGGAAAAAGTTCAAACCATGGGTGGTGCGGTGCTGATAACCGCCGATCATGGAAACGCGGAAACCATGGCGGATGAAAACGGCAATCCCTACACCGCGCATACCCTGAATCCGGTGCCGCTGATTCTGGTGGATGACACGCGAAAACAGGCTGGTCTCCGGTCAGGTGTGCTGGGCGATATCGCTCCCACGATTCTGGAAATCATGGGCATTGAAAAACCGGAGTTGATGACAGGGCGGTCGCTGATAATACAATGAATGGATTTTTCCGGTTGAAAATAAAAAGTCATTGGGGATTTTTAGACGGCCGTCCTTCTGAAAATCCCCCTCAATCCCCCTTTGTCAAAGGGGGAAGGTAGCTGTTTTGCCTTTGATTAACAACCGGCGATTTCCCGGTTGCAGTGCTTGCAGACCGTGGCTCTTTTTTTGATGATTTCCGCGCAGAACGGACATTCCCGCGTAAAAAACCGCTCATGAATTTTCTGGACCGATGCATCCAGTTTTTCCTGAATGAGGCGATTTCCCAGCTTTGAGGTTTTTAAGCGGTTCAACGGCTTCCAGATCGCCGATATCGCCGATCATCTCGGCGGCTTTCAACCGGACCCGGGAAGGTTCCGTGGGGTCGAGAATGATTCTGAGTACTGAGGGGGAATCCTTGGAAACATAACAATCCGCCAGAATGGAAAACCCTTTTTTGATGTTTTCTTTCAGCGCTTCTTCCTGAGCCAGAACTTGATTGTCGATGATCTGTCCGGTTCCGCCCATGGGGCTGAATACCGGCATCAGCTCGAACTGCTGGGTTCCCGGATAATTCATGCACCGGTAGGATGCATGATGCGAATAGTTTTCCATCAGGTTTTCCCAGCCTTCTTTATAAAGCTTGCATTCGTCGTTAAAGCATAGAAACAAATACGGTGTTCCCCACCCCAGTCCGTCACCAACCGGAATCGGGGGGACTTCCCAGATGTTCATTTCCGTGCCACAGTGCGGACAGTGCGGTTTTTCCTGGGCCAGCACTTGCTCCAGGACCTGCTCTTTGGTTTCGTACATTGAAAATCCTCCGTTATGCTCACCTAAAGCTTGCTGAACCGTAAGCGTTCACGGGCCATATGCGAATGAATTCTTTGGTTCATGCAGCCATGGAATGAAATTGATGTGATTGTTCCGGTAATTACCTTGCGCATAAATCTAAGCCCCTTTTCGGTTTTGTCAATGAATGGCGGGCGTGCGGCAGATTCATGAAAAATATTCATGACGGTTCTGTCTCTGTATTGAAATGTTGGCGATAACGTAGTATGCAATTATCCGTGATCGGAAAAGCCGATTATGCAAACCGTCATCGCGTGCAACCTCAACAGGAGGAAAACATCATGGTCCGAACTGAAATATCGTTATTCTTGCAAAACGTACCCGGAGAACTGGGCAAATTATCCTATTTGCTGTCGAATGCCGGAATCAACATCGACGCCCTGACCATACAGGATGCATCCAGTTATGTGAAAGAGCTTTTTCAGGCAAGGGGAAAGTCGTTAAAGCGGATTGCCTCGGCATCCAGCTACAATTCCATGCGCAAGGACTCCGCGGAACATGCATTGATACGTCTTCTGGTCAATAATACGGACAAGGCAGTCGATCTGCTGTCCAAGAACGAATATATATTCGACGTGATGCCGGTGATTGCCATCGAACTGGAGAACAAGCCCGGGGAAATGGCCAGAATCACCACAAAATTCGGAGAAGAGGGAATCAACATCAACTATGTTTATGGTTCGGTATCCTCACCGGATGCCAAGTGCCTGTTCGTGTTCTGTCCGGAAGATATCGATAAGGCAGCGGCGATTTTCAAGGAGTTATAACCAGCGGCTCAAATATTGATTCTCAGCCGGGCCGCTACGTCACGTCTTTGGAAAGAGACGTCTCAGGCCCGTTTACAGGAATCCGGACGGAAAATGTTGTGCCTTTCCCCACTTGGCTCTGAACATCGATGTTGCCCTGATGTTTTTTGATGATGTTGTAAGCCACGTTCAGCCCCAGACCCGTTCCTTTACCGACTTCCTTGGAGGTGAAAAACGGGTCGAATATTCTGGAAAGATTCGCCTCCGGAATGCCCTGTCCGGTGTCGCTGATGATGATTTCAACAAAACCGTCTGATTCGCGGGTGACAATCCGGATTTCCCCTTGCTTTTCAATGGCCTGAGCTGCGTTAACCAGAATATTCATGAATACCTGATTGAGCTGCTGGGGATAGCACTTGATCCGGGGAAGATCCGCCGCATACGCTTTATGAACGGTTGCCTTATATTTCAATTCGTTCCAGACGATATTCAGGGTGGTGTCCAGATTCAGGTTCATATCAGACAGTTTCAGAACGTCATCTCCGGGATGGGCAAAGTCTTTCAGGTCCTGAACGATTTTTTTGATACGATCCAGGCCTTCCCGGGATTCAGCGATAAGGCCGGGGGTATCTTCCAGAATATAGTCGATATCCAGATCCTTCGCCTTTTTCTGCAACTGCACGGCAAAGGCTTCAATTGCCGGAATATCCAGGCCGCTGTCTTTCAAACCGGTAAGCTGTCCCAGCAGCTGGCCATAGGCTGAGAGGATCTGGTGCAGGTCCTGCTGATAATCGGTGAGCGTTTTCAAATTGCTGCTGACAAACCCTACCGGATTGTTGATTTCGTGGGCCACGCCCGCCGCCAGTTGACCGATGGATGCCATTTTTTCAGCCTGAACCATCTGGGACTGGGTGCCTTTTAATTCTGACAGCGTTTCCGCCAGTTTGACGTTTTTTTCCTGTATCTGAATGACTGCGCTTTGGAGTCTTTGGTTAAGGTTTGAGATTTCAACCGCTTTTTGCCGCTGATCGGTTACATCCCTTGAGACAATGGCTACCTGAACCACCTTGCCGGCTTCATGTATGATCGGCAGCAGATGTAATTCAATATGGCGTTTGCCCTGAACGCCTTCATCCGTGGATTCCTGTAAAAGAATCGGCAAGCCCGAAGTGAACACATCCCGTGCATGCCCCATGATGGTCTGAAAACGGGTGGTTGCCATGTGCCAGTATGCTTCTTGAAAACAGGGGGAGCCGATAGCCGTCCTAAAACCAAGCCCTCTTCTTTTGACAAAACTGGTGTTCACCGAAACAATTCGAAGATCTGCATCGATGGATACGATTTCCTCGGGAAGGGAATCCACGACGATTCGAAGCTTGTTGCGGCTTTCGATAAGAATCCGCTGAAGATTCCAGTGCGATTTCTCCAAATTGATGATCCGTTCACCGGCATTGATTCGGGTACTTAGCTCGTCCACGTCAAAGGGTTTCAGAATGAAATCGTCAACCCCGCATTTCAGGGTTTTCAGCAGCGCTTTTTTCTGTTAATTTTCCGTGGCCACGATAATGTAAGTATAGTGATCCCTGGAAACCTCGCGGACTTTCCTGCTCAGCTCCAGTCCGTCCATTTGCGGCATGAGCCAGTCCGTTATGACCATGGGAACGGATTTCGTCTGAAAAATATGCCTGGCTTTCTGACCGTCTCGGGCTGTCAGGACCGTATGACCCAGAGAGTCCAGGATGTTGGCCAGCATCTCCAGTATCGGTTCATCGTCTTCTGCGATCAGGATTTCCATAATGGCGCTCCGTATTCAGATGTTTTCCGGCGCTACAGCCATTCTTTCTATGGGTCGCTGGCGTTTCGCGTATTGGTGGGTAATGGCACGACAGCTTTTGGGCTGATCGGGTTGCATTTTACGAGCGATCAAGGCACGGTTTCTTCTTCAATTGTCAGGCGGTTTCGTCCTGCTGCTTTGCTTTTGTACAACAGGATGTCCGCTCTTTTAACAAGGCTTTCAATCGTGTCGTCTTCCTTGACGATCGCGGCGCCGATCGAAATGGTGACATGCAGTTTCTTGTTTTGGTGGGGAATGTAGGAATTTTCAACGAGCAGCCGCAGCCGGTTGCCGATATATTCGAGGTCCCGGCAGGTGACGTTGCGGATAATGCCGATAAACTCCTCCCCTCCCCAGCGGCCGTAACTGTCAAAGGGTCTGGAATTTGCAACAAATGTATTGGCGACAAACTTCAGTACTTCATCCCCGATGTCATGGCCATAGGTGTCATTGACTTTTTTAAAATGGTCGATGTCCATAAAGAGAATACCGAACGGAACATTGAAACGCTTTTTCTCCTCGAACCGGCTCTGGATCTCTTTTTCAATGTAATTTCGGTTTGCCAGTTGCGTCAGCCTGTCCAGAAGCGCCAGCGCCTCAAGCTCTTTTACCCGCAATGCGTTGGCGTGCTGATTGGTGATATCCGTAAATAATTCAATGCCGCCGATCACGTTGTCTTCGGCATCGGTCAGGGCGCTGACACGCACGGAAACCGGTATTCTGTGCCCATCCTTATGGTGCAGGTAAACTTCGGCTTCACGCGGCTCTCGATCTGAAATGCTTGCCGCAAGCGGACAATCGCCCAGGCAGAGCTCGATTCCGTCGGCATCGACATGCGTCAACATATTGTCGGAACAGGACTTGCCGACCACCTCTTCAGCGGTAAAACCCGAAATTTTCTCTGCGGCTTTGTTCCAGTATAAGATTTTTCTGTCCCGATCGACGAAATACAATCCGTCGTGGAGATTATCGACAATCCTTCCAAATGCGTCACTGACAAGATTCATGCCGCCGCCCCCGATTGCTTTTTCTTCATAGTGGAAAGGGCCCATTCAGAACCTACAGTTATCCATATCAGTAATGTCAATCAGTTAACAACACTTTGTTCGCTTCCTGAAAAATGCCCCTACAATTGCCTAAATTATCTGAATTGAGTTGATTTAATAAGTGATTCCTATAGTATTAACATACTACGATCTGTGTTGAAATCTGAAACAGACCTCTCGGAAGTTCCATATCAAAAGTCAACAGCATAAACTGATCTGAACGCCGCCTGAGAAGGTAGGCGGCACGCTAACAGGCTGGGGTCGATTCTCACCGAAAATATTTCCAATTCGATTTCCTTGTGGCTCCTCAAGCCCGGATATGAACCCAAACCGATAAAAACTGGAACACCGTTATGACACAGATCCATACGCCGCCTTTTCTGGACTTCTCCCCCCGTCTCCCCTGCGTGATGACGGGGACAGAACAGCCTCGCGCCGGCTCATGCTGATTTTCGGCATTCTGTCAGTGGGAATTATCCTGGCAGGTGTTTTCTACTATCGGAACTACGAGCGGCGTTTCCGTTCCGAAGTCGAGCGGCAGCTTTCCGCTATTGCGGAGCTGAAGGTGAGCGAACTGGTGCAGTGGCGAAAAGAGCGTTTTGCGGATGCCAATATTCTCTACCAGAACGCCCCTTTTTCTGCATTGGTGCAGCGCTTTTTCGAAAATCCGGAAGATACGGATGCGCTCCGCCAACTGAGAGTCTGGCTCAGCAAATTCCGGCTCCATTATCAATACGATCGGATATTTCTGCTGGATGCCAGTGGCGGGGAACGGATGGCTGTTCCCGATCTGCCCGAGCCGCTGGCTCCCCATCTGGCGCAGGATGAACTTGTATGTCTGGATTCGGGACAAGTGTCTTTTCTGGGATTTCATCGGGATGGTTCCGAAGGTCCCGCACATTTGAGCCTGCTGGTTCCCATTCTCGATGTGCCGGGTCACAGTCGACCCATCGGCTTGCTGGTGTTCCGGATTGATCCGGGTATTTATCTTTATCCGTTGATCAGCCACTGGCCGACGCCCAGCCGGACCGCAGAAACCCTGCTGGTCCGGCGGGATGGCGGCGACGTGCTTTTTTTGAGTGACCTGAGGTTCCAAGCAGGTACCGCCCTGAAACTGGTGGCTGGACAAATCGCTCAACGGGGTGTAAATATCGTGATCACGTCTGCGCCGGTTATTGTCACCGGCGATCGTTTCCGTCTGGTGGAGGTTTTTCAGAACCTTCTGGATAATGCCGTAAAATTCATGGGTGATCAACCGGCGCCGGTGGTGGAGATCGGCGTTGACCACGGAGGGCGGCCAGACCGTTTACTATGTTCGCGACAACGGCATCGGCATTGACCCGCAGAATCTGCACAACGTATTTGGACTGTTTGACAGGAGTTTCCGGGATAAAACTACAACAAAGGTCGCCAGCCCCCGTCGGGCGGGGATTTCACGTCTCGACTGGTTGTAAGACCCCACCGGCGTCTACGTAATGTCCGAACGCCGACAGGACTTCTGCCTGGGTCTTACTGGGCGTCTCGATGCGGCGTTTCGGCTTGCGATCTCCCTTCCTCATAGTCAAGGTTTGATGCAGTTTCCCCATGTCTTCCATGACATTGGCAGCCGTTCGATTGATTCCGACTGCCGCCAGTCTCAGTTCGATCCGGCGCAGATACGTCATGGCAGTGACGCAAGTGAAAAGATGGCATCTTATCTTGCTGTCCGTCCAGTGACGCACGGGGCTTACTCCAACGAGATCGTCATTCTTGCTCAGACGGAAGCGATCCTCCACTTGCCAGCGATCAAGACTTGCTTGTACGATATCTCCCATCGTCCAGTCCGTGTTGTCTGTGATAATGATATTCTTCCCGAACATGGATTGCCTGCGCTCGACCAGATAAGCGTTTTTACGGAAACTCATGGAAAGACCGTCGGCGGAATGCTCGAATGTAAGCTCGTAAAGGTCTGAAGATATGTGCATCCGCTCGCAAAGGCGCAAATAGCGCTCTTTGACGGCATCCTTTTTTCTCCAGTGGGGTGCCTTGTCTCTTACCTTTGTCCGCATGGAAAGGAGCTCCCGACGGACTGCCTCCAGCTTATCGTCGAATGTATATTGCTGCATGCGGCGGGAGGAGGGATTATAGGTGACGATCACCGACCGCTCCTTGCCCCAATATTCTCCCTTGCTCCGGTAGGCCAAAAGGCATTCTTCTTCCTTTCCCTCATCCATGAGACGACGGTTATAGGGAATATCCACCGGTTCGAACCGTTCAAGCGGGGTTGCGGCAAGGTCCTGGGCGAAATAAGTGGAATAGGTGGTGATGAAATGAATGCGCGAGTGCTCATCAATCCAGGCGTAATTCTCATCCGCGTTCATCCCCTTATCAAAAACCACCGTGAGTCGTTCGTGTCCTTTCGGCAAGCGTGCTTAACAAACGCATCCCTCATCGGTTATGATAGGCCATCTTACCACAAAAAGGAGGATGGCCGATGAAAAATTCAGTTACAGACAATCACTCAGCGGTAGAAAATGTTCGACAGCAGTTTCAAGATTGGCGCAGCAGCCGAATCAAGCAGGAGCCCATACCGGAGCATCTTTGGCATGCTGCGATAGGGCTTTGCCGGAGCCATTCCATTTCACATGTCAGCCAAAGGCTAAGACTATCCTATGCAGATCTGAAAAAACGGGTGAATTTGTCACAGCCTTATCCCCAGGTCGACTGCCAGAGGTCAGAATTCACAGAGATCAATTTTAACAGCTTATTCCCGACACAGGATAAGTGGCAATTGTTTTGCCAGCGCTGCGATGGCTCGTTTCTTAAGTTATCCGGTAGCGGAGAGCATCCCACTGTTGCAGATATCTTGAAAGGCTTTCTGTCATGATCCAGATCACAGCGCATATGCGGATTCTGGTGGCCACGGGCGCTGTGGACTTCAGAAAAGGCATTGATGGCCTTTTTAAGCTCTGCCGGACGGTGCTTAAGGCCGATCCTTTTTCAGGCACGGTCTTTGTATTCACCAATAAAAGCAGACAATCCTTGAAAATCCTGGTTTATGATGGTCAGGGATTCTGGCTGTGCCATAAACGACTGTCGCAGGGGCGGTTTTTCTGGCCTGAAGGTAAGGGCCATAAGCGGCTTTTGGCCCAGCAGCTTCAGATGCTGTTATGGAACACCAACCCTTTTCAGATCAAAATTCCGGAGCCCTGGAAACAAATTCCGACTTTTTCGGCTGAACCTTAAAAATAATGCTGGCCACGGGCAAAAAGATGTGCTATACCGGCTCTCAGTTATGGAAACACATCTTCAAATCTGCGGCCGGGTATTCAGCCCGGATGACATCCTGTGGCTTACCCAAACGCTTTCCAGTCAAAAAGAGATAAGCCGGGAAAGTCTTGCCCGTTCTTTCTGCCGATACGCAGGCTGGTATAAACCAGACGGTGGACTAAAATCCATGAGCTGCAAGATGGCACTTCTCAGGCTTGACAAACTGGGGCTGCTAAATCTTCCGGCACCGCTGACAAAAAACAATTACTCCAGAAGACCCGGGCGCACCCCTTGGGCAGAACCCCAGCCGGAGATCCGGATCGAGGCATCCGGGCTGGATCTGCAGTTTGAGCTGGTGAAGCCAAAAACTTCCGCTCTATGGAACGAGCTGATTGACCGGTATCATTACCTGGGGTACAAGCCCCTTGCCGGTGCACAGCTTCGCTACTTTGTCCGGGCCGGGGAGAAGATTCTGGCGCTTTTGGGCTTTTGCGCCGCTGCCTGGAAAGTAGCAGCCCGGGATGTCTTTATTGGCTGGAATCCCGAAAAGAGACAAGCGCATTTGCACCAGGTGGTCAATAACAGCCGGTTTTTAATCCTGCCCTGGATCAAATCAAAGAACCTGGCATCAAAGATTCTTTCAAGAGCAGCAAGAATTCTTCCCCATGACTGGAAAGAGCGGTATCAGTACCAACCTCTATTGCTTGAGACCTTTGTTGAAAAAGAGCGCTTTGCCGGTACCTGTTACAGGGCTGCCAACTGGCACTGTGTGGGCGATACCACCGGCCGCGGGAAATGGGACCGGCTTCATCAAAATTATAAACCCGTTAAAAGCATCTGGCTTTATCCCCTGGATGGCCGGTTTAAAAGGAGGCTATGTGAATAAAAAACCCAAACGCCTGCTTTTGAAAAAATCCCATCTCAAGGAGCTGAAAAAACGCATCGCCAAAAGAAGCCTTGATGACAAGGACTGGGATGTTCTGGATGGCATGGCCGATACCATCGATTTTTTGTACACGGTGATAGATGAAAAGGGCATCTCACTGCGAAGGCTCTTAAAATACATGCTGGGAGCACCAACTGAAACCTGCAAAAAGCTGCTGGGGGAAAATAACCCGGAGCCCCCACCCGCTGCTTCTTTGGTCGACCCCGATAGGCCAAAACCCAAGGGACACGGCCGAAACGGTGCCGGTGTTTATGACAATGCCAATAAGGTGACAATCGTTCATCCAAACCTTAAATCCGGCGATCCCTGTCCGGAATGCGACAAGGGCAAGGTCTATGAAATGACGCTTCCTTCTGTGATCGTCCGGGTGGTGGCAGATGCTCCGTTAAAAGCCACAGTCTATGAACTGCTTCGCCTTCGCTGCAATCTGTGCGGAAAGATATTTACACCAGAGCTTCCCCCGGAACACCCGAGAGCAAATACGATGATTCGGTTGCGGCCATGATCGCTTTTCTGCGCTACGGCTGCGGAATGCCCCTTCACCGGCTGGGAAAGATACAGAAGAATCTTGGCGTCCCCCTTGCCGCCTCCACCCAGTGGGGCATCATCGATGCTGCGGCCCAGGTGCTTTCCCCGGTGCATGATGAAATGACAAAACAGGCTGCCCAGGGAAATATCCTCCATAATGATGATACCACCATGCAGGTTCTCTCATTATTAAATACCAATGATGCTGAAAGCACCCGAAAGGGCATATACACCAGCGGTATTGTGAGTATCAATCAGGAGAATAAACATCGGATCGCCCTTTTTGTCACCGGACATCATCACGCCGGAGAGAATTTAAATGATATTCTCAGCCAGAGAAACCCGGATCTTGTTCTGCCCATCCAGATGTGCGATGCCTTAAGTCGAAATACCCCAAAGGATTTTCAGACCATCATTTCAAACTGCCTGGTTCATGCCAGAAGAAATTTTGTGGATCTTGTGGAGAACTTCCCCGAAGAGAGCCGCTTTGTCATCGAGCTTCTGGCCAAGGTTTACAGCCAGGAGCAAATTGTCAAAGATCAGAATCTGACCCCCGCTGAAAGGCTTGTTCACCACCAGCGCCAAAGCGCCCCTTTAATGCAGGAGCTGAAAAATTGGTGCGATGGTCAGATCGCAAATAAAAATGTGGAGCCCAACTCATCGCTGGGCAAAGCCATCAAGTATATGCAAAAGCACTGGGACAAGCTGACCCGGTTTTTAACCGTTGCAGGAGCCCCCCTGGATAACAACCTCTGTGAGCAGATTTTAAAGCTGGCTATCACCCACCGAAAAAACTCAATGTTCTACAAAACCGAAAATGGGGCTCACGTCGGAGACCTGTTCATGAGCCTGATCCACACCTGCCAGATGGCTGGCGAAAACCCGTTTGACTATCTGACCCAGCTGCTTAGAAATGGATGGCGGATCAAAGAAACTCCAGAAAAATGGATGCCCTGGAATTATCGGGATAATTTTTCTTCCGCCTGAGGACAACCCCCGCAGTCTGACAATTTGAACCCATGGCTTTAAAGGGCGCATCCTCCAAGGCTGCGCCCTGAAGTCAGTAATTTGTCTGAAGCCTTGCAGAATCTTCAATTGGGCATCTCTGTTCATTCAGGTGATAAGCTGAAGAGACCGGACCGGCTTTCTAGAATGCCTTTCAACGAAACTGCCCGGGCCTTCCCGTGTTGAGTGCCCCCTGATTAAATTATCGTCCCGCATTCATCCTTGTCGAATATCTGGCTGGAGCTGCTGTCTTCGTTTTATATGCCCGACCACTGGACGCTCCCTGATTTGTGCAGCCTTGCCGAAAGGATACAGTCGTTCCTTGGTTTTATTCAAGCCGCATACAACCCCGAACATCTCGTCCATGATGGTCTCGAAATGCTTGCTGTCATGGATATTCCCCGGATAGACGCTGTAATACAACGGCAGCCGCAAATCCCTTGCAACCAAAAGCCCCAGACCGATTTGTCTCAAGTGGTGTTTGCCCTCCTTGTTTTTACCCCGCAAGGCCAGGTCCGATTCGGTATGGCTGGCCATGTAGGTGTAATAATTAGTCGTGTCGAACAAAAGGCAATCGGCTGACGGAGATTCGATCCGCCATATATGCTCGAAAAACGCCCCGGCGATCCTGCGCAAATCTTCCTCGGAAACCCGGTCCCATTTTTCCCAGTAGCGTTTGCTGCTGAGTTCATCGAGATCAACGGGCCGTATATGCTGGATGGCGGTGCTCCGGTACCAGGAGGCCAGCTTGTTTTTGCTGACGGCATGCACCATCCGGTTAAGGACGCAGTAGAGAAAATACTCGCCGATGGAAGGCCCCGTCTCCCTGTCCGCCGGGGGGACGATATTGTCGATAAGACTGCAAAGATCAATTTCTCCATCAATTTGTTGAGCCAGCCAGATGGCGCCGAACTCCTCCACTTTTAAAGTTGCGGCATCTAAATCCCGATTTGCCCCCGGGTCAAGCCGGCAACCCTTTCGGGAGGCCCGATGTAAATCTGGGAGACGACCTTGGGCTTGCCATCGACTCTGGCGATTTCCCGGACATAGAGGTAGGGTCTTCCTTTTTTTGTCTTGATATGGAAGTGAGCCATACATCTACATATATATAGTAGGGTCTTACATGTCAAGCACAAAATTGACACGGATTCTTTTTTCATAAGAGTTTATGGTCTTTGCAAATGAAAACGAAGATGGGTCTTACAGAGAAATAGCGTGCAACCTGTTGTTATTTAGATAGATCTGAAAGACGAAATGGATTATCTCGGAAACTCCTGTTTGAAAAGTTAAATCCCGAAAGCACGGGCAGCGGCCTTGGCCTTGCCCTGGTCAAACGAATCGTGGAAGTGCATGGCGGCCGAATATGGGCGGTATCCGAAGGCAAGGGCAGAGGAAGCACGTTCTGCTTCACCCTGCCAAAATCCGGCTCATAAGCTTTCCAACAGGGGTGAGACGTGCGAAAGGGGCCGATCACGGAAGCCGCTTGTCTTTTAATATATGATCCGAGATCACGATGCGCTGGATTTCGGATGTGCCTTCGTAAATCGTAAAGACCCGCGCATCCCGGAAAAATCGCTCCACCGCATAGTCCTTGGTAAAGCCATATCCGCCGTGCATCTGAAGGGCCTTGGCCGTTATCCGGTTGACCATCTCGGAGGCGAATAGTTTTGCCATGGATGCCTGGGCCGTATATTTTTCCCCCCGGTCCTTCATGGACGCCGCCGAAAGCATGAGCTGGCGGGCGGCTTCGATTTCCGTTGCCATGTCGGCGATGATCCAGCGAAGCCCCTGAAATTTGGAAATTTTCTGGCCGAACTGATCCCTTTCCTTGGCATATTTGACGGCCGCATCCAGGGCTGCCTGGGCAACGCCGACGGACTGGGCCGCAATGCCGATACGACCGCTGTCCAGCCCTTTCATGACGATTTTAAACCCTTCACCTTCCTGGCCCAGCAGATTTTCCGCCGGTATCCGGCAGTCTTCAAAGATCAGATCCGTGGTGTCCGAGGCACGCAGCCCCAGTTTGTCCTCGGTTCTGCCGATTACCAGGCCCGGGGTTTTCCTGGGGATGATGAAGGCACTGATTCCCTTGTGGCGCTGGGTTTCATCGGTTTTGGCCGTGACAATCACCAGCCCGGCGTTTTTGCCCGTGGAAATGAACCGTTTGACCCCGTTGATGACGTAGCTGTCGCCGTCGCGAACCGCGGTGGTGGACTGGGCCACAGGATCGGAGCCGGCATGGGGTTCGGTCAGGGCAAAGGCGCCGATGATTTTTCCGGCAGCCAGGGAGTTGAGGTATCGTTTTTTTTGATCCTCGGTGCCGAAATGCAGAATGCTCTCGCAGACGATCGAGTTGTGCACCGACATGACCACAGCTGTCGATGCGCAGGAATAGGCGATTTCGGAAAGCGCCAACACATAGCTGATGGTATCCGCACCTTCGCCCCCGTATTCCGGAGGAATCATCATACCCAGGAACCCCAGTTCACCCATTTTCTTTAAAATCTGGGCCGGAAATTCCTTGGTCTGATCGCGCTCCGCTGCTTCCGGGGCGACAACCTTCCGGGAAAATTCCCGTACCATGGCCTGAATCATGAGTTGTTCATCGGTCAGTTTGTATGACATATCCTTCCTCTTATAGCAATCAGGGGCTGTACACCGCCACGATCAGCTCGGCGGTACTTTCACCGCTGTTGCGCAGATTATGCTGAATGCCGGAGTTAAAATGCAGGGAATCCCCAGCCTCCAGCTTGTTGACATGTTCGCCGACCATGATCTCGATTTTTCCGGACAGCACATAGACGAATTCTTCGCCCTCGTGATGGTATCCGACGCCCAAATGTTCCTGAAACGCGTCGATGGTCACCCGGAATGCCTTCAGGTGCTTGTTTTCAGCTCCCGGAGTCAGGGTTGTGTAAGCGTAATTTTCGGTTCGCTTGGTATAGGCTTTGATCCTGTCCTTGAGATTGGACGGCTCTTCCTTAAGAAGGACCCCGGAATCGATTTTCAACGCTCGGGAAATCTGAAGCAGAGCGCCGACCGGAGGGGTGATTTTCCCCGACTCGATTTTTTTCAGGTGATCGATGGAAAAGCCCGTCTCATTGGCAATGTTATCCAGCGTAATATTCTTATCCGTCCGAACTTTCTTGATTTTCTGTCCGATGATGCTGGCGGGTGAACCAACTGCTTTCTTGGGCATATGGCCTCCTCAGGCATGATTTATTGATATTCGAAAAATCCCCGTCCGGTTTTTCTGCCCAGCCATCCGGCCTCGACATATTTGCGGAGCAGGGGGCAGGGCCGATACTTGGAATCCTTGAATCCGTTGTAAAGGGTTTCCATGATGGCAAGACACGTATCCAGACCGATGAGGTCGGCAAGCGCAAGGGGCCCCATAGGGTGATTCATGCCCAGTTTCATCACGGTGTCGATGTCTTCGCGGGTGCCGACTCCGTGATACAGGCAAAAAACGGCTTCGTTGATCATGGGCAGCAGTATCCGGTTTGCGATAAAGCCGGGATAGTCATTGGCCAGGGCAGGTGTCTTGCCGAATTTTATCGAAAGATCCCAAGTGGTTTTAAAGGTTTCATCCGAAGTGGCGAGACCCCGGATGACTTCTACCAGTTTCATGACCGGCACCGGGTTCATGAAGTGCATGCCGATGACTTTGTCCGCCCGCTTTGTCTGCGCCGCGATTCTGCCGATGGGTATGGAAGAAGTGTTGGTTGCAAGGATTGCATGGGCCGGACAGATTTCATCGAGCTGCTTGAAGATCTGGAATTTTAATGCCTCATTCTCTGTGGC
Organism: uncultured delta proteobacterium; assembly: GCA_963789395.1. Taxonomy (GTDB): domain Bacteria; phylum Desulfobacterota; class Desulfobacteria; order Desulfobacterales; family Desulfatirhabdiaceae; genus RAAP-1. Next base: position 24,946 of record CAWBKP010000016.1, on the reverse strand, counting down.
AGCCTCAACCACAAAGTCGGCGGACGCCATGTCAGTAAGAGCTGTGCTTGCGGAAATCCGGGACAGGACCGCGTCTTTTTCCGCGGCTGTCATTTTGCCTTTTTCAACGCTTCGGGCCAGGTTTTTGGTGATCGTGTTCAGTCCGTTCTGAACAAATTCCGACTTGATGTCGTTCATGATGACGTTCAGGCCACTCATGGCCGCCACCTGGGCAATGCCGTTTCCCATCTGACCGGCGCCGATAACGCCGTAGGTTTTGATATCCATCTAAAATTCCTCCGTAATGTTTGATTTGAATCGTGCTTGACGAAAAACCTTTTAAATTTATTCATTCGAAATCTGAATATCGAAATTCGAAACAATTAAAAGAAAAATTCTAATGTTCAAAACGGTGTGCTGTAAAGGCCAACGGTTTAGCCATTTAGACATTGGAATTTTGAATTTGTTTCGAATTTCGGATTTTGATATTCGAATTTAACCCGTTATCTTTTGACGATCATGGCAACCGCTTCGCCGCCGCCCAGGCAAAGTGAAACCAGGCCGGTTCTCTTGTCCTGTTTGATCATTTCGTGAAGCAGCGTGACCAGCAGCCGGCAACCGCTGGCGCCGATGGGGTGGCCCAGAGCCACGCTGCCGCCGTTGACGTTGACTTTCCGGGGATCCAGCCCCAGCTCCCGAAGCGCGGCAACGGTGGAGCCGCTGAAGGCTTCGTTGACTTCATACAGATCAATGGCGCCGCTGGACAGGCCTTCTTTCTGCAGGCACTTTGGAATGGCCCAGATCGGGGCGACCAGCACATATTTCATGTCGATACCGTATGATGCCTGAGCCCCGATGGTCGCCATGACCTCGCAGCCAAGTTCCGATGCCTTTTCCCGGGACATGACCACAACAGCCGCGGCCCCGTCGCTGATGATCGAGGCGTTTCCGGCGGTTCCCACGCCGTCTTTTTTAAAAGCCCCTTTCATTTTGGCAAGGCTTTCCAGGCTGGTTTCCTGGGCGCATTCATCCTGGCTGAAAAGAACCGTTCCGCCCTTTCGCTGGGGAATCGGGACCGGAACGATTTCATCCTTGAAACGGCCGGCGGAAATGGCTGCAATGGCCCTTCGATAGGATTCGGCGGCATATTGATCCTGATCCTGGCGCGTGACATTGTATTTTTCAGAGCAGATCTCATTGGACATGCCCATGTGAAAATCATTGACGATGTCCCACAGCCCGTCATGAATCATGTGGTCTTCCAGTTTTCCGGGTCCCATCCGATAACCGAATCGGGCTTTTTCAAGATAATAGGGGGCCATGCTCATGTTTTCCATGCCGCCGGCGACCACCACATCCGCATCCCCTGCCTGAACGGCCTGAGCCGCCAGCATCACGGCTTTTAAAGCCGATCCGCAAACCTTGTTGATTGTAATACATTCCGCTTCCCAGGGCATACCGGCCCTTACCGCGGCCTGCTTGGCCGGATTCTGGCCATACCCGCAGGGCAGCACCTGCCCCATGATGACTTCGTTGACTGCGGATTTGGCAATTTTGGCCCGCTCGATCGCGGCCTCGATAACGATGGCTCCCAGCTGGGTCGCCCCGACAGCGCTCAATGATCCGTTAAAACTGCCCAGCGGGGTTCTGACCGCGCTGACAATGACCGCTTCTCTCATTTCAACAGCTCCTCTATTGATTATAATTCGAAGTGTGAAATCCGAAACAATGATCGCAACAGTGTGTTAATAAACGAACCGTTTAAGGCATTAGTATTTTGAATTTGTTTCGAATTTCGGATTTCGATATTCGGATTTTGTCTGAACGGCGTTTCCGTTCAGACACTACATATTCCTGCGGTATTTCCCGCCTACATCGTACAGGGCCTGCGTGATCTGCCCCAGCGAGCAAACGCGAACCGTCCGCATCAGCTCGTCAAAGAGGTTTTCTCCGGCAAAAGCCACTTCCTGAAGCCGCTTCAAGGCGGCGGGGGCATCATTCTGATGGCGCGCCTTAAAGTCCGCCAGACGGCTCAGCTGCGATTCTTTTTCTTCTTCTGAGGCTCTGGCAAGCTCCACGGCGTCGCTGAGTTCTTCACTGGTGACATGGGGATCCCTGAAGGTGTTTACACCGACAATGGGATAGTCGCCGGTATGCTTCAGGATTTCGTAGTGAATGGATTCCTCCTGGATCTTGCTGCGCTGGTAGCCGGTTTCCATGGCCCCCAGAACCCCGCCGCGCTCGGTGATCCGGTCAAATTCCTGTAAAATGGCTTCCTCGACAAGCTTGGTGAGTTCTTCCACGATGAAGCTTCCCTGGCCCATGTTTTCATTCTTTGCCAGTCCCCATTCCCGGTTGATGATCAGCTGAATGGCCAGCGCCCTTCGCACCGATTCGGTGCTGGGCGTGGTGATGGCTTCATCGAATGCGTTGGTGTGCAGGCTGTTGCAGTTGTCGTAGATTGCGCAAAGGGCTTGAAGCGTTGTCCGGATGTCATTGAACTGGATATCCTGGCTGTGAAGAGACCGGCCGGAAGTCTGAATGTGGTATTTGAGCATCTGGGACCGCTCGGACGCCTTGTATTTTTCCTTCATGGCAATGGACCAGATCCGGCGCGCCACCCTTCCGATGACCGTGTATTCGGGATCCATGCCGTTTGAAAAGAAAAAAGACAGGTTCGGCGCAAAGCTGTCGAGCGGCATTTTCCGGGAAAGATAATACTCCACGTAGGTAAAGCCGTTTGAGAGGGTCAGCGCCAGCTGGGTGAGGGGGTTGGCGCCGGCCTCGGCAATATGGTATCCGGATATGGACACGGAATAGAAGTTGCGGACCCGGTTCTGAATGAAATATTCCTGAATGTCGCCCATCATCTTGAGGGCGAATTCAATGGAGAAAATACAGGTGTTCTGGCCCTGGTCTTCTTTCAGAATGTCGGCCTGTACCGTTCCCCGTACCGTGGAAAGGGTCCGGTTGCGAATCTCTTCATACTCTTCAGAGGAAGGCGCACGGCCGTTCTTTTCCGTGAACTTGTCCACCTGCTGGTCAATTGCCGTGTTCATGAACATGGCCAGAATGATGGGGGCCGGGCCGTTGATTGTCATGGAAACAGACGTGTTGGGCGCACAGAGGTCAAATCCGCCGTATAGGATTTTGACATCTTCCAGGGTGCAGATGCTGACGCCTGAGGTGCCGATTTTTCCGTAGATATCCGGGCGCCTGTCCGGATCATAGCCGTAGAGGGTGGCTGAATCAAACGCCGTGGAAAGCCGCTTGGCCTCGTAGTCTCCGGAAAGCAGCTTGAAGCGGCGGTTGGTTCGGGCAGGGTCCCCCTCTCCGGCAAACATTCGCGTGGGATCTTCGCCCACGCGCTTTAACGGGAAAACGCCGGCGGTAAACGGAAACCGCCCCGGCACGTTTTCCTCGCGCATCCAGCGATAGATTTCGCCTGGGTCTTTGAATTTGGGTATGGAGATTTTCGGGATTTTTTTATGAGAAAGCGATTCCGTGTAAAGCGGAACCTTGATATCGCAGCCCCGGACTTCATAAGTGAGCATGTCCTGGGTATAGGCGGACTTGATGTCATTCCATTCCTTGAGTGTCTGAAACGTTTCCGCATCCACCGTTTTGTTGGCAGCCGTCACCTCTTCCTTAAGCTGGTTGAGAAGCGCTGTCTTATCACCGGAAAGGGTTCGCTCAACGGACTTGACGGCTTCTTCCAGATGCCAGGCCGCACGGACCGCCTCGGCCTGAACTTCGGTTTTTTGATGATAACTCCGGATGGTGTCCGAAATTTCAGAAAGATACCGGGTTCGCTCCGGTGGAATAATGATGGTTTTGGATGTGGATGTCTTGGTTTTTGGCCTTGGCAGGTTGGAGTGGAACCGAACCTGGGTTTTGTCTGCGATCGTATCCAGAAGGGCGTGATAGAGTGCTGTCACCCCGTCATCATTGAATTTGGACGCGATGGTTCCGTACACCGGCATTTCATCCGGCGAGATGTCCCAGGCGGTCCGGTTGCGCTGAACCTGTTTGCGCACATCCCGGACAGCGTCCTCTCCGCCCCGTTTTTCATACTTGTTTACGACCACGATGTCGGCGTAATCCAGCATGTCGATTTTTTCCAGCTGGGAGGCTGCCCCGAACTCGCTGGTCATGACATACATGGAGGTGTCCACGATATTGGTGATCAGGGAATCACCCTGTCCGATGCCGGCGGTTTCGGCGATGATCAGATCAAAGCCTGCGGCCTTCAGGGCCAGAATGGTTTCGCCGAGGGTGTCGGGAATTTCGGTGTTGGACTGCCGGGTGGCCAGAGACCGCATGTACACGCGGGGGTTGTCGATGGCGTTCATCCGGATTCTGTCGCCAAGCAGCGCGCCGCCTGTTTTTCTGCGGGACGGATCGCAGCTGACAATGGCGATATGAATCTTGGGGATGTCATGAAGAAGACGCAAGATCAGCTCATCGGTCAGTGACGATTTTCCGGAACCGCCGGTGCCGGTGATGCCAAGCACCGGAACGGATTTCCCGGCCGCTTTGATGCGCAGCTGATCGAGCAGAATCGGGTACTTTTCCTTGTCATGGAGTTTGGACTGCTCCACGGCGGTGATCAGGTTGGCCACGCCCGGTTTGTTCAGGGGAGACAGGTTTTCCAGACTTACGGTTTGGCCGTTGACCGTTGAAAAATCCATGGCTTCAACCATATGATTGATAATGCCCTGGAGTCCCATGCGCGTGCCGTCTTCGGGAGAATAGATCTTGGTCACCCCGTATGCTTCCAGTTCCCGGATTTCATCCGGAACGATCACCCCGCCGCCGCCGCCGAATACCTTGATGTGGGAAGCCCCGTTTTCTTTCAAAAGGTCCACCATGTATTGAAAAAATTCCACATGGCCGCCCTGGTAACTGGATACGCCGATACCCTGCGCATCTTCCTCGATGGCGGCGTCCACAATTTCCTGAACAGACCGGTTATGGCCCAGGTGAATGACTTCCACACCGGTATCCTGCAATATCCGTCGCATGATGTTGATGGAAGCATCATGACCGTCAAAAAGAGAGGTGGCGGTAACCACCCGGACATTATGCTTGGGCTGATAGGCTTGAATCGCGATGCTCACGCTTCCTCCTTTGGTGGGGCGGTGCCTGTAAAGGCATCAATTCCTAAAATCAATCGGGTTTGGATGTTGATGTAATCGTCGATATTGTAGTGGCGGGCAAGAAACCACCTGCGAAATGTCCACATGTGACCCAGCACCGTGATATTGTGCGCAGCCAGTTCGATATGTTTTTCGTCCATGAACGGCAGGTCGCCGGATGCGGATAGATTGGCCAGAACCTTGACAAACAGGCCTGTGATTTGCACCTCGTTTTCCAGCACGCGTTTTCGCCATTGGGATGGTAGGGATTGGGTCTCCTGATAGATGAGTAGAATGTGATCGCTCATGCGATGGCAGACCAGAAAATATTCCCGGATGGCCTCAGCCAGGCCTTTCACACCTGAATCGGCACTGGACAGGGCTTTGGTGACGTGCTGCGCCATTTCTTCATGAATGGCGTCACAGACCAGATACAGAATGTCTTCCTTGGACTTGACATATTCATAGAGAGAGCCGATGGAAAAGCCCGCTGCGCTGGCGATCTGCCGGGTCGTGGTTTTGTGAAACCCTTTTTCGATGATCAGCTCGACGGCCGCATCGACAATTTGCCGGCGACGGCGTTCCACAAGATCCGGATTTTTGATCAGCGTGACGACATCTTTGGTTCTTCTGGATGAATGCTGCATAGTGATCCGTACTGTGAGAGAGTTTCTTTATTGATATGAACGAGCGCTCAGTCAAATTGGTTTTATCATTTCATTTTTGGCTTTGTCAAGAGCTTATCAAGCATGTCACGCGTCATAGGCTACAGGGCATGGGGAGAGGGGCTATGCGGGAGGAACCGGACCTGTGAGCTTGAGTTGTCGGGTTGCTTGGTGTATGCTGATTAAAATAAAGTTAATCATCCCAGAGGCTAGGGGTCGATGGAAGATCACGAAATTCTGACAGTGCTTAAAAGAACTGACCCTTTTGAGCTACTGGAAGCGGATGTTTTAAAACAGCTGTCAAAAAAAACAGGGGTAAAGGCTTATTCGCCCAATTCCTATGTGTTCCGGCAGGGAGAACAGAGCCAGGACCGGCTCTTTATTATTGCGTCGGGTCTGGTTGAAATCACCGTGACCAATGACAGGGGACTGGAATCGGTGGTTGGCCTTCGCAGGGCATACGATTTTCTGGGCGAGACCGTGATCCTGTCCCAGCAGCGATATCCGGGATCCGCGCGGGCCAAGGAAGGCCTGGTCTGCCTGGTGATTACGCGAAAACAGTTTGAAAAACTTATTTATGAACATCCTGAATTCTCCAGTTTTTTTAATGCACTGCTGGCGGAACGGATGCGGCTGCTGTATGAGGAAATCGTTGCGCAGAAATCATATGAAGCATACAGCAGCGCTGAATCCCCCCTTTTCGGCAAGCGGGTGAGCGAAATCATGTCCTATCCTGTGGTGACCTGTGCGATGTCGGATTCGGTCTCGGCGATCTCCAGAATCATGGCAGAAAAAGATATCAGTGCGGTTATTGCGCTGGACTCTGAACAAAAGCCGCGGGGCATCATCACCGAAAGCAGTCTGGTCAAGCATTTGATCGCTCAGCAGCTCTATCCGATTTCTACCTGCCGGGTCGATCAGATTGTTAACAGTCATCTGGTGACTATCGGGCCCGAATCCTTTATCGGCCAGGCGCTGGTATCCATGATTCGCAACAAGACCCGGTATCTGACCGTCATGGAACGCGGCAAGCTCGTGGGAATTATCGCCATGGTGGATCTGATCAAGCTGCGCAGTACCGGCCAGATGCTGCTGACCCACAGCATCGAGTCCCAGCAGTCCATTCAGGGTCTTTCGGTAATCAGCAGGGAAGTGGATCATATTCTGGGGGAGATGGTTGCCGAGAAAGCAGCCCTTGGAGAGATTCTGGATGTGATGTCGGAGCTTCACGAACGGCTGATGCAGCGGGTCCTGGAGCTGTCCGAGGAGAGAATGAAGCGCGAGGGGTGGGGGGCTTCGCCGGTCGACTACTGCTGGATCAATCTGGGCAGTGCGGCCCGCTATGAGCAGACGTTACGGACAGACCAGGACAGTGCCATGCTATATGCGGATACCGAACCGGAACTGCGTCCGACGGTGGATGCCTACTTCAAAAAATTTGCGGAAGTCGTGGTTGAAGGACTGGAAGCCTGCGGATTTGCCAGATGTCCGGACAACATCAGTCCGATTAACGATCAATGGCGAAGATCCCAAAGTGAGTGGCTTCGGTGGCTCAAGAAATGGAGCAAGACCTTCCTGCCCCAGGATATCCGCATGGTGGCCATACTTCTGGATATGCGGCCCGTCTGGGGCAACAAATCACTGTGCCGGGAGTTTTGCGGACAGTCTGTTCTCGATATTCAGGCAATCGCTTTCAAAGCGGCACAAACCGGTTGCAGTCGATTCTTCTGACCCGGTTTCAGCCGGATTTCCAGGAACCATTGATACGGAAAAAAGCGGCATCCACAAGGATGAAATCAATCTGAAAAACGCGGGGATACGGCATCTGGTGAGCGGAATTCGAATTCTGGCAGCCGGCAGCGGCATTCAAGAGCCTTCCACGCTGGGAAGGCTTGAAAAGCTTGTCTGAAACCGGGATCTTGTCTCCAGAAGAATTATCGCTGTATCGGACCAGTTTTGAATCCCTGATGATGCTGGCCCTCGGTGAAAATCTGAAAAAAATCGGCCAGGGCAGGTTTCCTGATAACTACCTGGATCCTTATGCCCTGCGAAAAAGTGAGCGGATTCTTCTTAAAGGATGCCCTGTCCGGGGTAACCCAACTGCAAAAACGTGTCAGCCGAGAAGCGGCTGAACTTCGCATGCGAGTTTGGGCTGAAACCATTGACAAAAAACTGCTTGTTTCGGACAGATGTCACTCGGTATCGGGCATTATCGAATCGGACGTGAATTCATGACGGATAAACCCTCATATGCTGAATTAGAACGCCAGGTTCTCACCCTGCGCAATCGAATCCCGGCGTTTAAAGGCGGCGGAAGACGCATTTTATCGTCAAAACGCCTATTTAAAGGCTCTGCACGAAACCTCCCTGGGGTTAATCGATAAGCTCGATAAAGAAGAATTGTTGGAAAATATTCTCGAGCGGGCCGCCTCGCTAAGCGGCACGGCGCACGGTTTTATCTATTTTCTGGAACCCGGGGAAGAACAGCTTCAGATGCAGGTGGGGATGGGCTTTTTTAAAAGCCAGTTGGGGCGTCGGGTCGCGATCGGTCAGGGCATGGGGGGGCGCGTATGGGAAATCGCTGCGCCGGTTGTGGTCGAGGATTATCAGTGCTGGCCGGGCCGAATTGCCGATAAAGTCCTGGATGGTATTCATTCCGTTGTTGGCATTCCGTTAAAATACGGTTCCAGGGTGCTGGGGGTGATCGGCCTGGCGCATGTGGAAGCGGACAAACGGTTCAGTGGCGAAGACATCACCATTCTGGAACAGTTTGCCGCTCTGGCGCTCATTGCCATAGAAAAGGCACGGTTATACGCGAATGTGCGTCACGAACTGGCCGAACGGAAACAGGACGGAAGCGATTTTGCGGGAAAGCGAGGGGCGTTACCGCACCTTTCTTGAATCTTCCCCGGACCCCATAGTGGTTTACGACATGCGGGGCGTAGCCTCCTACGTTAATCCGGCCTTTGAACAGACCTTCGGTCTATCGCGCGATGAGCTGCTGGGCAAGCAGATCGATTTTGTACCCCCGGAAAATGTACCGGAGACAAAGGCCGCCATTCAACGCATGCTAAGCGGCCAAAAAATACATCTATTCGAGACGCGGCGGCTGACACGGGAAGGGAAGGTTCTGGATGTTCAGCTCAGTTCCACCCTTTACCAGGACAGTGACGGCCAGCCGCTGGGCAATATCGTCACCTTGAGAGATATCAGCGCCCGAAAGCGGGCTGAAGAAGAACTGGAGAAATATCGCGGTCACCTCGAGGAACTGGTAACGGAACGCACCGCTGAGCTGGCTCAGACAAACCTGAAGCTGGAGCAGGAAATCGAAGACCGAAAACGGGCTGAAAAAGCACTCCGAAAGCGTGAAAAGGAGCTTCAGGCCCAGTCCCATCATCTGGAAGAAGTCAATACCGCCCTGAGGGTGCTGCTGAAACAACGGGAGGAAGACAAGAAAGAACTGGGTGAAATCGTGCTGCGAAATATCCAGGAGCTTGTCAGCCCCTATTTGCAGAAAGTCATCAGCGGACGTCTGGACACACACCAACGGACGCTGGTGCGGATTCTGGAAACCAATTTGAACAACATCAGCTTCGCCTTTTATCAACAAGCTGACATCGGGGTCGGCCAAATTAACCCCTGTGGAGATTCGGGTGGCCGGTCTGGTCAAAGAAGGAAAGACCAACAAGGAAATTGCGGAGGTGCTGCTGGTTTCCAAAAATACGGTTCTGTTTCATCGGCACAATATCCGAGATAAATTGGGTTTAAAAAACAATAAGATAAACCTGCGCTCCCATCTTCTGGCCATGGAATAATAGTGGTTAATTACCACTATTAACCCACTGTTTTAAAAACTTGACATTATTTTAATTTCGGTATGCTGAAACTACGCTTTAAACAGCAGGCTTGATGCGATGCGGTTCATGCGGATGCCGGTCATTTCAGTGTTGACCAACGAAATATAATCTGCTTGCCAAACCTGAGCAACGGATTATAAATATCATTTTCTGCCGGATGACCTGTGTTGCGGTTGCGGCCGGAACGCAAATCAGTTGATCATCGTCTTTTGTATCGCAGATGTAATTCTTACCCGGGCAAGGTGGGCGCGGGAGTTGTTGTTCTTTTATAATGAATAATATTCATTTTTTATGTAATACTGCAAATAAATGGTTGACAATTGACTTATTGCTGGCGATTAATTGTCTGCGGCAAGTTGATTCCGGACAGAGCCGGTTCTTAAACCGGCAAGCCTAAACAGTCATTTCGAACAGGCGAATTTTGAGAAATCTATGGCGCATCTAATTGTTTCTGATGTTACGCTTGCATTCGGCGGGTTGCAGGCACTATCCAAAGTTAATCTGAATATCGAGCCGGGATTCATCACATCGATTATCGGACCCAACGGGGCCGGGAAAACGAGTCTTTTAAATTGTGTTTCCGGATTTTATCACCCCACCACTGGCGAAATTCGATATGGTCAGCGCAACCTGACCCATGCCTCACCTCACCAGGTTTCCAATATGGGGATTGCCAGGGCGTTTCAGAATCTGGAACTGTTCCGCGGCCTGTCCGTGCTTGACAACCTCCTTCTGGCCCGTCATCAAAATCTTCGTTACTCGCTGTTGCACGCGATCCTCTATTTTGGCAAGGCGTCTCGGATTGAAGCGGAAAATCGTGCCTATGTGGAAAAGGTAATCGATTTCATGGAGCTTGAGCCCTACCGGAAAAAAATGGTCGGGAATCTGAGCTATGGCGTGCAAAAAAGGGTTGAAGTTGCCCGAGCGCTTACCCTGGCGCCCAAATTGCTGCTTCTGGATGAACCCATGGCAGGAATGAATATCGAGGAAAAGGAGGATATCGTTCGCTTCATTCTCGATTTAAAGAAAGAGTGGGGGATTACGGTGGTGCTGGTTGAGCATGATCTGGGTGTCGTAATGGATATCTCAGACCAGATTTATGTACTTGATTTTGGAGAAGTGATTGGTTCGGGAACGCCGAATGCGAAGTTGCGTCCAATCCCAAGGTGATTGAGGCTTATATTGGAGAAGAGTGATTTTCGTATGGAAAACAAAGACCACTTGGCGCAGTACAGCATTCCGCAGCTCCTGCGGTGGCGGGTGGAAGCAACCGGAGATAAGGTTGCCTTGCGGGAAAAAGATTTCGGTTGCTGGAACAGTTATACCTGGAATCAGTATTATGATTTTGTGCGAAAAACCGGTCTTGGGCTTATAAAAATCGGATTTAAGAAAGCGGATAAGATCGCCATTATCAGCGATAATATTCCGGAAACCTTCTTTATGGCCATCGGCGCTCAGGCAGTGGGCGGTGTTTCAGCCGCCATTTATCAAACCAGCCTCCCGGATGAAATCGGCGGTATTCTCGAATACTTGAATGTCAGTATCGTTTTCTGCAACGATCAGGAGCAGGTGGATAAAGTCGTTGAGGTCAGAGACCGGCTCCCTCAGGTCAAGAAAGTCATCTATGAAGACCCGCGGGGAATGCGAGGCTACCGGACCGACGACTGGTTCATGTTTATAGACGATCTTTACAAGCTCGGGGAAGATGCCCATCAGCAAGATCCCAAGCTGTTTAATTCACTGGTGGATGAAGGAAAGCCCGATGATGTCTGTCATTTATGTCTGACGTCCGGCACCACGGGACTGCCAAAAGGCGCCATGTTGACCCATCGCAACTACATCAATATGGGGCTTCAGATCACGAAAGTCGATCCCCTGGAAGAAACCGATGAGTATGTTTCGTTTCTGCCTTTTGCCTGGATCGGGGAGCAGATGAACTCCTTTGGTGTTGCCATGGCCACCGGGATAGCCGTCAATTTCCCGGAGTCGGTTGAAACCAGTATGGAAGACTTGAAGGAGATCGGACCGCATTTCATGTTCGGCGCTCCCAGAATCTATGAAACCATCCGCTCTCAGATCTGGCTTAAAATTGATGAATCCTATTGGCTGAACCGCACCCTGTATCACTTATTTCATGAAAATAGGAGAAGAGGCGGCCCAATATCGCATGTCCGGCAAAAAAATGCCGGGCAAACTTCGCTTTCTGGCCTGGCTGGGCAAGCAGATCATTTTTCGGCCGCTTGTCAACCAGATTGGACTGCTTCGGCTGCGAAGAGCTTACACCGGGGGCGCGGCCCTGGGTCCTGAGCTCTTTACGTTTTACCAGGCTATCGGTGTCAATTTAAAGCAGATATACGGCCAGACGGAAATCGTGGGCATTGCCTATATGCACCGCGACGGGGATGTCCGGCCGGACACGGTGGGAAAACCGCTGCCGGGAACCGAGTGCAGAATTTCCGAAACAGGGGAGATCCTTTCGCGATCCGCCTCGGTGACCCCCGGATACTACAATCTGCCGGAAAAAACCGCCGAATTGCTTGAAGGCGGCTGGCTCCATTCCGGAGATGCCGGTTATATCGATGAAAACGGGCACCTGGTGGTAATCGACCGGGTTTCGGATGTGATGCACAATAAAGACGGCGACATGTTCAGTCCCATGTTCCTTGAAAACCGGCTGAAGTTCAGCCCTTATATCAAGGAGGCGGTTATTTTCGGAGATAAACGGGAGTATGTTGCAGCGCTCATCAATGTCGATCCCATCGTCGTGGGGAAATGGGCCGAGGACAGGGGGATATCCTTCAGCACGTATATGGATCTTTCCGCCCAGCCCGAAGTTGCCGAGCTGATCAAGGGTGCGGTTCTGAAAATCAATCGGAACGCCGAAAAACCCCATTTTAAGATTCGGCGCTTTGCCATTCTTTACAAGCTGCTGGATATGGATGATGGAGAATTGACCAAAACCGGGAAAATCCGGCGTAAATTTGTCCGGGAAAAATACAATGACCTGTATGAGGCCTTGTATGACGAAACCGTGACAGAGAAAAGGGTTGAGGCATTTTATCAGTATCAGGATGGCCAAACAACAACGGTTGATACAACCATCCGATTTTACACAATGGAAGAGGACCGATGAGCTATTTTTTTCAACTGGTGGTCAGTGGCATCGTTGTCGGATCGATTTACGCCCTTTCCGGGCTTGGTTTTGTGCTGATCTACAAATCAAGCCGGGTGCTCAATATCGCCCACGGGCAGATTATTGCCGCCGGGGCATTTATCACGTATGCCTTAACGGTCTGGGTGGATATTCCGATCTACATCTCGTTTCCCATGAGCATGGTGATTACTTTTTTTCTTGCCATGAGCGTGGAACGCGTGTTTTTGCGCCGCTTGATCGGAGAACCCATTATTTCCGTCATCATGGTAACCATCGGGCTGATGTCTATCCTGGACGGACTGATTTATCTGACTCCCTTTGGATCGGAAAATTTTTCCTTTCCGCCGTTTCTCCCGACAACGCCGATTTCACTTGCCGGCGTGTCCATATCCTGGACACAGATGGTGGGCGTTGTCGTCACGTTTACCTTGATCGGTGCCTTCTCCTGGTTCTTTAAAAAATCAACGGTGGGGATTTCCATGCGGGCGGTATCCGACGATCAGATGGCGTCCATGTCCATCGGTATTTCGGTGCCGCGGGTGTTTGGTCTGGCATGGGCCACGGCCGGACTGAGTGCTGCCGCGGCCGGCGGGATTATCGGCAATATTACCGGGTTGAATTTTGAAACCTTGCACGCTTTCGGGATCATTGTTTTTCCGGTGGTAATTCTCGGGGGGCTGGATTCGATTCTTGGCGCGGTTGTGGCCGGGATCATCATGGGATTGATTCAGCAGTTTGCCAGTGGATATCTGGATGGCAACTGGGGGCTTAACGGCACGGGTGAAGTCATGCCCTATATCATCCTGCTGGTGATCCTGCTGTTTAAACCCCATGGCTTATTTGGAATACACGAAATAGAGCGGGTATAACTATGTCATCAAATCGTTGGCTGGCCACAGGAAACTATTTTACCTCCTATAAAGAAGAGCAGCGGATTTTTTTTACCAGCCTGGACAGGACAGCGATGTGTCTTCTCATTCTCTGCCTTTTTATCTGGCCGCTCTTCATCGAGGTGGACAATAAATACATGCTGGTGATCGATAATATTCTGGTGGCCGTCATTGCCGTCATGGGATTGAATCTGGTCACCGGTTTTGCAGGCCTGATCTCCATCGGCCATGCGGCGTTCGTCGGCATCGGGGCGTATACAATCGCCTCTTTCGCGCGGGTTCTGGGTGACAGCCATGTTCTGCTGACCCATGCCTGGCCGGTGATGATCCTGCTTGCAGGATGTATGGGCGCGGTTTTCGGCGCCATTGTCGGGTTGCCCGCCCTTCGGCTGAAGCATCTGTATCTGGCCATTGCAACGCTTTCCTTCCAGATGATTTTTCAGTGGACCATTAATTTTATGAATTTTTTTAATCAGGGACAGACCATCTCCGTAGGCAGGGTTGTCTGGCTGACCGGTCAGGTGTCGCGCAGCCAGCACTATTTCTTCTGGTATTATGCCATCCTGGTTGTGATAGTGCTCTGCGGTTTTGCAGTACGCAATCTGCTTCGTACCCGCTATGGCCGCTGTCTTGTCGCCGTGCGGGATAATGACCGGGCTGCCGATGCCATGGGAATGCACCCGGGGTTTACGAAAGTGTATGCCTTTGCACTGGCCGGTTTTCTGGCCGGTGTGGCCGGGGCCTTGCATGCCTATCTGTATCGCGGGGTCGGGATCGAGTCCTTTACATTGCATCACTCCATCAGTTTTCTCGCCATGGCGATTGTCGGCGGTCTCGGAACGCTGCCTGGCTCGTTTTTGGGGCCGCTGGCGATTAAGGTGCTGGATCTTCAGGTGGAACGACTTTCCGAATGGGCGGGAACTCATTTGACATTTGCAACGAATCTGGCCACGGCCCTGAAACCTTTGAGCTTTGGGCTGGTTATCGTGCTGTTTCTGATGTTTGAACCCCGCGGGATTGCCAACTGGTGGCGTATCGGGCGCTCATATGTGAAGCTGTGGCCTTTCCGGTATTAGCTTCTTTTTAACAACCTAACTGCTCAATGCAACCTAACCCTAAGGAGGAAAAATGAAAATGAAAAAGAATAACGTGTTCATGTGGATGTTTCTGCCGGTGGCTGTTTTCATGTTCACCCTTCCCGTTCGGCGCTTGCCGGAAAGGTGTATAAGCTCGGGTTGTCGCTTGCCATCACCGGCCCGACTTCCGATGCCGGGAATCCCTATGCGAAGGGTGTTGAAGATTACTTCAACTTTGTCAATGATACGAAGATCCTGGGGGATGACAAAATCGACTGCACGATTCGGGACGACCAATACAATAACGATATTACCAAACGCAATTTTGAAGACTTCATCTCACAGGGAATTGTGTTTTATCTGAACTATTCCACTGGCAGCACGCTGGCGTTGAAAAAAGACTTTGAGGAAGAAAAAATGCCGGTTCTTCCGGCCTCTTTTCATGCCGGAAATCTGGTTGACTCACAACTATATCTTCCTGCCCATCGCTTCCTATTCCGCCCAGGCCATTGGTCTTGCCGAGTATATCGTGAAGAACCACAAGGGGGGCACGCCAAAAGTGGCCATGTTCATCCATCCTTCGGCGTTCGGTCGAGGACCGGTTGAGGATGTGCAAAAGGCGGTTGCCGCCGGACTCAAAATGGAAATCGTTGAAGTCGTTGAGCATGGCAAGGATCTTGACAACACCGCCATGCTGCAGCGCCTTCTCAGCAAGGGCGTGCAGTATGTCATCTGCCAGACCGTCCAGTCCCCGGTTGCGACCATGTTAAAGGATGCCAGCAGTCTCGGGCTTGTGGCAAAATCCTTTAACGAAGCAGGGAAAGATCACCTTTCTGGGCTGTCATTACACAGGCGGCAACGATCTGGTTGCCCTTGCCGGACCTTCAGCGGAAAATTTCTACTGGACCACCTCTTATATCGTCACGAATGAACCGAGCCCGGGAGCAACGGCACAGCTTGAGCTTGCAAAAAAATATAATCGTGACGAAAAGGCCGCCAATTCCCATAACTACACAAACGGCATGATGGTGAGCACAGGTTGCAACAGAGGTCATCAAACGGGCAAAGGCCAAAGGCAAGGAAATCAACAAAGTAACACTTTACGAAGAACTTCAGGCAATGAACGGAGACAAGGCTTTTTCTCCAGGGACAACGGTTGGACCGGTTACCTATTCGAAAACGGATCATACAGGCGTTGACTCGCTTCAGATGTATGTTGTTAAAGATGGCGTTTTCAATTCCGTCCGGTAACTCCCTTTATTCCCGAATATACGGGAAAGATTAAATAGCAATGATACTCTGAGTTATTACATTCGGACAGAGCGCTGCAGTGTCACCTTCTGTGACCGTAAACGGGTTGATCGTTTATCGGTTCCCGGAAGGATCAATCCTTTGGAATACAGACTTTATTGGTCGCCTGACTCAATTGTCGTTATGGATTTATAGAAAAGCCGCCTTATGGATAAGAAAAAAACGGATAATCAGCTGGAAGTCAATAACATAGAAGTCGTTTATAACGACATTGTTCAGGTGCTGCGCGGCGTCAGCATGAATGTCCCGGAAGGGAGCATCGTTGCCTTGCTTGGCACCAACGGGGCGGGAAAAACAACGACATTGAGGGCAATCAGCGGGTTGCTGAAGCCGGAAAACGGCTTTATACGGGAAGGGTATATTAAATTCCGGGATAAAGACGTCACCAATCTGCTGGGGACCCATGTGGTAAAGCTGGGGGCGGTGATGGTTCCGGAAGGACGCCGGGTATTCAAGCACCTTACGGTGGATGAAAATATCCGTGTCGGATCCATTACCAGGCGGGACGGGGTTCAGAAGATCCGGGCCGATCGTGCGTTAATGTACGCGCATTTCCCCCGGTTGGCCAACATCACACACCGGATGGCAGGCTATTGCTCCGGCGGAGAACAGCAGATGATCGCCATTGCCAGAGCCTTGATGGCATCCCCTAAAATGCTCATGCTTGATGAGCCGTCCCTGGGTCTGGCACCGTTGCTTGTCAAGGAAATCTTTGAGAACATACAATTGATCAACAAAAAGATGAATACCACGATTTTAGTGGTGGAGCAAAACGCCAAGATCGCGCTGGGTGTTTCCGATTATGCCTATATCATGGAGTCCGGAAAGATCGTTCTGGAAGGACCCTCCAAGGAACTTCAGGAAAACCCGGATGTCAAGGAGTTCTACATGGGGATAACCCAGGGAGGCGGCAGAAAGTCTTTTAAGGAAGTCAAATCCTACAAGCGGCGCAAGCGCTGGATGTAATGTTTAAGAAAACCCCCTGAGAAAAGGAGGGGATGATGAAATTTTTAGTGGGATATAACGGTTCGGATGTTGCAAAAGCAGCGCTTTCTCTGGCAAGAACCTATGCTGAAGTTTTTGGTGCGAAAGTGCTTGTTATGACTTCCATGGGAGGCGGGACAAGTGAAAAACCCGAAGACATCCGAAAGGCTGAACAGGATCTGGTGTTTGCGGAACAATTTCTGAAAGAAAAAGGAATCCCCTGCGAGACGCATCAACTGGCGCGCGGCATGTCACCCGGTGAAGATTTGGTAAGATTCGCAAAGGAAAAGGATATCGACCAGATTTTTGTCGGGGTGGAGAAAAAATCGAAAACCCAAAAAATAATTGTCGGGTCAACGGCGCAGTACATCATTCTCAAAGCTCCCTGCCCGGTCGTCAGCGTAAACCGCTCAATAAAGTAGTGTCTGGACGGATTTGCCGTTCAGACACTGGATTAGCATGATCATTTCTGTATCCATGCCCGGGATTCGGCTTGTGCCGTAAGCCGGGCCAAACTCAACTTTTTCTCTCAAATGGCTGAAAAATGATAAATGGGTGCCCGCATAAAGGGCGTGATTTTTTAGCTTGAAAGGAATCGCGGGACTATTTCCATGGGACTTTATGATTTTTCCTTCTATGATCTGATTAATCGTAATGCAGTCGCTTTCGGCAGTTGTATCTGCTGGCTGGAGGTTGACGACGGCAGACAATTGACTTTCTCCGAATATAAACACCAGGTGGATCTGCTGGCCTTGGGACTCGCTCATGCCGGAATTCAAAAGGGGGATCGCATCGGCGTGGTCGGCAAAAACAGCCTCGAATTTTTTCTGGTATATGGTGCTGCGGCGTTTCTGGGCGCCATTGTTTTACCGATCAACTGGCGCCTTTCGGCTGATGAGGTTTGTTTCAACTTGAACGATTGTCGGCCGAAGATCCTCTTTGCCGATGCGGAATTCCAACCCATGCTGGGAGCCAGGCGGGATGCGTTGCCTTCTATTGAATCCTGTTATAATTTGAAATCCGATCTGGGCGATGCGTTGGGATTTCAGTCGTTGATGGCGGAGTCCGGTCAGATGACGCCTGCGAATGTGGCAAGTTCGGACGGCTTTGTCATTATTCATACGGCCGCTGTGGCCGGCCGTCCCCGGGGGGCGCTTCTCAGTCATGGCAATATGCTGTGCGCCGGCATGCATTTTAATTACTACTTCGGGCTTTCATTCCGGGATGTGAATTTGAATCTCTTGCCGCTTTTTCATGTGGGCGGGCTCTGTATGGCCACCAGCTCGTTCCATGCCGGCGCCTTAAATGTGAATATCAGTAAATTTGATGCCAAGACGGCTGCAAAACTGATCCAGGAAAAAGGGGTGAGCCTGTGTTTTGATTTCCCGCCGATTCTATCTTCCATTATACAGGCTGCAACGGAAGAGAATCTTGATATCCGCTCACTTAGAGCTGTTGTGGGTCTGGGAACGCCTGAAGTGATTGAGCGATATCAATCCATAACCGGCGGCGATTATTACTGCATGTACGGGCAGACGGAGACCTCCTGCCTGGCCACCATGGGGCGATATAGCGATCGTCCCGGATCGGCCGGAAAAACCATTTCACTTGCGGATGTGCGGCTGGTGGATGATCATGATCGCCCCGTTGCCGCCAGGAGCCGTGGGTGAAATTGCGGTTAAGGGCCCCATGGTCTTCAAGGGGTATTGGGAGTTGCCGGAAGATAATGCCTATGCTTTCCGTGACGGGTGGCATCATACCGGCGATCTGGGACGGTTCGATTCGGACGGCTTCTTGTTTTACGCAGGCAGAAAAGCTGAAAAAGAGCTCATCAAACCCGGCGGTGAAAACGTATATCCGGCGGAGGTGGAAAAAGTCATCCTTCAGCATCCTGCCGTGGCGCAAACGGTCGTCATCGGCGTACCGGACCCAAAATGGAAAGAGGGAATCAAGGCGGTTTGTCAACTGCATGCGGGGAAGAGTTTAACGTCTCGCGGAGCTGATTCGCTTTGTAGGGGAACGCATCGCCAGTTTCAAAAAACCCCAGTATGTTGAATTCGTGAGCGAACTGCCACTTAAGGCAGACGGTTCCCCGGACCGGGAAGCGGTCAAATCCCTATACGGTAAAGCGTAACCCCTCGAATAACACTTCTGAGAATCTATCTTAAATTAAAAGGGGGGGCACTTTGTGAAAAGTGCCCCCCTTCTTCTTATTTGGTGCGCCCGGCAAGGAGCACTCACTTGAGGGTAACACGCCTTCTGTCCGATACAACTTTTTTTCAGCTTGTTTAATTCATCGTTTCTGCCTAATATGACTCCCTGCTTCATTGTATCCCAGGGCGAGCTAAGGCGGCCGAAGACCTGGGGCTGCGATTAAGACTGAATCAAACATAGATAATAACTGGATAATTCTTTTGAAATCGGTCAATAAATTCTGGTTTACTGCGGCTGTTTCAACGGTAGTATTTTTGATCATTTTCATTAGCCTGGGAGTTATATTCTGGAATCAGCTCGTGCCGGAAAATCAGGCAGTACTGCTGCGAATTGTCGGGGATAATTTCGGTTATTTTTTGATTGCGACCGTTCTGGGGCTTGGGGGATGGGGGGGCTGCCTTCTTGTTTTTTATCAGTATTATGTCCTGCCGACCCGTAAAATGGCCGACGAAATGCTGGTTATTTTTTCCGCGAACCCTTCATACCGTATCGATATCAATGCCGGAAAAGATTTTAGACGCCTGGCAACCTTGATCAATGAGGGAGCGGATCGTTATCAGTCCCTGAAGAAAAGCATCGATGACAGAATCCGTCTTTCCGGTGAAGCCCTTGAGCAGGAAAAAAATATTCTGGCATCCATTATTTCGTGTCTATCCGAAGGCGTCATCGTCTGTAATCCATCGGGCGCCATTCTGTTGTTCAACAAGAAAGCGGAAGAATTTTTAAGCTATCAGGAAAAGTCGAACACAGATGGGCAGCCGGCGTTTTTGACCCGGCAGTTTATCGGTCTGGGGCGGAATATCACCAGTTTTGTCAACAAAGCTCAGATACAGCGTGCTTTTTCTGAAATTACCGAAAAACTGGCCAAGTCTCGGGACAATATAGGCACGTGTTTTTCCACCCTGGGGCCTTACGGTCATTTTCTGAAGGTTGAGATCGTTCCCATCCTTGTTTACATTGACGAACTGGCCGGGTTTATTTTGCGGATCCACTCCATTACGCAAACCCAATCCATGCCGGACAGCGCATATCCCGATCCACGGAATGAAATCGGATTTCAATCGCTCGACGGCCATGATGCCCGCTTCCTGCCCGTCCCATGCCAACCTGTCGCTGATTCCGACGCATATTCAAAATGTGCTCGAAATGGTACAATCTCTCGTATGGGATCAATATGATGTGAGGCTTCGGCTTGACATGCCCAATGAGCCTGCCTGGATATACGCAATGAACCATTATCTGACGTCTGCGCTGACGTTTCTTCTGGGGCAGCTTAAGATACTTGTTGATATTTCATCATTTGAATGCCTGGCTGCCGTTGAGCGCGATTATATTCATGTGGATATCATCTGGACCGGCGCTCCGGTTGCGGATACCGTTCTGGATGAGTGGAACAATGGCTTCGTCCTTCACGAAAAAGGGGTGGGATATCTGAAACTGAATGATATCTTGTTGCAGCATGAAGCCGAATGCTGGTCATCCCTGCTGCATAAGTCCCCGGAAAAGGCCTGTCTTCGGGTATTTATTCCTTCCGCAGAGCTTTCACGGGTCAGAAACATTTCCCCTATTACCCTTTCCGCCAGCCGTCCTGAATTCTACGACTTTGATCTTCTGAATCGACCGGACACCAATCCGGATCTGAAAGAACAACTGCTTTCAAACATTTCCTACACTGTCATCGATACGGAAACAACGGGTCTGGATCCGTTATCGGACGAGATTATTTCCATCGGCGCGGTTCGCATCGTGAATGGCCGGTTGCTGAACAATGAGATTTTCAACGTTCTGGTGGATCCCCAGCGGGAAGTGCCGGAGACGTCCATCCAAATCCACGGCATCCGTCCGGAGATGCTTCAGGGGCAGCCAACCATAGATAAAGTGCTGCCACTGCTTTACCAGTTTGCGGGAAATACGGTTTTGGTCGGGCATAATATGGCTTTTGACATGCGGATGTTTCAAGTCAAGGAGTATATTTCATCCGTCCGATTTACCCAGCCGGTTCTGGACACTATGTTTCTATCAGCGGTTATCCATCCTTCACATCGGCGTCATAGCCTCGAGGCGATTTCCGAGCGGCTCGGCATCAGTATTACCGGCAGACATACGGCGCTCGGCGATGCATTGGCAGCGGCCGAAATTCTTCTGAAATGCATTCCGATTCTGGCTAGAAACGACATCCTGACGTTGAACGATGCGCTTCAGGCATCCAGAAAAACCAGATATGCCAAGATTTCGTATTAATCATTTACCAGAGCTTTCATCGTTTACTGAATGGTCTAATGCATGGGGAGTTGTATGAACGACCAGTCTTTGCAATTATTGTCTCAAATTCAAATTTTTAAATTGCTTCCTGAAAAAGAGATTGAGCATGTGGCCCAGTCCGCTGTCCTGAGATCTTTTGCCAAAAACGAGATCCTATTTACGCAGGGCCGATCAAAAATGGACGGGATCTATATTCTTCAAAGTGGTGAAATCGAACTATATTATGAACGGGAAGACCATAAAACACAGATCAGCAGGCTGGGCAAGGGAGAGATTTTCGGTGGCATTTCAGTTTTGATGAATTCAGGTGTTTGCGTCAGAACCGCAAAAGCCGCCCGGGAATCAACGTGCTATAAGATTCCGGTGGACGTCTTTCTGAAGCTCTGCCACAATTATCGCTTTTTTAACAAATATTTTGTGGACGCTTTCGGTCAGCGCATGGTCGATGAATCCTACGCATCCATCTTTGCTTCAAACCGCGCCTTTCTTTTTTTGTCGGGTATTGCGCCGTTTTCCTTCCTTCCGGAGGCTGAAATCGAAAAAGCCGCCATGGAATTGTCACTTGTTTTTCACCCGAAGAATACGCTCATTTTTACGCAAGGTCTTTCCAAAATCGAATCGCTGTATATCATTCAGAACGGGGCGGCAGAACGCTATTTCGAAGAAGGCGACAACAATATCGACACAACGCTGATGAGTGAGGGGGACCTTTTTGGCGGCATATCCATGCTGATCAACAATTCCATTTCCATCCGATCTCTTAGAACAACTGAAGATACGCATTTTTATGTCTGGCCGAAACCGTTTTTTCTGGATGTCTGCAACCGGAACGAGCAGTTTATTGGAATATTTTACCGATACATTCGGCAAACGCATGCTCGACCGGTCGTATGCCTCCATAGTGGCAAAGACGATTCAACCCGGAGATGAGGCGCTCCAGTTTCTCAATCAGCCGGTCAGCAGTATCACCCAGAAAGATCTGATCTCCTGCGCTTTCGGAACGACCATCCAGTCGGCGGCAGAATTGATGAGCCGGCATAAATGCAGCAGCATTCTGGTAAAATCTGATCAGGATAAATTTGTTGGCATTGTAACAGACAATGATTTGCGGAAAAAAGTGATTGCAAGTGGCCTGGATATCCAAAATCCTGTTGAAAGAATCATGTCTTTTCCGCTTCATACGATTTCTTCGCAGGCTTTGGTCTTTGAAGCGCTCATGAGCATGATGCAGGAGAATTATAAGCATCTGGGTGTGACAGGCCCGGATGATGAACTGATCGGCATTATTACCAACAAGGATATTCTGGCGGCTCAGGGCCAGTCCCCCCTGTTTCTGATACGCGAGATATCGATGGCCGGCAGCGTTGAAGCCCTGATGCATCAGCATCAGCTTCTGCCGGGCGTTATTCAGGGCCTTATTTCAAACGGCGCCAAAGCCAGAAATCTTACCCGCCTGATCACAACGATTTCCGATGCCATATTGACCAAAATCATTGCATTTGCCCTTGAAAAAATCGGGCCGCCGCCCTGTGCTTTCGCCTTCATGGTGATGGGCAGCGAAGGCCGCAAAGAACAGACCCTGAAAACAGATCAGGACAACGCCATTATTTATGAAGATGTCGCCGGAATTCCCGCCGAGACCATTCAAGCCTATTTTCTGAAATTGGGGGAGACCATCTGCACTTGGCTGAATGATGTTGGATACGATTTTTGCAAAGGAAACATCATGGCGAAAAATCCCAAATGGTGTCAGCCTCTGTCTGTGTGGAAGGGTTATTTTCTTTCCTGGATACGCGTGGCGGAACCGGATGATTTGCTCAGTTCCACCATTTTTTTCGATTTCAGATGCGCCCATGGAAAGGCGGAACTCGTTGGTGAGCTGCGAAGCTTTTTGATGGACTCGCTTTCCGAATGGCCGTTTTTTTTCCGTTATATGGCGGTAAACGCCCAGCAACTTCAAGCCGCCCATCGGTTTTTTCAGAAATTTTATCGTTGAGTCCAAAGGAGAGCACAGGGACGCCTTTGACATCAAAAAAGTCATGGTGCCGATCATTGATTTTGCCAGAATTTATGCATTAAAGCACGGCTTGTCCGAAACCAATACCCAGGAGAGACTGCATCAGTTGTTCATGAGAAAAAAGCTTCGCTGGGATACGTATAATGAAATGGAACATGCCTACAGCTTTTTGATGCAACTGCGATTTGCCAGACAGATCAACGCCATGATGGTAGAAAAAACAGCACCGGATAATTATATCAATCCTAAAAAACTGACCCGGATTGAACAAACCATGCTGAAAGAGATTTTTTCACGAATCGACAATATGCAAAAAGAAATCAGTTTTGGACTTTCAGACTCATGATGTCCAGACGGAATAGGCGGCGAGCACCTCTTCAAGTGATTGTCCCATGTCGTGGGTGATGACCTCCATGAAGTCGTTCGCAGCTTTCTCGGCCCTTTCCAGCCTCGAAAAGAAGAAGTCTGTTGTCTGCGTATCGCGCGCGCAAGGACGAGAACCGGGCCTGTAACGTTGTCGGCTTGTCAAATTCTATCAGATAATCGATCAGTGCAACGAGCATTTCCTCCATTTTCCGGGGCAAGAAGTCCTTGCGGGGAAGACCGAATTGTGCGGCCTCGTCTGATTTAAGCCCGAAGAGAACATGGCTGGCGCACACGTATGCTTCTTCAGGATGGCCGAGTTCCATCATCAGATTGTATCCGGCTACGCCGTGCCTTACCGGGTCATGCGTGACATGCCGGCCGATATCATGCAGAAGCGCGGCGGACCAGAGAAAGTCTGCGTCAATATTGTGATGCTTTCCGATAATCGGAGCCAGGTAGTCAGCCAGGTCTGGCTACTGCAATGCAGTGGTTGGTCCACCCGGCGTTCCCTCCATATTTGCTCAGGATTTTTCTGGCGTTGCTGCGTGATAGCATGGTTTTCCCCCTGACATAACAAATTGCGGCTGCGGTCAGACATTGCCGTATCCATGAATTCACCCGGTGCCCGAGTCGAGGGTGTGAAGCCCCTGTAAATTCAATATTTAATCCATATATGATACAATTGTTTTCGGAATGCAAACGCTGATTTTCTGAATTTAATTTAAATATTGGTGTCTTTAAAAATAAGTTGACAAGAATTTATATTTGGGCTAAAAAATTGCCACTTTAAAATTGACTGAGCGCTCGTTCAATCTAATGTTATAGATTCCAATAAATGATTTGTAAGACCCTGTTGTCATAATAAAGATGATTTTTATTGAGTTGTTATGCGGCTATTTTATGGCTACATATTACCTGCAAGTGTCGGAACCTCTTGCAAATAACTCTTGATGAGAATCTTGCCGAAAATGGAATCCAGGACAGAAGAGGTGACAGTGGCGTTCGGCACCTGTAAATACCAGTCAGTGATTGG
>CAWBKP010000015.1:0-137667 GCA_963789395.1 uncultured delta proteobacterium | reverse complement strand
AAAACCGGAGAATGTATATTTTGTTATTTTACTGTTTTTAATGAATATTTATGATTATTAGTGTAGACCGTCAAATCGGAAAGGGAGGATTATGTGCTGATATGTCGGCAGATGCTTTTATTTCGGCATTGCCTGGTTGGAACGCTTGATACCCAATTTCTTCATTTTCGACTGGAGGGTTGCTCTCTTCAGACCCAGAACCTCGGCGGCGCCACCCTGTCCAGCGACACGCCAGCCGGTCTTCTCCAGAACGGCCAGGATATGCCTGCGCTCAATATCTTCAAGGCTGCCGGCAGCACGTGTTTCTGAGGATGTCCGATTCGGGACATCAACGTGCAGGGTTTTACCCGTGCTCAAGATCATGGCGTGTTCGATCACATTCCTTAACTCCCTGACGTTTCCGGGCCAGGAATAGGATTTCAGGGCTTGCAATGTCTTTTTCGGAATGCTTTCAATCTCTTTTTTCATCTTCTTCTGAAATTCCTTGGCAAACGCCCGTACCAAGAGCGGAATATCTGCAGGACGCTCACGGAGGGGCGGGATCACAATGGGAAACACATTCAACCGGTAGAAAGGTCCTTTCTAAAATTACCGTCCTTTATTTCCTGCTCGACGTCCCGGTTGGTGGCGGCAATGATACGGACATCGACATGCAGAGTCTTTGTAGAGCCCAGCCGCTCGAAGAGCCTTCCTCAAGGACCCGGAGCAGCTTGCCCTGCAGATCAATCGGAAGCTCTCCGATCTCATCCAGAAAGAGCGTCGACCCATCGGCGATCTCAAATCGACCGGTCATCCGGGTCATGGCGCCCGTGTATGCGCCTTTCTCGCGGCCGAACAGCTCGCTTTCGATCAGCGTGGGCGGAAGCGCGGCGCAATTGACCGTTATCAGCGGCCGGTCTTTCCGTAAACTCATTCTGTGGATGGCCCTGGCCAGCAGTTCTTTTCCTGTTCCGGTTTCCCCCAGGAGAAGAACCGTCGAATCTGTTCCGGCTACCTGTTCCGCCTTAGCCAGAACCTTCTTCATCGCGGCGCTCTTCCCCACGATGTCCGCATGCTCTATAAGGTGCCTGACCTCCTCCCGCAGATAGATATTCTCGCTTTCAAGCCGGTGTTTGAGCGCTTCGATCTCCCGAAGGCGCTCCAGGAGTTGACCCTCCATTCGTTTGCGTTCGGTGTCGGCCTGCTTGCGGGTAAGCGCGTTGGCAAACACCTGGGCGATAAGCTGGAACTTCTCAACAACTGTTTTCGGCCAGTCTCTCTCCTTGCGCGTGACGGCGAAGCTTAACAGGCCGAATACCGGTCCTTCTCCAACGGATAACGGAACCAGCACATTGGACTTGGCACCGTACAGACGGAAACTCTCTCGGTCCCGGTCTGCTTCCGGCGGAAGGTCGGTCATTTTCGAAATAACGAGCGTCTCCCCACCCAGGACCTTCCGGGACATCCATGGAAAGAAATCTCTGGCTATCATCCGCTTTGCAGGTTGCTGGATTCCCGGAATCTGATGGAAATGCGTCAACAGCAGCATCCCGGGCTCTCCCGCATCGACCTGCCAAAGTGTGGCGCGGTCAAGATCCAGATATTCACAGATGCGCCGCAGGGCGTCTTCAACCTCGCCGTCTATACGGTCGGCGGGCAGGTTGACAAAGCGCGCAGAAATGGCGACCATCAACGTCTCAAACTTCAACTGCTCCTTCAGGCTTTCCTCCAATGCAACCGGCCGTTCGTCAGCCTCCTGAGGCCTGCTGCGCGACATCAAGTCTTGTTCCAAATGCTTCTATTGCAAACAGAAGCTGCTGTTTGTTTTTGTCGCCGCTGTTCATAAAATAACGTCACATTGCCTTATTTGGTGTGGTCCGTATGGCAGAGAAGGCATTCCATATGGCCCTGCTGGTGGTTCATGCCATCCTCGTATCGCGGAAAATGATCTTCCGGACCATGGCATTCGATACAATGGGCGATTTTTTCCGACGGCGTCCATTTCGCAGGCTTCCATCTTCCCGCAAAATATTCATTGAGATAATGCACCACCGTATAGACGACCTCCCCGGCCACCTTGGCGCAGCGCTCGTATTTTTCTTTGGAAGTGACCTCGGCGCCGGCTGCCATCGTCCATTTCGAAACCGATGAGTGGCAGAGCGGCGTCATCGCTTGAACCTGGATCTGCTTGGGGCACGCGGAGATATCGTCGAACCGTTCGGTCGGGAATTTCATGCCCGAGTACCACCACATCATCCGGTCTATGATTGCCTTATAGCTGTCATCCTTGTCGTAGACAACGAGGTTGATGAGGCAGGAACTGACGCCCAGGGCGCCGCAAAGCGTGCCATGTCCGGCATACCCTTGCCCGGCATGAGCGAACATGTAGTCCGGCAGGGTTGTCCAGGGATAACCGACTTTCTCTTTTAAAAGGCTGGAGTACCCCAGCCATGTGCCGTTCCCTCAGCCCTTCTTCTCCAGATAGCTGCGGTAGGCCCGCCTGCCGGCCTCCAGCGGGTCAAGCTTGACCCACTTCCATGGCAGAGGGGGCGCGCTCTGAGGCTTCGGCGCCGGGGCAGCGTAAATATTCTGGATGCCGCTGACGATCCCTCCCGTCAGCAGCGCCGCAGACCCGGCCAGCAGGCTCCGACGGGAACACAATCCGGTTTCTTCTTTCTTCTCTTTCACAACATACTCCTTGAAGTTAAATGGTTGTTATCATTTTACGGCTTTTTGCGACGCGAAAGCGGCATATCTTGCAGCGCCGAGCAGGGCGGTCTTGGGGTTCAGGATGACCCTGACGGGGATATCCTGCAGCAGCGGCCGCATGCGGCCCTTTGCAGTGAAGGCGTTCATGAACCCGGGCTCCCTGAGTTTCGAGATGATTTTCGGCGCAATGCCGCCTCCCAGGTACACGCCGCCGGTTGCCATGAGCTTGAGGGCCAGGTTTCCCGCTTCGGCGCCATAAAGGGACACGAAGAGTTCGAGCGCCTGGAGGCACAGCGGGCTCTTCCCCTCGAGAGCGAGCTGAGAAATAAGCGGCGCCGGGTCCCCATGGCGCAACTGTTCCGCGAGCCAGGGCGGCTCTTCGCCTTTGCCCCGGTCCCTCAGACACAGATATATATGGCCGAGCCCCGGTCCCGAGACCAGGCGTTCATAGCTCACGCGCCCGTAGCGGCTGATCGAATAGTCAAGGAGCTCCATTTCAAGGTGGTTGCGGGGCGCAAAGTCGGCGTGGCCGCCTTCCGATGCGAACGGCTGATGCGCCTCTCCGTCCCAGTACATGCCTGCCTCGCCAAGGCCAGTGCCCGCCGAGATGATCGCCCGGTTGCCGGTCGCATTCCGGGCGCCCCGGTTCAGAATCGCGAAATCCTTGCTCTGCAGGACGGCGATCCCATAGGCGTTGGCCACCAGATCGTTCATGAGGCCGACGCGCTCAAGACTCAGCTGCGTTGCCACGGTCCGGGAGTCGACCACCCACGGCAGGTTCGTGCCTCGCAGCGTCCGCTTCGTACCGGCCGGCAATGCCGAAGAAGCGCTGGTGAGATCACAGCGATGCAAAGCGAGAAACTCCGCCAGCACGGCTTCCAGGCTTGTCTTTTCCCGGCTGGGAAAGGTCTTTTCGAACCGGATCCGCATCCGGCCGTTCGTTGCCTCAATGACCGCAAGCCTTGTGTTGGTGCCGCCGATGTCGCCTGCCAGAATCATGGTCCGGCCCCCTTCTCCTTCCAGGTTGCTATCAAAATGTCAATAGAGAGCATTTCTTGTTTTCTGTAGCATATCAATGCCGGTCGAGCAAGTTATCTGTAGATGACTAAGGGTTTGGCACAACCGCAAATCATTGTTATGGCGAATATCAGGAATACAATAGGCACACAAATGAATTATTTTGACTGAAATGATGAAAAAAACGAATTGCTTAAGAAAACACGGGGTGTATCCTTTGAACAGGTCGAATTGGCAATAGCACCAGGTGATTTGATTGACCGGCTAACGCATCCGAATCCGTCAAAACATCCTAACCAGAATATATTTCTTGTTAAAATTGACAATTATGCCTTTTCGGTGTCATATGTCGAAGACAGTAAAATAATATTCTTAAAAATGTGCCTGCCAAACAGCAATGCATCCAGGAAGTTTATTGAAGGTAAAAATGAAAAAAGCAACTTACCTCGATAAAGACGATATGGAATTATCGAAATCACTTGAAAATGATGAATAGGCCTCTGACCTTACTAAAAAAGAAAAGAAACGATTCGAGGAATTTGCACGCTATAGCCTGAACAAACAAAAGCGGATCAACATCCGAATGAGTGAGCGGGATTTAATGAAAATCAGGGCAAAAGCAATTGAAGAAGAAACTCCATATCAACCTTTGATCTCGATGCTGATTCATTGTCGGGACCAGTGAGAATGGGAGCCAATTTTCCCGATTAACACGATGCCAGTTGTATTTTCAGGTGTATTTTGAGCGCAGATATGCGGTGTCGCCATAATGAAAAAGGCAACAGGAGAGGGTATGTGGGATAGTTGTAAGGAGTCGCAGATATCCCATTGAGGGCGAAGACGGGATTATGAGGACTTATTTATCTTTTCTTCGATAACTGGGTCCCTCCATGATAAGGACTTCCGAATGGTGAACGAGCCGGTCGGCGATGGCAGTAGCGACGGTTGTGGAATCAAATATCTTTCCCCAGTCAGCAAAGGAAAGGTTCGTTGTGATGATGGTGGAACCTTTTTGATGTCTTGTGCTGATGATCTGGAAGAACAGATGTGAGCCCCTGTCTCCTAATGCCAGATAACCAATTTCGTCCACGATAAGCAAGTCCGGGGATGAATAGAAATGGAGTTTTTTCAGAAGCGAGTGGTCAGCCTCGGCTGCGATAAGCTGGTTGATCATGTCCATGGCGCTGGTAAACAGAACCTTGATATTGGCGTTGCATGCGGCAAGGCCGATGCATTTGGCCAGAAAGGTTTTTCCGGTTCCCGGATTGCCGATGAAGATCACATCCATGCGCTCTTTGATAAACACCAGGTTTAATAGATTGACGATGCGGTTTTTCTGCTCCTTTCTGGATTTATGGTGATTGAAGTCGAACTGGTCGATCGACAGTTTTTCCGGCAGTCTTGATTGATCCCATCTCAGTTTGATGGCGGTTTGCCACCGTCTTTCCATCTCCAGCTCTGTCAGATGTAAAAGGGTTGCGGAAAGAGAGAGATTTTTTTCTTCTGACTGCAAAAGAACAGCATCCAGATGTTGAGCCATGGCTTTAAGGTGCAGGGCTGAGAGGTTATTTTTAAGCTGATCGGTCATGTTTTTGTCTCCTTTTCACCACAAAGGCATCATATTCAGCCAAGAGCGGCTGTTCTATGCGAATGCGGTTCAGGGCCTCGTTTCGAAGTTTGACAGGGGGATGACAGGCTGTCGGCTTTTGCTGCTGGTGCAGGATATTTTCGACGTATTCCGGGCCATAAGCGTTGTAAGAAGCTGCATGACAAACGGCCTGGATAAGGGCCTGGGCTCCGTATTGCTCTTTTAGGGAAAGCAGTTTCGCTGCAGTTTTTCTGATGTTGTGATGGGTGGTTGCCAGATTTTCAAGGTAGGTTTTCATCTCTTCGCCCATGCTCATCAAAATAGCAGCTTCTTCCGAGATCCGGTGTTTCTGCCGATGTTTCTCAGCTTCGCTTCGGTGTCCGGGTAGCTCGATTCTCTGGAGTTTATCCCAGCAGCGACTGTGAATGGCCACCTGTTTTTCTTTAAAAAAAAGCCAGACCGTATGGCGATCAGCCCGTAGCGTAAGCCGTTTTCCGATGAGCCAGGGAGGAGCTGAATATGTATTTGCATCAAAGTTTACGGCAAAATCCTTATAAACTTTGACGCTCTGAATTTGCCTGCAATCGGGCAGGACATCCGGCAAGGGATGAAGGGCATCGGGATTAAATCGATCAACTGGCCGCTCCCCGGTGGTTCGGTGGACTCTGACATTGGCGATTTCATCCCGCCATTTTGCGGCCTGGGCCTGAACATCCGCCAGATCCTTGAATGTTCTAAGCGGCCAGAAGTTATGCCGGATATAGTGGATGGCACCTTTTTCCACCTTCCCCTTTTCCTGCGGTTGCCTGGGATGGCAGGCTTTGGGAACGATTTGAAAGGGCCTGAGGAAATTCAAAAAGGCATCATTAAAGCGGATCAGCGAACCATCTCGCTCTGTAACGGCAGTGAGCATGTTGTCATGAACCAGTTCCTTGGGGGTACCGCCAAAAAATGAAAAGGCGTTTAAAAGACACTGATGCAAAGACTCCTGGCACTGACTGTGGGTAAATTCAAGATACAGCATGCGGCTGTGGCATTCGATAACCCCCATGCAGTAAAGTTTTCTTCCGGCTTTGCCGTAGGTTAAAGATCCAAAATGGCCCCAGTCCACCTGAAACTGTTCTCCGGCAAGGGATTCGAAACGGATAAAGGCTTTTCTATTATGTTGATGCCTGATGGTTTTGATGTAATCGCTGAGAATGGATTTACCGCCCGTGTACCCGATCAGTTTCTGGCCGATGACCTGTGCACTGACCTCAGGATCTGTTTCAAGCAAAAGATTGATCTGATCTTTAAACGGGTCCAGTTTGCTTGCACGCTTAATACGGGGTTTTTCCAGTGATGGATTTTTCAGATATTTTTTAACCGTTCTTCTGCCAATGTGAAGAGATCTGGCAATTTTGCGAACGGAAAACCCCTGATTGATCAAATGGTGAATTTCAAAAATGATACGGGCAGTGATCATGGTTTATCTCCTGACGTGGGTAAAGACAACACCTGGAACAAGGTTCCATCAAAAGCGATCAAATCGGACTCAATGAGCAGATTCCTGGCATCGATGTATTCATCCAATGTCAGTTTTAAAAAAGAGCAGATTTTCTCATAACTGTAGTAAGACAGCCCATATTGATCCGCTGCCAGAACCAGGAAAAGATATAGCAGCAATGAATGATGCCCGAGGCGCTTTAGAAAGCCACTTTTCACAAAGCGATGCTCGATGTAAGCAAAGCTTCCGGTGATGGAGCGAACCCTTTGTGGATTTAAAATATGTTTTTGGATCATGGATGGTCTCCCTGCAGTTTTTGGCACCCTATCCAAATAAATGGAACGAGTCCATCGAGTCCTATTTTGCAAAAACAAAAGACATGATTAACCAACTGATATCAATTGTACTTTTTGTATTGACGCGTCCATCTTTGCAATAAAAACAGGACTCAAAGGCTCTGGAATAAGAAAATAACAACCTGATTTAATGAAACGTTCTGACTTTGACGCGTCCATCTTTGCAAGGTTGCGGGATTTAAGACGGCCGCGGATGCGGTTACGCTCGGTGTAACCGGGATGTGCTGCCCGCCAGTTGCTCCAGTAATCAGGGTGATTTTTACACCACTGTTTTTGGCAGTCCCTTTGGTTGGCTTTATAATCCGGATCGGTTTTGAGCTTTTGACTCTGCCAGAGAGTTTTTCTGGCGCGCTGACAGGGTTTCTCGCTGCAGTAACGTTGGTTTTTGACACGTGGGTTGGGGACAAAAAACTGATGACAATGAGCGCATCGAATGGCTTTCATGACTTCTCTCTACCCCCCTTATGAGAGAAACCATAACCTGAATGAGCAAAGAAACAACAGGATCTAAGAAAAATGCAGGGAATCAGGGAAGAAAAAGGAATTCGTCATACGAATTGGGAAGAAGAAATAAGAAAAAGAAAGTCACCACTGCGAATCGGGTAAGAAAATAGAAGTCGGAAGGAAATGGATTCATTTTAGCCGGATAAGGGTGGATTCAATTTAACCGGACAAATTGGCTCCCTTTCTCACCGGCGCTGACAAGGAACGAAGAAAGGCGCTCATGGTTCGGGCCATGGCGCCGTCAACAACAGATACGGAGACAATACCGTGACCTTTGCCAGCCTCATGGATACCGAGGAAAAAGGCAGTCATGTGATATCGCCGGCATGGCGGCCGGATGGGATACGGCGTGTCGATATAAACTGATTATTTTGATTTTGAGATGGAACCAATGACAGGGGGAAATCATCATAATGGGATAATCATCCCTCATGACAGGCTGAGTCAGGTAGCTTTATAAGGGCTCATAGAGGAGTTTGTGACCCGAGACGGCACCGATACTGGATATACGGATGGAAGCCTGGAGGAAAGCTTTGAGATGGTCATGCGGCAGTTGGTCCGCGGGGATGTTGATCGAATATTACGGACTGGAGCCATTGGGCACATCGTTCATATTGCATCCGGCTATCGTTCTGGGAGCAAGAGTCGGATTCATGAAAAACTGCTTGGAGAAATGGCTTGCAATGATATCATGGAAAAGTCTTCTTTCCCAGTGTCATTGGCTGGAGGGCTTTATTTCGGTGGTTGACTGTAAATGATGGTGTTGATAAAAATATCGGCGCAATGCAACAAATACAACAAAAAAAGAATGCGGGACAGATACGGGACAAAATAGCCTATTTTATTCATAAACGAAAAAAGGATTTACAGCATTTAGCCATAAATCCTTGATATTATTGGTGGGCCGTATTGGAATCGAACCAATAACCTACTGATTAAGAGTCAGGTGCTCTACCTGATTGAGCTAACGGCCCGTTGAGAAGCAGTGATGAATTATCTTTAAATAAATATCAATTATCGTTCGGTTTGTCAAGTTTTCTGTTTATAGAAAAATAAGGTCTCAGAATAAAAGATGAAAAACGGTTCAAATCCCTGCATCAGTGTCGTTATCCCCACCTATAACCGCTGCGAGTTTCTGAAAGAAGCGATTGATTCGGTTCTGTCCCAGAATTTCGCCGATTTTGAGATCATTGTTGTTGATGATGGCTCAACTGACGAAACAAGGGGGCTGTTGTCAGCATATGGGGATCAAATCATAACGGTTTATCAAGAAAATAAAGGGGTCAGTGCTGCCAGGAATGCCGGGATATCGATTGCAACAGGCACGTATATCGCCTTTCTGGATTCAGATGATATGTGGTTGCCGGAAAAACTTTCCTGTCAGGTGGATTTTTTCGTGTCGCATCCGGAAGTTGTGATTTGTCAAACCGATGAAATCTGGATTCGAAACGGTGTTCGCGTCAATCCGAAAAACCGGCACAAAAAGCCGTCTGGAATGATTTTTCAGCCGTCGCTTCAGCTTTGCCTGGTGAGCCCATCAGCGGTGATGATCCAAAAAAGTCTCTTTGCCAAGGTCGGTTTATTTAATGAGGCTTTTCCTGCCTGCGAAGATTATGATTTGTGGTTAAGAATCGGGCTTTATTATCCCATCCATCTAATTGACCGCCAGCTGGTGGTTAAGCGCGGGGGACATGACGATCAACTTTCCCGGAATCCCGGGCTGGACCGATACCGGATTCAGTCGATCGTGTCTATTCTTGAAACCCATTCGCTGCCACACCATGACTATCAGGCTGCTGTTGATGTGCTGACAGAAAAATGCCGGATATATGCGGAAGGGTGCATCAAGCGGGGCAGGGCGGATGAGGCCGGATATTATCAGCAAATTATCGGCCGTTTTGATATGCAGTCAAAAATATGATTTCGATTGGCGTGCTGGGGGATTTTGATTTTTTATCAAATCACAAATTGCTTTGCAGAAAGAAAATTTCTCTGCTATTTTTCAAAAGATGTAGCGAACGCCAAATCATGGCAGCCGCACGTTTCACTATAACCCGGTAACCCGAATTATTGAAAGATCAACAGACCCTATTATGAAAGATGAAAACGGCATTTACTATTACCCTTTTCCGGATAACAAGCGTGTGCGGATGTATGTGAAGGACGACGAAGACGTCATCTGCTTCAGGTTGTGGAGCGCAGATGATGCCGAACTCTGGAAAACGCATGGCTGGATGCCCTATCGAGCCATTCTGGAGGCATCCCGGATGAACACCCAGAAGCATTTTGACCCGAAGCAGGCGTATGATATTCGGGTGGCGCGGGAATTGCTGGCAGAAAACCGGAAATAAAAGCCGGCTAATGGGTCGTTGGTAAAAGGCGACAATAGCCTGTCGCCCACTACCCACGACCCATTGACTGCTTGCATCAATATCGGTAATGATCCGGCTTGAACGGCCCTTCAGCCGGTACGCCCAGATAATCAGCCTGAAAAGGTGTCAGCCGGGTGAGTTTTGCGCCGAGTTTCCCGAGGTGAAGTCTGGCGACTTCTTCATCCAGGAGCTTTGGCAGGGTATAGACCCTGCATTCATGTTTCTGGGTTGCCAGGGCAATCTGGGCCATGCACTGGTTGGTAAAGCTGTTGCTCATGACAAAACTGGGATGACCCGTGGCGCATCCCAGATTGACCAGCCTGCCTTCTGCCAGAATCAGGATGGACCTGCCGGACTCCAGGGTCCATTTGTCCACCTGGGGCTTGATGTTCTCTTTGACGCATTTGGGGTTGCTTTCCAGATAAGTCATCTGGATCTCGTTGTCGAAATGGCCGATGTTGCAGATGATGGCCTCATGTTTCATCTTTTCCATGTGGCTTCCGGTGATGACATGGTAGCAGCCCGTGGCCGTGACAAAGATATCGCCAAGCGGCGCAGCCTCTTCCATGGTCATGACCTGATAGCCTTCCATGGCTGCCTGAAGCGCACAGATCGGGTCGATTTCCGTGATGATGACTCTGGCGCCGAATCCCCGCATGGACTGGGCGCATCCTTTTCCCACATCGCCGTATCCGCAGATCACCGCCACTTTTCCGGCAATCATGATGTCGGTTGCCCGCTTGATGCCGTCCGCCAGGGATTCCCGGCATCCGTAGAGGTTGTCGAACTTGGATTTGGTGACCGAGTCATTGACGTTAAATGCCGGAAACAGCAGCTCGCCATTTCGGGCAAGATGATAGAGCCGGTGAACGCCGGTTGTGGTCTCTTCAGAAACCCCGCGGATATTTGCCGCGATTCTTGTCCACAGTTTCGGATCTTTCCGGTAACTGGCCTTCATTCTGGCCATTAAGCACTGCATATCCATGCTGTCGTAAGTCTGATCCAGAAGGGACGGGTTCTTTTCGATTGCCACGCCCTGGTGGACATAGAGCGTGGCATCTCCGCCGTCATCCACAATCAGGTCCGGGCCGGTTCCGTCCGGCCAGAGCAGTGCCTGCTCCGTGCACCACCAGAATTCTTCCAGGGACTCGCCTTTCCAGGCAAATACGGCCGCCGAGCCATTTTTCGCGATGGCTGCCGCGGCATGGTCCTGGGTTGAAAAAATATTGCAGGTGGCCCAGCGAAGATCTGCACCCAGAATCTTCAGGGTTTCGATGAGCATGGCGGTTTGAATGGTCATGTGAAGGCTGCCCATGATTTTTAACCCCTTGAGGGGTTTTGAGGGGCCGTATTTTTCCCGGACAGACATCAGGCCCGGCATTTCATTTTCAGCCAGCCTCATTTCCTTGTTTCCAAAATCCGCAAGCGACATATCGGCAACCTTGTAAGGAAGCGAAAGGTCAATATCTAACACTATGTTGATCTCCTTTAGTTTGATTAAATTCCGGCTTTTTCCCTGAGGATGCTGGATATCTGCGTGTTTTCCCAGGTAAATTCCGGCTCATTTCTGCCAAAATGGCCATAAGCGGCGGTTTTTCTGTAGATGGGGCGCAACAGGTCCAGATGCTCGATGATGGCAGCCGGCCTCAGGTCAAATACTTCCAGAACGATTTCCTTGACCCTTTCCTTGGGAATCAGGCCGGTTCCCATCATGTCGATCATGATGGATACGGGTTCGGCAACGCCAATGGCATAAGCGATCTGAATTTCGCATTTTTTGGCGATTCCGGCGGCAACGATATTCTTGGCCACATGCCGGGCCATATAGGAGGCGCTGCGATCCACCTTGGAGGGGTCTTTTCCTGAAAAACAGCCGCCGCCGTGGCTTCCCTGTCCGCCGTAGGTATCGACGATGATTTTTCTTCCGGTAAGACCGCAGTCCCCCATGGGGCCGCCGATGACGAATTTTCCCGTGGCATTGATATAATAACGGGTGTCGCCATCCATCATGTGCCTGGGGATGACTTTTCGAATGACTTCCTCGATGATGGCTTCCTTCAGATCTTCATAAGTGACGTCGGCCTTGTGCTGGGCGGCAATGACAATGGTATCCACCCGTCTGGGGATGCCGTCTTCATATTCAATGGTCACCTGAGACTTGCCGTCCGGTCGGAGAAAATCGAGGCTTCCGTTTTTGCGGACCGTTGCCAGACGATGGCAGAGTTTGTGGGCATACATCAGGGGCATGGGCATGAGCTCGGGGGTTTCATCCGTGGCAAATCCGAACATGAGTCCCTGGTCCCCCGCGCCCTGTTCCTTGTACAGCCCTTCGCCGGCATTGACGCCCTGTGCGATATCCGGAGACTGGTGGTCGATGCTGGTCAGCACCGAGCAGGTTCTCCAGTCAAAGCCCATCTGGGACGAATGATAGCCGATTTCCTTGATCGTGTTTCGGGCGATTTCAGGCATTTCCACATAACAGGCCGTTGAAATTTCTCCGGCAATAAATACCAGGCCAGTGGTGACCAGTGTTTCACAGGCGACCCGGCAGTTTTTATCCTGAGCCATAATGGCATCCAGAATGGAATCCGATACCGCGTCCGCAACCTTGTCCGGATGTCCTTCGGTTACGGATTCAGAAGTAAAAAAGAATTTTTCGCTCATGAGTTCTCCTTGTTTCATCTCAATTGGGTTCCCTTTCGGTGTCCGTCGGGGAAGTAAAATGGCTATTATTGTGGTGCCAGGATCATGTTGTCAATCAGGCGGGTTTTGCCGACTTTTACGGCAAGCGCCATGACTGCAGGCCTGTCGATGGTTTGCATGTCCTCCAGCGTATCCGGATCGCAGATGGCGATGTAGTCGATGGCGGTTTCAGGAAAAGACAGGATCAGGTTGGCTGCCGACTGAATCAGGGCCTTTGCGTCAATCAGTCCATTTTCAAGCTGGTTCCGGGTCTTGCAAAGCGCCTGATACAGGCTCAGGGCGGACGGCCTTTGGGATGCGCTCAGGTATGCATTGCGGGAGCTCATGGCAAGTCCGTCCGGTTCGCGGACAGTGGGGCCGCTGGTGATCTGGATGTCCAGATCCAGATCCTGAACCAGTTGCCGAATGACCATGACCTGCTGATAATCCTTCTGGCCGAATACGGCTGTGTGGGGTTTGACGATATTGAAAAGCTTGGTCACGACGGTTGCAACCCCTCTGAAAAAAGACGGTCTCGAGATGCCGCAGAGGTGAAGCGGAAGCTTTTCAAGGGTAATGAATGTCTGAAAATGGGGGCCGTACATCTCCGCTGCGGATGGATAGAAAAGAACATCCACTCCTTCTTTTTGGCAAAGAGACGCATCTCCTTCAAAGTTCCGGGGATAGGCGCCAAGATCTTCACCGGGCCCGAACTGCGTGGGATTGACAAAAATACTGACCACCAGCGTATCGGCCAAGCTCCGGGCCAGTCGCATGAGCGACAGATGGCCTTCGTGAAGATAGCCCATCGTGGGAACAAATGCGATGGTTTTTCCCTGTATTCTCAGGCGGTTTGACAATGCCTTCATCTCGGTTTTTAATGGTATGATGTCGATGGGCGCCCCCTCTTGCAAGTGATGACTCAGGCGATTCCGTGAATGCCAGAAGATTTTTTGGCCTGATAATCGAGACCGGTTTATTTATCAAGACATCTATTCTAAATAAACAATTACATTAACATGATATGCATAATATTTACAAACGGACTTTTATGGCGCTAAAAAATGATTACGTTGACATTAAATTGCCGCTTCGATATAAATTTGAAAAAAATGAAGTTGTTGAAAGGAAATGTAATATGAATGTTGATCAACATGACAACCAGGCACGGATTGAACCGGTTCGACTGGGCCTGGAGAGTCGGTTCAAGTTTCGGTGTCACAAAGATGTCAGTTGTTTTACCCGGTGCTGCAGAGGGATCAGCATCATTTTAACGCCGTATGATATCATTCTTCTGAAAAAGCGGCTGGATTTGACATCCGGCCAGTTTCTGGCCCTGTATACGGTTCCTCAGTTGCTTGAAAAAACCGACCTGCCGCTGGTTCTGCTGAAACTTCTGGATGATGATTCCAGATCCTGCCCGTTTGTCCGGGACGATGGATGTCTGGTCTATACGGATCGGCCCACCACCTGCCGGTATTATCCTGTCGGTGTCGCCTCTCTCAGTCACAAGGAAGGCGCAGACGATGAAGGTTTTTATATAATGATCGAAGAGCCGCACTGCAAGGGTTTTGAAGAAGACAGGAACTGGACCGTTGGGGAGTGGCGCCGGGATCAGGGAGTGGATGTTCATGACGAGATCAATGCGGGGTGGACGGATCTTGTCGTTCGCAAGCGATCTTTCCCTATGAATGTTCAGCTTACGGAAAAAGCCAAACAGCTGTTTTTCATGGTCAGTTATGATATCGACCGGTTTCGGGAGTTTGTTCTGGAGAGCTCATTTCTCACGCGTTATCCGATTGATGACCAGACATTGGAAAAAATTAAAACCGATGATGTGGCGCTGCTGGCCTATGGGATGACATGGCTGAAAAGCGTGCTTTTTAAAGAAAACAATCAGCTGAACACCCTTCAGCCCTGAGAAAACTGAGGGCTTCGGGGGCTTTCAAACAGCCGATGCCAGGACATAAAGCGGTCCACATTGTCCTGGCCATAGGGGCTGAGACTGCGGACGATCTCTTCCGCCGACTTTTCTACCGCCTGGTGTTGATGGCCGTTCTTTGAATAAAATTTATCCGCATAACAGATGATCTGCTCTTCAAGCGTCTGCGGTGTCATGTCACGAAGGGGGATGGGCAGTTTCCCGGATCGAATGTTTTCTACCGTGATCCCCACGCCGACATGACGTTCGCAGACCAGTCCGTGCCGCGCCAAACCGGCACTTTCCAGAATCGTTCTTCCCGAGACTCCGTGACAGATATAGGGAAGGGCGCCGGTGCAGCCCAGCTCCGGTGTGTTGGTCATGATAATACCGATGTCATGAAGCATGGCCGCCTCGTAGATAAACGCCAAGTCCGGATTCAGATGGCCGAGGCGGCGGGCAAGGGCAAGGGCTTTTTGCGCCACAAGGGTGCTGTGCGTCACCAGGATTCCATAGACAGCAGAGCCTTTCGGGCAGTTTGCGGCGATCACATCCAGGGGGTCCAAGTTTTATGTTACTCCCCGTGACTTTCCGGCCATCAGCACCCCTTCGATAAACGGGTCCAGAGAGCCGTCCAGTACATCCTGGGCATTGCCGATGTCCAGGTCTATGCGGTGGTCCTTGACCATTTGATAAGGGTGAAGGATATAAGAGCGGATCTGTCTTCCCCAGGCGATTTCATCCTTTGTGTCGTGCATTTCCTGAAGCTTGTCGTCCTGCCGCTGTTTTTCAAGCTGGTAGAGCCTGGAGCGCAGCACTTTCATGGCCATGTCCTTGTTGCGGTGCTGGGACCTTTCCTGCTGGCACGCCACAACGATCCCGGAGGGCAGATGGGTAATCCGGACCGCGCTGCTGGTCTTATTGACATGCTGACCGCCGGCTCCGCTTGCCCGAAACACATCGACACGCAGATCTTTTTCATCGATATCCACGACGATTTCGTTGCTCAGCTCCGGATAGACAAAAACCGATGAAAACGAGGTCTGACGTTTGCCGTTGGCGTTGAACGGCGAGATGCGGACCAGGCGGTGAATGCCGTTTTCGGATTTTAAATATCCATATGCGTATTCACCTGTCACGGTAAAGGTTGCACCCTTGAGGCCGGCTTCATCGCCCGGCTGGTAATCCACAATCTCCATCTTGAAGTTTTTCCGCTCGATCCACCGGGCATACATGCGAAACAGCATTTCAGACCAGTCCTGGGCCTCGGTTCCGCCGGCACCTGCTGTAATGGAGACAATGGCGTTATTGGGATCGTCTTCCCCATCCAGCATCAGGCTTAAGGAAAGATCCTGAATGCGTTTTTCAATCTGAGCCAGTTGCCGCACGACGTCGCCGAGGGCTTCCGCGTCGGATTCCTCCATCGCCAGGTTCAACAGGATCTCGCTGTCTTCCAGATCCCGGTAAAGACTGTTAAAGCCGCTGACCTTTGTGGACAGCAGGGTGCGTTCTTTTAATACGGCCGTGGTTTTTTCCGGATTGTCCCAGAAAGACTTGCCGGCAATCATGGCCTCGATTTCCTTCAGTCGCCGTTCCTTGCCAGCCAGGTCAAAGATACCCCTTGAATGGCTCTAATTTTTGACTCAGTTCCTTTATGGTCTGTTTGATTTCCAAAGACATGATGCGCCTCCTTAGTGATGAGTGATTGGTATGGCCAGTTGTATGGTGTTTGGCTGTGAATTATTTTTTTGGGCTGATGACGCAGAAAAAACACAAAAGGATGCTGATTGCCATGCAGGTTAAGGCGAAAACATCGCCGTGTCGTGTATAAAAAGATTCTGTTTTTAAAACGGGCATGGAACGGGTGACCACCGCATCCTCAAACAGTGGTGTTGAGGCAATAATCCTGCCTGCCGGATCAATAAACCCGCTGATGCCGGTATTGGCGGAGCGGATCAGTGACCTGTGGTTTTCAACAGCCCTGAAAACGGCCATGGAAAAATGCTGATACGGTGCACCGGTATTACCATACCAGGCATCATTTGTCATGTTAATTAAGAAAGCCGCATGGTTTCTGGTCATTTCCCTGGATAGATCCGGGAAAATCATTTCATAGCAGATCTGAATCCCCAGTGGAAATTCTCCCCAGGCCAGGGTCTGGCCTTTTTGGCCGGACTTGAAATCTCCGACTTCCTCGACAATTTTTCCAATAAACGGAAACCATTGCTGCAGCGGAACATATTCACCAAACGGCACAAGATGCACCTTATCGTATTTTCCGGCCACGTTCCCGTTCGGATCAATCAGAAACGCACTGTTGAAAAAATCGGTTTGATGGTTCCCCTGTCGGATAAAGGATGGGCTGCCGATCAAAAAACTGGTTCCGGTTTCCCGGACACCTTGAATGACTCTTTCCGTCTGGCTGGCATTATAGAGAAAATAAAACGGTGCAGAGGTTTCAGGCCAGACAATCAAATCGGGGGTTGATGGTTTTGCCGATTTGGAAAGCGCGATGTATTTATCGATTGTCGAGGTCTGGAAAGCCGGATCCCATTTGATAGTCTGATCAATATTGCCCTGAACAATGGCGATTTTCCGGGCTGGTGATTTGGATATTTTCGAATCGAGAGAGCTGATGCGCCACTGGCCATATCCCAGCGTATAAAGCAGCAGAAGGGCGGAAACGGCTATGCCGTATGCTGCCAAACGTCGGTTTTGTAAAGCGCTCGGCAGCCGCCTTTCTGAAAGATACCGCCATATCAAAAATCCTGCAACATTTACCGAAAGGATTACAAATGAAATGCCATACACGCCTGCGATGTCGGCTGCCTGAATCAGCGTTATCTGGCGGTACTGTGAATATCCCAGAAATTCCCAGGGGAATCCGGATAAAAAAAACGACCGGAAATATTCCAGGGCAACCCATACCGCCGGCATTGCCGATAAAAACCATGGGGACTGGGTATCGGTCCATGAAAAAGCCGCTGCAAACGTGGCCGGATAAAGCGCCATGTAAACGACAAGTAAAAAAAGAATCGGCACGCTTAAATAAAAAGGCAGGTGGCCGAATGTCATCAAGGTATGGATCAGCCAGTACATCAGTGTCAAGAAATGCACGCCGCCGGTCAATAATCCCAGCCGGAAACCGTTTTTAGCGGACATGCCCCTTAGCGAAATCATCAGTGGAACCAGAGCGATCCAGGCCAGCCAAGGCATTCCGATGCTGGGAAACGATGCGGTCAGCAGTGCGCCGCTGGAACCTGCCAGGAGCAATTGCTGTGCGTTAATGGTATTCGGATTCGTCATTTTACCTCAATTATGACCGACGATTTCTCCAGTGTCTTTTTCATGGGCTCAGTCTGTTTAGCCGTTATCGCTGAAGCATCGATTACGCTGCAAATTTTTGAGTGTGATTATTACCACTAAAAACCGTTTGCCACAACCCGGAAAGCACTGGATCGGCTAACGGATGAAGCAACTGAAATGGTTCGCGGATTGACAAATATTTGCTTTTGTTGATAAATCGTTACCAGAATTATACACGCAATAAATAAATATAAAATCAGACAGGTTTTTGCAAGGGCGACCGTTTCAAAAAAAGTCGATTGAAATGACAGAAAATACCATGATTACAAAGGATGTTACGCTTATCAATTCTCTGGGGCTTCACGCCCGGCCCGCGGCTCAGATTGCCATGCTTGCCGCAAAGGCTGTATCCAGAGTCTGGATGATCAGCGATGGGGAACAGGTTGATGCCAAAAGCATTATTGATATCCTTTCCCTGTATTGCCCCAAGGGATCCCCAATTCGGTTCGCTGTTGAAAATGCTGAGGATATGGAGACATTGAATGCGATTGCAACCCTGGCTGAAAGCGGTTTCGGAGAGAATTGACCATGACAGATAGCGACCCTCGGGAAATCATTCTTACCGGTATCGGCGTATCTCCGGGCATCTGCATTGGAAAAGCATATCTGGTCGATGTGGAAGGGGTCGATGTTGTCGAAAAATATCATATCTCTCAGCTCCATGTTCATTCGGAGATCAAGCGATTCAAATTGGCTGTTAAAAAAGCCAAAATCGAACTTCGCGCCATCATCGAGAATACGCCCGATGCGCTAAAGGAACATATCGACATCCTCGAGACCCATGTCATCCTGCTGAAAGACAAGCTGCTTTACGAAAAAACTATTGAAATCATCGAATCGGATCTAATCAATGCCGAATGGGCCCTGAAAAAAGTGGTTTCTTCCCTGAAGACCATGTTTCTGAATATGTCCGATCCGTATTTGAAGGAACGTGCCATTGACATCGGACATGTATCGGACAGAATCCTGCAGGCACTTGTGGGATCTGAAAAAATCAATATTGCTTCGATTGATAAGCGCGTGATACTGGTTGCCATGGATTTGTCTCCGGCTCAGACCAGCCAGATTCAACTGGAACGCGTCAAGGGTTTTGTCACGGACAAGGGCGGCGGAACATCGCATACCAGTATAATTGCCAGATCGCTGGGGATTCCGGCGGTCTCCGGTCTGGATCATGCGACAAAAACCATTTGTAACG
This sequence comes from uncultured delta proteobacterium, assembly GCA_963789395.1. GTDB lineage: Bacteria > Desulfobacterota > Desulfobacteria > Desulfobacterales > Desulfatirhabdiaceae > RAAP-1. Next base: position 118,489 of record CAWBKP010000015.1, on the reverse strand, counting down.
ATGATCTGATTATCGTGGATGGCATTTCCGGCACCGTTATTATTCATCCTTCCGAGCAGACCCTCGTTACGTATGAAGAACGGCGGATTCAGTATGAAATTCGCATGGCGGCGCTTGACCGGCAGAGTCATCTGGATGCGGTTACCCTTGACGGTCACCGGATTATGGTAATGGGCAATATCGAACTTCCCGAAGAGATCGTTTCCGTGCTGGATCACGGGGGAGACGGCATCGGCCTGTACCGGACCGAATTTCAATACCTGGGCCGACCGGATTATCCCGGTGAAGCCGAGCTCTTTGACAAGTATAAAGATGTTGTGGAAGTCGTGGCGCCGAAACCGGTAACCATCCGCACGCTGGACATCAACGGAGACAAAGCGCTTGACCGGCCGACAGAAAGCGCTGAGGACAATCCGGCACTGGGACTTCGGGCTATCCGGTTTTGCCTCAGGCATCCGGATGTCTTCAAAACCCAGCTTCGCGCCATTTTACGGGCAGCGGTTTACGGGAATGTCCGCATTTTATTCCCCATGATTTCCGGTTATGAAGAAATTCAGGAAGCCAAAGCCATGCTCGATACGGTATCGGATGAGTTGACAGCAGAGGGAATTAAGCATGACCGCGACATCGAAATCGGAATCATGATTGAAGTGCCTTCTGCGGTCATCCTGTCCGATATTCTGGCGGATGCCGTCGACTTTTTCAGCATCGGCACCAATGACCTGATTCAGTTTTCACTGGCCATCGATCGGGGAAACCGTCAGGTGGCCTATCTCTTTAATCCGCTGCATCCGGCGATTTTACGCCTGCTTCGGCAGATCGTGGATGCGGCTCTGGCAAAAGGGAAAAAAGTGTTCATGTGCGGGGAAATGGCAGGAGATCCCCTTCACATTCCCGTCCTGATGGGGCTTGGCATTCAGGAATTCAGCATGAACCCGAACGCCATTCCCCTGGCCAAACAGACGATTCGATCCTTGAATGTGAAAGAAACGCGACGGTTTCTCCGCGACATTATGAAAGAAAAAACAGCTCAGGCCGTTATGGAGCGCGTTCAGAGTCGATTCGGTCAAAATGGCGGGTATGGGATGTGAGAATTACAAGATCGTGTGCGTGAAAGGGGGGGCGGAATCGTTTGATTCGCCCCCCTTTTTTTAGTCGCACATTTCGAATAAGGCTGCCGCGCCCATGCCGCCGCCGATGCACATGGATTCGATGCCGTATTTGACACCGCGCTGTTTCATGTTGGCCAGAAGCGTGGCGCAGAGTTTGGCGCCGGTGCAGCCCAGCGGATGCCCCAGCGCAATGGCGCCGCCGTGAATGTTGACTCTGGCCATATCGATGCCAAGTTCCCGGACGCTGTAAATGGCCTGGGATGCAAAGGCTTCGTTGATCTCGAAAAGGTCGATATCCTGGATCGACATTCCTGCCAGTTTCAGGAGCTTGGGTATGGCGTACCGGGGGCCGACGCCCATTTCATCGGCTTCGCAGCCGACAGTGGTGTAGCATTTGAGCTTGGCAATGGGTTTAAGGCCAAGGGCCTTGACTTTTTCGCCGCACATAATGATGGTTGCAGCCGCGCCGTCCGTGGTCTGGGAGGAATTCCCGGCTGTAACGGATCCGTTGGCAGCAAATACCGGCCGCAGTTTGGCAAGCCCTTCCACTGTGGTGCTTTCCCGGATGCCGTCATCATCGGATACGATGAATGTTTCTTTCTTGTATGTCCCGTCCGGCTGTTTGACGAATTTTGCAGCAGGTGTCGGAACGATTTCGGTAAAGAGCCCCTTGGCTTTTGCCTCGCCGGCTTTCAGGTGAGACTGATACGCAAATTCATCCTGCTCCTGCCGGGACACCTTGTAGCGGTTGGCGACGTTTTCCGCGGTAATGCCCATGGACGCGTAGAGATCCGCGCGCGTTTTGCTGTGATCCGGATGCGGCCGGGGAAGATTTCCGCCCATCGGCACATACGTCATGGATTCGATGCCGCCGCCGATGACGATATCGGACCACCCGGACATGACCCGCAGGGACGCCAGGGCAATGGCTTCAAGCCCGGATGAGCAGAACCGGTTAACGGTTGCACCGGAGACTTCCGGGGGAAATCCGGCGATCTGGGAGGCGATGCGGCCGATATTCAGCCCCTGTTCTGCTTCCGGAAACGAGCAGCCGATCATCATGTCATCCACGTCTTTCTTTTCCAGGTTCGGGGTTTTTTCCATGGCTGCATTCAGAATAAAGGACAGCAGGTCTTCCGGCCGTGTGTCTTTGAATCCCCCCTTGCCTCGCCGGCACCCCGGGGTTCGAACGGATGTAACGATATAAGCGTCTCTCATAGTAGAATTCTCCTATTCTTAATTTCTAAGCGGTTTGCCGGTTTTCAGGATATGGTCGACTCTGGCAACGGTTTTTTCCTGTTTCCAGAAATCGATGAACGCATCGCGTTCCAGCTTGAGAATGGTTTCTTCATCCACCTCGCTGTTGGTTCGCACGTCTCCGCCACTGATGACAAAAGCAATGCGTTTGGCTAAAAACACGTCGTATTCGCTGACGAATTTGGCGCTTTCCATGTTGAAGAGCTCGGCATTGATCATGCCCTGGGCTGCTTGGCCGAAAACCTTGATCTTGCGCTTGACTGGCGGCGCATAGCCTTCATCCACCATTTTCAGGACTTCTTTTTTGGCTTCGCCGATCAGATAATCCCGGTTGAAGATGATCCGGTCATTGGGACCCAGAAATCCATTGGCACGGGCTTCTGCGGCCGATGTGGATACCTTGGCCATGGCAATGGCCATGAAGGTCGGAACGAAGAATTTTGCCAGATCCACATCCGTGGCTGCTTCGGGAATATTGGCCGTCATTTTCCGCCACAAATTCAGGCAGCCTCCGCCACCGGGCAGAAGGCCAACGCCGATTTCAACCAGCCCCATATAAAGCTCCGAATGGGCCACGATCCTGTCGGCGAACAGGCATACTTCGCATCCGCCGCCTAGTGTCATGCCATAAGGCGCTGCCACAACCGGAAAGCTGGAATATCTGGTTTTAAGTGATCCTGCATGCGCCTGGGCCAGAAACGCATCGATTTCCGCGTATTTGCCTTCCTTTGCCAGGGCGGACATGAAAGCAAGATCTCCGCCGGCTGAAAATGCGCCGGGCATGCCGCCTGCCTGGTTGCCGATGACAAGGCCCACGCCGTTGGCGTCTACGTAGTCCGTGCATTCCCCCATAAACTGAACGATTTCGCCGTTGAGGGCATTCATCTTGGTGTGGAATTCACAGCAGAAGACGCCGTCGCCGATGTCCACCAACGAAGCGGATTTGCAGGTTTTTACCAGTTTTCCGGCAGCTTTCAGAGATGCCAGGGAGATGACATTCTCGCTGGTCTTGACATCCTTGTAGGATCCGGACGCAAAATCATAATACTGGAGTTTGCCGGCTTCGGTTTTATAGAATGCCGTATGGCCGGCTGCGATCATTTTTTTGATGGCGGCCGGAACCGCAAGTCCGTCTTTTTCCATTCTTGCAACGGATTCGACCAGTCCGATGGCATCCCAGGTTTCAAATGGGCCCATGGTGAAATTAAAGCCCCATTTCATGCCGTTGTCGATTTCAACGAGGGTGTCGGAAATCTCCGGAATCCGGTTGGCCGAATAAATCAGATTGTGGGAAAGGGCTTTCCAGGCATAGCGGGCGCCTCTGTCATCCCCGTACAGCACGGCTTTCATTTTCTCGGGAAGGGTTTTGGCATTTTTTGCCGCAGCCAGACAGGGAAAATCCGCAGGGGCGTATTCCACATATTCCAGGGTGGACGGATCAATGACTTTCCGGATTTTTTTCCATTCGGGGGTCAGCTCGGTTTTGTAAAAGCCGCCCTGGGTTTTATTGCCCAGAAACTTCTTTTCGATCATTTTCTTGACAAAATCCGGTACGACAAAACTGTCCCTGGCTTCATCGTTCACCACCAGGGCATGAGTGTTGCCGGCAACATGCCCCATGGTGTCCAGACCCACCAGGTCGGTGGTCTTGAACATGGCGGTTTTTGGGCGGCCCAGAACCGGGCCGAACAGTGCGTCCACTTCGGGAATGCTGATGCCGTCTTCCATCATGAGCTGCATGGCCTTGACAATGCCCTGAACCCCGATCCGGTTGGCGACGAAATTGGGAGTATCCTTGGCCCATACGATGCCTTTACCCAGAATCCGTTCGCCGTAATCGGCCATGAAGGAAAGGACTTCAGACAGGGTTTCCTCGCCGGGAATGATTTCCAGTAGCTTCATGTACCGGACCGGATTGAAGAAGTGCGTTCCCAGAAAATGCTGACGAAAATCCTGGCTCAGTCCTTCGGACATGGCTTTCAGCGGAATTCCGGATGTGTTTGAGGAAATGATGCTGCCTTTTTTGCGGACCGGTTCGATGCGTTTAAAAAGTTCCTGTTTGATTTTCAGGTTTTCAACCACAACCTCGACAATCCAGTCGCAGTCTGAAAGCTTGTGGAAATCATCCTCCATGTTTCCGATGGTGATCAGATCGGCGTCTTTCCGCTGCATGAGAAGGGCCGGCCTGGACATCAGAACCGTATCCATCCCGGCCTTGACGATCCGGTTTCTGGCAGCCGGGTTGGTTTTCTCCGTGTCCTTCAAGTCAAATGGAACAATGTCCAGCAACAGCGTTTTGACGCCGGCGCTGGCAAGAAGCGCGGCAATCCCGCCGCCCATGACGCCTGAGCCGATAACTGCAGCCGTCCTGATTTTTCTGTTCATAATAGCCTCCTGAGTGGTTGATTTCATACCCCTGTTATATGGAAACGCCGAATGATTAAGACCCGATTCCGCTTGAATATGAATGAGTATTCATTCATTTACCAGAGGATGACTTGCGATGTCAAGAAAAACATGAGCTGGGGAGGGAATGGGAAATATATTCCGTTAATTCAAGCGAATAATTGAATTAATCTGGGAATGAATTTGGAATATATTCTCAGAAAGACAAAAAAAACAGCAGGTCAAATACAATGAATTTTAATTCATTGTATCCGGAACCAGGGCCTCGTTGGTTTTTCTGGACAGTGTTTCCAGGTTGAATGGCTTCTGGATAAACCCGTTGCAACCGCGGTTCAGGATATCGGATGCCTGGCCATCAACCGCATAGCCGCTGGACAGAAGAACCTTCAGGGATGGATGAATCGATTTGAGTTTATCAAAGGTTTCGCTGCCGCCCATTACCGGCATGATCATATCCAGGATCACCAGAACAATGCGGTCCTGGTTGCATTCAAAAATCTTGACGGCCTCCTGGCCGTTTGGTGCGGTTACCACCTCATAGCCCAGTTTTTCCAGCATCTGGGTGCCGACATCAAGGATCATCTGCTCATCATCCACCAGGAGAATCGTTCCTGAACCCTTTACAACAGCTTCGGGAACTTTCCTCTCAAAGCGTGCCGGTTTTGTTGAAGCCGGAAGATAGACTGTAAAAGACGTTCCCTTTCCTTGTTCACTCATTACATTGATAAAGCCGCCGTGATTTTTGATGATCCCGTAAGCCGACGCCAGTCCCAGTCCGGTTCCTCTGCCTTTTTCCTTGGTGGTGAAAAACGGCTCGAATACGCGTTTCTGGGTGTCGGAATCCATCCCCACGCCGGTGTCGGTTATGGAAAAATTGACGTAATTTCCAGGAACCACGGAAAAAGCCTGGATATAACTGTTGTCCAGGGTCTCATTTGCGGTTTGAAGATGAAGTTTCCCGCCAGAGGGCATGGCCTGCCAGGCGTTGACATAAAAATTCAGCAGCACCTGCTCGATCTGACCCCGGTCCACATCAACCGTCCAGATGTCTTTTTGAAGGTTTAAACAGATGGTGATTTCCTTTTTCGTGCGGCCGAACATCTCCGAAGTGTGCCGGATCAATTCGTTCAGATTGGTTGGCCTGACTTCAAATTTTCCCCCTCTGGCAAACCCCAGAAGTTGTCGGGTGAGTTCCGCGCCACTTTGAACATATTTTTCGATGTTTTTCAGTCGATCGTAACCAGGATGTCCGGGGTCCATGTTCATCAGTGTCAGGGTGGCATTGCCGAGAATGCCCATGAGCAGGTTGTTAAAATCATGGGCAATGCCGCCGGCAAGCGTGCCGATGGCTTCCATTTTATTCGCCTGCTGGAGTTGACTTTCCAGTTTTATCCGTTCCTGCGCGGCACGCTTTTTATCGGTGATATCCTTGATGGTTCCGAGGCTGGCTGTTTTTCCCCGATAGGTAAAAACGCCGATGTTCAGGTTGACTGTCAACCGGGTGGCACCATCCTTATGAAGAAGATCAAATTCATATTCGCTTTCGACGATTTCACCGGCCTGTCGCCGGCGGTAGCGATCGGCCGTAACCTGCTGGTATTCCGGGGCAACCAGTATCAGAAAGTCCAGATCCGTCATCTCTTCTACCGAATATCCCAGCATGCACGCCAGGGCATCGTTCACAAATCGAATTTTGCTGTCCTGAAGGATAAAGACGCCATCCTGTATATTGTTCACCAGTGCCCGGTATTTTGCCTCGGAAGCCTTGATCAGTACCTCTGACGTTTTTCGCTCGGTAATATCATTGATAAAGCCTTCCAGGGCAAGCAGTTCGCCTTCATCCGAGTAAACGCCCGATCCCTGCTCCCAGACCCATTTTTCATTGCCGACTGCATCCTCAATCCGGTACTGAAGCTGATAGGGACGCTGCTGTAAAACGGCTTCCTGAACCTGTTTCCAAACCATCTCCTGGTCGTCGGGGTGAATCAGATCATTAAAGGACCGAGTTCGGTTGCCAATCAGATCATGCGGCGCATATCCGGTCAGGTTCATGCATCCATCGCTGACAAAAGTCATGGTCCAGTTGCTGTCGTTCCGGCACCGATACACCATGCCGGGAAGATTTTTCATCAGGGTAGATATCAGTCGTTCGTTTTCCTGGGCCTCTTCTTCGGCTTTTCTCCGGTCGGCGATTTGCCGGGATACGTTTTGGATCATATCGTTTGTGACGTGCTTTAAGGACTCCAGAAGCTCCACGGGCGACGTTCCCGTGATCCGTGCTGAAAGATCGCCGCATGACACCCGGTGCAGGACATCAAAATGTTCAGCCAGGCCGATGGCAAATTCATGCGACAGGTCAACAATTTCGCCCAAGTTTAGGGCCGTAAGGTTGACCAGTTCTTTCAGATGGGTGATAAGCTCAAGGTTGGAGTCTTCTGAGATTCGAACAGACGGGTCCCCGGATGCGATTTTTCTCAGGGCTTCAAATACTTCGGACAGCCCAACGGACATTTCAGCATGGTTAAGCTCCTGATCACGACCCTGTTCCAAAGACAGTTTGACGGCTTCAGTATGCCAACCAAGCAGTTGAGCAAGCATGGCCTCAAGGATTTCCGGGGTTTTGATCTGCTTGAAATAGAGGCAGTCCAGGCATTTTTTTATTTTATCTGAAAAGCTTTCCAGAAGTTCTCCCCGGCAGTTCAGAGAGGGGACGCTCCAACATTCGGTTTTGTTTAACATCTTTACCGGGCAGTCTTTCTGGCTACACCCGAATTGTTCCCAGCAGGGGGCAGGAGCGGTCACGTATCTAATCCTTCTGAAAGTCTTTTATTGGGTCAAAAAAGGGGTAAAATCAGTTCCTGCAATTGATACCAAAATGCAGGTCGATATGCCACGTATCAAAGGCGCCCAAAGCATTTCGTCAGAATTGAATCTGAATTCTTTTGGCATCGTCGCCTTCTTCCTTTACCGAAAGCATCACTTTCCCGAGACGCTGGCACCAAGCCCGGATATCGCGTTCAAATGTCGGGCAGTCCCCCAGCACTTCCAGAATATCGCCAGCCGCCATACTGGGGGCTTTTACGGCGATTTTTAAAACAGGCTGAGGACATTTTACCCCGAGTGCATCAAGTACCACGACTGCCATTTGGTTAGCCTCCCTTTATACGGGGTGTTCATTATCAGTGGCAACTAACAATAAATGAATATATCTCAAAATATTATAACATGGATATTTTCGGAATAATATCGTTTTCTTCTGTATTCAGTGCGTTGCGCAGGCCAGGCAGGGATCGTAGGCCCGGTAAGCCATTTCGATCCGGTTCAGGATCGACTCTGAAATCTGACCGTCCGAAATGAGCTGTGAAGCTGCCTGATATACCGAGTGGCAGATGGCAGCCGCATTGTGCTGCGTGGCAACGACAAGGTTGAGTTTCTGTATTATCGCCTGTGAGTCTGCCAGATAGCTATGAAACAAGGTTCCTCTGGGCGCTTCGCAGGCTCCGGTACCCGATTGTTCGGTTAGCAGCGGTTTGGGCAGGGACCGAACTTCCGTGTCAAGAATGTTCGCATCTGCGGCGATTTCGGCAGTCCGTTCGGCGGCATAAAGCACTTCGATCAATCTGGCCCAGTGGTAGGCCATGGTGTGATGAACGGGTTTTTTACCAAAATAATCCATCATATTTTCATATTCGGCATGAGCCAGCGGTGTGGAAAGCCCTGTTGAGACATTCAGCCTGGCCAGCGGCCCGACCCGATAAATGCCGGGTGGCGCATTTGCGGAAAAACCGCTTTGGCCTGCATCCTTCAGTGCCAGGGTTTTCATGTAAGTCCAGGGCTCAACCCGTTCAGACAGATGGCGGGAAAAATCCCCGGCATCAAAAGTTGAATGAATGATTCCATCCGGATCGATTATTCGAATTCTGCCGTCATAAAAGCTAAGTCTGCCGCTATCATCGATCATTCCCAGATAATAAGTCGGGTGAAAATATAAGGGATCTGTCATCATTTTTGACAGAGAAGCGTTTTTCAGCAGGATTTTTTCAAATAGTTTCAGGGAAAGTCCGGCAAAAGCAACCATGTCTCCGGAAGCCTGGAGTGCAAAATCCCTGTCTGCTGAGCCCAATGCTTTTGAAATGCCGCCGGGAAGTCCAAAAACCGGATAGAGTGCGCTTCCCGTAATTCTGGAAATGATTTCTCTGGCTTTATTCCTTGCTGTCATCATCATCGCGGTGAAGGGTTTTCCCATTCTGTCCGATAGGCCGAGTATGTTTCGCTGGGAAGCCGGAACATCCGGTCCCAGGATCCAGTCCGGTCCACCAAGATAATAGGTATGAAGCAGGTGATCTTCGTACATGAAGGCGTGATAGGCCAGCTCGCGGATTTTTGTTGCAGCAGGGGGCGCAGAGACATTGAACAGATCGTCAAGGGCTTTGGTGGATGCGATGTGATGGGCGGTTGGGCAGACTCCGCAGATCTTCTGGGTGAGTATCGGCATTTCTTCTGCGGCCCTGCCCTCGCAGAATTTTTCAAATCCCCTGAACTCCGGAACCTGAAACCGTGCCGTGCTGACCTTTCCCTGTGAATCCAGGTTGATTTCAATTTTACCATGCCCTTCTATACGCGTAATCGGGTCAATAAGGATGCGACGGTTCATGATGGTCCCTTTGGAAAGTCATCGGCCTGTCTGATGGCGTTTTTTACTGCCTGTTTGATCAGCGACGCAGCCAAACTGTAACGGTAAAACAGCCCTGCCGGATCGGCGATTTCAGAGACAATTTCAGCGATTTTCTCGGCGTCGGTTTCATCTATGAGGGATGCGATGAAAGAAATGGCGGTTGCCCCCTGATCCCGAACGCCGTCCAGGGGGCCCATGCACCCCCTGCAGGGCATGTTTGCAGAAATACACCGCGACAGACAGCCTCCCCGTGTGGCAGGTCCCAGGCAAATGATCCCCTGGTCCAGAAAACATTCAAGCGGATTCCACAGGGTTTCTTGAATTCGTTTGAAGCGGCGGACAGACAGCCGTCCGGGCAGCGTGCCTTGCCGGGGACAGGAATGGCAGATCGCCCGGTTTTCGGACAGGATGCTGCCTTTTGGCGGCAGGCGGTTTTCCAGAACACAGAAAACGGCATTTTTCACCAATTCCGAAGGGGGTGGACAGCCGGGAATATAAAAATCCACTTCGATGACCTGATCCAACGTCCTGACCCGGCTCAGGCGCCGGGGCAACGGACAGCCTGAGTAAGGTTCAGATCCGGGAATTGCACGGGTTGGATTGAAAACGGTCTCGGCATCGATATACGCTCTTTGAATCGCTTCTTCGGGCCGGTGAAGGTTGGCAAGGCCGATAATGCCGCCGATATGAGCACATGCGCCGTTTGCAATGACGAATCTGGATTTTTTCCGCAGCAGTCTGGCCATGATGACATGATCTTCCTGCTGAATGGCGCCGTTAATCAGGGACGCCAGAATGGCGCCATCGGCCAGGGCTTCAAGATCTGCAAACCGGGCGTCGATGGCTGCGGGCCAGAAAATGATATCTGCGGATTGCGCCAGTTTCAGCAGATCTTCTCCCAGATCAATGAGCGATTCTTCGCATCCGCCGCAGCTGGCACACCAGTATAGAGCGATTTTGGGTTTATTCATGGCGCCTTTGTAAAACGCAATCTGAAGTCAAGGTGCGACCGGCAAAAAACGACAGGGTCCGGCGGCTTTTTTGTGACCGCTTTCATGCCGTGCTTTGAAGGTTCGAATCCTTTGGGTTATCAGCGCCGATGATGTGAACATCGCGCTGTGGAAAAGGGATTTCGATATGATGTTTCCGAAACAGCCGCTCAATTTCAAACCGGATGTGAGTTTCCACTTTTACCATCTGGTCAACCAGGGTCCAGACGCGAAGTTTGAAGATCAGCGCACTGTCTCCAAAATCGGAGAACAGCACATCGGGTTCCGGCGTTTTTAAAACCCACTGCGCGGTTACGGCAATCTCCTTGAGAATGGCGGATACCAATACGGTGTCCGATCCGTAGGCCACGCCAACGGTGATGACCCTGCGGATGCGGTGGTCCTTAAAACTCCAGTTGATGACCTGGTTACTGATGAATTCCGAATTGGGAATGATCAAAGAGGCGTTGTCATAAGTTTGCACCAGGGTTGAGCGGACATTGATTTTCTGGACAACGCCCCACACCCCATTGATTTCCACGGCATCTCCCACCTGAATGGGCCGCTCGAAGAGCAGAATAATGCCGCTGATAAAGTTGTTGAAAATATTCTGAAGCCCGAACCCGAGTCCGATGCTGAGAGCGCCGAAAACAACGGTGAGGGATGTTGAGCTGACCCCGACCATCCGCAGCGATAAAAAGATGCCCATGGCCCAGATCAGATATATGCTGATGCTGGTAATGGAGTCTTTCAGCCCCGTATCCATGCCGCTTCCAGAAAGGATTTTTTTCCGCAGAATGCTGCGCCACAGGTGGGTGAACAGGTGGGTGAGCAACAGCATCAGGGCCGAGCAGGCAAATCCAAGAAGGCTGAACTGCATATCTCCGATGGGAATCGGATAGTTGATGATCTTGAAAAAACCGGCGATCACGGCAGTCTTACCACCCCAGGCCATCAACATGGCAATGAAAAACACCGGAAACCACATTGCACACAGCATTCTCATGGTCAACCATTGCAGGGTGGAACGATCGGGTGCATGTTGTTCTTTAAGATCCTGCTGCCATTCGCGAAGCGACATCATCAGGATTGCACCCCAGAAACAGGCGATGATGGTAATACCCCAGGATGTGTACCAGTAGATGGCCAGATATCCATAGCCGATCAGCTCCAGCACGGGTCCGAGTCCTGCAATCGCATATCCGGCTCTAACCGCGATGGGACGGATTTGGGGGAATCGGTTGGAAAGCGCGGGAATAAGCGGTTCCGCGGATTTCCAGAAATGGATATAACCGGCCAGCAGGCCGATTCCAAACAGCATCCGTGCCAGAATCAGCAGGCTTCCGGTTCCATCCAGAAGCCATTCCAGCCCCATATACAGGATCCCGAATAAACGGATGCTTCGAAGTCCGAAACCCAGTCCCCGGCTGATCCGTGAAGGGATTGCCGGTAATGGCAGCCGGTTCCATGTCCGAATACCTGAAAGCCCCCACTGTGTCAAAAGCCAGAGCCACAGAAAATCCGGAGCGATTCTCCACTTGGCGATTTCTGCCGATTCCGCCTGGAGAAACATGTATCCGGCAACAAACACCGTTGTTCCGGCAAGCAGCAGGGTTTTTCTGAAAATACTGAAAGCCAGATGCCGCCAGGGTGTCTTGATCAGCTTGCCGCTCTGTTCGTAGCCATGTAAAAACCTGCGGACGCGCAGCATTCCCCATAGTGTGCCGATATAAAAAACCAGAGCAGTCAATAATTTGTGTCCGGCGGATTCCCAGAAAGATGTGGTGAAAACTGTCCGGAAATCAGCGGAAAACAGCTTCAACATCTTGTTGAAAATGGTTGATATGTCAGATTCAATCTGCATGATATTCAGCCCCAGAAGCGGCGAAACGCCGCGCTTAAAGAGCGCTTCTTTCTTTTTCGCGGTAATCTGAAGGCTGAGTTTCTCCGACAGATCGGATAGCGCGGTTCGGGTTTCTTCAAGTTGCAGTTTCAGGGGCTGATAGATTTCAAGAATTTTCTCAAGGCGGTTTTGTTTGGCGGTCAACAGGGTAATCAGGGTTTGAAGATTTTTTTTCAAAGCGCCTGTCACCGGGTCAACCGGGCCGGCCGCACCGATATCCGTCAATTGCCTTTCATTCAGGCTGAGCTGTTCCCGGGTTTGATTCAGCATTTGGTTGAAGGGGCCTGTTTTGTCGGATATCTCCTTAAGTTTGCCATCAATGGTGTCGCGTGCATTCAGGGTGTCGATTCTGGCGTTTTCCAGATCCGTTATGGTGGTCTGGGGCAGCAGGAGAATATTTCCATAAGCCGATAACTGCACGTTATACACGGCTTCCGCGGTCAACGCTTTTTTGTATTTTCCCGCCAGGTCGAGACTGGCTTTCAGTTCCGCATTGCTCAGTGTTTCCGCATCGATGGTATTTTCAATTGCCGAAAGATCTTCCGTCCGGTGATTTTCGGTGACGGGTGCGGCTGGATTGGCGCTGTGGTTTTCAGGGGCGGCCAGCGTTTCGCCCTTCAGGATGATGCCTGGGGCAACCAGGATTGAAAACGTCAACATAATCAAAGCAAATTTACGGCGCCAGCATCTCTGATGTGTCCGGCTGCCGGAGTAATTCCTCATAAACTGTTTCTCCAAATAATGCGATCGTGTAAGGGGGACAATAATTCAGCTTCAAATTCCCAGGGCTCTTAACAACTTGTCATCATAACACCTGCAAAGGGTTGACACAACTCTGACGTGACGGTAGTCTGGAAAGCAACCGTACCACTGAAATACCCATCCGGATATTTTTTCTGCTGTGAGGTTTCCATGACTGAAAACTTATCATCCGCCGCTGCTGACATTTCGTCTTTTGATGACTGCGAATGGCGCAGCTTCACCATTCTTCTTGTTACAGCCAACGCCATCGGTGCTGGAATCTGCATTTTCTATTTTTATCATTTTGAGCCGACAGGAGAGCTTCCCGTCCTGTACAATGCCTTTGTCATCCCGATAGTTGTCACCATTTTGTTGATCTTAATCGGCATGCAATATCAATACCGCTGGAAAAAAAGTCTCATGGAGTACATTCATATCATCCGTCAGGGACAGGATGCGCCATTGGACCTGCGAAAAAAAGCCCAACGCCAGATATTGAATCTGCCGTTTATCTCTGCCGGTATTTCACTGCTGATGTGGGGGGTTGCCTCCCTGTTGATGGCGCTGTTCAGGCTGTCGGCCCATCCGGCAGGAGAAGCGCTTTCAGACGGCATGAAGCAGGCGGCGCGCGTTTTCGGCGGAACCGCCATTGCCGGTCTTGTGACCAGTGCCGTCATTCTATTTTCAATGGAAACGCTCTGCCGAAAGATCCGTCCCTATTTTTTCCCGGATGGCGACATGGTAAAAACGCCGGACGCGTACCAGCTAAAACTGAGGATTCGGATGCTGATCACATTTTTCTTGACCGGCGTTTTGCCGTTGGGGCTTATGGCGCTTTTGGCCTACAACAAGGCCCGCTTGATGCCGCTGATGGATCCGACATCGGTTTTGAACAGCATGCTGAACCTGACGACTTTTCTAGTGGTTATCGGCATATCCGCCTCGATCGTGCTGTCTCGTCAGTTTGCTCTCAGCATTGTCGACCCCATCCGGGATATAGAAAAAGCCATGATCGATGTTGAAAACGGCGATTTGACGGCCTCGGTTCAGGTCAGGTCCAATGATGAGCTGGGTGCGATGGCGGACAATTTCAATAAAATGGTGGATGTTCTCAGAGAGCGCTCCCGGATACAGCAGTCTTTGAACATGGCAATGGAGGTTCAGCAGAATCTTCTGCCCAAAACCCTTCCACGGGTACCTGGCATAGATATGGCCTGCGCCTGCAGTTATTGTGATGAAACGGGCGGGGATTATTTCGATATCTATGTGCCGGATTTGTCGAGTCCGGATAGGTTCAGTGTTGTGGTCGGTGATGTTTCGGATCATGGCGTCCCTTCGGCCCTGGTCATGACAACGGCTAGGGCGCTGCTGCGGATGCGATCGTCAATGCCCGGCAGTCTTGCGCAGGTGATTTGCGATGTCAACCGCCAGCTGTCCCGGGATGTTGAAGATTCCGGCCAGTTCATGACCCTGTTTTATGGTCAGCTGGATCGGGCGACGCTCAAACTGCGATGGGTCAATGCTGGGCATGAACCTGCCATTCTCTTCGATCTGCGTACCGGAGCGTTTCAGGAACTCACGGGAAAGGGTATGGCGCTTGGCGTTTTTGATGATGCGGCCTATCTCCAGTCCGAAAGAGACGTGCTTCCGGGACAGATTTTGATCATCGGAACGGATGGCATCTGGGAGACACACAATTCCGAAGGGAAGATGTTCGGAAAAGACAGGCTGAAAGATATAATCAGAAAACACGCCGAATCTTCGGCCGCGGAAATTGTTCATAATATCATGAGCGCTCTTGAGCGGTTTCGCTACCCGCTAAAGAAAGAGGATGATGTAACGCTGGTAGTCATTAAAATTGTGCAGATACAGCAAGGAGTTGCTCCGCAGCAGAAGCCGTAACAGGCGGTATCAGTCTCTGCATTTCATGGAAGCCGATCGGCAGTGTTCGGAGAATACGGCTCGCGGTTGATAACAGCGATTTCATGTTGACATTTGAATAGTTGAATTCTGACAATACTCTACAGTGAGTCATTTCAACTTCATCAGAAAGGAACCCAATTATGTCAAAAAAACGATATACGATTCAATCATCCTGTCCCAAATGCGGCTGTTCGGGGTTGACCGTCCTGACGCCGGAAGAAATTAAAGAACGATATGGAGATGTCCCGAATATTGATCTGGAATGTGGCGAATGCATGCTGAAATACTCGACGGACATCAAAACCGCCTGTCCGGAATGGGATCAGGATTGTAAAATGAAATAATTTAGTTTCTGTCTGGCATAAATCATGCTTATTTTTGAGTTGATTTTTTCGGCAGTTGCTCTATCCCGAAAGATGTCTGTGTTGAAACATGTTGTTTTACCTTAAAGCTGAAGCTAAAACATCGAAACCAGAGTAAGAGAAATGTGACAAGGGTGGATGATTACCAATTTCCAGGCATATCACTGCCTGAACCCAAATACCGATTATCACGATCAAAGCAACGTAATTTTCAATTGATTCGTGG
Source organism: uncultured delta proteobacterium (assembly GCA_963789395.1). Taxonomy (GTDB): domain Bacteria; phylum Desulfobacterota; class Desulfobacteria; order Desulfobacterales; family Desulfatirhabdiaceae; genus RAAP-1. Next base: position 102,895 of record CAWBKP010000015.1, on the reverse strand, counting down.
TTTTACATTGCATAAAATTATCGGTTTATTTAATCATCACCTTTGGAGAATTGATTCCGTCTTGCAGAGCCAAGGCGCTTCATCTAATTCTAACCAGACTCGCTTTTTTCAATTTTAAAAGTCTGGGAAAACTATTTATTTTCAGAAAGAATAAAAAAAAATACCTCGTTGTATTGCTCACCCATATTTATATTGGGTCATTGGAGAAATGGCACCACACATCTCCATAATCTGATATGTAAGGATCCGCAGTTTAACTATTTGAGATCCTATCAGGCATTATTCGCCAATTCCTTTCTACTCCCTTGGTTGATACGGTGGCAAAAAACCCGAAAGAAGGTGATTGCTATGGATACCCGGCCAATGGATAATGTCAAATTCGGGATGCTGGAGCCTGCTGAGGATGAATTTGCGTTGGCCGCCATAACCGGATCGTCCCCGTATGAGCGAATCATGTTTCCTAAAACATTGGGCATAGAAGAGGGATTTCAATATCCCCATGCGCTATCCGAAACCCGCAGGGATGCATGGAAACTGTCATTTTTGTGGTTTCTCAAACGGCTGACTGTTTTTGAGAATCGCCAAATCGTGTTGAAGTCTCCAACGCATACCGGTTAGGATCAACCTTTTGCTTGAGATGTTTCCAGATGCCAAATTCATTCATGTCATACGGCATCCCTATCATGTGTTTCCTTCAAACATACGTTTGTGGCGCGATGCATTTTCGTTTTCTTTCCTGCAGCGCATAAGTTACGAACATATTGGCGAGATGGTTTTGTCTACATATTGAGCAACTTTATCAAAATTACCACAATGAAAAAAACAATATTCCGGAAAAAAATCTGTTTGAAATAAAATTTGAAGAGATTGAAAAAGATACGGTGAAGTCTTTAGAACGGATATATGATCATTTGGGAGATCAATGGATTTGATGCCATGCTTCCTTATGCTTCAAATCTTATCGACAATCAGTCAGTCATTATAGAAAAAATATATTTGAATTTTCACCTGAAATAAAATCAATCTATCTATCATCGATGGAAAATAACGTTTGAGCGATATGATTATCCTGCTTGAGCCATGAAATGGCAACGCATTGTCCCATCATTTGCCTTCTCGAAATCATTTTTTATATCCTATTCGATGGTTAAGGCAAAAAAAATGATTATCACAATGCTTTCATAGATTTTCGGAATGTTACACCCATGAGCACTTCAAGTAAGCATGTCGCGGTAACTGGCATTGGTATGATTACCCCCTTGGAGATATACATGCTGAATGAATCTTGGAATAATTTGGTGGAAGGAAAATGTGGAATTCACAGAATAATCCATTTGAGGCACCGAGGAATTTCTTACACAAATTGGAGGGGCAATTCCCCCTGAATACTTTCAGGCAGGAACAGCATTTGAGTTTCTTCAGACGTGATTGAGCGAATGATATTCCCTATAAGGCTTGCTGTGTACGTTGTAAATTTGGCGATGGAAGATTCAGGAAATTCACGAAAAGTGATTCAAAATTCCTTCACGGGCGTCGTTACTGGATCCGGGGGATCTGTATACAACGATGAATGTAATGTTTAAATCCAAGGATGCGGATCGGGTTGCGGCGCCAAACCTGGAGATGCTGGATTCGCATGCCGCCACAATCAGCAGGGAGTTTGCGTTTCAGAGGATCGTCATATAATGTCGCCACAGCCTGTTCATCTGGAGCATTTGCCGTAGGGCTGGGATATGACTATGTGGTGCAAACCGGCTTTCCCTGCTTTGCCGTTGGCGTCGATACGATGGTCTTAAAGGAAAAACTGATCGGTTTTAATCAAATTCTGGCGATTTCAGAGAATAACGCTCATCCTGAAAAAGCAAGCCAGTCCTTTCTGATAAAAACGGCAGTGGATTTGTTGTTTCCGAAGGCGCATGTGCCCTACTCCTTGAACCATACGAGTATGCTCTGAAAAGGCAATCTCGAATTTATGCCGTAATATCCGGATATGCCGCAACATCTGAGGCATATAATATCATTGCCCCGGAACCAGAGGGAATTCAGATGGCCAGAACCATGAAAAATGCGCTTGAATATGCAGGCGTATCTCCTGATGATGTAATTTTAAAAATTAAAAAAAAAAAAAAAAAAAAAATTTTTTTTTTTAAAAAAAAAAAAAAAAAAAAAAAAAAAAAAAAAAAAAAAAAAAAAAAAAAAAAAAAAAAAAAAAAAAAAAAAAAAAAAAAAAAAAAAAAAAAAAAAAAAAAAAAAAAAAAAAAAAAAAAAAAAAAAAAAAAAAAAAAAAAAAAAAAAAAAAAAAAAAAAAAAAAAAAAAAAAAAAAAAAAAAAAAAAAAAAAAAAAAAAAAAAAAAAAAAAAAAAAAAAAAAAAAAAAAAAAAAAAAAAAAAAAAAAAAAAAAAAAAAAAAAAAAAAAAAAAAAAAAAAAAAAAAAAAAAAAAAAAAAAAAAAAAAAAAAAAAAAAAAAAAAAAAAAAAAAAAAAAAAAAAAAAAAAAAAAAAAAAAAAAAAAAAAAAAAAAAAAAAAAAAAAAAAAAAAAAAAAAAAAAAAAAAAAAAAAAAAAAAAAAAAAAAAAAAAAAAAAAAAAAAAAAAAAAAAAAAAAAAAAAAAAAAAAAAAAAAAAAAAAAAAAAAAAAAAAAAAAAAAAAAAAAAAAAAAAAAAAAAAAAAAAAAAAAAAAAAAAAAAAAAAAAAAAAAAAAAAAAAAAAAAAAAAAAAAAAAAAAAAAAAAAAAAAAAAAAAAAAAAAAAAAAAAAAAAAAAAAAAAAAAAAAAAAAAAAAAAAAAAAAAAAAAAAAAAAAAAAAAAAAAAAAAAAAAAAAAAAAAAAAAAAAAAAAAAAAAAAAAAAAAAAAAAAAAAAAAAAAAAAAAAAAAAAAAAAAAAAAAAAAAAAAAAAAAAAAAAAAAAAAAAAAAAAAAAAAAAAAAAAAAAAAAAAAAAAAAAAAAAAAAAAAAAAAAAAAAAAAAAAAAAAAAAAAAAAAAAAAAAAAAAAAAAAAAAAAAAAAAAAAAAAAAAAAAAAAAAAAAAAAAAAAAAAAAAAAAAAAAAAAAAAAAAAAAAAAAAAAAAAAAAAAAAAAAAAAAAAAAAAAAAAAAAAAAAAAAAAAAAAAAAAAAAAAAAAAAAAAAAAAAAAAAAAAAAAAAAAAAAAAAAAAAAAAAAAAAAAAAAAAAAAAAAAAAAAAAAAAAAAAAAAAAAAAAAAAAAAAAAAAAAAAAAAAAAAAAAAAAAAAAAAAAAAAAAAAAAAAAAAAAAAAAAAAAAAAAAAAAAAAAAAAAAAAAAAAAAAAAAAAAAAAAAAAAAAAAAAAAAAAAAAAAAAAAAAAAAAAAAAAAAAAAAAAAAAAAAAAAAAAAAAAAAAAAAAAAAAAAAAAAAAAAAAAAAAAAAAAAAAAAAAAAAAAAAAAAAAAAAAAAAAAAAAAAAAAAAAAAAAAAAAAAAAAAAAAAAAAAAAAAAAAAAAAAAAAAAAAAAAAAAAAAAAAAAAAAAAAAAAAAAAAAAAAAAAAAAAAAAAAAAAAAAAAAAAAAAAAAAAAAAAAAAAAAAAAAAAAAAAAAAAAAAAAAAAAAAAAAAAAAAAAAAAAAAAAAAAAAAAAAAAAAAAAAAAAAAAAAAAAAAAAAAAAAAAAAAAAAAAAAAAAAAAAAAAAAAAAAAAAAAAAAAAAAAAAAAAAAAAAAAAAAAAAAAAAAAAAAAAAAAAAAAAAAAAAAAAAAAAAATGCTTCATAGCACTATCATGACGATTTCGATACCCCGTGGTCCGCGTTTTTTTTTTTTTTTTTTTTTTTTTTTTTTTTTTTTTTTTTTTTTTTTTTTTTTTTTTTTTTTTTTTTTTTTTTTTTTTTTATAGGATCGCATTTTCAAGATATTTTTCCGGATCGTCTTTCTTTTTTTTTGAAATTTTGTATAGCTGTGGGGGGGAAAAAAAAAAAAAAAAAAAAAAAAAAAAAAAAAATTTTTTTTTTTTTTTTTTTTTTTTTTTTTTTTTTTTTTTTTTTTTTTTTTTTTTTTTTTTTTTTTTTTTTTTTTTTTTTTTTTTTTTTTTTTTTTTTTTTTTTTTTTTTTTTTTTTTTTTTTTTTTTTTTTTTTTTTTTTTTTTTTTTTTTTTTTTTTTTTTTTTTTTTTTTTTTTTTTTTTTTTTTTTTTTTTTTTTTTTTTTTTTTTTTTTTTTTTTTTTTTTTTTTTTTTTTTTTTTTTTTTTTTTTTTTTTTTTTTTTTTTTTTTTTTTTTTTTTTTAAAAAAAAAAAAAAAAAAAAAAAAAAAAAAAAAAAAAAAAAAAAAAAAAAAAAAAAAAAAAAAAAAAAAAAAAAAAAAAAAAAAAAAAAAAAAAAAAAAAAAAAAAAAAAAAAAAAAAAAAAAAAAAAAAAAAAAAAAAAAAAAAAAAAAAAAAAAAAAAAAAAAAAAAAAAAAAAAAAAAAAAAAAAAAAAAAAAAAAAAAAAAAAAAAAAAAAAAAAAAAAAAAAAAAAAAAAAAAAAAAAAAAAAAAAAAAAAAAAAAAAAAAAAAAAAAAAAAAAAAAAAAAAAAAAAAAAAAAAAAAAAAAAAAAAAAAAAAAAAAAAAAAAAAAAAAAAAAAAAAAAAAAAAAAAAAAAAAAAAAAAAAAAAAAAAAAAAAAAAAAAAAAAAAAAAAAAAAAAAAAAAAAAAAAAAAAAAAAAAAAAAAAAAAAAAAAAAAAAAAAAAAAAAAAAAAAAAAAAAAAAAAAAAAAAAAAAAAAAAAAAAAAAAAAAAAAAAAAAAAAAAAAAAAAAAAAAAAAAAAAAAAAAAAAAAAAAAAAAAAAAAAAAAAAAAAAAAAAAAAAAAAAAAAAAAAAAAAAAAAAAAAAAAAAAAAAAAAAAAAAAAAAAAAAAAAAAAAAAAAAAAAAAAAAAAAAAAAAAAAAAAAAAAAAAAAAAAAAAAAAAAAAAAAAAAAAAAAAAAAAAAAAAAAAAAAAAAAAAAAAAAAAAAAAAAAAAAAAAAAAAAAAAAAAAAAAAAAAAAAAAAAAAAAAAAAAAAAAAAAAAAAAAAAAAAAAAAAAAAAAAAAAAAAAAAAAAAAAAAAAAAAAAAAAAAAAAAAAAAAAAAAAAAAAAAAAAAAAAAAAAAAAAAAAAAAAAAAAAAAAAAAAAAAAAAAAAAAAAAAAAAAAAAAAAAAAAAAAAAAAAAAAAAAAAAAAAAAAAAAAAAAAAAAAAAAAAAAAAAAAAAAAAAAAAAAAAAAAAAAAAAAAAAAAAAAAAAAAAAAAAAAAAAAAAAAAAAAAAAAAAAAAAAAAAAAAAAAAAAAAAAAAAAAAAAAAAAAAAAAAAAAAAAAAAAAAAAAAAAAAAAAAAAAAAAAAAAAAAAAAAAAAAAAAAAAAAAAAAAAAAAAAAAAAAAAAAAAAAAAAAAAAAAAAAAAAAAAAAAAAAAAAAAAAAAAAAAAAAAAAAAAAAAAAAAAAAAAAAAAAAAAAAAAAAAAAAAAAAAAAAAAAAAAAAAAAAAAAAAAAAAAAAAAAAAAAAAAAAAAAAAAAAAAAAAAAAAAAAAAAAAAAAAAAAAAAAAAAAAAAAAAAAAAAAAAAAAAAAAAAAAAAAAAAAAAAAAAAAAAAAAAAAAAAAAAAAAAAAAAAAAAAAAAAAAAAAAAAAAAAAAAAAAAAAAAAAAAAAAAAAAAAAAAAAAAAAAAAAAAAAAAAAAAAAAAAAAAAAAAAAAAAAAAAAAAAAAAAAAAAAAAAAAAAAAAAAAAAAAAAAAAAAAAAAAAAAAAAAAAAAAAAAAAAAAAAAAAAAAAAAAAAAAAAAAAAAAAAAAAAAAAAAAAAAAAAAAAAAAAAAAAAAAAAAAAAAAAAAAAAAAAAAAAAAAAAAAAAAAAAAAAAAAAAAAAAAAAAAAAAAAAAAAAAAAAAAAAAAAAAAAAAAAAAAAAAAAAAAAAAAAAAAAAAAAAAAAAAAAAAAAAAAAAAAAAAAAAAAAAAAAAAAAAAAAAAAAAAAAAAAAAAAAAAAAAAAAAAAAAAAAAAAAAAAAAAAAAAAAAAAAAAAAAAAAAAAAAAAAAAAAAAAAAAAAAAAAAAAAAAAAAAAAAAAAAAAAAAAAAAAAAAAAAAAAAAAAAAAAAAAAAAAAAAAAAAAAAAAAAAAAAAAAAAAAAAAAAAAAAAAAAAAAAAAAAAAAAAAAAAAAAAAAAAAAAAAAAAAAAAAAAAAAAAAAAAAAAAAAAAAAAAAAAAAAAAAAAAAAAAAAAAAAAAAAAAAAAAAAAAAAAAAAAAAAAAAAAAAAAAAAAAAAAAAAAAAAAAAAAAAAAAAAAAAAAAAAAAAAAAAAAAAAAAAAAAAAAAAAAAAAAAAAAAAAAAAAAAAAAAAAAAAAAAAAAAAAAAAAAAAAAAAAAAAAAAAAAAAAAAAAAAAAAAAAAAAAAAAAAAAAAAAAAAAAAAAAAAAAAAAAAAAAAAAAAAAAAAAAAAAAAAAAAAAAAAAAAAAAAAAAAAAAAAAAAAAAAAAAAAAAAAAAAAAAAAAAAAAAAAAAAAAAAAAAAAAAAAAAAAAAAAAAAAAAAAAAAAAAAAAAAAAAAAAAAAAAAAAAAAAAAAAAAAAAAAAAAAAAAAAAAAAAAAAAAAAAAAAAAAAAAAAAAAAAAAAAAAAAAAAAAAAAAAAAAAAAAAAAAAAAAAAAAAAAAAAAAAAAAAAAAAAAAAAAAAAAAAAAAAAAAAAAAAAAAAAAAAAAAAAAAAAAAAAAAAAAAAAAAAAAAAAAAAAAAAAAAAAAAAAAAAAAAAAAAAAAAAAAAAAAAAAAAAAAAAAAAAAAAAAAAAAAAAAAAAAAAAAAAAAAAAAAAAAAAAAAAAAAAAAAAAAAAAAAAAAAAAAAAAAAAAAAAAAAAAAAAAAAAAAAAAAAAAAAAAAAAAAAAAAAAAAAAAAAAAAAAAAAAAAAAAAAAAAAAAAAAAAAAAAAAAAAAAAAAAAAAAAAAAAAAAAAAAAAAAAAAAAAAAAAAAAAAAAAAAAAAAAAAAAAAAAAAAAAAAAAAAAAAAAAAAAAAAAAAAAAAAAAAAAAAAAAAAAAAAAAAAAAAAAAAAAAAAAAAAAAAAAAAAAAAAAAAAAAAAAAAAAAAAAAAAAAAAAAAAAAAAAAAAAAAAAAAAAAAAAAAAAAAAAAAAAAAAAAAAAAAAAAAAAAAAAAAAAAAAAAAAAAAAAAAAAAAAAAAAAAAAAAAAAAAAAAAAAAAAAAAAAAAAAAAAAAAAAAAAAAAAAAAAAAAAAAAAAAAAAAAAAAAAAAAAAAAAAAAAAAAAAAAAAAAAAAAAAAAAAAAAAAAAAAAAAAAAAAAAAAAAAAAAAAAAAAAAAAAAAAAAAAAAAAAAAAAAAAAAAAAAAAAAAAAAAAAAAAAAAAAAAAAAAAAAAAAAAAAAAAAAAAAAAAAAAAAAAAAAAAAAAAAAAAAAAAAAAAAAAAAAAAAAAAAAAAAAAAAAAAAAAAAAAAAAAAAAAAAAAAAAAAAAAAAAAAAAAAAAAAAAAAAAAAAAAAAAAAAAAAAAAAAAAAAAAAAAAAAAAAAAAAAAAAAAAAAAAAAAAAAAAAAAAAAAAAAAAAAAAAAAAAAAAAAAAAAAAAAAAAAAAAAAAAAAAAAAAAAAAAAAAAAAAAAAAAAAAAAAAAAAAAAAAAAAAAAAAAAAAAAAAAAAAAAAAAAAAAAAAAAAAAAAAAAAAAAAAAAAAAAAAAAAAAAAAAAAAAAAAAAAAAAAAAAAAAAAAAAAAAAAAAAAAAAAAAAAAAAAAAAAAAAAAAAAAAAAAAAAAAAAAAAAAAAAAAAAAAAAAAAAAAAAAAAAAAAAAAAAAAAAAAAAAAAAAAAAAAAAAAAAAAAAAAAAAAAAAAAAAAAAAAAAAAAAAAAAAAAAAAAAAAAAAAAAAAAAAAAAAAAAAAAAAAAAAAAAAAAAAAAAAAAAAAAAAAAAAAAAAAAAAAAAAAAAAAAAAAAAAAAAAAAAAAAAAAAAAAAAAAAAAAAAAAAAAAAAAAAAAAAAAAAAAAAAAAAAAAAAAAAAAAAAAAAAAAAAAAAAAAAAAAAAAAAAAAAAAAAAAAAAAAAAAAAAAAAAAAAAAAAAAAAAAAAAAAAAAAAAAAAAAAAAAAAAAAAAAAAAAAAAAAAAAAAAAAAAAAAAAAAAAAAAAAAAAAAAAAAAAAAAAAAAAAAAAAAAAAAAAAAAAAAAAAAAAAAAAAAAAAAAAAAAAAAAAAAAAAAAAAAAAAAAAAAAAAAAAAAAAAAAAAAAAAAAAAAAAAAAAAAAAAAAAAAAAAAAAAAAAAAAAAAAAAAAAAAAAAAAAAAAAAAAAAAAAAAAAAAAAAAAAAAAAAAAAAAAAAAAAAAAAAAAAAAAAAAAAAAAAAAAAAAAAAAAAAAAAAAAAAAAAAAAAAAAAAAAAAAAAAAAAAAAAAAAAAAAAAAAAAAAAAAAAAAAAAAAAAAAAAAAAAAAAAAAAAAAAAAAAAAAAAAAAAAAAAAAAAAAAAAAAAAAAAAAAAAAAAAAAAAAAAAAAAAAAAAAAAAAAAAAAAAAAAAAAAAAAAAAAAAAAAAAAAAAAAAAAAAAAAAAAAAAAAAAAAAAAAAAAAAAAAAAAAAAAAAAAAAAAAAAAAAAAAAAAAAAAAAAAAAAAAAAAAAAAAAAAAAAAAAAAAAAAAAAAAAAAAAAAAAAAAAAAAAAAAAAAAAAAAAAAAAAAAAAAAAAAAAAAAAAAAAAAAAAAAAAAAAAAAAAAAAAAAAAAAAAAAAAAAAAAAAAAAAAAAAAAAAAAAAAAAAAAAAAAAAAAAAAAAAAAAAAAAAAAAAAAAAAAAAAAAAAAAAAAAAAAAAAAAAAAAAAAAAAAAAAAAAAAAAAAAAAAAAAAAAAAAAAAAAAAAAAAAAAAAAAAAAAAAAAAAAAAAAAAAAAAAAAAAAAAAAAAAAAAAAAAAAAAAAAAAAAAAAAAAAAAAAAAAAAAAAAAAAAAAAAAAAAAAAAAAAAAAAAAAAAAAAAAAAAAAAAAAAAAAAAAAAAAAAAAAAAAAAAAAAAAAAAAAAAAAAAAAAAAAAAAAAAAAAAAAAAAAAAAAAAAAAAAAAAAAAAAAAAAAAAAAAAAAAAAAAAAAAAAAAAAAAAAAAAAAAAAAAAAAAAAAAAAAAAAAAAAAAAAAAAAAAAAAAAAAAAAAAAAAAAAAAAAAAAAAAAAAAAAAAAAAAAAAAAAAAAAAAAAAAAAAAAAAAAAAAAAAAAAAAAAAAAAAAAAAAAAAAAAAAAAAAAAAAAAAAAAAAAAAAAAAAAAAAAAAAAAAAAAAAAAAAAAAAAAAAAAAAAAAAAAAAAAAAAAAAAAAAAAAAAAAAAAAAAAAAAAAAAAAAAAAAAAAAAAAAAAAAAAAAAAAAAAAAAAAAAAAAAAAAAAAAAAAAAAAAAAAAAAAAAAAAAAAAAAAAAAAAAAAAAAAAAAAAAAAAAAAAAAAAAAAAAAAAAAAAAAAAAAAAAAAAAAAAAAAAAAAAAAAAAAAAAAAAAAAAAAAAAAAAAAAAAAAAAAAAAAAAAAAAAAAAAAAAAAAAAAAAAAAAAAAAAAAAAAAAAAAAAAAAAAAAAAAAAAAAAAAAAAAAAAAAAAAAAAAAAAAAAAAAAAAAAAAAAAAAAAAAAAAAAAAAAAAAAAAAAAAAAAAAAAAAAAAAAAAAAAAAAAAAAAAAAAAAAAAAAAAAAAAAAAAAAAAAAAAAAAAAAAAAAAAAAAAAAAAAAAAAAAAAAAAAAAAAAAAAAAAAAAAAAAAAAAAAAAAAAAAAAAAAAAAAAAAAAAAAAAAAAAAAAAAAAAAAAAAAAAAAAAAAAAAAAAAAAAAAAAAAAAAAAAAAAAAAAAAAAAAAAAAAAAAAAAAAAAAAAAAAAAAAAAAAAAAAAAAAAAAAAAAAAAAAAAAAAAAAAAAAAAAAAAAAAAAAAAAAAAAAAAAAAAAAAAAAAAAAAAAAAAAAAAAAAAAAAAAAAAAAAAAAAAAAAAAAAAAAAAAAAAAAAAAAAAAAAAAAAAAAAAAAAAAAAAAAAAAAAAAAAAAAAAAAAAAAAAAAAAAAAAAAAAAAAAAAAAAAAAAAAAAAAAAAAAAAAAAAAAAAAAAAAAAAAAAAAAAAAAAAAAAAAAAAAAAAAAAAAAAAAAAAAAAAAAAAAAAAAAAAAAAAAAAAAAAAAAAAAAAAAAAAAAAAAAAAAAAAAAAAAAAAAAAAAAAAAAAAAAAAAAAAAAAAAAAAAAAAAAAAAAAAAAAAAAAAAAAAAAAAAAAAAAAAAAAAAAAAAAAAAAAAAAAAAAAAAAAAAAAAAAAAAAAAAAAAAAAAAAAAAAAAAAAAAAAAAAAAAAAAAAAAAAAAAAAAAAAAAAAAAAAAAAAAAAAAAAAAAAAAAAAAAAAAAAAAAAAAAAAAAAAAAAAAAAAAAAAAAAAAAAAAAAAAAAAAAAAAAAAAAAAAAAAAAAAAAAAAAAAAAAAAAAAAAAAAAAAAAAAAAAAAAAAAAAAAAAAAAAAAAAAAAAAAAAAAAAAAAAAAAAAAAAAAAAAAAAAAAAAAAAAAAAAAAAAAAAAAAAAAAAAAAAAAAAAAAAAAAAAAAAAAAAAAAAAAAAAAAAAAAAAAAAAAAAAAAAAAAAAAAAAAAAAAAAAAAAAAAAAAAAAAAAAAAAAAAAAAAAAAAAAAAAAAAAAAAAAAAAAAAAAAAAAAAAAAAAAAAAAAAAAAAAAAAAAAAAAAAAAAAAAAAAAAAAAAAAAAAAAAAAAAAAAAAAAAAAAAAAAAAAAAAAAAAAAAAAAAAAAAAAAAAAAAAAAAAAAAAAAAAAAAAAAAAAAAAAAAAAAAAAAAAAAAAAAAAAAAAAAAAAAAAAAAAAAAAAAAAAAAAAAAAAAAAAAAAAAAAAAAAAAAAAAAAAAAAAAAAAAAAAAAAAAAAAAAAAAAAAAAAAAAAAAAAAAAAAAAAAAAAAAAAAAAAAAAAAAAAAAAAAAAAAAAAAAAAAAAAAAAAAAAAAAAAAAAAAAAAAAAAAAAAAAAAAAAAAAAAAAAAAAAAAAAAAAAAAAAAAAAAAAAAAAAAAAAAAAAAAAAAAAAAAAAAAAAAAAAAAAAAAAAAAAAAAAAAAAAAAAAAAAAAAAAAAAAAAAAAAAAAAAAAAAAAAAAAAAAAAAAAAAAAAAAAAAAAAAAAAAAAAAAAAAAAAAAAAAAAAAAAAAAAAAAAAAAAAAAAAAAAAAAAAAAAAAAAAAAAAAAAAAAAAAAAAAAAAAAAAAAAAAAAAAAAAAAAAAAAAAAAAAAAAAAAAAAAAAAAAAAAAAAAAAAAAAAAAAAAAAAAAAAAAAAAAAAAAAAAAAAAAAAAAAAAAAAAAAAAAAAAAAAAAAAAAAAAAAAAAAAAAAAAAAAAAAAAAAAAAAAAAAAAAAAAAAAAAAAAAAAAAAAAAAAAAAAAAAAAAAAAAAAAAAAAAAAAAAAAAAAAAAAAAAAAAAAAAAAAAAAAAAAAAAAAAAAAAAAAAAAAAAAAAAAAAAAAAAAAAAAAAAAAAAAAAAAAAAAAAAAAAAAAAAAAAAAAAAAAAAAAAAAAAAAAAAAAAAAAAAAAAAAAAAAAAAAAAAAAAAAAAAAAAAAAAAAAAAAAAAAAAAAAAAAAAAAAAAAAAAAAAAAAAAAAAAAAAAAAAAAAAAAAAAAAAAAAAAAAAAAAAAAAAAAAAAAAAAAAAAAAAAAAAAAAAAAAAAAAAAAAAAAAAAAAAAAAAAAAAAAAAAAAAAAAAAAAAAAAAAAAAAAAAAAAAAAAAAAAAAAAAAAAAAAAAAAAAAAAAAAAAAAAAAAAAAAAAAAAAAAAAAAAAAAAAAAAAAAAAAAAAAAAAAAAAAAAAAAAAAAAAAAAAAAAAAAAAAAAAAAAAAAAAAAAAAAAAAAAAAAAAAAAAAAAAAAAAAAAAAAAAAAAAAAAAAAAAAAAAAAAAAAAAAAAAAAAAAAAAAAAAAAAAAAAAAAAAAAAAAAAAAAAAAAAAAAAAAAAAAAAAAAAAAAAAAAAAAAAAAAAAAAAAAAAAAAAAAAAAAAAAAAAAAAAAAAAAAAAAAAAAAAAAAAAAAAAAAAAAAAAAAAAAAAAAAAAAAAAAAAAAAAAAAAAAAAAAAAAAAAAAAAAAAAAAAAAAAAAAAAAAAAAAAAAAAAAAAAAAAAAAAAAAAAAAAAAAAAAAAAAAAAAAAAAAAAAAAAAAAAAAAAAAAAAAAAAAAAAAAAAAAAAAAAAAAAAAAAAAAAAAAAAAAAAAAAAAAAAAAAAAAAAAAAAAAAAAAAAAAAAAAAAAAAAAAAAAAAAAAAAAAAAAAAAAAAAAAAAAAAAAAAAAAAAAAAAAAAAAAAAAAAAAAAAAAAAAAAAAAAAAAAAAAAAAAAAAAAAAAAAAAAAAAAAAAAAAAAAAAAAAAAAAAAAAAAAAAAAAAAAAAAAAAAAAAAAAAAAAAAAAAAAAAAAAAAAAAAAAAAAAAAAAAAAAAAAAAAAAAAAAAAAAAAAAAAAAAAAAAAAAAAAAAAAAAAAAAAAAAAAAAAAAAAAAAAAAAAAAAAAAAAAAAAAAAAAAAAAAAAAAAAAAAAAAAAAAAAAAAAAAAAAAAAAAAAAAAAAAAAAAAAAAAAAAAAAAAAAAAAAAAAAAAAAAAAAAAAAAAAAAAAAAAAAAAAAAAAAAAAAAAAAAAAAAAAAAAAAAAAAAAAAAAAAAAAAAAAAAAAAAAAAAAAAAAAAAAAAAAAAAAAAAAAAAAAAAAAAAAAAAAAAAAAAAAAAAAAAAAAAAAAAAAAAACTTTGATTATTTCTTTTATTCATAAATTTTTTTTTTTTTTTTTTTTTTTTTTTTTTTTTTTTTTTTTTTTTTTTTTTTTTTTTTTTTTTTTTTTTTTTTTTTTTTTTTTTTTTTTTTTTTTTTTTTTTTTTTTTTTTTTTTTTTTTTTTTTTTTTTTTTTTTTTTTTTTTTTTTTTTTTTTTTTTTTTTTTTTTTTTTTTTTTTTTTTTTTTTTTTTTTTTTTTTTTTTTTTTTTTTTTTTTTTTTTTTTTTTTTTTTTTTTTTTTTTTTTTTTTTTTTTTTTTTTTTTTTTTTTTTTTTTTTTTTTTTTTTTTTTTTTTTTTTTTTTTTTTTTTTTTTTTTTTTTTTTTTTTTTTTTTTTTTTTTTTTTTTTTTTTTTTTTTTTTTTTTTTTTTTTTTTTTTTTTTTTTTTTTTTTTTTTTTTTTTTTTTTTTTTTTTTTTTTTTTTTTTTTTTTTTTTTTTTTTTTTTTTTTTTTTTTTTTTTTTTTTTTTTTTTTTTTTTTTTTTTTTTTTTTTTTTTTTTTTTTTTTTTTTTTTTTTTTTTTTTTTTTTTTTTTTTTTTTTTTTTTTTTTTTTTTTTTTTTTTTTTTTTTTTTTTTTTTTTTTTTTTTTTTTTTTTTTTTTTTTTTTTTTTTTTTTTTTTTTTTTTTTTTTTTTTTTTTTTTTTTTTTTTTTTTTTTTTTTTTTTTTTTTTTTTTTTTTTTTTTTTTTTTTTTTTTTTTTTTTTTTTTTTTTTTTTTTTTTTTTTTTTTTTTTTTTTTTTTTTTTTTTTTTTTTTTTTTTTTTTTTTTTTTTTTTTTTTTTTTTTTTTTTTTTTTTTTTTTTTTTTTTTTTTTTTTTTTTTTTTTTTTTTTTTTTTTTTTTTTTTTTTTTTTTTTTTTTTTTTTTTTTTTTTTTTTTTTTTTTTTTTTTTTTTTTTTTTTTTTTTTTTTTTTTTTTTTTTTTTTTTTTTTTTTTTTTTTTTTTTTTTTTTTTTTTTTTTTTTTTTTTTTTTTTTTTTTTTTTTTTTTTTTTTTTTTTTTTTTTTTTTTTTTTTTTTTTTTTTTTTTTTTTTTTTTTTTTTTTTTTTTTTTTTTTTTTTTTTTTTTTTTTTTTTTTTTTTTTTTTTTTTTTTTTTTTTTTTTTTTTTTTTTTTTTTTTTTTTTTTTTTTTTTTTTTTTTTTTTTTTTTTTTTTTTTTTTTTTTTTTTTTTTTTTTTTTTTTTTTTTTTTTTTTTTTTTTTTTTTTTTTTTTTTTTTTTTTTTTTTTTTTTTTTTTTTTTTTTTTTTTTTTTTTTTTTTTTTTTTTTTTTTTTTTTTTTTTTTTTTTTTTTTTTTTTTTTTTTTTTTTTTTTTTTTTTTTTTTTTTTTTTTTTTTTTTTTTTTTTTTTTTTTTTTTTTTTTTTTTTTTTTTTTTTTTTTTTTTTTTTTTTTTTTTTTTTTTTTTTTTTTTTTTTTTTTTTTTTTTTTTTTTTTTTTTTTTTTTTTTTTTTTTTTTTTTTTTTTTTTTTTTTTTTTTTTTTTTTTTTTTTTTTTTTTTTTTTTTTTTTTTTTTTTTTTTTTTTTTTTTTTTTTTTTTTTTTTTTTTTTTTTTTTTTTTTTTTTTTTTTTTTTTTTTTTTTTTTTTTTTTTTTTTTTTTTTTTTTTTTTTTTTTTTTTTTTTTTTTTTTTTTTTTTTTTTTTTTTTTTTTTTTTTTTTTTTTTTTTTTTTTTTTTTTTTTTTTTTTTTTTTTTTTTTTTTTTTTTTTTTTTTTTTTTTTTTTTTTTTTTTTTTTTTTTTTTTTTTTTTTTTTTTTTTTTTTTTTTTTTTTTTTTTTTTTTTTTTTTTTTTTTTTTTTTTTTTTTTTTTTTTTTTTTTTTTTTTTTTTTTTTTTTTTTTTTTTTTTTTTTTTTTTTTTTTTTTTTTTTTTTTTTTTTTTTTTTTTTTTTTTTTTTTTTTTTTTTTTTTTTTTTTTTTTTTTTTTTTTTTTTTTTTTTTTTTTTTTTTTTTTTTTTTTTTTTTTTTTTTTTTTTTTTTTTTTTTTTTTTTTTTTTTTTTTTTTTTTTTTTTTTTTTTTTTTTTTTTTTTTTTTTTTTTTTTTTTTTTTTTTTTTTTTTTTTTTTTTTTTTTTTTTTTTTTTTTTTTTTTTTTTTTTTTTTTTTTTTTTTTTTTTTTTTTTTTTTTTTTTTTTTTTTTTTTTTTTTTTTTTTTTTTTTTTTTTTTTTTTTTTTTTTTTGGGCCTTCTTACGGCCAGATGACACCAAGAGAGATATTGGTCCGTGCCGATATGGCCAGAGGAAATATTGAAGGGGTGAAATGGCTGGTCAATATTGCCTCAATCGAAAACAATACCGATCAGGAACGAAGCCTGAATGTCCTGGCAAGGGGGTATGACTTTCTGGGAATCATGATAGAGCCCCCCAAAGTCAAAAATCAAAAAATCATGATGGTTGATCATAATATGTGGTACACCAAACCCGGTCTGAAGAAACCAGTCCCGGTCTCTTCCCGGCAAAAACTGATCGGTGGCGCCGCCTACGGGGATATCGCGGCAACCAATTATGCGGATGATTATGCGCCGACCCCTTTGCCGGATGAAACCATCAATGGCGAGTTGTGTTATGTGTTCGATCTGAAGGCCGTGAGTAAAAAATCGACTTATGACCAGATCAAATACTGGATATCGAAAGATCGAATGGTCGGCGTAAAGTCCGAGTTCTATACCGTTTCCGGAAAACTCTTTAAAACCGCAGTGTTTGAATACGACAACCAGATGTCATAGAGGATAAACCCAATCCCTTCATTTCCAGGATGACCATTACAGATGCCTTGGTCGAAACCAATATCACCACGCTGATATTCAACAATAACCAGCTTGTCAGAATTCCGGATTCAACATTTGATATGAATATATTTTCAGAGCAATAGAAAATCAGGAGTCAAATTCTGCAGTGAATTCATGGAATACATTCAGTATCACGTTTTTGCTGGTGATTTTCGGAATCTGGGGGCCCCTGAAGACGTTTTCAGCGGAATTCTCTCCCTTCCGGCTTTAGAAGACACACAACAACCCGCTGATTCGGCCTGGACAGGCGAATTGGCGGAAGGATTTAACTACCTGTTTAAGACCGTGATTTCAGGTTCGGTAATTCAGCCTGGATTCAACGCAAAATCCCCGATAACGATTTTCTTCAGATTCCCCGCTATGCCCTTAAAGGTGAATTCCGTCCGGACTTTTCCCTGGCGTTTCGAGATATTAAATTGAGCATTAAACCCAGGTTTTTCGAAACCTGGCAGGAGTGGGAGGATGGTCCGCTGAAAGGACAGAGTAAAACCGATGATGATATATTTGTCAATGAATGGCTGGCCAGCTACAGGCTCCATGAAAACTGGTTCGTATCGTATGGCAGGGAGAATCTTCAGTGGGGGCCATCATATCTGTTGTCGCCATCCAACCCGTTTTTCAGGGACAACGGACAATCCAACCCCAGGCAGGAGGTTAGAGGAATGGATTTTGTGCGCACGGTCTGGGTGATGAATCCGGCGTGGACCCTCTCGATTAATCGACAATGTCGGCAAAGGGGAACAGACTTTCCCGTATGGATTCGAACCCACCTATGCGATGAAAATGGATTACACGGCGTTTCGAAAATATGCCAGCCTGATCGGTTCCTACACCGAAAATGACCGGTTTCATCTTGGCGGTTTTGGCGGATGGACGGTATCCGATGGCTTGATGCTCTACACCGAGGGAAGTTTTTCCGCAGGCACAAATGCACTGTATCCCGAAAAAAAGGATTTTCAGCCGAATGACCTGGAATTTATTCGAATGGTGGCTGCAAAAGAGGATTCAACATCCCTTGAAGCGTTATGGTTGTTGGGCGGATCCTACACCTTTGAATCCGGCCAGACGGTTACCTGCGGAATATGTTTTCAACAGTGCAGGATATTCCCGCGAAGAGGCTGAATCATACTATCAATACAGACGGGTGGCTTCCCGGTTTTACGATTATCCTTAACCCGTTAGGCGATCTTTCGAAATTGGCCCTGCTGCACACGCTGGATCCCAAATTGAGGCTTCTTCGGCAGAATTATCTCATGCTGCAGTATCAGGAAACACAAATCTGGGAAAAACTGAACCTGATGATCCGCTGTACCATTAATCTTGATGACACATCCAGCCAGTTTATTACCATATTTAGGATATGATCTTGGCGATCATACGCAGCTTTTTATGAATGGAAACCAGAACTATCGGCAGTACGGAAACCGAATTCGGATCTATTTTATCAATATGGCATAACGCTTGGTATTGAATATGTTTTTTAGGAGGAGGAAATCATGGCGGTGATTGACTATATTGTGGATGGACATGTGGCGGTTGTCACCCTGAACAGCGGAGAGAATCACTTTAATCCATCTTTTTTAGATAGTTTTTTATCTGTGCTGGATGAAATTGAAAGTAAAACCGAAGCCACAACGCTTGTGGTGACATCGTCTCATGAAAAGATTTTTTCCAATGGCATTGATCTGGCGTGGCTGGTTCCGGTCATTCAGAAAGGGGATGTCCAGGGAGCAAAGGTATTTTTTCTGTCTGTTGAACCGATTATTTAAGCGCATCGTCACTTATCCTCTGGTGACTGTTGCCGCGATCAGCGGCCACGCCTTTGCAGGCGGCGCCATCCTGTGCTGTGCATTCGATTTCCGGTTCATGCGCTCGGACAGGGGGTTTTTCTGCTTTCCGGAAGTGGACCTGGGGATCCCTTTTTTGCCGGGGATGAATGCCCTGCTGAAAAAGGCCATTCCCATGTATAAACTCGAAGAAATGGAATATACCGGAAATCGCCTGACAGCCGCTGATGTGCGAACAGCATCATATCATTACCCAGGCCTGTTCCTTGCAGGATCTGATGCCTCAGGCCCTGGCATTTGCCAAATCCGTGAATAAGAAACGGGCCGTGATTCAGGAGATGAAGCTGAGGCTGAACAAGGATATTGTACATGCCATTGATGTCGAAGATGCGCCGTATATCGAATCCGGCAAATTCAATATCGGTTAACCCATCTGCAGGAAGCTGCCGGTATGAGATGGGCCGGGTTGTTTTCAGACAAAGGGCTCACAGGTGTCTGAAATGGAACTCCGATCTGCTCACTTCTTTTTGTTTATCATCAAAGGAGGGCCAGGATGAAATTTCTGATAACCGGCGGAACCGGATTTGTCGGTTCTTTTCTGACACAGCAGTTGCTGCAAGACGAGCATGAAGTCACCGTTATCGGGCGCTCATCGGCACCTGCCATCACGTTCTGGGCGTTTTCATGCGATTTCTGCGGATACGACGCAAAAAGGTTCCTGGCAGCATGCGTTGAAGGATGTGGATGCGGTGATCAATCTGGCGGGAATGTCCATTTTTCAGCGCTGGACGCGTGCCTACAAGCAGCAGATTTACGACAGCCGCATTCTTACCACCCGCCATGTCGTTGAGGGAATGACAGGCGATCGGCCTCAGATCCTGATCAGCACGTCTGCGGTCGGCTATTATGGCAGCAGGGGGGATGACATTCTTACCGAAGCTGAGCCATGCGGCAGGGATTTTTTGTCCCGGTTGGGAAAAGACTGGGAACACGAGGCGTTTGAGGCGGAGAAAAAGAATGTCCGGGTTGTTGCTGCGCGCTTTGGCGTGGTGATGGGCAGATCCGGCGGCGCGCTGAAGCAGATGATTACGCCATTTAAGTGGGGTGTCGGCGGACCGATGGGAAGCGGCCGGCAATGGTTTTCCTGGATACACATCGCGGACCTTCTGGCCGGCCTGATGTTTATGCTGGAAAATGCGACCATTCAGGGGGCGGTGAATCTTTGCTCGCCGAACCCGGTTACCAGCGGGGAGCTGGCCAGGACCCTCGGAGCCGTACTTGGCAGACCGGCGGTTCTTCCTGCGCCGTCATTTGCGCTTCGGCTCATTTTAGGTGAATTTGCCGAAACGCTCCTGGCCAGCCAGCGCGTGATTCCTGAAAAACTGATTGCTTCAGGCTTTGTCTTCAGGTTCCCTGAGCTGAAAGATGCGTTAACCGATCTGTGCCAGCCCCAGCTCAGCTAATTTTCCAGCGGTGGGGATGCCATCTGGTGTCCAGCCCCTGAACCGGTAGTAGGGATCCAGCATTTCTTCCAGATGACAGACTTTCCCTTTTGAGGGGCCGGCAGGCATGGGCTCGGCGGTCATCCGCGGCGGGAGGGTGTCCTGCTTTCGGTCAAATCCGGCCCGGTTGATAAACAGCCGTTCGGCATTAAAAATACGCTCTCCGGCCATTTCAAGCTCTTCCAGGGTATAATCGGCGCCGGTGGCGGCGTTTAAAAGTTCCATAATGCCAGTGGGACGAAGGTTCAGGGTGGGTTCCACCAGATACCGGACTGTAAAAAACACGCAAAGGCCGGCAGCGTCAATGATGGCAAAAATATTCTGCCATCTTGCGACCATCTCGGATTTATCTTCCCAGGAATGGGGATCCACGGGGTAGGGAACGCCGAGAAGCTCGCAGTATGCCGTATCTCCGCGCATGTGGGAGGCGCCGATGGGAGATGTGGCATAATTCAGCCCCAATCCTTGCACGCCCCGGGGATCATAGCCGGCAAAATCCATGCCCTTGGATACCATGGCCAGTTCCGGATGGCCGTATCGGGAGGCCAGTCTCAGGCTGCCATCTGCCAGGACATCACCAAAACCTTCCCGATATGCGGTCTGGCGAACCAGAGACACCACGGCATCTCCATCTCCCCAAGCCAGAGAGCGCCCGATATCGGCAACCGGCAGAAATCCTTTTTCAGACAGTTCCATGGCGCAGGCTATGGCGGATCCCATGCTGATGGTATCCAGCCCCAATTCATTGCAGAGGTAATTGGCCTTTGTCAGTGCCGCCAGGTCGCTGACCCCGCAGTCTGATCCCAGGGCATAAACCGTTTCATACTCCGGCCCTTCCCCCTCGCCCTGATAGGGGCCGTCCGGAATGCGGGTGACCCGCCCGCAGGCAATGGGACAGCTGAAACAGGGTCTTGCCTTGATCAGATATTTTTTGGTGAGCGTTTCCCCGTAAATGGCTTCCCACCCGTCAAAGGTTCCCTGCTGGAAATTGTGCGTGGGGAAGACGCCGAAATTCTGAGTGCCAACAACCGTTATGGCGGTTCCGTGAACCCTCAATGCCGGGGGGTCACGCGGGTGGCCTCTTTGAATTTATCCCGGTATCGATTGCTGACAGCCTTGAAAGCGACTGGATCCGCCAGAGGAACATCGAATTTGCCGCGGACCACGATGCCTTTGAGGTTTTTGCTGCCCATCACCGCACCGACGCCCCCGCGCCCGGCAGCTCTGTCTCTGTCATTCATGATGGATGCGATCAGCGACAGATTCTCTCCGGCAGGGCCGATCACCGATGTTTTGGCTTTTTCGTCGGTTTCCGATTTTAAAATATCATCGGCTTCATGGGTGGTTTTCCCCCAGATATGCGCTGCGGGCCTCAGTTCAGCCTTATCTCCGTTTATCCAGAGATACACCGGTTTTGAAGATTTCCCCTCAAGAATAATGGCATTGCAGCCTGATTTTCTGAGTTCAGCCGGAAAGTTTCCACCGGAATTGGCGCAGGTGATGGCGCCGGTCAATGGGGATTTGGTAGTAACCATGTATCGGGCCCCGGTTGGCGCCAGGGTACCGGTCAGGGGGCCGCAGGCAAGGATCATTTTGTTGTCAGAACCCAGCGGATCGCAGCGCGGATTGACTTCCTTAAGTAAAAAATATATTCCCAAGCCCCTTCCGCCGATATAGTCCCTGGCGACCCGGGGATCCAGGTCCTCCCTGGATATGGTTGCGCTGGTTAAATTGACACGTAAAATGACGCTGCTGAAACCAGACGCCGGTTTTCGGGATATATCAGAGATCATGATGATTTCCTTCTGAATTTCAGTGCAGACAATTTTGGACTATAGGGATATTGCGCCTTCGATGACACTTTCATCGGGAACTGTGACCGGCTTGCTGCCGGCGTGTTGAATGACGACATTTCCTTTCAACGCGATGTGATTTCCAAAAAACACATTTCCTTTTACAGTCAGTGATTCGCAGTTCAACAGAGACGGTGGGCCATAAGGAAACCGTTTTCCGAATTCATCGATCTTGCCGTAGTATTCGGGGTCCAGATCAATGTGTATCTGATTCAGCCGGCGCTCCGGATTCACTACTAAACCGCAGGCGTCGGAATAGGTGAAGCAATCCGACCGGATGGCAAGCAGTTCGTTGCATTTTTTTACCGGATAAAACCGGGATCTGGGGACAACGACCGCGGCTGCGCCTTCAAAAAGCGAGATGGCCGATCCCATGGCTGTTTCGATCTGGTAGACGGCGGGACTGGCGTTATCACGGGGGTTCAGGGTCTTTGGATTCAGGATCATGGGCAGGCGGACATTACCCTGGGTATCGATCATTTTTTTGACATATTCCAGGTCGACCCAGATGTTGTTGGTATTAAAATACCGATAGCGGGAAATATCTTGGCAGATATCCAGTTCATCCTCCGGGCACTGGGCGACTTCCCGCAGGATAAGTCTGCCGTCCCGGTGAAACGCCAGATGTCCGCCTTTAAAATCCGCAGGGGTCCGCAGCGACACTTCCATCATGAACGGGAGCGCTTTTTCGGAAAAATATCCCAGCAGGGTTTCGTCCAGTGTGGCCCCGAGATTGTCCGAATTGGCGATGAAGGCATATCGAACCCCTTTTTTCAGCAATTGGCCCAGTACACCGGAAGTGTAAAGCGCGGCATAAATATCCCCATGACCTGGCGGATTCCATTCCATTTCCGGTTTTTGGGGCCAGATGGCGGGTGAAAAATCGCTCTGAAGGATCTTGGGAAATTTGTTCTGGACAAATAGCAGCGGAAACTGTCTGGGGCTGAGCAGTTTCAAGGTTGCCTGCGTATCCTCATGGGTATTGAAGCTGTTCATGAACGCCAGACGGACGCCACGGCTTTCAGCCTGATGCAGAATGATTTCCAGGAAAGATTTCCCGTCTCGGGCTTCCAGCAGGGATTTGGCGCAGGTAAGGCCCATGCTGGTTCCCAGTCCGCCGTTCAGAACAATCATGACTGCATGCGGCAGGGCTTTTTTGCCGGCATTGGCAAAAGAATCAAACTGCGCGGCATCGGCGATTTCATGGGATTCAACCGGTAGAATATCCTTGTTGAATATCAAGCCCTTGTCACCGGTCAATACTTTTTCGTAGTACCAGGCAAAGGTGTCTATGACAACGGGCTGAAGCCCGGCTGATTTCATTTTTAAGATAAACTCGGGAAGATGTCCGGCATCAACAGCCATGGTAGTGAACGCTCCTCTGATCCAGGAATAACGAAAGACGGACGGCGGAGACGATTCATTATCTCCGCCGTCCGTCAGCTGTCAGCAGACTCCTTCTATCCACCCCATGGTATCCGGGGCTTTTCCGTACTGGATATCGGTCATGGCCGTATACAGCCTGCTTGCGATCTGCCCGACCGTTCCGTCTCCGATGGATATGATCTGCTCGCCGTATTTGAGTTCGCCTACGGGTGAGATGACGGCGGCAGTTCCGGAACCGAAAATCTCCTGCAATTTCCCGGAAGCATGGGCGTCCATCACTTCGTCGATGCTGATCTGACGCTCGGTTGTTTTGAGTCCCCAGGATTTGGACAGCGCCAGAACAGAATTCCGGGTAATGCCCGGCAGGATGCTGCCGTTAAGCGCCGGCGTGATGATCTCGCCATCTATCACAAAAAAGATGTTCATGGCGCCGACTTCTTCAATGTATTTCTGCTCCACCCCATCCAGCCACAGCACCTGCGTATAGCCTTTTTTGTGAGCGACATCCGCTGCGAACAGACTGGCCGCATAATTGCCCGGTGTTTTGGCTTCCCCGACGCCGCCGCGCACCGCCCGGACATGATTTCGGGTGACCCATATCTTGACGGGGTTGAATCCTGCGGAATAATACGCGCCGACCGGCGACAGAATGACAAAAAACCGGTAGGTATAAGATGCCCTTACGCCCAGAAACGGGTCCGTAGCGACGATCGTGGGCCGGATGTACAAAGACGTGCCGGGCGCGCCGGGAACCCAGTCTTTTTCCAGCCGGATCAACTCTTTTAATGCGTCTACGCCAAAAGCCTCGTCGATTTGCGGAATGCACAGCAGATGGGATGAGCGGTTAAGCCGTTTGTAGTTATCTTTGGGCCTGAAAAGCTGAATGGCGCCTGAGCCGGTTCGGTAAGCCTTGAGTCCCTCGAAAACTGCCTGGCCGTAATGGAGCACCATGGTGGCCGGATCCATTTGAATCGGCGAATAGGGCTCAATCCGGGGATTGTGCCATCCCTTGTCCGGATTGTAATCCATGTTGAACATGTGATCCGTGAAAATGGTTCCAAATGCCAGTGGATTGGAAACTTCAGGCTTTGCCTTTAAACGGTCTGCTTTGGTGATGCTCAGTTGCATGTCAGCCTCCTAATAATATCCTTCACAATATCCTGCCCTGTTGGGGGCATATCTAAAAAAATCGGATTTTAGCCGTTATGGCTGTTTTATCGCCCTCTGGCGGCAAAACCCCTTACCGACTGATAGCGATTGTTGTGATTAAAATCAAGGACTAATATGAATGGATGTGAAAATAAGTCAACTTTTTGAGCGGGTTTGGTATGACTTTTTCCAGGGAGAGCGCTTGAGCTCGTTATAATTGGAAAGGGCCAGATACAGGGCTCCGACAGCCAGTTCCGCACAATGAAAGTGATCTTCAGGAAGCGTTTCCAGGTATTCGGCGACAGCCTCGGGGACGATTTCCCAGGCATCGCCAATCGTTTTTCCCTCCGCAAGAAAGGCAACCGTATTGGCGCAGGCAGTCGTATTCATACAACCCGTGGTATGAAACGATACGGTTTCAATGATATCTCCACGGGTTTTAAGAAAAATTTCGGTTGTATCCCCGCAGTCTCCTGTTTTTTTTCCATACCCGTCCGGAGCGGCAAGGATCTCGCACCGGTCGGTTCGAAAAGCCATCTCAAGATATTTCAGGGAATGGCTCTGCCAGAAATCATGTGTTTCTTCGCTCATCATTAGTCGTCTCGTGATTTTCAATCAATAATTGGCCAAGGGCAGCGGCATGCCCATGGCCGCACTGCCACAAATTGAAACCGCCTTCATCCTGACCAAAATTTCTGCTCAAGGTTCCAGGAAGGACCGAAAGCAGGGAGTATGCGGCACATTATCTCTCTCCTTCATAAAATACAGCTTGTTTGGTATCCTGTACAGCATTTTTTCAGGCTGCTTGATCCATGCTTCCGGAATCCCGCATCCGATGCGATTTGCCACACTAATCCCGAAATCCGGATTGATTCTTGAATGCATCTGTCATGGTGCATCCTGATCGGCTGTGGAAAAAGGGGCAGGCGGAATGACCAGGGCAGTGCCTTCTGCCACGAGCGCTCCTTTCTGGTTGGTCCAGGTCAGGGCCATGCGCACCCATCGTTTTTTTTCGATTTTTTCAATAATTTCCCCGGTTGCAGTTATGGTGTCGCCAAAATACGTCGGGGCTCTGAACCGGGTATTGATTTCAAGGGCAACAGTGCCAAGTCCGGGCAGTTTCATGCCCAGTACCGGTGCAATCAGGCATTGGGGAAGGGCGCCGTGGGCGATTCGTGTGCCGAATGGTGTTTTTTTTGCAAATTCCTCGTTCAGGTGAATGGGATTGAAATCTCCTGATATCCCGGCGAACAGGTAAACATCGGTTTCGGAAATGGTCTTGGTGAACGCGGCGGACATGCCGATTTCCAGCTCATCATAAGTATAGCCGATCTCAATATTGAATTTCTCATCGGGCAGGAAGTGGGAGATGTCCATGAGGGTAGACGTGGTTTTTTTTGCGAACACGGCCTTGACCTTGAGGCCGGTTTTCATCTGGCTTATGGGGATGCCCTTAACGATATGGGTCAGGGGGGTGTCTGCACCGTCAAGCCGGATCTGCGCCAGAATGTACGGCGGTTTTACGGGCTGATACGGTTCTTCATAGCGGATCACCGTAAAATTGGTGACGGACCCGGTAGGGTTAAGCGCCACCCAGTTATCAGCCAGTTCGGAAAAACATTTTTCACAGCTCGAGCGGGGCGGAACGAACACTTTATTACAGGTGGGGCATTTGAGGCCCAGGATTTTTTTTTCATCCCGCAGGGCGATCAGAAACAGGCTTCCGGTTTTTCCGGCAAAATACTGATAGGGAAGGGCCAGTTTGCCTTCTACGACAAAGCAGTCTGATTGCATGCGCTCTCCTTAATCGATAATCTCAAAATAAAGAATGTCATTCACGGTTCCGGTGCGTTTGTCATTCCAGACGGGCCGTACCCGTGCACCTCTTTTGGCCCGGTCGATGTCCGTGGCTTTTACCTCGTGCCAGAGCGTTTCGTGGCCCTTGCAGCCGTCCAGAAGAAAGTGCGCGGTAATATAAGGGGTTTCCCGGCTTTCGCCGGTCAGGGGGTCGGGGCTGGCATAATAAGTGATGTCCGGTGTGGCAATGACGCCTTCAGGCCCAACTTCGACCCAATCGGTTACCCGCACATGGCATTCGGCGCAGATTTCCCGGGGGGGGAGCTGAAGCCTGCTGCATTTGGGGCATTTATTGGCCAGAATCTTTTTTTCTTTCAGGGCATTCAGGAATTTCCCCATGACAGGGCCGGTAGCAAACCGCTGAGAAATGGATAGGACCTGCTTGAGGACAATCAGTTCTTCCGGCTTTTCTTCCAGTTTTCCGGCCGGCATGTATTTTTTGAAGAAACGGGTGGCTTTGGTGAGAAGGCCCAGGTCACCTTCGACCTTGAGGCGGCCGGATGTAAAGGCTGTCATGCCATCCAGTTTTCCCAGGGTAATATCGATCCAGTCCCTTGCGGAGATAGTGGTGGTGACCTGCGGGTCATGAAGGCCTTCCAGGACCTTGACAATGCCGTCCTTGACGGAAACAGTCCAGTTGCCGCCCCCTGAACCGGTGATGACATAGCCGTAATTGGCAGTGATGTCCTTGACGCTCTCAGGATTGACACGGGATTCCATGGTTCCGAAAATATCGGCAACGGTCACTTCCGGACCGGAACTTTTCTTGGTTCTGGGCAAAAGTCCCCATTTGCGAAGATCTTTTTTCAGCACTTTTCCGATCGGGCTTCGGGGCAGGTCCTGGTCCAGGATTTCAACATATTTGGGAACCTTAAAACCGGCCAGATTCTTGCGGCAGAAATCCATGACTTCCTCTTCGTTCAGGCTCTCATCCAGCGGTATTACATAAACCTTGATTTCCTCACCCAGAATTGCATCCGGAACCCCGATGGCGGCGGCCTCCTGAATCTTGGGATGGGTGGCCAGCAGATTGTCGATTTCCTTGGGGTAAATATTTTCACCGCCGCGGATCACCATGTCCTTGATCCGGTCCACAATAAAAATATAGCCGTCTTCGTCCTTGTAGCCCACATCTCCGGTATGCAGAAATCCGTTGACGATTGTCTCCTCGGTCTCCCGGGGCCGGTTGTAATAGCCTTTCATGACCGCATCGCCGCCGATAACGATCTCGCCGGTCTGGCGGGGGGCACATTCGCTTCCGGCGTCATCAATGATTTTAACGGTCTGACCCGGAAGGGCCAGCCCGATGGAGCCGACTTTTCGGAGACCGTCTCTGGGGTTCAGGGTTGAAGCGCAGGTTGCCTCGGTGAGACCGTATCCTTCAACAATCGGGATATTGAAGACTTCCTGAAAGCGGTTAAATGTTTCCGGGGTGAGCGGGGCCGCGCCGCAAATCCCGAACTTCAGTGAGCTTAAATCATATTTCTGACGGCTGGGATCCGTCAGCAGAATCTGATAAACCGCCGGCACCGCGGACCAGAAATTAACCTTGTACCGATCCACCACTTCCCAGAATTCGCTGGCGCTGAAGGTTTTCCGAAGGACAAGGGTCAGGCCGATGCCCAGACTGAATGTGCAGGTGAGCATGGCATTGACGTGAAACAGGGGAAGAAAACAAAGAACAGTCTGGCGTTCTTCGAGCCCAAGGGCCTGGGTGACGCCGTCAACATCCGCCAGCACATTTTTGTGGGACAGCAGCACGCCTTTGGGGTTTCCGGTGGTTCCGGAAGTATAGAAAATATAGGCAATGTCCTCATCGCCGCAGGGGCAGCGTATCGGTGACGCATCGCCGGTCTGGAGTAATTTCTGAAATGAAATGTGATCGGGATGCGGAGAGGCGCCGACTTCAATGACGGTTTCAAGGTGCGGGCATCGGTCGCGGATTTCATTCAGTATCGGAACGAACTGATCTTCTATGATCAGCCCTTTTCCCCTGGAGTCGTTCAACAGGTATTCGATTTCAGGGGCTTTCCACCAGCCGTTGACAGGGCCGGCAACGGCCCCGATTTTCTGAATGGCGAAATAGGCGATCAGGGTGCCGGGGCTGTTCTGAACCAGGACATGGATAAAATCTCCTTTTTGAAATCCCAGAGACTTCAGGCTGTTTGCCAGCTTGTTGACCTGGTTTCCAAAGGCTTCGTAGGAAATCGTCTCATCGTAGAACTGGAGATAGGCCGCGCTTTTGTAGCGGCTGACAGCAGCGTCAAGATACGTTCCCAGGTTCATGGGGCCTCCCTTTATAATGTGAAAATTGTCAGTGCGCTTAGAAAAAAAGCTGGAAAGCTCAGCAGATCAGAAGTTATACTGATTTCAGCGTATCCGATTTTCCTGACTTCCGGTTTTCATTTGCTGTTTACCAGGGGATGTCTCGGGTCAGCAGAAACAGGACGGTCCACATGGTGCCGCCAAAACCCGAAGCCATTGCCTGATTCACGGTTTTCGGGACCTGATGGTCGCCGGCTTTTCCCATGATCTGAAGCGCGGCTTCGGCCACGCGCACCATGGCGGTGGCACCGATCGGGTTTGACGCAATGACGCCGCCCGACGGGTTGACCGGAAAAGCGCCGTTTATGGCGATGTCCCGATTTTCCACCATCTGCATGACGGCATCCCCTTCCAATAGTAGAAATTCCCGAAGCCAGTCCACCCCCCACCAGCTGGACGGGTCATACATTTCAAACACGTCGATGGCTTTCAGCGGCGCTGTGATGGCGTTTCGCTCAAAGAGTTTTTGGGCGGCGTAGCGGTGGGTGCTCAGAACCGGCGCATTGCCGAAAACGCCGAACAGTTCTTCCCGGTGCACCGTAATATGATCCTTGATCCAGGCTGGCCGGGGGCAGAGCTTTGCGGCTTTTTCCTCGGAGGCGAAAATCATGGCGCAGGCCCCGTCGCTTTGCGAACACATGTGAATCATGCGAAGCTCGCCTACCAGGGCCGGCGAATTTATTGCAAGATCCTCGGCCTGGTCAAATTCAAGTCCGAGCCTTCGGTGCGCCTTGTCATTTTTCATGGCGTGTTTGTCCATGAGGATCCGGTAGGTCATGGCTGCTTTTTTTGCCCGCTCTTCCCCGAATTCCGCAATCAGGCTTGCTGCGGTCATGCCGGTCAGCGCCCCGGTCTGAAGCTGTCTGCCCCAGAGGGGATCGGCCATGTTCGTGATGCCGCCGGTGGTATGTCCTTCCTGAAGCTTTTCAAAACCAACTGCAAGCACCACGTCATGAAAACCCGAGGCCACCAGATGATCGGCGGCGCAGACCAGGGTTGCTCCGGTGGTCCCGCCGGTGGTGACGCGAAGCGTTTCCTTCCCATAAGCGCCGGTACCCAGAACATGCCATAGATCCGGCTGGTGAACCATTTCAAAGAGTTCCATGTTGCCGTGAACCACGCAATCGATGTCATTCATGGTCAGGCCGGTCTGAGTGAGCGCTGCCGAAACCGCCTCATGAATCATTTCCGGCTGGTTCACATCCTCCCTGTGGCTGGAGTAAGCGGTTTGTCCCACACCGACGATGCCGACGTTTCGGTTTTTTTTCATGTCTTTTTCTCCCTTTAATCCCGTTCCAGAATGACAATGGTATGAAACTGACCTGCCGGTCCCATCACGCCATGGCCGAGTCCTTTTCGGGCGGTTGAAACCTGGTGCGCACCTGCCTGACCCTTTAATTGAAGCGCGATTTCAGCTGCGCGGACCAGGCCGCCGAGAATGAGCGGATTGCCTGCCAGGGTTCCGCCGGAAAGATTGACATGAAGCCGATCCGGGCCGCCGCTTTCCAGCCATCTGCCGCCTGTGCCTTCATCGCAGATACCCAGCCCTTCCATCCACATCGGAAGCTGATAGGCATAGGGATCGGATACCTCGATCACGTCAAAGGCGGTTTTGGGGTCGGTTATGCCTGCTCTTTGAAAAGCGCGAACGGATGCCGTTTTCAGAGCAAAATTTGAGGTCAGGTCTCTGTCTCCCAGAAAGAAACTGTCCATGCAGTTGCCGACGCCGGTAATCCATACCGGGGTATCGGTAATCTCTCTGGCGCGGTCTTCCGCGGCAAGAATCATGCCTATGGCGCCATCTGAAACCGGGTAAGCATGAAGCTGGCGGATGGGGTCGGCCAGAAAGGGAGAGTTCAGGACGTCGTTCAGGGTGAGGGCTGCAACTTCAGGCGTGTAAAGGTTTCTTGCCGCCTGTGTTCTGGACCGGACCACAATTTCTGCCAGAGCCGCATCGGTGATTCCGGATTTTTCGCAGTAGGCCCTTGCCTGAAGTCCGGCGGCAGCCAGAAAATCGAGACCGACCGGACGGGTATAAAACGGATCAAAGGCCAGGTGGGTGATCTGGTTTCGGCTGGAAGCCTGGGACTCTTTGCAGTGCCCCAGGACCAGCACGATATCCACATGCCCGGATTGAATGGCTGCAAGTCCGTAATATATGGCCTGAGCGCCTTCCTGAGCCACTTTCTCTTCGCAGCCGAAATGGGCGCCCAGCACATCCGTCATGGCGTTGTCCGAAATGGTCCGCGCGTCAAAAATGTCATCCGATACGCTGATGCTCATGCCGATGCCGCCTTTTTCCGAAAAATCCAGGCCTGTCTGACTCAGCAGTGATTCAAGCACATCCAGCGCCATGCCCTGAAAGCGTTGCTCCCGGTTGTCCCGTTTATAAGGGGTTTGCGCAACAGCGCAGATTCCCACGCGTCTTGCCATAATTGCCTCCTGACCAAGTGTGAAAAAGAAAATGCGCCGTTATAAATAGCAATTCCAGAAATCCCCGTGACGGATCGCCCGGATGATTGCGTCCTTGTTCCGAACGCAGTCCATCTCTACCCAGGCTCTGCCGCACCCCATCCGGGTATGGGAATCGTCGGTGGCGATTTTGACATAGGGAATTTCCGGGATGTCGTATTCCGGTGTCCTGAAACCTTTTGAAGTGATTTCAACGGCATCCAGCGGCAATTGCATGCCAATGGCCTGAATTCGATCCCTTACTTTGGAAATCGGCAGATTCAGCTCTGAAGGATGATTGAACACATATAGCGTTTCCCGATCGCCGGAAATCCGGTTGATATGGACGTATCCTTTTTCATAGACTGTCATCTCAACGCCGGGAAATAGGATCATCCGGGTTTGGATTTGGGGGATTGCCGCATAGCAATCCGGTCGAAGCAGAAAATCGTGGTCGGTCAGTGCAATGAAATCAAACCCCAGAGCTTCATAAACAGCCACGGCTTCCTGGATGGTCAGCCGACCGTCCGAGCATGTGGTATGAACGTGCAGAGCGCCCTTTAAATGCATAGTACCCGGCTGATGCCGCCCACAATAAAGTCTACGGCATCTTTGCTGATGGTCTTCAGTTCGTCGGATCTGTCCTGCCAGATCAGATAGTGATAGGCCAGACGCTCAAACATGCCCATGATGCTGACAGCCATGACTTCAGCGGAAAGCGTGCCGGGAAAGTCGGCCTTTTTGTTCTGGCCGAGACGGATCAAGGCATTCTGGACATCGGCAATGAGCCGGTCAAATATCAGCTTGCGGTGGTCTTCCACCTGGCTGCTCTGCCCAACGGATTCCCGGAAGATAATGGCGATGCGATCCGGGTGTTTGGGGCAGAATTCCTCAAAAAATATCTTTCCAGCCCGCCTGAATCCATCCAGGCCGACATCGGTTTTTCGAAACTCCGCGCCGAGCATGTTCCTGAGTTCAAATCCGATTTCATCCAGAAGCTGTATCAAAAGATCTTCCTTGTTCTTGAAATAAAAATAAACAGTTCCGACCGAAACCTCGGACAGGTCGGCGATGCGCTCCATGCTGGCCTTGTGATACCCCTCACCGGCGAACAGGGTTTCGGAAGCTCGCAAAATGGTCTGGTAGCGCAATTCCCGCTCCCGCAGTCGTCGCTGAGCACTTCTTGAAATGGTTTCGGTTTGTTCGGGTTGCATGATAAACGCGTTTGTTTCCTCTCTTTTTAATAAATTACAGTACTTGTGACTGGTTTTGAATCTGCTGTTGACAGCAGGGGCTGACGTTCAGGGGCTGTAAAATCCTATCAATATCCCAGGGCAGCGTCGCCGATTTTTACGCGGGAAATCTCAGTTGAAGTCCCTGCGATCTGGCCGTATTTGGCGCACCGATAGGCGATTTCAGAGGGATTTCCGGAAATATATCCAGAGCCTGCAAGGATTTGAAGGCTATAGCCGGCCACTTTTTCCGCAGCTTCGGTGCAGAATACCTTGGCGCACCACATCAGGGATTCGGCCGCCATCGGGCTTGTATCAAGTGTCCAGGCAGTCCGGTACGCAAAAAGCTGAGAAGTCTGCAACAGGGTCAGCATTTCTGAAAGTTTGAAAGCCACTTCCTGGTAGGCAATAATCGGTTTTCCGCCGCTTCGATGGGTTTTGGCAAACTCTCTGGCGGATTCAAACGAAGCCCTCATCAGGCCCAGAGATGCTCCCAGAAGAATTTGATTTTCCCAGAGTCGAAGGGTCGCCAGAATCCGGTGTTCTTCAACAGGACAAATGACCTGGTCCATGGATATCCGGCAATTTCTAAGTGAAATTCGCGAAATGGACGTTCCCTCGTATCCCAGCGTATGGAATGGGTCTCCGGCGGAAAGGCCGGGGTTTCCCTGTTCGACAATGAACAGAGCAAGCCGGCCATTCATCACCCCTGCCACCGCAAACCAGTCTGCAACAGGGCCGTTGATTACATAGGTTTTGTCACCGGTAATGCTGAGAAACTCCCCATTTTGAGTTCCGGTGGTTTTCAGCGGATCATTGTCCACATTCAGGGAATCTTCGGAAAGGGCCACGGCGCCCAGACATTGACCCTTCATCAGGGGATCCAGCCATTGTTTTTTCTGTGCGGTGTTACCCCACGCGGCGACGATGCCGCCAAAAAGGCGTGCGCTCATTTCAACGGATAGATACAGGGAGGGGGAGAGTGCGGCCAGGGTTTCCATTGCGCCCATCAGGGAGGTTCCGCCAAATTCTTTCGGATTTTCCAGCCCGAGTTTCAGGTATGGGGTTTTCCCCAGAATCGCCAAAGCATCTTTAATCCGGGAAATTTCCTGGGTCTCAAGATTTTTTCCTGCGGCGTATCTCCTCATTCTGTCTTGGATATCTTTAAACAGGGCCTGTTCGGCCTCGGAAAAATCAAAATTCATATTATTGCCCCCCTTGGGTCAACACGAAACAGCATCGTCTTAATGCCTGCTGTTGGTCTTTTACATCAGTTTGGAAATGATCATTTTCTGAATTTCTGAGGTGCCGCCGCCAATGGGTGCCAGGCGGCTATCTCTGAAAATCCGCTCCACGTCAAATTCGTGAGTGTAGCCGTATCCGCCGTGAAGCACCACCGCGTCATTTGTCGGGCCAAGACTCCAGTCACCTACAAAGAGTTTGGCCACAGCCGCTTCCAGGTGGTTGAGGGGTCTTCCTTGATCCTTGCACCAGGCAATCCGGTATACCAGAGCGCGTGCAGCCTCCCCAAAGATGCGAATATCCGCCAGCTTGTGCTTGATGGCCTGGAACTGGGCAATGGGCCTTCCAAACTGCACCCTGCCCTTGGCGTACCGGGAACATTTTTTCAATAGATATGTCGCAGATCCCACAAGCGGCGCCAGCAGAGCACTTCGGTCCCATTCCACGGTCTGCATGGCCATTAAGAATCCGTCGCCTTCATTTCCCAGAAGGTTTTCAGCCGGTATTTCGCAGCGGTTAAATACCAGCTCGGAGGTGTGAGAGGTTCTTACCCCCATTTTGATCAGAGGCGGCCCCGCAGTAAATCCAGGCGTACCCGCTTCCACAATAAACGCCGACATGCCGGCATGTTGCAACTCAGGTCGGGTTTTGGCGTAAACCACGGCCACGTCGGCAATCGGGCCGTTGGTGATCCACATTTTAACACCATTCAGCACATACTTGTCCCCGCATTTTTCTGCCGTGGTTCGTAACGCGGCCACGTCAGATCCGGCATCCGGTTCAGAAAGGCCCATGCAGCCGATCCACTCGCCGCTGACCAGTCTGGGGATGTATTTTTTCCGCACCGCCTCGGCAGCATGCCGGAAAATGGTGTCTGCGCACAAAAAGGAATGCGCGCCATAGGCAAGGGTCAGCCCCCCATCAACGCCAGCTTCACCAAGTGCCTCTCCGGCAAGTACGGTGGTAACGACATCTGCCCCGCCGCCGCCAAGCGCTTCAGGAAAATGAAGCCCCAGTATTCCAAAATCTCCCATTTTTCGGAACGACTCAAAATCAAATTCGCCTTTCAGATCATGCTCCTGGACCCTTGGGACAATTTCTTTTCTGGCAAAATTGATCACTTCTTTTTTGAACAGGCGCTGCTCTCTGGTAAATGCAAAATCCATGTACGCCCTCCGGCATGGTGAGGCGGAAATCCGCTGAAGAAAATTTGTAATGCGAATTATGTGCAATGGCTGAATCACTGAAATATGGAGCTATTTGAAAAATGTCAAGTAATATTTGAGTATCGTTATAATTTTGAATTAAATTCAATAGTCGAATATTAAATCATGCTGCACGAATTCATGGATGCCGGGGTTGTCTGCCGTGAAAGTACATAAAAACACACAATGACACCCTTCAGACATAAAAATGATGTTTACCCGTGTCATTCCGGCCGCTATCTGTATGCGCATGCACCATATTCCTGTAAAATTATATTAATCGATATTAAATAGTTATGTAATATCAAGCGGCGATGAAAAGGCGCGTTGTCATGAAAAGCGCCTCAAGTATTCGCGGCATTTAAATATCTCCACAAAACTCCACTTGATTGTTTAGAGAATTTGATTATTAACAATAATAAATTATTAGATATGCTAAATCGAATTTCTCTTGACACAATTATAAAAATGTATTTGTATGAATTCCGTGGAGTAAAGTGGAGGAAAACGGATGTTCCGGGGAAGCAGCTTTCATACCATTGATGGAAAGGGCAGGATTATCGTTCCGGCTAGATTCCGGGAGGTGATTCACGCCAGCGGAAGTGACTCGCTGATGGTTTCCGGAATGGACCTCGGTCTGGTGGCCTATACCCTTCCGGAGTGGCATAAAATTGAAACCCGGATTTTGTCCCTGGTTGAAAGAAGCGAGAGCATGCGAAGATTCCGAAGGGTCTTTATCGGC
Organism: uncultured delta proteobacterium; assembly: GCA_963789395.1. Lineage (GTDB taxonomy): Bacteria > Desulfobacterota > Desulfobacteria > Desulfobacterales > Desulfatirhabdiaceae > RAAP-1. Next base: position 68,719 of record CAWBKP010000015.1, on the reverse strand, counting down.
GGTGCCTATGAGTGCCTCTGTGACAAGCAGGAGAGGGTTTTGATTCCCCCCAGTCTACGGCAATATGCCGGGCTGGACAAGGAAATCGTTGTGGTCGGTGTGCTTGACCACTTCGAAATCTGGTCGCGTGAAACCTGGGACAATGAGAATCTGAAGATGGAAGCGGATATGAAAAAGGAGGATGTCAGAAACGAGATTGCCAGATTAGGACTTTAAGCATGCCTTATCACCACATTCCAGCAATGCCCCGGGAAGTGGCATATTATCTGAACTGCCAGCCGGGAAAGATTTATGTTGACTGTACGCTGGGGGGTTGCGGTCACGCCAGGGGGATTTGTGAGAAAATGATTCCCGGCGGCTTGCTGATTGGCATTGATCAGGACGCGGATGCCATTGAAAATGCGCAAATCGTTTTAAAGGATTACCTTCAGCAGGTGCGGTTGTTTCATGGCAATTTTGTTCAAACAGCGGATTTCCTGTCACAATTAAACATTCATGCTGTTGATGGGATGCTCGTGGACCTGGGGTTATCCTTTCATCAGATTGCGCAAAGCGGCAGGGGATTCAGTTTTAAAGCCGACGAACCTCTGGATATGCGAATGGATGTGCGATCCGATACGACAGCCGAAACCTTGCTTCATCGTCTGGATGAAGCAGCTCTTGCAGACCTTTTTTTTCGTTACGGCGAAGAGCGACATTCCCGGGCGATTGCCCGGGAAATCGTTAAAATTCGAAAACGCCAGTCCATATCCACCAGCAGCCAGCTTGCGAAAATCGTAAGTGAAGCCGTACCGCCAGTTGCGCGCTATAAATCAAAAATTCACCCGGCAACACGGGTGTTTATGGCACTTCGTATCGTCGTCAATCATGAAATTGAAAGATTGGAGGCGTTTTTGTTACAGGCCGCTGATCTGTTAAATCCAGGGGGAAGGCTCTGTGTGCTGTCATTTCATTCGCTTGAAGATCGAATGGTCAAACAGCATATGCGTCATTTGCAATCCAAATGCACCTGCCCTCCGGACTTTCCCCGATGCATATGCAACAAGGTTCCCAGAGCCCGTCTGCTGACATCAAAAGCCGTGCGGCCCACTGAAAATGAAATTCAGCAAAACCCCATGGCCAGAAGTACGCGGCTTCGGGCCATGGAGAAGCTGTGAGAAGCATTGCAGCGAACATGCATTTTTTTCAGAAATTCAACAGAGATGCTGAAATGACTGCCCATGATTCCCCCAAAAAACAGAAAACGAATTTACTCGGAATATGGATTGTTCTTCTGGGGCTGTTTATTACCGAACTTCTTTTTTATACCTGGTGCCGGGTGCAATGCACCCGTTTGGGATATGAAATGACAAAGGATGTAGAAGCCAATCGAAAACAGATGGTTCTTCAAAGCAGTTTGGTGCTTGAGCTTGCGCGGCTGAAATCTCCTGAACGGATTTCCGCGATTGCCCGGCAGCAACTGAAACTGGAACCTCCGTCACACGAACAGATGGTGGTGCTGCCATGAAAACAGATGAAAGCAAAATGCTGCGGTTTCGAATCCGGATCCTGGGATCCATTATGTATGCACTGTTCTTTCTGATGGCGGGGAAAGCCATATATTACCAGGTATTTCTGAAAGAATGGCTCGCCGATAAGGCCATGAGTCAATATGAAAAAGTGGATGTGGTTTCCGGGAAACGCGGAAATATTTATGACGCCGGCAACCGGAAAATGGCAGTCAGCATCGATGTGGTTTCCGTAGGGATGCATCCGAAACAAATCAGGGATGTGCGTGCAACGATCAAGTCGCTCACGGAGATTCTTCATATTGACCGGCGGGAGTTGATTAACAACCTGTACTCTACCAAACCGTTCGTGTGGATAAAGCGCCAGATCACTCCCAAAGAATCCAAAATGCTCGCTGATTTGAATCTTCCGGGCATTGTTTTAAAACCGGAATTCAGCCGCTTTTATCCGAATAAATTTCTGGGTGCGCAGGTGGTGGGTTTTTGCGGTCTGGACGGAAGAGGCATAGAAGGCGTTGAATATTATTACAACACCCATCTTCAGGGATCCGAAGACCGGGTCAAGGTGCTTAAAGACGCTCTGGGGCGAAGATTTGAATCCGAAAAAACCGCTGTCACCGATTCCGATGGGAATAACCTGATTCTGACGGTTGACGGCGCAATTCAGTACATTACCGAAAAGGCGCTGGAGAAAGCCGTTACGGGGTTTTCCGCAAAATCCGGCATGGCCATTGTCATGAATCCCAGAACCGGCGGCATATTGGCGCTTGCCCATTATCCATCTTACAATCCGAATGCGTTCAGAGAGTATTCGAAAGGGGATCTGAGAAACCGTGCACTGACTGATCCGTTTGAACCCGGCTCCACAATGAAAATTTTCAGCGTTGCTGCTGCCATCGAGTCCGGAATCTGCAAGCCGACTACTGTATTTAACTGCGAAAACGGGGCATATAATGTTGGCGGGAGTGTGGTTCATGATACGCATTCTTACGGAATGCTGACGGTGCAGGAAATTATCAAATATTCCAGTAATATCGGGGCTATCAAAGTCGGACAGGCGGTGGGGGCTGAAATTCTTTATAAAAATCTTCGCAAATTCGGTTTTGGAGAAAAAACTGGAATTGACTGTGCCGGCGAAACCACAGGTGTTTTGGCACCTTATACCAAGTGGCGGAAAATCGACGCCGGAACCATTGCCTTCGGCCAGGGAATATCGGTTTCAGCGATTCAGTTGATCACGGCCACCTCCGCCATAGCCAATGGCGGAATTCTGATGAAACCCTATCTGGTTCAGGCTGTGACAGACGCCAATGGACAGGTCATAAAAAAGATTGAACCCACTCCGGTGCGCCGTGCCATCTCAACTGAAACCGCACGAACAGTCCGCCAGATGATGAAGGAAGTGATCACAACCGGAGGAACCGGCGTCAATGCCGCTTTGGACGGCTATACCGTTTGCGGAAAGACCGGAACAGCGCAGAAAATCGTCAATGGGGCATATGCCAGGGGAAAATATGTATCCTCTTTTATCGGATTTGTTCCTGCCGATTACCCGGAAGCTGTTATTTTGGTTGTTGTGGATGAACCGCAAAAAAGGTATTATGGAGGAACCGTGGCAGCTCCGGCGTTTAAGAATATCGCGCTGGAAACGCTTGGATATTTGAATATTTCCCCGCAAAACATCCCAAAGAGACTTACGGTTTCGCTGGAAAAAGAGGGCGAAGGGTGAAACTGTCTAAATTACTGGAAACCATTATCCCGAACCAGGTTCTCGGGATTCGGCTGACGTCTGCTTCTGACGTGCCTGTTTCCATGCCGTGTGTGTTGCCGGTTCAGTTGAATCCGGATCCTGAAATCGGCTCTCTCCATCTTGATTCCCGAGAGGTCCAGCCCGGGGGGCTGTTTGTTGCGATTCCCGGGCACAAAGCCGATGGCCACGACTATATTGAAAGTGCCGTAAAGCAGGGTGCGGCAGCTGTCATCAGCCAGAAGCCCGTTGCCCTGAATGTCTGGAATATTGAAGTCGAAAACAGTCGCAAAGCCCTTGCAGCCCTGTCCAGTCAGTTTTACGGCAATCCTTCCGAAAAGCTGAAAATTATTGGTATTACCGGCACAAACGGCAAAACCACGACGGCGTTTATCATTGAAAAAATCCTGTTGCAGGCAAATATCTCGGTAGGTGTGATCGGCACGTTGAACTACCGGTATGGTGGGAAAGTCTTTAATCTGTCACTGACCACTCCGGAAGCCCCCGATCTGCAGCGTATTCTCTCGGAAATGCTGGCGGACGGTGTTACCCATGTGGTGATGGAAGCTTCTTCCCATGCGATTTTTCTGAACCGTATCGACGCATGCTGGATGGATGTTGCGGTGTTTACGAATTTGACCCAGGATCATCTGGATTTTCACGGCAACATGGCCGATTACTGGCAAAGCAAGAAGAAACTGTTCACCGAACATCTGGCCCAGGGCCCCAAAAAAGACAAGGCCATTGCCGTGATTAACTGTAATGACGCCCAAGGAGAACGTCTGTTCCGGGAACTGCCTTCGGCCCTGAGTGTCGGTTTTGATGATAGATGGCATCTTTGGCCCGAAATTATCCGCAAAGATCAGACTGGCATGGAAGGCGTGATTTCAACTCCCGAAGGCATGTTTAAATTTGAGACCCCGCTGATCGGCCAATTCAATATAGAAAATATGCTTTGCGCTGCCGGCGCCTGCCTGGCGCTTGGCCTGCCCCTGAACATCATTCGATCCGGTATCGAATCCGTTTCGTTTGTTCCCGGAAGGCTTCAATCCATTCCGAATAGCCTGGATCGGTTTGTTTTTGTGGATTTTGCGCACACTCCCGATGCATTGGAGCATGTGCTTGAGACGCTGCGGGCCCTGACAACGGACAGGATTATTTGCGTGTTTGGCTGTGGTGGGAACAGGGACAGGGAAAAAAGGCCGCTCATGGGTCAGATTGCGGCCAGCCTGGCAACTATCTGCATCATCACGTCGGACAACCCGCGTCTCGAAGATCCGATGACCATTATCGAGGATATCCTGAAAGGTGTTCGAAAGCAGGGCCTGCCGCCTTATCATCCCGATGATGCCGTCAATTCGCCGTCCGCAAGGGGCTATGTCGTTGAGCCGGACCGCGCCCGTGCCATTGATATGGCCATTCGCATGTCACGGCACTGGGACATGATTCTGATCGCCGGAAAAGGACATGAAACCTATCAGATCATAGGCAATCAGACGTTTCCCTTTGATGATCGGATTATTGCCGGAAAAGCCTTGGAGTTGCTGGAACAACCGAAGCTTCGGGAACATCATTGGAAAAAGAAACTGCCCTGAAGCATAAAGTTGACAGGAATTGTTTTCAAGTATTTCGATTATGGGTTATATGGCGGTGATCGAAAAGCGAGTGGGCGTTTTTTTGTATTTTTCAATGTCATGGCCTGCCCAGGATTGTTATGCAGTGGACGCTAGATGAAATTCTTACGGCGACTGACGGGGAATGGATATGCGGAAACCGGAATACCGGTTTTTCCGCATTAGCCATTGACTCCAGAAGTATATCCTTGTCTGAAATGTTTATTGCCATTCGCGGGGAAATTCACGATGGTCATCGATTCTGTCCGGATGTGGTTCAACGCGGTGTAAAGGGCGTTCTCATTGATATCCATTCTGCGGGGAACCTGCCGATTGCCGAATGGCGGCAAAAAGGAATCGCCTGCATCGGGGTCAAGGACACCACCCGCGCGCTGGGAGATCTGGCGGCCTATCACAGGCGCCGCTTTCCCGTATCAGTTGTGGCGATTACCGGCTCCAGCGGAAAAACAACCACCCGAGGCATGACATCGGATATTCTCTCCCGCCGTTTTACAGTCCTTTCAACTGCCGGGAATTTTAACAACCACATCGGTCTGCCATTGACCCTTTTGAAGCTGGAAAGGGAGCATGAATGGGCTGTTCTGGAGCTGGGCATGAATCATTCCGGAGAGATTGAGCGCCTGTCCGAGATCTGCCAGCCGAATATCGGTATTATTACCACGGTCGGTACGGCCCATCTGGAGAATTTTACCTCACCCGACGGAATCCTTCAGGCAAAGGCGGAAATTTTTTCGCATATTCACCCTGAAGGCAAGGCCCTGCTGAATATGGATGAGCCCAAACTCCTGGCACTTTCAAAGCGCCTTTCCGTTCCGGTGATTTGGTTTGGATTGCATCCCGGCGCCAGCGTCAGGGCCAGGCAGGTTGAAACCCGATCGTCCGGGACAACGTTTTTCCTGGATCTTCCGGATGAAACAGTTGAAATCAGACTTCCTGCGGCCGGAGCATTCATGGCAACCAATGCGCTTGCGGCGGCAACAGTCGGTTTTGCACTGGGGTTGGCCGGTGATGAAATCAAGGCCGCTCTGGAACAATTCACGCCGGTCAGGGGGCGGATGAATGTGATTGAGACCGCAAGACAAATTCATCTTGTGGATGATACCTATAATGCCAATCCGGTGTCAATGGCGGCTGCCATACAGACACTCGCAAAAATCAAAGAAGACTACCGGGGAATTCTGGTTATCGGGGATATGCTGGAACTGGGAACGGAATCTTTCGCATTGCACAAAAAAGTTGGAGAAATCGCTGCAACCACCGGTATGCAGGCGCTGTATGTTACGGGCGAATTTGCAAGCGCCGTTGCCCAGGGAGCTGTTGCCCAGGGCATGGACCCCGGGCGAATTTTTATCGGCGATCGGCAAGCCATCTGCGAGCACCTCAAAATTAGCCTCAGAAAAGGTGACTGGGTTCTGGTCAAAGGGTCCAGGGCAATGGGTATGGAAACGGTTGTTCGCGATATTGCAAAGTGGGCAGAATGCCCTGACAGTCCGGATTCAGCCACAAAAAATTCACCCTAAGCCCATAAAGACAAGACGTTATGCTGTATCTACTTCTTTACCCGCTTCACACAACGTTTTCGGCATTTAATGTATTCCGGTACATTACTTTCCGAACGATCTATGCCAGCCTGACGGCTTTTCTCATCTGCTTTGTCCTGGGGCCCTGGACCATCAAAAAACTGAGCTACCTTCAGATCGGCCAGTATATTCGAGAGGACGGCCCCCAAACCCATCTGAAAAAAGCCGGAACGCCCACAATGGGGGGTGCGCTGATGCTGGTAGCCATTCTGACTTCAACCATACTGTGGGCAAATCTGAAAAACGTCTATATCTGGGTGGTATTTGGGGTGACGGCTGGATTCGGTCTCATCGGGTTCGTGGATGACTATCTCATGCAGGTCAAGAAACAGAGCAAGGGTTTGAGTGCTCGCAACAAATTCCTGCTTCAGGCCGTCATTGCCCTGGCGGCCGGGGCGTTTCTGTATCTGCATCCCGCGTTTTCAACCGAGGTCACGTTCCCGTTTTTCAAGAATTTTTCCCCTGATTTTGGTTGGGGATATATCCTGTTTGCCGCTTTTGTCATTGTCGGCACGTCCAATGCAGTGAATCTTACAGACGGACTGGATGGACTTGCCATTGGTCCCACCATAATCGCGGCCGTAACCTATATGATTTTTTGCTATGTCGGCGGTCATGTCAGGATCGCCGATTACCTGCAGATCCCCTATGTTGCCGGAAGCGGTGAGCTTACGGTTTTTTGCGGGGCACTGGCAGGCGCAGGCCTGGGTTTTTTATGGTTTAATGCCTATCCTGCCCAGGTTTTTATGGGAGATGTCGGCTCGTTGTCGCTTGGCGGCGCGATAGGGACCGTGGCTGTCATTACCAAGCAGGAAATATTGCTGGCGCTTGTCGGAGGCCTTTTTGTGATTGAGGCGCTGTCCGTCATTTTCCAGGTGGGATATTTCAAGCTCTCCCATGGCCGGCGAATTTTTCGAATGGCCCCGCTTCACCACCATTTTGAGTTAAAAGGATGGCCGGAGCCCAAGGTGATCGTTCGATTCTGGATCATCTCCATCGCGCTGGCATTGGTGGCCATCAGCACGTTGAAACTGAGATAGGTCTCGGGGCCATGGATCTGAAACAAAAAAAAATCATGGTCGTCGGGCTCGGAATGACGGGCCTTGCCACCGCACGGTTTTTGCACCATCGCGGGGCTGTTGTCACCGTTACAGATATGGCTGCTGAAAAGGATCTGGCACCATCCGTCCTGGAAATGCACCGGCTTGGGGTTCGAACCGAGTTAGGCGGGCATTGCCGGGAAAGCGTCGAGTCATCGGACCTGATTGTTCTGAGCCCCGGTGTGCCGCATACCGGTGATTTCCTGGCAGGCGCCAGACAGAAAGGCATTCCGGTCATCGGGGAGATCGAACTGGCATACCGATTTGTCCGGGAGCCGATCATCGCCATCACCGGAACCAACGGCAAAACCACAACCACTTCGCTTCTGGGAAGCATGCTGGCTCAATGCGGCATGCGCGTGTTTGTCGGCGGCAATATCGGCAATCCCCTGATCGGTTATATAGACAGAGCGGAAAAGGCTGACTGGATCGTGCTTGAGATCAGCAGCTTCCAGCTTGATACCATAGACACCTTTCGACCGGATATAGGCATTTTGCTTAATATCACAGCGGATCATCTGGATAGATATACGGATATGGCCGGTTATGCCGCCTCTAAAGGCAGACTGTTTCAAAATCAGAATAGTGAAGACATTGCCATCTTTAATGGCGCCGATCCTTGGGTTCTTTCCGAAGTCAGCCGGATTCGAAGCCGCAAATGGGTATTTAACGGTTCAGGCATGCTGGAAGAAGGCACCCGGGTCCGGGGCAAGGAGATGACCTTTGCCTTTACATCCAGTCCATACCGAAACAGCATGCTGCCGTCGACCAAACTCCCGGATTTGTGAGTCTGGATTTGAGTGGATCCCGTCTCTATGGTAAACACAATCAGGAAAATATCTGTGCGGCGGCGATGGCTGCCGTTGCAGCCGGCGGTGATGTCCGGAACATCCAAATTGCCCTGAATCAGTTTAAGGGGCTTTCCCACCGCATCGAATTTGTTCGGACCGTAAGCGGGGTAACCTACGTGGATGATTCCAAGGCGACCAATGTCGATGCCGTAAATCGGGCGCTGGAGTCTTTTCAGGAGCCGGTTGTCCTGATTATGGGCGGAAGGGATAAAGGCGGTGATTACAGAATTCTGGAGCCGGCGATACAGCAACATGTCAAATCCCTGATCCTGCTGGGTGAGGCTAGCCCGATCATCGCCGGGGCACTGGGAAATCTTGTGCAGACAGTGCGGGCTTTTTCCATGCGTGAGGCAGTTATGATGGCGAACCGTTCAGCATCGCCGGGTGATGTCGTGCTGTTGTCCCCTGCCTGCTCCAGCTTTGATATGTTCAAAAATTATGCGCATCGGGGAGACGCCTTTCAAAGCGAGGTAAAAAGACTGCGATGAACGGGCAAACACCGGTCCGATGGCGTGCATATCGTAAATTCAGCTATGATTTCAAGCTGCTTTTCCCGATGCTGGTTCTGGTTGGAATCGGCATTGTCATGGTGTATAGCGCCAGTTCAGCCATTGCCATAAAAAAATATGGAAATGATCTCTATTTTCTGATCAAACAATCCATTATCGCTGTTCTGGGTTTGTTAGCCATGATGGTTTTTCGAAAAATTCCCTATGAATTGTATCGAAAATATGTATACCTGGTGTTGGTTGTCGCCATAGGGCTTCTGGTGGCGGTGAAGTTTACCGGACTCGGAATCAGAGTCAACGGCGCCAAGCGGTGGATGCTGATCGGGGGGTTTAGATTTCAGCCATCGGAATTTGCACGGATTGCGCTGGTTATATTCATGGCCTATTCCCTTACGAAAAAACACGACCACATCCGGTCTTTTTTTATTGGATTTGTTCCCCATGTGTTTTTTCTGGGGATTTTTGCCGGACTCATCGCCCTGCAGCCGGATTTTGGTTCCGTGGTGATTCTGGCGGCCATCACCTGGGTGATGATGTTTGTTGCAGGGGTTCGGGTAACCTACCTGGTGACATCGGTGGGGGCGCTGCTCCCATTTGCCTATATATACATGATGAGCGCTGCATATCGAACGGAACGCTGGCTGGCGTTTCTTCATCCCTGGGAGCATGCATCGGATCAAGCCTATCAGATTGTTCACTCGCTGATGGCTTTTGGAACCGGCGGCATTTGGGGAACCGGGGTCGGCAAGGGGCTTCAAAAGCTTTTTTACCTGCCTGAGCCGCATACGGATTTCATTTTTTCAGTCATCGGGGAGGAACTCGGACTGGTCGGGGTTCTGTGCGTCCTATTTTTGTATATCCTGATCCTGTGGAGCGGACTGAGTATCGCGAAAAACACCCATGACCTTTTCGGCTCATATCTGGCCATGGGAATTACCGCTGCGATAGGTCTTCAGGTCTGCATCAATCTCGGGGTTGCGCTGGGGCTGGTTCCCACCAAGGGATTGCCGCTGCCCTTTCTCAGTTACGGTGGGACATCGCTTCTGGTCAGTATGATATCCATTGGCATTTTGATGAACATTGGATCCGGGAAAACGTAAGCCGCGCCTGGAATGCCTGAACGGAAAGACAGATATTATGAAGAAACTGCGGATTGTGATGGCTGGGGGCGGTACCGGCGGACATTTGTTTCCGGCAATCGCAATTGCAGAAGCCTTTCTTGAAAAAAATCCCCTGAATGATGTCTTGTTTGTCAGTACAGGCAGGGCATTTGAAAAAGAGGTGCTGGCCGAGCACGGATTCAGGCTGGCGTGCATTACAGCGGAAGGGATCAAGGGAAAAGGAATCCGGCATCAACTGCGAGCCCTTGTCAGGCTTCCCAAAGGGGTGATGGAATCACTGAAAATCCTCTCCGATTTTGTTCCGGATATGGTTGTCGGGGTAGGCAGTTATGCATCCGGCCCGCTGATTCTTGCAGCCTGGATACTTCGCATCCCCATCGTACTTCACGAACAGAACATTCAGCCGGGTATAACGAACCGGATGCTGTTCCCGCTGGCGTCACGTGTCCATGTGTCTTTTCCAAATACCCGATTCAAAATCCGATCACCTAAAATTCGTTATACCGGAAACCCGGTTCGAAAAAAAATTCGGGAATGCGCCGTTCGATCCAATGCCACACCGCTTGCCGGCCACCGCCTCCGGCGCAAATTTTCGGTTGCGGTCATCGGCGGCAGCCAGGGCGCGCATGCCATCAATCTGGCGGTCGTTCAGGCCCTCTCTCTGCTTTCTGGGCACGATATCCATTTTATTCACCAAACCGGTCAATCGGATCTGCAAATGGTTCAGGAAGCCTATCTGCGTTACGGGGGTTCCAGTACGGTCCGGCCGTTTTTTAAAGATATGACAGACTGCTATCACCAGGCTGACATGATGATCTGCAGGTCCGGCGCTACAACGGTGGCTGAAATCATGGCGATTGGAAAACCCGCGATATTTATTCCTTTTCCCCATGCAGCCGACAATCATCAGGTATTGAATGCCGACCGCCTCGTGCAGTCGCAGGCGGCAGAGATGATCCTGGAAAGCGAATTGACCGGCAGTGCACTTGCGGAAAGGATTCTGTTTCTGGCATCACATCCGGAAATACTCAGCCAGATGGCTTTCCGTGCCAGACAACTGGGCAATCCCTTTGCAGCCGCCAGCATTTGCGATGACTGTTATGCGCTTCTCAGTTAAATCATCGTGCGACAACGTTTTTTTACCCTGAAAAAAAATTCTGTCAACGGGTGTTGCAGACAAAACCATATCGCGATATGGTATCGGCCTGTGAAAGTCTGCCGGAATCCGGTTTCTGACCGGTTTTAATAAAACCTGTTACCAAGATGTGAGTATATGTATCAAAAAACCTATCATATTCATTTTGTCGGAATCGGTGGCATCGGCATGAGCGGGATTGCCGAACTGCTGCTGAACATCGGGTATCAAGTGTCCGGCTCTGATGACGCGTCATCGGAGATCACGGAAAATTTAAAAAGACTCGGTGGTGTGGTTTACAAGGGGCATTTGGGGGACCAGATTCTGGGCGCCGATGTGGTGGTGACATCATCGGCTATCGGTTCCGATAATCCTGAGGTGGTTGCAGCCCGGAAAGCGTCGATTCCCGTTATTCCCCGTGCGGAAATGCTGGCGGAATTGATGCGCTTGAAATACAGCGTGGCGGTTGCCGGCGCACACGGTAAAACCACGACAACCTCAATTGTTTCATCGGTTCTGGATCAGGGGGGGCTGGACCCGACGGTGGTGATCGGCGGCCGGCTGAAAAGCATCGGCACCAATGCGGTTTTGGGAAAAGGGGATTTTATTGTTGCGGAAGCAGATGAAAGTGACGGGTCGTTTTTGAAATATTCCCCAACCATTGCCGTGATCACCAATATTGATCGGGAGCATCTGGACTTTTACAAGGATATGGACCATATCAAATCCGTATTTTTGGCCTTTATCGACCGCATTCCATTTTACGGCCTGGCAATTCTTTGTCTGGACAATGAACCCATTCAGGATCTGATTCCCGAAATCAAGAAGCGATTTACCACTTACGGAATGAGCTCACAGGCGGATTATCAAGCCAGAAACGTGGTTTTTCAAGGGATGAAAAGCATTTTCAGCATTGATTTCCGGGGCAAATTCCTTGGCGATATTCAACTGAACCTTCCGGGACTGCATAATGTGTACAATGCCACCGCCAGCGTGGCTGTCGGGCTGGAGCTGGGCATTCCCTTTGAAAAGATACGAACCGCCCTTGAAACCCTTCAAGGCGTTCAGCGTCGCCTTGAAATCAAGGGAGAAGCAGGTGGCGTAACCGTGGTGGACGATTACGGGCACCATCCCACTGAAATCCGAAGTACCCTGGAAGCCCTGAAAGAATGCTGGCCGGACCGCAGAAAGGTGATCGCCTTTCAACCGCATCGTTACAGCCGGACGCACGCACTGTTTGATGACTTTACCCGCGCGTTCTATCAAAGCGATGTGCTGGCGGTCTTGCCGATTTACCCTGCCGGTGAAAAGAAAATTGAAGGGGTCAGCGCCCTGGCTTTATGCGAGCGGATTCGCGCCCGCGGGCACAAAAACGTGGTATATTTGGAGAACCTGTTAACGGCGCCAACGTATTTGCACTCAATTCTAAAGCATGGGGATGTGCTCCTGACGCTGGGGGCAGGGGATGTCTGGAAAGTGGGGGAAGGGGTATTGAAACGGCTGGCAGAGGATAGCTGAGGGAGATGCGAAGCGCCTGCCTTGACGCGGAGGCCAGAAGATGGCTGGCCGATGTGACATCCGGCCGGGTCCGGTTCGGGGAACGGATGTCTCTTCACACGTCGTTTCGCGTGGGCGGGCCGGCAGAAGCCTTTGTGGAGCCAATGACAGGTGATGAACTTACGGCAGTGGTTTCAGGGTTGGCGGAAAGGGAACTCCCGTACCATGTCGTGGGTGGCGGAACCAATCTGATTGTAACGGATGCCGGGATTTCAGGTGTTGTCATCTGCATGAAGCCCGGCCTGTCGGAGATTTTAATCGAAACCATCAGCGCTTCTCAGGCACGGGTGACTGTCATGGCCGGCACCAGTTTGCGGCGGTTATGCAGCCATGTCATCCGCAACGGCCTGAAAGGGATGAATTTTGCGCTGGGAATTCCCGGAACCGTTGGCGGTGCCATTCGCATGAATGCCGGAACTGCTCTGGGCTGGATATCGGATATACTGGAGTCCGTTACGGTGTTGTATCCGGATGGGCTGCGGGAAACATTTGACAGAGATGCATTGTGCTTTTCATATCGCAAATTGATGCTTCCGGAACGATCCTGCGCAAAACCGTTCTCTCATGTGCCCATTATCGTGTCCGGCAGATTTTCTCTTATCCGGGACTGCTTTGCTGATCTCAAACACGATGCCAGAGAGATACTGAAAAATCGGAAACGCCGGCAGCCATCGACGCTGCCAAGCGCCGGATGCGTCTTTAAAAATCCGCAAACTGGAAAACCAGCCGGTGAACTGCTGGATCTTTGCGGATTAAAGGGCTGGAAAATCGGCGGTGCTGAGATTTCGGTTAAACATGCCAATTTTATCGTCAACACCGGAGATGCCAAGGCTGCCGATATTCTGGCATTGATGGATCGGGCACGGCAAATCGTTTTTGAACGGTTTGATGTGAACCTTGAACCGGAAGTGATCGTGATCGGAAATTGACGTGTTGATGCGAAACCGTTACAGAAGAGATTCAGCGATTCGGCGGATGAAACGAGCCCGTTTTCGGCGTTCGTGTTTAAATGTGATGGCGGGGATTCTGGGTGTTGCATTAATGAGTTTGTTTTTCATCTTCTGCCATGATATTATTTTACAGAGTCCGTATTTTAAGGTAACATCGCTGGAAGTGATCGGAAATGAGCGGCTGGGCATCCCGGAAATTCTGGATGCGGCCAGAATCCAGTCCGATACCAATGTGCTTCTGGTAAACATTCCGCTTTCGAGGAAATACTTGTTGTCTCATCCCTGGATTGCAGAGGCTGAGATAAGTCGGGAGCTTCCAGGAAGGTTGACCCTGAGCATAAAGGAACATCACCCTCTGGCCGTTCTGGACATGGGCAAAAAATTTCTGATTAATCAGCAAGGCAAGATCTTCAAGGAAGTATCGGACGGGGATCCTGTCGAATTGCCGATTGTCGAAGGGATCGATTTCTCGGATCTGGATATTGGTGATCAGCGCAGAAGTCCCCATTATGATGCAGTGTTGTCTCTGCTGGAAATGGGACAAAATTCCGCCAGCATACTGTCCCGTCAGAACATACGGCTGATTCATGTCGATAGGGAAGAAGGAATCACGCTCTTTTCCGCGGGACCCATTCAGGCTTTCAGCGTCAATGCCGTCAAGGTCGGTTATCAGGATTATGCGGAGAAATTTGTGAGACTGGAAAAAATAATTGCGTATTTTAAAACAACGAAGCTCATTCAAGGTATTGACTGGGTTGATCTGCGTCAAATGAATCGTGTCGTGATTTGTCCACTGAATTCAGAGCAGCCTTCAGACGGCCACAAGGAGATTTGACATGCCGAAGCAGCAGCAGGAGATTATTGTTGGTCTTGATATCGGAACAACCAAGATATGCGCGGTTGTCGGGGAAGTTTCCGGAAGCGAGATCAATATTATCGGAATCGGCGCTCATCCCTCTGTCGGCCTACGAAAAGGGGTTGTTGTCAATATCGAAGCGACTGTGGAGTCCATCAAGAAGGCGGTTGAAGAGGCTGAACTCATGGCCGGCTGCGAGATCACCTCTGTTTACGCCGGTATAGCCGGCGGCCATATCACCGGGTTCAACAGCCGCGGAATTATTGCCATAAAAGGGCCGGAAGTCAGCCCGAACGATGTTGAACGCGTGATTGATGCCGCAAGGGCGGTTGCGATTCCCATGGACAGAGAAGTCATTCACGTGCTTCCTCAGGAATTCATTGTTGATGACCAGCGGGGGATCCAAAACCCTGTGGGCATGGCCGGCGTAAGGCTCGAGGCCAAGATTCATATCGTCACCGGCGCCGTCACATCCGCCCACAACATTGTCAAATGCGCCAATCGCGCCGGGCTGGATGTTTTTGATATTGTGCTGGAGTCTCTGGCTTCCGGTGAAGCCGTTCTATCCGAGGAAGAAAAAGAACTGGGCGCGGCGTTGCTGGATATTGGCGGCGGTACGACGGATCTGGCGATTTTTTCCGGGAAAAACATCCGCCACACCTTTGTGCTTTCGCTTGGCGGAAACAATCTGACCAATGATATTGCCGTCGGACTGCGTGCTCCCCTTGCCGAAGCTGAGACGATCAAGAAAAAATTCGGTACCTGCGTAACCGGCAACATCGGCCCGGAAGAGATGGTTGAGGTTCCCGGTATGGGGGGAAGAAAAGCCCGAAGCCTTCCCAGGCAGATTCTGGCGGAGATTCTCGAACCCCGCATGGAGGAAATATTTTCGCTTATCAAGCGGGAGATATATCGGGCCGGCATGGAAAACTTCATCACTTCCGGGGTGGTGATCACCGGAGGGTCTTCGATGCTGGATGGTGCGATTGAAACCGCGGAATCGGTTTTCAGCCTGCCGACCCGAATCGGCAAACCAATGGGAATCAGCGGTCTGGTGGATGTCGTCAATAATCCCATGTATGCAACCGGGGTGGGTCTGGTGCTCTATGGCGCCAGGCACCAGCATACCCGCAAATTTCGAATTCGTGACAAGAACTTGTTCAACCGGATCATGAATCGGATGAGAAAATGGTTCAAAGATGTGATTTGACAATTAATCATATGGAATATTTGAATAATGGGCGATCGTTAAGGGGGCTAAGGAGGGGGGAGTATGTCTTTTAGCTTTGTAGAGAATGAAACACAGGCTGTCATTAAAGTGGTGGGCGTTGGCGGTGCCGGTGGAAATGCCGTCAACAACATGATTGAATCCAACCTTCAAGGGGTTACGTTTATTGTAGCCAATACGGATTTGCAGGCGCTCAGCAGTTCCAAGGCCCAGATTAAACTTCAGCTCGGAGAAGAATTGACCAAGGGGCTGGGTGCCGGCGCCAATTCTCAAGTCGGAAGAGAAGCTGCGCTGGAAAATACCGATGCCCTTCGAAATGCACTGGCAGGCAGCAACATGGTCTTTATTACCGCCGGCTTTGGCGGCGGAACTGGTACGGGAGCTGCTCCTGTAATCGCCGACATCTGCAAGGAAATGGATATCCTAACGGTTGCCGTCGTGACCAAGCCCTTTTCGTTTGAGGGGAAAAAACGCGCCAGGTGTGCGGATGAAGGCATCGAGTCGCTTCGTCAGGTAGCCGATACGGTCATTACCATTCCCAATGACCGCTTGAGAGGGCTGGCCTCAAAAAATGCAAAACTTATTGATATGTTTAAAAAAGCTGATGAAATCCTGCTGAACTCGGTCAAAGGCATCACGGATTTGATTTTCATGCCCGGATATGTGAATCTGGACTTTGCAGATGTCCGCAATACCATGTCCAAATCCGGTATGGCGCTGATGGGCATCGGCATCGCCAGCGGCGAAAACCGGGCCGTTGAGGCAGCCGAAAGGGCCATTCAGCACCCGCTTCTAGAGGATATGTCCATTTCCGGCGCCAAGGGCGTTCTCATGAATATCACCAGTACACGGGAGATTACCCTGGATGAAATGACGGAGGCCTCGGATCGCATTCATAAGGAAGTGGGTGACGATGCGGAAATCATCTGGGGCCAGATATTTGATGACAACCTCGGTGATGAGATGCGGGTGACCGTTATTGCAACCGGCATTGGGTCCAGCGCTGAAATCATTCCGGGAAGGCGGAAACTGACGGCGCTTCGGGGCAGGTTAAGAGATATTACGCCATCGGACATGGAGAATATCATTGATTATGAGGAGCCGGCTTTTATCCGTAAGCAGATCAAGGTGGATGAGGCGGTCGATTCCGGATGTGGATTGCGGATTCAAGATCAACGCTCAGGATGAATACGATCTGGATGTGCCCACTTTTTTAAGAAGAAAGGCGGATTAGCGATTGAGGCATGGCAGGGCGAAGCGTCACCATGAGCATGCCAAAGCCGAAACAGGGAGCATTCGAAAAAACTGGAAGGGGAAAACCAGCATTGCGCTGGTTTATCCCAATCATTATGCCGTGGGGCTGCCCAATCTGGGATTCCAAGCTGTTTACCGCCTGTTGAACAGCATGGCATCCGTGGTGTGTGAAAGGGCGTTTCTTCCGGATATACCGGGTCCAGCTGTTTCCGTGGAATCCGGAAGTCATCTTGAAGATTTTGATATCATAGCCTTTTCTATTTCTTTTGAAAATGATTATCTCAACCTGCTGACACTGCTCAAGGATGCCGGTATTCCGCTGCTGTCATCTCAAAGACATGCAGCCCATCCACTCGTCATTGCCGGAGGGGTCGCCTGTTTCATCAATCCCGAACCCATCGCCCATTTTATCGATTGCTTTCTGATCGGGGAAGCGGAACACCTGCTTCCCCGGTTCATGGATTGTGTTGAATTCAGTTCAGATCACGGCGCTTTGCTGGACAGACTTGCCCGGCAGGTGCCCGGTGCCTATATTCCCGCCCGTTATCAGGACAGCTATACATCCGATGGCATTCTTGAATCGCTGAATCCAGTTGGAAAGTTTCCTCCTCCCCGGAAAATCAGCCGGGTTCATGTGCCCCACCTTGAAGACGTGCCCACGCAGAGCGTTGTCATTACGCCGAATTCTTCATTTGGAAACACGTGTCTGATCGAGGTCAGCAGGGGATGTCCCCATGGCTGCCGGTTTTGTTCGGCCGGGTTTGTTTACCGTCCGCCGCGGTTCAGGCCCTTGGCGCTTCTGGCTGCGTGTATGCAAGAAGGGGCGAAACTGTCGACAAAAATCGGTCTGGTCGGTGCGGCGGTATCGGATCTTCCCGATCTTGGCAGACTCTGTGATCAGGCGCGGGAAACAGGGGTGCAGCTTTCATTCAGCTCGCTTCGGGCGGATGCCCTGACGCCGGATCTGGTTTCGTCTCTGGCTCAAAGCGGTGTCAAGACAGCGACCATAGCCCCGGATGGCGGATCGGAGCGCATGCGCCGGGTAATCAACAAGGGAATTACGGAATCTCAGATCTTAAACGCCGCTTCAGCGCTGGTGGCAGCCGGGATTCCGAACCTGAAGCTCTATTTTATGGTGGGGCTTCCCACGGAAACCATCGAAGATGTTCACGCCATAGTCACCCTCTGCCAAAAGGTCAAGGGTGCTTTTCTGGAAAGCAGCAGGGTTCAGGGCCGTATCGGTGAGATGACAATCAGTGTCAATGCCTTTATTCCCAAGCCTGCCACGCCGTTTCAGTGGGCTGCAATGGATACGATGCCCGTGTTGAAAAAAAAACTGGCAATCATCAATCTTGGCCTGAAACAGGTTCCCAATGTGCGGGTTGAAGCAAACAGTTTCAAGGAGGCAGCGGTTCAGGCCTTTTTGTCCAGAGGCGACCGCAGGGTATCGGACCTGCTGATCCGGGCCGTCCAAAACAAGGGTGACTGGAGAAAAACCTTCAAGGAAACGCCGGGTTTTTCCCTTTCGTTTTACATCCATCGGCAGCGGCCTCTGGATGAGGTGTTGCCATGGGATCATATCGATAACGGGGTCAAAAAGAGCTTCCTGGAAAAGGAGTACGTCAAGGCAATGGCGGGAAAAACCTCGCCTGCCTGCCCCATGACGGAATGCCGCGCATGCGGTGCCTGTGATGCAGAACGGACGGAAGATGACAGATGACGCGTATATTGGTTCTGTCGTCTGCCCGCCCGAAGTTGTATGCCGTATGTCATCCGTCGTTTGAAACAACGGGGATCTTTATAAACTCAATGCCTTCTTCTTTCAGCGTTTTTTCTTCTTCCTGCGTGCTGGTTCCCCTGATGTTCCGGGGTTCGGTGACGCCGTAATGGATTTTCAATGCTTCGGTGGCAAACCGGGAGCCGACATTGTCAAAATTGGTTTCAATAAACGCAGCGAGTGTTTTTTCAAGTCTGGCAAGCTCTTTCTGTGCAAGGGCGGGCCGTTTGTCAGAATGAGAGGCTTTAATGGAAAAGGCTGTCGGTATCTTTGAGACATTGGCGTCATGACATACCGGACAGGTTAACAATCCCCTGGCTTTCTGATCTTCGTAGGCATTCCCGTCATCAAACCAGCCCTCAAACTGATGGCCCTGTAAACATCTTAAATCAAAAACAATCATTTCCTCTCACCCGGGCAGCTTGATACATGGTTGACTGAAAAATGAATCGTCAAAGACGATTTTTATGAATTATAAAAATACCATACCCCTATAAAATTGAAAAGAAATTATTGACAGCGCAAGGGAATTCAACTCAAAATACAGCAGCTGTTTCAGCGTAACCCCTGATGCTGTCCAGGGCAACCCCCAAATTTGGAGACCGTTATCCATGAATCGTATTGTATTGATCGGGTGCTGGATTTTACTGCTGGCCGGGACATCGTGGGCCGAAAATGTTTATGTTTCAGAGAATATCAGGCTTACGGTTCGCCAGGAACCGGGAAACGATAAAAAAATAGTCAGCATTCTGGCCACTGGAGACCAGGTGAATGTCCTGCAGTCTGGAAATGAATGGACAAAGATACGGCTTTCGAACGACAAGGAGGGATGGGTCCTGAGCCGTTTTCTGTCGACGCAGATGCCTAGTTCCCTGGCGCTTAAAGAGCTTGAAAAAAAATATGCCGAGCTTTCCGCCCAGACCGGCATTCCCCCGGAAGACGCCCGCAGACTTCAGGAGGAAAACCGGAATCTTGCCGTAGAACAGCAAAATTGCAGCCAGCAATTGCAGACGCTGAATGACAGTTACCAGACATTGAAAAAAGATTCTCAGGAAGTTGCCAAGCTCAGAGCAGATTATGAAGCGGCTCTGGTTAAGGTTTCCGAACAGGGCAAAAAGCTCGAACTGCTGGAAGCCGAGGTCGGAAAAGCCACGTTTGATCAGAATTTCAAATGGTTTCTGGCAGGCGGCGGCATGCTGCTGGCCGGTTTTTTAATCGGGGTCATTACCAGAAGAAAACGGTCGTATTCGTTGATTCGCTGATAAAACTGCAAAAAAGGTATTCCTGTGAACATTCAAACCGATTTTTTAGTGATAGGCAGCGGTGTGGCCGGCTTGACATTTGCGCTGAAGGTTGCTGATTTTGGTGAAGTGGTATTGGTAACCAAAAAAGGCATCATGGACAGCAACACCACTCAGGCGCAAGGGGGGATCGCTTCAGTTTTCAGCAAAGTGGATTCTTTTGACCTGCATATTCAGGATACCCTTGCGTCCGGCGACGGTCTGTGTAACCGGGAAGTCGTTGAAAAAGTGGTCCGGTCCGGACCCGATCGGATCCGCGAGCTCATCGATCTGGGGGTCAAATTTAACCTCAAGGAAGAACAGCGATATCAAGGATCGCCGGATCTTGATCTTGGCCGTGAAGGGGGCCATTCTCAGAAACGGATCGTGCATGCCGAGGATATGACCGGACTGGAACTGGAAAAAATTCTGGTTGCACATGTCCGGGAAAACGATCGTATCCGCGTCATTGAAAATCATATCGCCATTGACCTGATAACCTGCTCTACACGCATGAAACGCGGACTGGTGACAACCACCCATGAAGCCTTCTGCTGCGGCGCCTATGTTCTGGATCGTTTCTCCCAGCAGGTCCATACTTTTGAAGCCAAAATAACGCTGCTGGCAACCGGCGGGGCCGGAAAAGTCTATCTGTACACCAGCAATCCCGATATCGCCACGGGAGACGGCATTGCCATGGGGTACCGCGCAGGCGCCACCGTCGCCGACCTGGAATTCGTTCAGTTTCATCCCACCTGTCTGTATCATCCGGATGCCAAGAATTTTCTGATTTCCGAAGCGGTCCGGGGGGAAGGCGGTATTCTGGTAGACGCTGCGGGCCATGCTTTCATGGGAAAATACGATCCGCAAAAAGACCTTGCCTGTAGAGATGTGGTGGCCCGTGCTATTGATACCGAATTGAAGAAAAGCGGAGATGATTCGGTTTACCTCGACATATCGCATAAAAAGCCGGAATTTATCAAATCGCGGTTCCCGAATCTCTATCAGAAATGCCTTGGTTTCGGTCTGGACATGACTGCCGGGCCCGTTCCGGTGGTGCCGGCCGCCCATTACATGTGTGGCGGCGTTTCCACGGATATGTGCGGCCGCACGGATATTCACAGACTGTATGCTATCGGAGAGACGGCCTGTACCGGGCTGCATGGAGCCAACCGGCTTGCCAGCAATTCCCTCATAGAAGCGCTGGTATATGCGGATTCCGCTGCGGATGAGGCCGTAAAGGAGCTTCAATCCATGGATTTCAAGGCAATGCCTGAGGCTCCCGGCTGGGATGAGGTCGGCACGACGCATGGCGATGAACTGATCATGGTCACGCAAAACTGGGATGAAATCCGACGGTTCATGTGGAATTATGTGGGAATTGTTCGCTCGGACAAGCGGCTTAACCGGGCAAGACGCCGAATCGAAATTATTCAGAGTGAAATTCAGGAATATTATTGGGATTTTAAAGTGTCTGCCGATCTGATCGAGCTGCGAAACATTGCAATGGTTGCCGAGTTGATCATTAAATGTGCCATGCACAGAAAAGAGAGCAGAGGGCTTCATTACAATATCGAATATCCATGCCGGGATGATGAGCGCTGGAAAAAGGATACGGTGATTCGCCGCCCGTTTGTAGGTTGACAACATCAATTATTGCATTAATATTTAGCGGATATTCATTTACGCGAATTTTACTTTCCAATCATATATCTGTATCGATTACCTTCAGGATTCTCCATGACGATTAAGCGGGACTATTACGAAATATTGGGTGTAGGCAGAGATGCCTCGGAAGCCGAGCTGAAATCAGCCTATCGAAAACAGGCTATCAAATATCATCCGGATAAAAACCCCGGCAACAAGGCTGCCGAAGAGAATTTTAAAGAGGCTGCCGAAGCGTATGAAGTGCTGCAGGATCCGCAAAAACGCCAGATTTATGATCAGTACGGTCATCAGGGTCTTGAAGGTGCGGGATTTTCAGGGTTTCGAGGATTCGAAGATATTTTTTCAAGTTTCGGGGGAATTTTTGAGGATCTTTTCGGGTTTTCCGGAGCAGGTCGATCCCAGAGCCGCACCCAGAGAGGCTCGGATCTTCGTTACGACATGCGTCTCAGTTTCATGGATGCTGTATTCGGGACGGAAACGGAAATCGACCTTGAAAAGACGGCAACCTGTCCCCAGTGCGAAGGCAGCGCCTGTAAGCCGGGGACATATCCGGAAAACTGCCGTCACTGCCAGGGCTCCGGCCAGGTTTCCCGCAGCCAGGGTTTTTTTACGGTGCGAACCACCTGTCCCTCCTGTCGGGGTCAGGGACAGATCATCGCCAATCCCTGCACCGAATGCAGCGGCGCCGGCAAGGTGCTGATTCATAAAAAAGTGTCTGTAAAAATCCCCGGCGGGGTTGATACCGGCTCCCGCCTCAGGCTGACCGGCGAGGGCGAAGCCGGTTCCCACAACGGGCCTCCCGGCGATCTTTATGTTTTCATCCACGTTGAACCCCATGCGTTTTTTCAAAGGAGCAATGTGGATGTCATTTGCGTGGTTCCCATATCTTTTATTCAAGCGGCTCTGGGTGATGAAATCACGGTTCCGACATTAAATGGGGAAAAAACCCTGAAAATTCCGAAAGGGACCCAGCCCGGTGAACTGTTCCGATTTTACGGAGAAGGCATTCCCTCTCTGAGAAACGGGAAACGCGGGGACCAGGTCATTCAGGTAGATATCAAAACACCGACCCATCTCAGTAAAAAACAGGAAGATCTGCTGCGGGAATTTAAAAAGCTGGAATCCGGTAAATTCTCAAACAAGCTGAAAAATATATTAAAAGGAGGCGCTGCCGGAAGGTAGTCCTGATTTATAGAGGGGAAAAATATGTTTGAACTCAAAGTCGTCTCTCATTTTGCGGCTGCGCATCAACTGAAAATGGTGGACAAGAAATGTGAAAACCTTCATGGCCATAACTGGAAAGTCGAGGTTTGCATTCGGGGGAAAGAATTGAATGCCGCAGGGGTTCTGGTGGATTTCGGAGAAATCAAGCAGGCGGTCAAACGCATTGTGGAGAAGTTGGATCACTGTTTTTTAAACGATCTGGAAGGATTTGGCGATCATTTTCCGTCATCTTCGGAAAACCTGGCGCTGTATATCGCAACCGGGCTAAAGGACACTTTTTATTCTCCTGCAGCTTATGTTTACAGTGTTACCACCTGGGAATCCCATAACGCCTGCGCGACATATTATCCTGACTGAACACCCTGTTATTTGCGGGGCGAACTCCCTGATTCCAGTATGTTATGGATCAGGGAGTCGTCTAACGCCATGTTCTTGAAATTCTCAAACGTCACATCTTCAAACGGCAGTTTTAACTGCTTTTGGAGTGCGGCAAACAAGGCCAGGTAATTCTCGGTAATTCTTTTTTCCCAGTTTAAGCCGATGGCCGCGGCCGCCTTCCGAATATCGTCTTTTCCGCCCTCGATTTCCAGAAAATGCCCATACGGCAGGGTGTCCAGGCAAAGCTCCGTATGGCTGAAAAGATAGGTTTCACGATATTTTTCATACACCTGTCGGGGGAAAAAACCAAGCTGCTCCAGGATGGCTGTCATGGTTTTTGAATCGCTGACTTCCACTTCCAGTTCCCTGAAGATTTTAAAATCAGTGTCTGCATCTGCAGGCGGCGATTTTACGGTCAGCCGGCAACGTGTATCCTGACGGAGCCTGAGCAGTTTTTTCGCCTCGGCAAGCCGCTGCCCTGCGTCGTCAAACCGGATGTTGGTTTCAAAGCTGCCGCCCGTCTGCTGGGCTCCCAGAGAGCGGATTTTGTCACGGACGATATCAATGTCCGGTATATAAAATTTGATCTCGATTTCAAGCGATTTCATGGGTTGCCCGTAGCTGCCCGCAGGCGGCGGAAATATCCTGGCCCTTACTGTTTCGGACCATGGCCGTATAATGGTGCTGAATCAATATGTCCTGAAATTTCAGAATGGTTTTTTCATCCGGCCTTTGAAATAGGCTGCCGGGATGCTCGTTGAAAGGGATCAGATTGATTTTGGACTTGATGGGCCGCAGCAGTTTCGTCAGGCGCAGGGCATCTTGCGGAGAATCATTGATTCCCTGGATTAAAATATATTCAAACGTGATCCGCTTTCTGGGGGCGAGCGGATAGTGCCGGCAGGCTTCCAGAAGGTCTTCCAGGGGATATTTCCGGTTAATGGGCATCAGGCTGCTGCGGGTTTCATTATCCGTTGCATTGAGGGATATTGCAAGGTTGACCGTGACGTCCTTTCCCAGTTGCAGCAGTTCCGGTATCAGGCCGGCTGTGGACAGGGTCACCCTGCGGGTTGAAAATTCAAGCCCGAAATCCCTGTCCGTCAGGATGCGGACAGCCTGAACCACATTCGCATAATTGGCAAGCGGCTCTCCCATCCCCATCATTACGATATTGGACAGCGGCTCGGATCCGATATGTTTTTTGATATCCCGAACCTGGGAAACGATTTCACCGGGCGTCAGATTTCGGATAAACCCGCCGCTTGCGGTCAGGCAAAACCGGCAACCCATGGCACAGCCTACCTGGCTGGAAATGCACAGGGTATAGTGGTTTTTTTCAGGAATCAGGACGGTTTCAACACAATTGCCGTCCGCCAGCCTGAATAGAAATTTTTGGGTGCCGTCCCGGGATGTCTCGATTTTTTCGATATTCAGACGGGAAATGACAAAGTGGGCCTCAAGTTTTTCTCGCAGTTCTTGACCCAGGTCCGTCATGCTGGTAAACTGATCTGTCTGATGAGAAAATATCCATTTGAAAATCTGACCGGCGCGGTAGGGTTTTATGCCGTTTTCCTCCAGCCAGACCCCCAGTTGTTCCCGGCTCAGGTTCTTGATGTCAGTGGGTATGGATACACTCATGTCAGATTTCATATTTAGGCCTTTCGTGAAAAACAAACTATTTTCTTGACATACCATTTCTACCATATTATTTTCAAGGATTTAGTAACGCCTTTAGGTGAATTTTATGTTTGACAATCTCAGCGACAAACTGAATGCTGTTTTTAAGCAGTTAAAGGGTCACGGAACCCTGTCTGAAAAAAACATTCAGGATGGGCTTAAAGAAGTGCGACTGGCGCTTCTTGAGGCAGATGTCCACTATAAGGTGGTCAAAAAATTCGTCGCTGATATCAAGGACCGGGCATTGGGCAGGGAAGTTATGTCCAGCCTGACACCCGGCCAGCAGGTCATCAAGATTGTCAACGAAGAGCTGGCCCGGCTGATGGGTTCCCGGCAGGTGGACCTGAACCTGTCCGGAGAAAGACCGGTTTCCATCATGCTCATTGGGCTTCAGGGCTCCGGGAAAACCACAACTGCTGGAAAACTTTCGATATACTTAAGAAAAAAAGGAAAAAAGCCCTATCTGGTTCCCGCGGACGTCTATCGTCCGGCAGCCATTGAACAGCTCAAAAAACTGGGGGATCAGCTTTCGGTTCCGGTGTTTCCTTCAACGCCGGACATGGATCCTGTGGATATCTGCATGGAAGCCAGAAACCGGGCGCATCGGGAAGGCCTGGATACACTGATTCTGGATACTGCGGGCCGCCTTCACGTTGATACGGATCTGATGCAGGAACTCGCCCGTATTCGAGATCGGGTGAAGCCCTCGGATATTTTGCTGGTGGCCGATGCCATGACCGGCCAGGATGCGGTAAACATTGCCACCGCCTTTAACGATGCACTGAATATCGGCGGGGTGATTCTGACCAAAATGGACGGCGATGCCAGGGGCGGGGCTGCAATTTCCATAAAGACGGTCATCGATAAGCCCATAAAATTCATCGGCGTCGGTGAAAAGCTGAATGATTTTGAGGTGTTTCATCCCGACCGGATGGCCTCCAGAATCCTGGGAATGGGGGACGTCCTGACCATGATTGAGAAGGCTCAATCCGTGGTGGACGAAAAACAGGCTGTCGAGCTGGAGAAAAAGCTTCGAAAAAACCAGTTTACCCTTGAGGATTTTCGGGATCAGATGATTCAGATCCGAAAAATGGGATCTTTGACGGATCTCATCAACATGATTCCGGGTGTAGGCCAGAACAAACATCTCAAGGACCTTCAGGTGGATGAAAAAGAACTGGGCCGGGTTGTGGCCATTATCAATTCCATGACCCCGCTGGAACGTCATAAACACGGCGTCATCAACGGCAGCAGAAGAAAGCGGATTGCCGGCGGCAGCGGCACAACGGTTCAGGATGTGAATCAACTGCTGAAAAACTATGACCATGTCATGAAGATGATGAAGAAAATAAACAAGGGCGGCCTTAAGAAGTTTGGAAGAGGCTTTTCGCCATTTAAATAATTTGTGATTATCACCATTACCATAGGAGAAATATATGTCTGTAAAAATTCGACTGGCCAGACACGGCGCAAAAAAACGACCCTTTTACCGTATCGTGGCAGCAGATGGGCAATGCCCCCGGGACGGCAAGTTTCTGGAGAATCTGGGAACCTATAATCCGCTGAACACCCCGGCTGATGTCACCCTGAAAATGGATCGCGTTCAATACTGGATCGGCCAGGGCGCAACGCCGACCGATACGGTCAAGAGCATCTTGAAAAAACAGGGCATATCGGATTCCCCTGCCTGAAGTTCTTGACCTTGACGTCATTTCCCGATTCTCGCCTGGCAGCAAAGGAGATGGAGCTATGAAAGATCTGATCGATTACATTGCCCGTGCGCTTGTTGACCACCCGGAACAGGTGTCTGTTTCTGAGATCGAGGGGAATCAGACCTCGGTTCTGGAACTGAAGGTTGCTAAAGAGGATTTGGGAAAAGTCATTGGTAAACAGGGGCGAACGGCCCGGGCCATGCGAACCATTCTGAGTGCGGCGTCCGCAAAGATCAAAAAACGCTCGGTTCTTGAAATTGTTGAATAAGGCTGCTGAAGCAGGATGAATCCGGATACCTGTGTGGTCATTGGAAAAATCGTCGGTGTCCATGGCATCAAGGGATATGTCAAGATTCACTGCGAGACAGAATCGTTTTCGGTATTGGCGCCTGGCTGTTCCGTAATCGTTCGGGATGCCAAGGGCAACCTCCGTGTGACGGAGATAGCAGATGCCAGGCCCCAGGGGCGAATGCTGCTGCTCTTGTTAAAAGGGGTTTTTGATCGCAACACGGCTGAAACGCTGCCGGGCTCTGATCTGCTGGTGGAAAAATCCAGCCTGCCTGAACTGGAACCGGATACCTATTACTGGGCGGATATTGTGGGGATGTCGGTGGTTTCAGCCGATGGACATCCTGTCGGGACTGTCGTATCCCTCATCGAGACCGGCAGCAATGATGTATATGGGGTGCAAACCCCGGATGCCGGTGAGATTCTGATTCCGGCCATTGCCTCGGTTGTTCTGGAAATTGATCTGGACCGGAAGATCATGCGGGTGGATCTTCCTGAAGGCTTGTAGAAGACAACCTGCCGATATGAAAAAAAGGCTGAAGCCGGCAGTTTCTGGAAGTCGTTTATGAAATTCGTCGCATTGACAATTTTTCCGGAAATGTTCCAGCTTTTCTGGGACCATGGCATTGTCAGGCGAGCCATTGAGCAGGGCGTCATTTCCGCTTCTGCTGTAAATATCCGCGAATTTGCCGCCGGCAGACATCAGGTGACCGATGACCGTCCATATGGCGGGGGAAACGGCATGGTTATGAAACCGGAGCCTCTGGCGGCCGCCATCCGGTGGGCTGAAAACACCGCACCAGGCGCCAGAACCGTCTATCTGTCTCCGCAGGGCCGGGCGTTTAATCAGGAAATTGCTGCGGAGCTTTCCGTGCAGCCCGGACTGATTTTGATTTGCGGCCGCTACGAGGGCATTGATGAGCGAATCTGCCAGCAGTTTGTAGATGATGAAATATCAATCGGCGATTATGTGTTGACCGGCGGAGAACTGCCGGCAATGGTACTCATGGAAGCTGTAATCCGGCTGATTCCCGGTGCCCTCGGAGGCGAGGAATCCGCGCAGAAGGATTCCTTCAGCGATAGCCTTCTGGAACACGGCCATTACACGCGGCCTGCGAATTTCGAAGGTGAAGCGGTTCCGGATGTATTGCTTTCTGGTAATCATGCGCAGATTGAGAAATGGCGGCAGGAATCGTCGCTGATCCGAACGGTTTTAAAACGCAGGGATTTGTTGATGCAGCGCCAGCTGACACTGGCTGAGGTTCGAATTCTTCAACAGTGGCGTCTGGACATTGACCAAATTTTGCAGTCCCAATCTATATCTGGCGCTGGCACATTACCCGGTCGTCAATAAGCGCGGGGAAATCATCGCATCCGCGGTGACCAACCTGGATATTCATGACATGGCAAGGGCTGCCAGAACGTATGGGGCCAAGGCCCTGTATGTCGTTACCCCGCTTGGTGACCAACAGTTGCTGGTTAAGACGCTGGTGTCGCACTGGACAACCGGTTCAGGGGCTGTGTATAACCCCAAGCGATGCCAGGCCCTGGAAATGGTCTGCATTCTGGATACGCTGGAAAAAGCATGCGAAGACATCGCCTTGCGGGAAAAGAGATATCCCCGTACGGTTGTAACCAGCGCCAGGGATCATGCAGGGGGCATTTCCATATCCCGGTTTCGGGAACTGCTGGAAACAGGAAATCCCTATCTGCTGGTATTTGGCACGGCATGGGGACTTTCGCAGGGTTGCATGGCGCAGGCGGACCATATTCTGGAGCCGATTCGCGGCAATGCGGAGTATAACCACCTGTCGGTCCGTTCCGCAGCGTCCATATTTCTGGATCGTCTGCTGGGACGGCCATCGTAGGAATGACTATGAATATCGGGGGGGGTATCCCGATCATTTACATTAATCTGTCACATCGTTAGAAAACAATTTATTGGGGGAGTTATGGAAACTGTCAAGCTTTTGGAAAAAGAAATGATGCGGCTGGATCTGCCGCAATTTTCCGCCGGGGATACGGTAAGGGTTCATGTCAAAATCAAGG
The DNA here is from genome assembly GCA_963789395.1 of uncultured delta proteobacterium. Classification (GTDB taxonomy): domain Bacteria; phylum Desulfobacterota; class Desulfobacteria; order Desulfobacterales; family Desulfatirhabdiaceae; genus RAAP-1. The sequence continues at coordinate 39,636 of CAWBKP010000015.1, read as the reverse complement.
AAGGCGAAAAAGAGCGTATTCAGGCTTTCGAAGGTGTGGTGATCAGCAAGCGCAGAGGCACCACCAATGCAACCTTCATGGTCAGGAAAATCTCTTACGGCGGGATCGGCGTTGAGCGTATATTCCCGCTGCATTCACCGATTATCGACCGGATTGAAGTGGTTTCAAAAGGGGCTGTCAGGCGCGCCAAGATTTATTATATCCGGAAACTCAAGGGCAAGGCCGCCAGAATTAAAGAAGACCGTTCCTGAAAAGGCATCATGGGCATTGACCTGTGGAGATTTGAGGGCCAGGCACGCCGGAGTGGCTTGATGCGCATCGCAGGCGTTGATGAGGCCGGCAGGGGCCCCCTGGCCGGCCCGGTAGTATCGGCCGCCGTGATTCTTCCGTTTTCTTTTCCGGTTCCGGGGGTAACGGATTCCAAAAAACTGACGCCTAAAAAACGACGGGCGCTTTATCAGCAGATATATGAACATGCGGATGCCATCGGCATCGGCATTGTGGATTCCTGCCAGATCGACCGCACGAACATATTAAAGGCGTCCCTGCTGTCAATGCGCATGGCGGTCGATAACCTTTCTCCCCTTCCGGAACACGTGTTGATTGACGGGATTTTCCGCCTGCCTGTTTCACTGTCGCAGGAAGCCATCCCCAAAGGAGATGCCTTGAGCATTTCCATCGCGGCCGCATCAATTATCGCAAAAGTGACCCGGGACAGCCTGATGGAACGCTACCACGACGACTATCCGGAATATGGTTTCGCCGTTCACAAGGGATATCCGACTCCGTTTCACAAAGAAGCCATCAGGCGGTATGGCTGTTCTCCCATACACCGGAAAAGTTTTAAAGGGGTAAAGGAGTGGGCAAATCATGGTCAATTCCTTTCAGGTATTTGGGAAAAACAATGAATCCCTCGCCGTGATCTATTTAAAACGGAAGGGATACCGCATCGTGGAGCAGAATTATCGCACCCGCATGGGCGAAATCGATATCATTGCCAAAGACAAAGAAACCATTGCCTTTGTTGAAGTCAAATCCAGAGCTTCCGTGTCTTTCGGCAACCCAAAATATGCAGTCACCCTTCAAAAGCAACGCAAGATTTCTAAAGTAGCCCTTCAGTATCTCAAGTCCACCCACCAAAGCCATGCCCGGGCCCGTTTTGATGTGGTGACGATATTTTCTAACTCCGGGCGGGATACCATCGAGCTTATCAAAAATGCCTTTGAACTTGCCGGACGTTGATGCGTCACAAGGTGTTGAAAAGGGGGGGCTCTACGTGGTGGCAACTCCGATCGGCAATTTGGAGGATATCACCCTTCGGGCGCTGAGAGTGCTATCCGGCGTGGACATGGTGGCTGCGGAAGATACCCGGCACACCGCCTTGATGCTTTCCCGCTACCAGATCTCATCACCGCTCGTTTCCTATCACGATCACAATGAGGCAGAACGTGCGCCCCGGTTCATTCAGCAACTTCTGAATGGCGCATCCATTGCGCTGGTTTCAGATGCCGGAACCCCGTCTGTATCGGATCCGGGATACCGGCTGATCTCTGCGGCGATTCAGGCAGGCGTCAAGGTGATTCCCGTCCCTGGCGTATCCGCTGCCATCACAGCCCTTAGTGTTTCCGGACTTCCCACGGATGCCTTCATGTTTTTGGGGTTTCCCCCAAAAAACAGGCCCGCCGAACCGCCTTGTTGAAAGAGATTGAAGCCGAATCCAGAACCCTGATATTTTACGAATCCCCAAAGCGGGTTCTTTCTTTTTTAGAGGATGTGCTGGTGATTCTCGGGGATCGCTCCGGCGTCGTCTGCCGGGAAATGACCAAACGGTATGAGGAATTTATTCGCGGCGCCATTTCAGAGATGCTGATGGATCTGTCTGCTCGAAAAGAAATTAAAGGCGAATGTTCCGTAGTGATTTCAGGGAAAAACAAGGATAAAAATCTTTCAGCAGAATCCCTGCAGCAAGATATCTCTGCGTTTCTCATGGATCCGGCGCCAAAGTCCTGGTGAACGTGCCAGAAAAATTGCACTCGAATTGGGCATCTCCCGAAAAGCCGCATATCAGATGATTTTATCCAAAAAAGCCAAAAGCGAAGCGCAATAGCGTGATAAGAGAGAGGATACCCATGAAAAAAAGCATACTGCTTCCGGTAGACGATTCGATTCATTCCAGAAACGCCATTCACTATGTCGTAAAAATTTCTTCCGCGGTAAAGAATCTTACCTATACGTTGTATCATGTCCAGCCGTCCATCTCGCATTTTTTGCTGGAAGAGGCCAAATCCGATGGGTTGAAACAATTGGATCTTATTAATCTGGGGCGAAAACATGAGCAAGCCTCACGGGCATTGCTGGATAAATGCAAAAAAAGCATGACGGATCTGGGAGTCAATGCAGGCCATATTCAAGTGGTCACCCAACCCCAAAAACTGGGACGCGCCAAGGATATCATCGAATATGCCCAGCAAGGCCACTTTGACGCAATTGTCGTGGGTCGAAGGGGAATTTCCCGGCTTCAGGAAACCTTTGCGGGCAGCATCACATCAAATCTTCTGGAGCACTCCCGGATCATTCCGGTATGGGTCATTGACGGCATGGTCACCTCAACCCGCATCATGATTGCTGTTGACGGATCCGAAAGCTCCCTGAGGGCCGTTGATCATCTGTGTTTCATGACGGCCGGCAATGCCGATATCGCGATCACCCTTTTTCATGTGATGCCCAGATTCAGCGATTTTTGCCCGATCGAAATCGAGGAGCCGACAGAGACAATCGACAAGATTCTGATACAGGGCAACAAACGCTGCATCGATCATTTTTATTCACTTGCCTTGCAGCGGTTCAGGGAAGCAGGCTTTCAGGACAGTCAGATTCATCTGAAAATGGTCGAGCGCCTGTATAATATCGCCAGCGCCATTGTAGAAGAAGCCAGGTCAGAGGATTACGGGACGGTGGTTGTGGGAAGGCGGGGGGGCGGCAATGCTTTTTTTATGGGCAGCGTCTCGCGGAGCGTGCTGGGAAAGTCGGCAAACTGCGCCCTGTGGGTGGTTTCCTGAATTGAATTCCCGGCGGTTTTCCCTTCAGCCATTTATGGAGGCAGGTCTGTTGTCCCCGCTGAAGATCGCAGGTGAAATATCGAGGGGTTCCAGCAGGCTTGCCATCCAGTTTACGCTTTTGGGCAATTTAGCGGCAGTTGATATTCCCATGCCTTCAGATATGCCGGCCCGCAAGAACGCCTTGTGGGAAGAAACATGTTTCGAGCTCTTCCTCGCTGCCCATGGGTCTTCTCGATATCGGGAAATTAACCTCTCTCCAGCCGGCCACTGGAATGTTTTTCGCTTTGACGACTACCGCAATGGAATGCGGGAGGATATGGCCTTTGGATTGCTTCCGTTCTTTGTCAGGCGCCGGTCTGACGTTCTGTCACTTTCATTGGAAATTGCTCTAGAAAGGAATCCTTTACAGAGATCAGGTTCTTCAGATCGGCATCAGCGCCGTCATCAAATACCGTGACGGGATGACGAGCTACTGGTCGCTATCCGCATCCCGATTTGCAGGCCGATTTTCATCGGCGCGATGGGTTTCCATCCAGTTGTCTCCCCCTACATAATATCCACTACCGGCAAATACTGTCTTAACCTCTACGGCCCCAAATCGAATTCTGGATAATTTGAGCACTTATGCCGAAAGGACACGATTAAGAGGCTGTGGCCTTCCTCCCATAAGATGTCTCCGATGCGTATGAGTTACTGTGCTCGATGTCCCTATTGGAATGTGTCAATTCGTTTGACAGGCATGTCGGCTTTATCATAGGGTAATTCTCGATAAATGTTGGAATAACAGCTTATGGAAGCAATGGAAGAAAAAAAATGTAGAGGTGTTTTTGCATGAAAGACTTCTGTGGATTACAGATTGAAAATTGTTACGGTTGCATGAGGGTCAGGAATGTGAATGACACCATCTGTATTAACCTGGCAATTAAATAGATGACCAGTAGAAAATAGTCATTACCCCAGATTCAATGTTTGTAAGGTTTTATAATTCAACTCCCTTGCTAATATTTATGTATTTAGTTGCCGGGTTAATATCCATAAATATGGCCAGACTCATGCATATATGCAAGCTGTACGTAACAAAATGGCAATTGACTGATATGGACATACAAGCCATTATCCTCCTGTTATTTCAAAGAAAACAGGAAGGAGGCTATGACCTGATGGCTGAAAGCTTCCCAGATGGCAAATACGCCGATATTTCCGGTCTGTGCAAGGTGTCAACTCTGGCAGAGATTGAAGCCCAGGGCTGGAGCCTCAACCCCGGCCGCTATGTGGGCGTTGCAACCCGGGAGGAAGACGACTTTGACTTCAAGGTGCGGCTGGAGGAGCAGAACGAGGAGCTGGAAGTCCTCAACGCCGAGGCTCGGGAACTGGAAACGCGAATCGCTGAGAATGTGGCAAATTTGCTCGAGGCTGAGTGATGGCGATCAAAAAACATGATTCGGTTCGGATCAAGCCTTTAAAGAAGGTCGTGGCCCTCCCGCTGCTGAATGACCTCCGCCGAATGATCGATGAGACACGGCAAGCCGTCTCCACGAAGGTCAACGTGGCCCTGACCATGCTCTATTGGAACGTGGGCAGGCGGATTCGAGAGGATGTCCTTCAGGAGAAACGCGCCGAATACGGCCGGGAGATTTTGCCGACACTGTCGGCAAAATTGACGATCGAGTACGGTCGCGGCTGGAACGAACGCAATCTTGCATACATGGTTAAATTCGCTGAAATATTTCTCGATGAAACGATTTTGCACGCGCTGTGTGCAAAATTAAGCTGGAGTCATTTTCGCCTGCTCATCAGTATGGATGACCCTCTCAAACGCACCTTCTACGCCGAGATTTGCAGCATTGAAGGCTGGTCCACAAGGACATTGGAAAAAAAGATCAGCTCCATGCTCTATGAACGAACGGCGCTGTCGAAAAAGCCCGAAAAACTCATCGAACAGGAGCTGACTAAGCTGCGCGAGACCGATAAGCTTATCCCGGACCTGGTCTTTCGCGATCCCTATCTGCTGGATTTTCTCGGACTTAAGGACACCTTTGCCGAAAAAGATCTGGAGACAGCCATTCTGCGCGAGATGGAATCATTCATCTTGGAACTGGGCGTTGGATTTGCCTTCCTCGAACGCCAAAAGCGCATCACCTTGGATGGCGATGACTTCTACATGGACCTGCTCTTCTACCATCGGCGCTTGCGCCGGCTGGTGGCAATTGAACTCAAACTGGGTGAATTCAAGCCCGCATTCAAGGGACAGATGGAGCTCTACCTGCACTGGCTGGATAAATACGAGCGCCGCGAGGGTGAAGATGCGCCCCTGGGCATGATCCTCTGCGCCGGCAAGAAGCAGGAGCAGATTGAACTGCTGGAGCTGGGCCGTTCCGGCATCCATGTTGCCGAATACCTCACCGATTCACTGCCGAAAGAGGTACTGCAAGAGAAACTTCGCAAAGCCATCGCCCTTGCTCGGAAGCGCCTGGAGAACCGGGAAAAGAGGGTATTGCCAAGAATGTGGCCAAGTTGCTGGAGGCAGAGTGATGGTGTTAAAACGGCAAACCATTCCGATAAGAGAAGTCTATTCGGGGATGTACGATGGCCCGCATGCCACTCCAAAGCCGTCAGAGTCAGGTCCTATTTTTCTTGGTATTAAGAATGTAGGTGAGACAGGTCAACTTGATCTTTCCGATGTTCGTCATATTTCAGAAGAGGAATACCCTCGATGGATTAAACGCATTGAACCAAGTTATGGGGATATTGTTTTTTCTTACGAAGCCACCCTGAATCGATATGCCATGATTCCAAAAAGGTTTTCGTGGTTGCCTCGGTAGGCGAATGGCCTTGATTCGGTCTGATGATTCCAAGATTTGCGGAATTGTATTATTATTTCTTCAGCCAAGAGTGGAGAAATGTTATTGCTCAGAACACGTTGGTTGGCTCTACGGTTGATAGAATCCCAATTGCCAAGTTTCCTGATTTCCCAATCACCATTCCCCCCCTCCCCGCGCAGCGGAAAATTGCCGCAATCCTCTCAGTCTACGACGACCTGATCGAGAACAACCTGCGGCGGATCAAGATTCTGGAGGAAATGGCGCAGAACCTCTACCTCGAGTGGTTCGTCAAGTTCCGCTTTCCCGGTTACCAGATCTCCCGCTTCACCGATTCCCCCCTGGGCCGGATTCCGGAAGGGTGGGAGATTGTGAAGGTTGGGGAAATTTTGAAGAAGGTTAAGCGAGGGAGAAAACACAGAAAAAAGACTACGCGTTAGAAGGTTTGATCCCTGTAGTTGACCAAGGAAAAGAATATATTGGTGGATACACCGATAACACGGAATCTCTGATTTTTGAACTTACTTTCCGCACCCCCCCGAGGGTTTGCTCGGTCTATTTTTCCTTCCCTAAAAATAGTCTAAAAAGTAGCTTAACCAATTGATATCTATAACTAATAACTAATATAGATAGACATTCTTTTACTAGTCTGATACACTGCCCTCAACCGTTAACACATAGCGATGGAGAGCAACAATGTCAGAGCACATTCTTGAGGAACCGATCTACACTGAAGCCAGGCACCTTCCTATTATTAAGCACTTTGCCAATCGGATCAACCTGGTGGATACTATCGACCGATTGGTCGGTAGCCAAATGGAAATCTCACCAGGTCTAACAGTTTTAGCCATGGTACTTGATACACTTTCGGGCCGTAGTCCTCTATACCGGCTCAAGGAGTTCTTTGATGAAAAGGATAGTGAGCTACTTCTGGGCAAAGAGGTTGATCCGGCGTGTTTTGCCGATTACAACGTGGGCCGGGGGATGGATCAAATTTATGAGACCGGCACCCAGAAGATTTATGCTCAGATCATACAGAACGCCTTGGATGTCTTTGATGTCCGAACCAATTGCTTTCACTTTGATACCACTTCCATCACTGTCTATGGTGATTATGATTGCCAAGATCCACCATTTGAACTCACTTACGGACACAGTAAGGACAAACGGCCAGATTTGAAGCAGTTTGTGGTCTCCATGCTCTGCGTAGAACGTAACATCCCACTTTTGGGCGCCTGCCACAATGGCAACTCTTCAGATAAGACTCTCAACAACGAACTGCTCTCAAACATCGCAAAACACATGGCTCAACACGGCCTTGAGCCGGGTGCTTTTATCTACGTGGCAGATGCGGCCTATGTCACAGAAGACAATCTAAAAAAGTCCAGCCAGAGAAATCTCAAAATCCTCAGTCGTCTGCCGTCCAACTACAGCGAGTGTTCAAGAGTGATCCAGGAGGCTGTGGCAACAAACGAATGGATACGGATCGGCACTTTGGCAGAATCTATCGGTAGCGCCAAACGACCGCCTGCATACTACAAGGCCTTTGACACTCAGGTCCAGTTGTATGAAAACAACTACCGTGCCATTGTTCTGCACTCCAGTGTCCATGACAAACGGCGCCATAAGCGCATCGATCGGCTACTTGCAGTCAAGCGCCAGCAACTGGAGAAACTCTGCAAGGATACGGCCGCAAAACCGTTCTTCTGCAGAGACGATGCTCAAGTGGCCACTTCAAAAATGCATGCCGTTGCCAAAAGCGGATATCACACCCTGCAGATACAGATCGAGGAAAAAGCCAAGTACGGACGCGGCCGCCCGGCTAATGGTCAACCCCGCGTACCGCAGGGTTACCAGTACATTCTCAGCTACAACATCGATGAGAACGATCAAGCGGTTAAGCCGCTACGCCTTGAAGCCGGTTGCTTTGTCCTTCTCACCAACCTGTCCACTGACCAACAGATCAAGGAATGGCCAGCCGATAAGCTCCTGCAACTCTACAAAGAGCAAAACGGCATCGAGAAAAACTTTAGTTTTCTAAAAGATCCGGTGATCGTCAATAGCATCTTTCTGAAAAAGCCTGAGCGCATCGAAGTGTTGGGCTTGATTCTGTTGATCTCTCTTTTAATTTGGCGCCTGATGGAACGCTGCATGCAACAGTATGTCGAGAAGAACAATAGTAGTCCTGGGATTACAGGCTGGAAAGATCGACCCACCCGCAAGCCCACAGCTTTTATGATGACTACAAAATTCTCGTCTGTATTGCTCGTTAAGCAGGGCAAGGAACGCAAACTGGCACGAGCACTGAAGCCTGTACACATCGAATACCTCAAGGCACTGGGCCTAACATCAAAAATATTTATAGTTCCTTAGCAAAGCAAAAAAATACTCCGTTTAGTGACGTGAAAGGTGCGGAATGTAAGTTTGAAGATTTGCCACTGATCGTTTTTGGCGATCACACAAGAGTTTTGAAATTCATTGATTTTCCATTCGCATGTGGTGCCGATGGAACGCAGCTTTTGAAGTCCATTGATGAAAGAATGCCAATGACTTTGTTTTATTATGCTCTATCGTCCATCGATCTCTCCGATTTTGCATATGCACGACACTTCAAATTTTTGAAAGAGGAGACTCTCGTTTTACCGGTGAAATCGATTGCAGGCCTTTTTGACCAGTTTGTATCACCACTGCGTGATCAAACGAGGGCACTGAGGAAGAAAAACACCATCCTCCGCCGTACCCGCGATCTGCTGCTGCCCAAGCTCGTATCCGGTGAGGTGGATATATCTGAACTGGATATCGCAGTTTCTGAGGAGGCCGTGATATGAAAGCCGCCGATCTCGACATCCTGCTTCAGGAGGGCGAAGGCGTCATGCTGGAGTACAAGGAGAGCCTCTCCACTTCCTTTGCCCGCGAACTGGTGGCCTTGGCCAACACCGCAGGTGGCAAGATCCTGCTCGGGGTGCGCGACGACGGCACCATCAAGGGGATTGCCGATACGAACCAGCTACGCGCCCGAATCCAGGACATTGCGCGCAATTGCGATCCGCCGGTCAAGATCCTGCTTCAACGCATTGGTGATGTCATCGTGGTGACGGTCCGCGAGAGCGATGCAAAGCCGGTGCAATGCAGCGATGGTTATTTCTGGCGGCAGGGCGCCGTTACCCAGAAGCTCAGCCGCGATGAGATTCGGGATCTGTTCCGCAGTGAAGGGGCTATCCGCTTCGATACGTCTGTCTGTTCGAAGTTCCGCTATCCTCAGGACTTCGATCGGGAGAAGTACAATGCCTGGTTCCGACTGAGCGGCATCACCGGCCGGCCCAGCACTGAGGACGTCCTGGTCAACATCGAGGCGGCCGAACGATCCGGCGCCAAGCTGCTTTTCCGCAATGCCGGGGTTCTCTTCTTCGCCAAAAATGTTCAACACTTCTTCAACCAGGCGTACATCACCTGTCTCCTTGCGAAGGGAACGGACAAAGTGCACATCCTGGACCGCAAAGATTTTGCCGACGGTATCGTTTCGGATATCGAGGATAGTCTGCGTTTCATCGAGCGCAACACCCGAACGGCCTATCGGATTGAAGGGCTGCGCCGGGAGGACGTTCCGGAATACCCGATGAAAGCCCTGCGCGAAGCCATCACCAATGCGGTCATGCATCGCGACTGGTTCATGGAGGGGGCCAACGTTTTCGTGGAGATCTATACTGACCGGATCGAGATATCCAGCCCCGGAGGCCTGCCCAAAGGGATGAAGTTTTCCGACCTCGGCCGGAAGAGCATCCGCCGCAATGCCCTTATTGCCGACCTGCTCCACCGCATCACCTTCATCGAAAAGGCCGGAACCGGGATCAATCGTATGCGTGAGGATGCGCGCAAGCAACACTGTCCGGCGCCGACCTTCGAGGAAAACGGCTTTTTCACCGCGATCTTCCGTCCCAATCCGGAGGTGCGGGCGCAGGCGGGAACGCCAAAGACCGCATCAAGTGGGACCAAGACGGGACCAAGCGGGACCAAGTTAAAGCCATAGAGACGGTGGAGTCCACCCCACAAGTACCCCTAAGCACCCCCAAGTACCCTGACAAGTGACGTGCCAAGTCCATGACGACATGCCTTCATGACAGTCAATGGAATTTCACAACGGCGCTAATCAGGACCAAGTTCAGGAACCAAGTCTTGAATCCACTCATCGAAGCCGGGTTCATCGAACTGACCATTCCCGACAAACCCCGCAGCCCGAAGCAACGGTACCGCACCACCCCCGCCGGCGCGTGCGTTCTTGAGAACGCTGAAAAGGATCGGCAACCATGACCCCTCCCGCCGGCTACACCGAAGATGCCCTGGTCGAGCGACCGGCCATTTCCCTGCTGGCGGACCTGGGCTGGGAGACCGTCAACGCCTATCACGAATTCGACCACGGCGCGAGTACCCTGGGCCGGAGACCCGTGCCGAGGTTATCCTTACCGCCCGCCTGCGCACTGCTTTGCAGCGGTTCAATCCGGGTGCGCCGCCCGAGGCCATCGGCCAGGCTATCGAGGAGTTAACCCGTGACCGCTCACGCATGAGCATGACGGCCGCCAACCGGGAAATCTATCATCTGCTCAAAAATGGCGTTCGGGTTCCTGTTCCCGATCCCGAGGGCGATGGTGAAACGGTGGAAGTGGTCCGGGTTATGGATTGGGACAATCCGGCCCAATAATGACTTTCTGCTTTGCTCCCAGTTCTGGATCACCGGTGATATGCACACCCGCCGGGCGGATCTGGTGGGCTTTGTCAATGGCCTGCCATTGGTTCTGATCGAACTCAAGGCCGCTCACCGTCGCCTGGAGACCGCCTTCACCGGTAACCTGCGAGACTACAAGGATACCGTCCCTCAGCTTTTCTGGCCCAATGCCCTGATTATTGTTTCCAATGGCAGCCAGAGCCGTGTGGGCAGCATTACGGCCGGATGGGAGCACTTTGCCGAGTGGAAAAAGGTGGGAAGCGAAATTGAAACGGGCCGGGTGTCTCTGGAGACCATGCTGCGGGGCGTCTGCGATCCTGTCCGGCTGCTGGATCTGGTGGAAAACTTCAGCCTGTTTCAGGAAGTCCCCGGAGGCCTGATCAAGCTGACGGCCAAGAACCACCAGTATCTTGGCGTAAATAACGCGATGGCGGCTTTGGCGGATATCCGGCAAAGAGACGGCAAGTTGGGGGTGTTCTGGCATACCCAGGGCAGCGGCAAGAGTGTGGCGATGATGTTCTTTGCCCAGAAGGTACTTCGTAAGATACCGGGTAACTGGACATTTGTGGTGGTCACGGACCGGCAGGAGCTGGATGGTCAGATTTACAAGCACTTCGCATCGGCAGGCGTGGTAACCGAAGGCCGCGCCCAGGCCGAAAGCAGCAGGCACCTGCGGCAGTTGCTCACGGAGGATCACCGCTATGTCTTCACCCTGATCCACAAGTTCCGCACGGAGAAGGGGGAGGCGCATCCGGTGCTCTCGGATCGGCGGGATATCATCGTCATTACCGATGAGGCCCACCGCAGCCAGTATGACACGCTGGCCTTGAACATGCGAACGGCCCTGCCGGGCGCCGCTTTTCTGGCCTTTACCGGAACACCCCTGATCGTGGGTGAGGAGAAGACCCGGCAGGTCTTCGGCGATTACATCAGCGTCTATGACTTCCAGCAGTCGGTGGCCGATGGCGCCACGGTGCCCCTTTATTACGAAAACCGTATCCCCGAACTGCAACTGATCAACGACGACCTCAACGAGGATATGGAGAGACTGCTCGAAGAAGCGGAATTGGATGAATCCCAGGAAAAGAAGCTGGAACGGGAATTTGCCAGGGAATACCATTTGATTTCCCGGGACCCCCGGCTGGAGGCAATCGCCAAAGACCTGGTGGACCACTTCACCGGACGCGGATTTCAGGGCAAGGCCATGATGATCTGTATCGACAAAGCCACGGCCATCCGCATGTACGATAAGGTGAGGAGGCACTGGGGCGAAAAGATTGCGGCGTTGAAGGCGGAGCGATATCGACAGGCCGCATGGGGCCGACGATCCCGGCAGGAGATTCAAGAGCGCATCGCCCGGATGGAAGAAACCGATATGGCGGTGGTGGTTTCGCAGGGGCAGAACGAAATTGCAGAGATGAATGAGAAGGGATTGGATATCCGTCCGCACCGCAAACGCATGGTGGAGGAGGATCTGGAGACCAAGTTCAAGAATCCGGAAGATCCCTTTCGTTTGGTCTTTGTCTGCGCCATGTGGATGACCGGCTTCGATGTGCCGAGCTGTTCAACCCTCTACCTTGATAAACCCATGCGAAACCATACGCTGATGCAGACCATCGCAAGGGCCAACCGGGTCTATCCCGGCAAGGTGAGCGGCCTGATCGTGGACTATGCCGGGGTGTTCCGCAACCTGGAACGGGCGCTGGCCATCTATGGGGCTGGTGGCGGAAGCGGTAAAAAGCCGGTGGAGGACAAGTCTGCATTGGTAGCGGCGCTCCGGCAGGTGCTTTCGGAAACCCGAAACTTGTGCCAGGAACAAGGCGTGAACCTTGCGGCAATTCAGACTGCCCAGGGATTTACCCGCATCGGCCTGCTCGATGACGCCGTAGAGGCCCTGGTGGTATCAGAGGAGATCAAACGCCGATATCTTGATTTGGCCAATACAGTGCAGCGGCTTTACAAGGCCGTGCTGCCCGACTCGGCCGCAGGAGAGTTTGCCGCAGAGATATCTCCAATTCAGGTCATCGCGGATAAAATCCGGGCACTGATACCGCCGGCGGATATCTCACTGGTCATGCAACAGGTGGAAGGGCTGCTCGATCGCTCCATTGCCACGGAGGGCTATGTCATCCGCGAGGCTGTCGCTCCCTATGGCAGACGAGCATTGGATTGATCTCAGCAATATTGATTTTGAGAAGCTGGCAGAAAAATTCAAAGCAGGCCGCAAACGCACGGTCAATGAGAAACTCAAAGGGACGGTGGCTCAGAAGCTCATGGCCATGGTGCGGCTCAACCGGACCCGCATGGATTATCTGGAGAGATTCCAGGAAATGATCGACGCATATAATGCCGGCAGCCTCAATGCCGAGGAGTTCTTCCAGCAACTGGTGACCTTTGCCCAAAGCCTGAGTGAAGAAGAACAGCGGGGCGTGGGCGAACAGTTGAATGAAGAAGAATTGGCCCTTTTTGATCTTTTGACCAAACCGCAGATTGAACTGAGTGAGTTCGGACCGGGAGAAGGTTAAAGCAACCGCCAGAGATCTGCTGGACACACTTAAGGACGGGAAATTGGTACTTGATTGGCGCAAACGGCAGCAGGCCCGCGCCGAGGTTCGGGTAACCATCGAGAAAATGCTGGATCATGGGATTGCCGAGGGCCTACACCCCGGAACTGTTCGATCAAAAAACCACCGCTGTGTTCCAGCATGTCTATGATGCCTACTATGGGGCAGGGCACAGTGTGTATGCTATGGCATTGCAGGACACAGTGTATATGCAATGGCATGAAGAAGGCTTCAAATTGGGTATCCGGGGGTTTTCCTCCCTCAACCCCCACATCCACCCGATTCAACAGTCGCGCCATGATTCACAGGGTAACGGCTCTAGCATCCCTGTCAGGTGTATGCAGCTTCGAAGAATAATAAAACCTATGATCCCCGGATAGGGGGAAGAAAACCCTTTTCGTGAAGACGCGGAAAAGGTGCAGCAGTTCCTGATCTGGTACCCCATACAATTGAATATTGTAATTAAGTTTTTCATAAGTAAAATAAATACTTGATTGATTTATACCGTTACAATTATCATGTTTATAATGGTTTTTGGGGAAAATCTGGGGGGATGGTACAAGTGGAGCACCCGTATGTATTTCTATGTGTTGAAAGGACCCATTTTTGACATAAAAACAGGTAAAAATGATGTTGAAACAGTGGAAAAGTAGAGAAGCAGCGAAAAGTCATATGACTCGACATGATTTGTGAAAAGTTCAGGCAGCGCGGTCGTGTAGATCATCCCGCCGCAAGCGGCGGTCAATCACGTCCTGTGTGAGGCGCCAAGAGTGCAACCTGGACGTAAGGAGATGGCGTCACGCCTCTTGCAAATAAAGCCGCAAGGGTCGCGCCGCTTTCTGTGGTTCGCCTTCTTCCCATGGGTTGCCTCCAAAACGTATGAGTTACTGTATCCATAGTCACCCAACAGAAATGCGTCAATTCGTTTGACAGGCACGTCAGCTTTATCATAGGGTGATTTCGGGATAAATGGCGCAAGAAAATCAAGGATACCTTTAATATTGTTAAGAAAGACCGGTCTCAAGAATATATGCAAGTAAGTGCGCCACGAGCGCATTGTTTTATAGTGTGCGCGTAACTGCGCAAGAGATGAGGGTAGGTCCCTCGGAGTCGGCTTGCAGGAGCAGGCTTCAAACCACCTTAAGCTGCTGTGGTAAAGAGCCATGGTGGTGAGCGTTAAGGAAAAGGCCCGGCATTGGATCGGGTCAGGTATGGATCATGGAGACGAATAACCCTGAACCACTGATGAGGTGTCGAAAATATAAGTTGCTGTCAAAACTGGGATCTACTTCCATCCCAGGATAAGTTCGGAGGAAACCTGTTTACTGTCCGAGCGGCAGCCGGCATAAAGGTGGCGTGAACATGATCTGGGCTTTTGTGCGGAACGTGGGAACCTGTCGTTCCGATGATAAGGGAGAAATCCAAGTGGAGGCCCCATGAGGATGAGAGTACCGATGCGGAGCACAGGGACGGATTACCTCGTAGTAGTGATGAAGTCTCTGTAATGGAGGTGGAGCGAAGGGGGTAACATGTCCATATTTGCTTTTGGGTCAACCAGAGATGGGAGGAACCTGAAGTAATGCAAACCCACAATGTGGGCGGACATGAGGAGCCGGATGAGTCGAGAGGCTCACGTCCGGATCTGTGAGGGCCTGGGGGTGCGACTCCCCCGGGCTACTCGACGCATAACTCCAATAAATCAAGAATTGTTGACATTTCAAATATGGGCTCTCCTTATTTCGAGTGGATCACCAATACAAAACAGCGTGAGCCAAACAACATCATCTTGACATGAAAATCAAAAGGGATAAAATAGAAACATAAATAAAATGCAGCCAAGATCCGTTCTGTGAACGGATGCGGGGGACCCAGGTTTTTGGGGCGAATTCTATCTTTGGATAGGGCACTTTCAGGCCCGAGCCCGACAGCTAACTCCGTAGGCATTTGAAAGGGCAACTGACAGCGTTGTGAAAAGCCGCCGGTCTTGCGCCGACGGCTTTTTTGCGTTCAGGGCACAGGAATAATCAGTTTGTATAGGAGGATGAATGGCTTCAAGCAGCGGCAAGCCGGAAGAAAATGTAGTCACAAAATTCCTGCATGCAATCATCGGGGCGCCCAAGCAGGTGAAAGACCCCAATATTTTTCATAAAATGGCGCTGATTCCGGTGCTGGCGTGGATAGGACTCGGCGCCGACGGACTTTCTTCTTCTTCCTACGGCCCCGAAGAAGCCTATCGCGCGCTGGGGACCCACACATATCTGGCCATTCTTCTGGGGTTGGCCACGGCGCTTACGGTTTTCATCATATCCTACGCGTATTCCAGGATCATCGAGCATTTTCCGCATGGCGGCGGCGGGTATATCGTCGCCACCCATATGATAGGCGAAAAGGCCGGTGTTATCTCCGGCAGCGCCCTTCTGGTGGACTATGTGCTGACCATCACCATTTCCATTGCCGCCTGCGTGGATGCGCTTTTCAGTTACATGCCGCTGAGCTTTCACCACCATAAGGTCCCAGTTGCCTGTTTCCTGTGCATCCTGCTGATTATTCTGAACATTCGCGGCGTCAAGGAATCCATCGTGGTAATGGCGCCGATATTTATTGTCTTTGTCGTAACCCATCTCGTGATGTTGATCGATGGCATCGTTACCCATACCGATCGCTTTGTTCCTCTGGTCAACAACTTTCATGCCGGCATCCAGCAAGACATTTCCACCATCGGCTATATTGGCATTCTCATGCTGTTCCTGCGTGCCTATTCCCTGGGAGGGGGAACATATACCGGCATCGAGGCGGTTTCCAACGGCTTACAGATCATGCGGGAGCCCCGGGTGAAGACCGGCAAGCGGACAATGGCCTATATGGCGGGCTCGCTTGCCTTCACCGCGGGTGTGCTGTTTCTGTGTTATGCGCTTCTGGACGTTAAACCGGTGGAAGGCAAGACGCTGAATTCCGTGATTGCCGACGCCTTGTTTGGCGACTGGGGAATGGGAAAAACGATTGCTTTTATCACGATTTTTTCAGAGGGGGCATTGCTTCTGCTTGCGGCGCAAGCCGGCTTTGTGGATGGCCCCCGGGTAATGGCGAACATGGCGGTGGATTCCTGGTTCCCCCACCGGTTTGCGGCCCTGTCCGAACAACTGACCATGCGAAACGGCATCGTTCTGATGGGTTCATCGGCCATTGCGCTGTTGATCTATACTTCCGGTTCGGTATCCGCGCTGGTGGTCATGTATTCCATCAACGTCTTTGTGACATTTTCCTTTTCTCAACTGGGCATGTCACTATTCTACACCCGCCGACGAAAGGAAGATCCCAAATGGATTCGGCATTTAAACGTTCATCTTGTCGGATTGGCCCTTTGCGCCACCATTCTGGTGATCACCACCGTGGAGAAATTTACCGAAGGCGGCTGGATGACGATTTTGATCACCTCCATCGTCATCGGCGTCTGCTACCTGATCCGCAATCATTATCAGGCCGTACGCAGTGGCGTTACGGAGCTGGACAAGAGGCTGCTGAATTTTCCCACATCCGGCCCGCCCAACAGCGCCCCGCTGAACAAAAGAGACCTGACCGCCATTCAACTGGTTTCGGGATACAGCGGATTCGGGGTCCACACCCTGCTGTCCATTCTCACCACCTTTCCCAAAATCTACAAGAACATCATTTTTGTTTCCGTGGCGGTCATTGATTCCGGATCGTTTAAGGGCGCCGAAGAAGTCGAAGAACTGGAGCAATCGGTCCGGAGCGGGCTTGAAAAATATGTGGAGCTTGCCAGAAAACTGGGTTTTGCCGCCGACTATCGCATTGAAGTAGGTACGGATGTGGTGGAAAGCGCCATGAACCTGTGCAAGGCCATCGCCGTCGAGTATCCCAGGTCCACCGTTTTCACCGGTCAGATCACCTTCCGGCTTGAAAAATTTTATCACAGAATGCTGCACAACGAGACCGCCTTTGCCATCCAGCGCCGCTTGCAGTGGGATGGGATCACCACCGTCATCCTGCCAATACGGATGAGGCTATAGCAAAAAAATCGCGTTGGCTTTTTGGAGCAATATGGTATGGTAGCCATTATGATCGAAATGCGGACCTGATGTCAACCGACATAAAGAATCTGCTGTCATGACAAACAGGGGATAAACGGATGTGAAAGCGAAATATTCTGGTAAAAGTATCGGATTTCTGGTCGTTGCCGCCGCTGTGATTGCATTTTTGTTGTTCCTTGCATGGATTTTAAACGGTAAGTCGAAAATGGCGGATATTCTGTTTGAACCGGTCTTTGTCAATGATGTCAAGAAAATCCGGCTGGTGACAGAAATGCGGGTAAAACTGAACGCATCTGTCGAAGCGGAGAAAAGTGCTGTCCTGGCCGATACGGATGAGGCGTCTCGCGCCAATGCCGACCGGGCGCTGCAGCTTTCCGCTGAGGTGGAAGAAGCCAGGATTGAACTTGGCGTACTGATTGAAGCTGAAAAAATGGGCCGGGAGGTGGATCTGTTCCGGGAATTCAGCGCCTGCTGGGAGCGGTTCCGGCAGATCGACCAGGAATTGTTGCCGCTGTCCGTGCTAAACACGAACCTGAAAGCATATGAGCTTTCGTTTGACTCGGCGCAGAAAGCCGTCAACCAAATTGAGGAGTCCCTTAATGCGCTGATGAAAAGCGGCGTTCCAAACGACAAATCCTGCGAAATCAACAGATTGGCGATGCGGACACTGGTCGCCGTGCTTAAAATTCATACACTTCAAGCCCCCCATATTGCCGAGAACCGTCAAGAAAAAATGGATGAAATCGAGACCACGATGCGAACGCAGCATGCGCTGATCAATGAGTCTTTGGAAGCACTGTCGATTTTGATGAATCCGAAAAGCAACCCATTGATCGATGCGGCAGAAGCGGCCTATGCTGAGTTCTGGCAAATCAACACGGAAGTGTTGAAGCTGTCACGCCAGAACAGCAATGTCCTGTCCCTTGCCTTGTCTCTGGGTCAAAAACGAAAAACCACGGTTCAGTGCCAGGATACTCTGGCCGCTCTCGAGGAAGCCATTCAGAGCAAGGTGTATAAGGCCACAAGATAAGGTAACAGAAAAACGCAACTGTAAAATATTGCACCTGCTGAACAGGTTCTCACGCTTAGAGAAAGCTTTTGAACATTAATGTGCTGCAGATTGTTGCAGCGGTTATTCCAGCATACGTGATGCCCGGTGTGTGTGAATGAAAGATAGTTTCCCATGACCCTGAAAAAGAAAATACTGATTGGATATGGCGTTGCCTTTGCCCTCATGGGCCTTGTGGTTGCGTGGGCCATTATCAATCTGGTATCCCTGGGCAAGGCGACCGACGCCATCCTGAGAGAAAACTACCGGAGCATCCTTGCCGCCGAGAACATGGTGGACGCACTTGGAGCGGCAAGACAGCGGAATCTTGTGCATGTTCCTTGGCGACGCAGAGAAAGGGAATCCGCCCAGTTCCGGGAAAACGAGGCCATGTTTCTTGAGTGGCTGGCCCGCGCAAAGGACAACATCACGATTCCGGGCGAGGCGGAACTTGTACAATCCATCGAAGCCGATTATGCGAACTACCGACAGTCGAGTTTTCCGCACTGACCGATTTGCGCGATACGGCCAAACCGCCTCCGCAGCTTCCCATCATTTACCAGGAAACGATTTACCCCCTTTTCGCCAAAGTGCGCGAGTGCGTGCATCACGCCTGCGCAATCTCAATGAGGAGACCATGTATGCCGCCAGTGTGAAGGCCGGTATCGTGGCCAAGCGCGCCATCTGGTCCACGGCGATTCGTGGCGGCGTCGGCATTGATTGTCGCGCTTGTCTTCAGCCTGTTTCTCGCAGAGCGGATCGTCAGACCGATCCGGAGCTTCATGGAGGCGTCCCGGAAGATTGCATCGGGCGACTATGCTGTTCAGGTACCGGTCGAAACCAGTGACGAGCTGGGCAGTCTGGCCGGCGAGTTCAACCAGATGGCCAGCCAGCTCGGGCATTACCATGAGATGAACATCGAGCAGATCATCTCGGAGAAGAACAAGGGGGAGGCGATCCTTTCCAGCATCGAGGACGGGCTGGTGGTTTTCGATACCACGCTCAAGGTGACAGGCATCAACCCGGCTGCTCGCCGGATGCTGGATCTGGAGATTCGACCGAAATCTCCTCCTGGCAGTTAGCGGACATATTCCCCGGATCACAATGTTTGCGAACTGATCCGCAAGACCGTCGAAACCGGCGTACAACCCGCGATTCCCGATGAACAGCGGATCATTACCTCTCCAGATGGAGAACAGCCCGCGGCACTATCTGTTTTCCGTCACAGCCGATTCGCGGCAGGGACCGCAACCTGTCCGGCATCGTGCTTCTGCTCAGGGACGTCACTCGCCTAAAGGAAGTGGAACGGCTGAAAAGTGAATTCGTCATGGCGGCCTCTCACGAGCTGCGCACGCCTCTCACCAGCATGGGCATGAGCATTGATCTGCTCCTGGAACACGCCGGCCAGGGGCTTGCCGAAAAAGATCGGGAGCTGCTTCAGGCGGCTCACGAGGAAGTCCACCGGATGAAGGCCCTGGTCAACGATCTGCTCGACCTGTCCAAGATCGAGGCAGGCAGAATCGAGCTGGAGTTTGAAAACGTTCCGGTTCAGACCCTTTTCGATCATGTGCAGGACGGTTTTCAAAAGCCAGGCTGGAGATGAAGCAGATCAAGTCTCACATCGGACCTTGCCAGGAGATTTGCCATGGGTTCGCGCGGACGCCAACAAGATCACCTGGGTGCTGACCAACCTGATTTCCAACGCCCTTGCGATACGTGAACAAGGACGGTCATATCCAAACTACGGCCAAAAAGATCGGCCCGCATGTCCATCTGTCCGTGCGCGACGACGGGCCGGGGATTCCCCCGGAATATCAATCGAAGATCTTTCAGAAGTTCGTTCAGGTGAAGGGGCGAGAAGCGGGCGGCACGGGTCTGGGGCTTGCCATCTGCAAGGAGATCGTGCGCGCTCATGGAGGCGCGATCTGGGTGGAATCATTCGCCGGTCAGGGCAGCACCTTTACCTTCACCCTGCCGGTGGCCCAATAGGAGGAACCCATGGAAAAGAAACCGATTCTCGTTCGTGGACGATGAAAAAAACATCCGTCTGACCCTGTCCCAATCTCTGGAACCGCTGGGAATACCGGTCCAGACAGCAGTCAACGGCGAAGAAGCGCTGCAGAAGCTTCGAGAGGGAGCAGTTCGGTCTGGTGTTCCTGGACCTGAAAATGCCGGGAATGGACGGCATGGATGTGCTTCGCCGGATCAAGGACGACTGGCCCAAGATCCGGGTCATCATCATCACCGCCCATGGAACCATCGACTCCGCCGTGGAAGCCATGAAGCTCGGCGCCGTGGACTTCATTCAGAAGCCCTTCAGCCCGGGCGAAATCCGGGACCTGGCCATACTGGTGCTGGAACGGGAAGCACTGGATGAAGAGAACGCAGTCGACTTACCGGGCGCTGATCGAGCTGACCAAACGCCACATCACGGACAGAAATTTCGCCGCCGCCGTGAAACTGTCCGAAAAGCCATTGCCGCCGACCCGGCTCAGCCCGAGGCCTATAACCTGCTTGGAGCGCTGCTTGAAATCAAGGGGGACGGGTTGGCAGCGCAAAAATTCTATCGCGCAGCGCTCGACATCGATCCCACCTTCAAACCGGCCTCGGCAAACCTGGAGCGGACCACGTCCTGGCACAAATTCGGCAAGATCGATCTGGGCCCGGACAAGGACGAAACCGGACTCAGGAAGATGACTGGCGAGAGGAGGACCCGAATGAAGCATAGCCTTTACATCGTGATCGTCGGCTGCGGCCGTCTTGGCTCGCACCTGGCCAACCAGCTCAGCCATGTAGGCCATTCGGTCGTGGTGATCGACAGGGATGAGTCGACCTTTAACGACCTGTCACCTGATTTCAGCGGCTTTCGGGTTGAGGGCGATGCCACGCAAATGGCCGTGCTGAAAGAGGCCAAGCTGAAAAGGGCCGACGTCTTCTTCGCCACGACCCACGAGGATAACGTCAACCTGATGGTAGCCCAGATCGCCCGGAAGATCTTCAATGTCCCGCATGTTCTGGCCAGGGTCTTTGATCCGAGGCGCCAGCAGGTCTTTGACCGGCTCGGCATCGAAACCATCTGTCCCGACATCCGTGGCCGCGGAGATGTTCCTTCTGGCCGTTGCAAGCGGCCGCGCTGCGCAGGGGGATGCAACAGCCATGAAAGTCCTCATCGTCGGCGGAGGCAAGACGCTCTATTTTCTTTGCCGGAACTTCACTGCCAAGGGATACGAGGTCGTCATCATCAACCGGGACCAGGGAGAATGTGTTCAACTGGCCCGCCAGCTTTCCGCCACGGTGGTTTGCGGCGACGGCAGCGATCCTGCAATTCTCAAGGAGGCCGGCGCCATGGGCGCGGATGTGGTGCTCGCCATCACCCCCAACGATCAGGACAATCTGGTCATCTGTCAGCTGGCCTCGCTCCAGTTCGGCGTGCCAAGGGCCGTGGCCCTGGCCAATGATCCGGATAATGCCGAGATCTTTCAAAAGCTGGGGGTTTCCGCCTTTTCCACAACCCACATCGTCGGCAGCCTGATCGAACAGCGGGCCTCCCTGGAACAGATCACCAATCTTTTGCCGGTCGGCGAAGGAAGGGTGAATGTCACGGAAATCGCTCTGGACGCCGGTTTCCCTGTGGCGGGAAAGCTGCTGAAGGATATCGATCTCCCTGAAAACGCCTTGGTGGCGGTCGTGATCCGGGACAATCAGCCGATCGTTCCCCGCGGCGCCACTCGGCTGCTGGCCGGAGATCGGGTGGTGCTGATCACCCTGCCGGAAAACCATGGTCCCGTGCTGAAAGCGTTCACGGCTGAGGGGAAATAGGAGCCAGGCCTTGCGGGAAAAGGAATATCTCAAGACAACGCTATTGCGCGATCCTCTCATCCGTCGGAATGATCCTCCTTCTTTTCGGCCGGGTGTGATGCTGACGCCGCTTCTGGTTCTCTCCCGCCTATCCGGAGGAAGCGGCTAATGCCTTGGCGTTTGTCCTTCCGGCAGGCTGCCTCGGCCCTTGCTGGGGTTTGTGTTGCGGAAGACTGCTTTCGCTTACCGCCAACATCACCCTCTCGATCCAGGAGGGCGGCATGATCGTTCTCATCAGTTGGATCGTGGCCATTGTTTTTTCAGCACTGGCCTTTCATGGGTCTTGCGGGCTTACCTTTCTCGAGGGCTGTCTTTGAATCGGTGAGCGGATGGACCACCACCGGGCTTTCCGTGGTGGATGTGACCAAGGCCGGTCCCATGATCCTGCTTTGGCGCAGCGTCACGCAGCTGGCAGGAGGCGCGGGGCTGGCCATTATCATGATGTCGGCCATCGTCGGCCCCACGGGAGTCGGCATATCGATCGCCGAGGGCAGAAGCGATCAACTTGTCCCGCAGGTGCGGCAGTCGGCGCGGCTGGTTCTCATCATCTATACCGGCTATGCCGTTGCTCGGCACATTGGCCTACTGGATAGCGGGCATGTCGCTTTTCGACGCCGTCAACCATTCCTTTGCAGCGATTTCCACAGGGGGATTTTCCACTCGTCCGGAGAGTATCGGCTACTGGGATTCCGCGGCCATCGAAGCAGTGTCCCTTCCGCTGATGCTTCTCGGCAACCTGAGTTTTGTTACGGCCTGGTCTGCTTTGCCGCGGCAAGCTCCGGCTTCGTTGTACGCAACGGCGAAGTCCGTCTGATGGCCGTGCTGATCCCCTTGTCCGCGGCCGCTGTGTTCCTTCTCACTTGCCGGACGATCTACCCGCAACTTGAAAAGCAATCCGGGTCGCGATTTTCGAAACCGTATCCGCAATCACCACCACGGGCTTTTCCGACCGTCGGCTACGGGAACTGGAATGACTTCGGGATATTTGCTCTGGTCGTTTTGATGCTGATCGGCGGGGGACCTGCTCCACGGCCGGCGGGATCAAGCAGTTCCGGGTCTATCTGTTTGTGGAAGCAGTTGTTGCTGGGATATCAGGGGCTATTTTATGCCGCAGGCCGCCATTTTGGAACGGCCCGTATGGGAGGGCAATCGGCGTGTCTTCGTGGATGACGCAAGATTGCGCCAGGTGGGGGTCTTTGTCTTTTTGTATCTGACGACTTATGCCTTCGGCGTCATGCTTTTGTGCGCCTGCGGCTACAGCCTAAGCGACTCGCTGTTTGAATTCGCTTCCGCTATCGGAACAGTTGGGCTTTCAGTTGGCGTCACCACCGCCCAGATGCCGGATGCCGCCTTATGGTCCGAAACAATCGCCATGTTCCTCGGGCGTCTGGAGTTCATCGTGGTGATCGTCAGTCTACTTAAGGTCGGCGGGGACGGTCGGCGGATGCATGGCGTGGACGCCACGGGAAAGATGATGTGATGAAAAGCGAAGAGATCAAATCAATTGGCGTGGATACCGGACGAAGCCCTCGGTTCTTGCTGTGCGACGTTGCCGGCGGCATTGCTGATCCGTCGCCGCCAGAGGAAGAATGGGTTGCCAGCCCGATCCAGTGCCTGGACAAGGCCGTTGACTGGAAACCTAAGATCATTGTGGTTTCTTTTGGGCAAATGCCTATCCGGGAAGGTGAAGCCCTCGTGGAACTGAGTACCGCGCTGAAGCGAAACAGCCATACCAAACAGTGTCCTGTACTGGCTCTAATTCATTCGAAGCACCGCAAATTGATTGAAGATCTGGAGCGAGCGAAAGTCGATTACGTCCGGTGTATCGGTGATGCCAAGCTGGACTCAAGTTTAGTGCGGGAGATCATCGAAAACCTGGGGCCAGGTGATCGACCGAACCGGCACCTGGAGACGCTATGCCCTTTCCTGCATTACAGCAAGATCGATTCACAACACGAAATGACGGTATGCGGGGCGTACCTGGACCGGATGGTCCTTGGCGGTCGTCGCCTTCACGAGTTGTGTAAGACTGAAGACCATCTCCACTGTGATTACTATCAACATCCGAGGCGCACGTCATGACGCTTCGGACTCGTATGCTCAAGGCCCATCCGGGGATCCCTTGTGCTGGCCAGTTTTCTTTTGGCCATCAGTATCGGGACACTTCTGCTCAAGCTCCCGTATTCCAGTAAAGCCGGCCATATCCCTTGGGTGGATGCGCTGTTCACCGCCACGTCGGCGGTTTGTGTCACGGGTTTGGTGGTCGTGGATACGAGCGGCCATTTCACAGTTTTTGGCCAAAGCGTGATCCTGGCCCTTATCCAGATCGGTGGTTTGGGAGTCATGACCATTTCGGTGGTTCTCTTTCGATGGATCGGTCGAAGCGTGTCATTTCGACATCGAAAGGTCATGCAGGACTCGTTCGCCCATACGCCGCGCGGGGATATCTTTGACCTCATCAAAAGCATCGTCCTGTTCACGGCCGGCGCTGAAATCATCGGGGCTGTTTTCTTGACAATCCATTGGAGCAGGGAACTCCCTTTTGGCCATGCAGTCTATATGGCGGTCTTTCATTCGATTTCAGCATTCTGTAACGCCGGATTCGCGCTGTTCTCCGACAGCATGGTGCGGTACAGCGACAATGTCTTGCTGAACACGACCATCTGCCTCTTGATCGTTGTGGGGGGCATCGGGTTTCCGGTGCTTTATGACGTTCAATCCTGGTTCCTGACAACGAAAAGTGCGGAGGGTTCGTTTATCAATTCAAACAAAGACGGTCTTGATTACGACACTGGCTTTGATCATCTCCGGCGCCTTGATGTTTGCTTTTTTGGAACGACAAGCTCTTGGAGATGTTCAAACGCTTTCTCATCGCATTTTGGCTCCTATCTTCCAGTCCATAACGTGTCGAACGGCTGGGTATAACACTGTGGATATCGCCTCGTTGAAGGATGCCACTCTCGCCATGATGATTTTCCTCATGTTTTTCGGGGCCTCGCCGGGCTCTTGTGGCGGTGGCGTCAAGACTACGACCTTGGCGCTTATAATGGCATTCACCATAAGTCGAGTGCGGAGGAAACGACGGGTCAACATGTTCAAGAAAAGCATCCCGCCTGAAACAGTGACCCGGAGCGTGTCGCTTATTCTCGTTTCCATGGGAATTATCAGCGTGGTCTTGTTCTTGATCCTTATGGGTGACTCGGCGAGCGGCCACCAGCTAGTTGGTCAACAAAGAACTTTCCTGGCTTATTTGTTCGAAACGGTTTCTGCCTTCGGGACAGTGGGTTTGTCCATGGGCGTGACCCCGGAGCTTAACACCTGGGGAAAGGGGTTGATTGTTTTGATGATGATCATCGGCAGGGTGGGCGTACTCACATTCGCCTACATCATCGTCGGGGCCGGCACGACGAAAGGAGTCGAGTACTCCGAAGAGAATCTGATGGTCGGATAGCCGGGCGGGGGGCGAACATGAAACATTTTGCAGTGATCGGTCTTGGAAAGTTTAGCTTTCACGCAGCCAAAGCTTTATTTGAAGACGGCAACGAGGTGATCGCCATCGATACGGATAAAGCCCGGGTTCATGCCATCGATCAACACGCCACGGAAGCGGTGGTACTCGATGCCACGGATAAGGAGGCGATGAAGTCTCTCGGGCTGGAAAACATGGATGGCGTAATTGTTTCCACCGGCACCAAAATCAGCTTCAGCATCCTGATATGCCTCTACCTGCAGGAGATCGGGGTCAAAAAAATCCTGGCCAAGGCCCTGGATGACGACCATGCTAAAATCCTTAAAAGGGTCGGAGCCACTGAGATCATCCACCCGGAACGGGACATGGCCTTGAGCGTGTCACGGGGGCTATCACGTCCTAACGTGCTGGACTTCATTCCTTTGGCGGATGAGTTCGATCTCATCCAGGTAGGGCCGCCGCGCGAGTTCATTGGAAAAAGCCTGAAGGACCTGAACTTGCGAGCCAAATACAATGTACACATCATCGCCATCAACGAGCTGGTTCCAGAAAATTTCCGATTGATCCCGCCAGCGAGCTTTGTGATAAAGGATAGCGACATCCTCATCATGCTGGGCAAAACTGAGGATATTCGACGAATCAAGGCGTTGAAGTAACTCCGCCACGTCACCAGATGTGGAAATCGGGCTTGACATCGCTTCCGGTCCACTGGAATGGCCTGATCTTTGGTAAATAATTGATATTGAGGGTTTTCGGTTAGCTGCTGGAGAAAGAGAACGGTTATAAAGAGGGTTGCATACGGGGATTCAATTCCGCATCTGGAAATTGAACTGAAAATCGACATTCTAAACGGTTTGATTGTTTCTGCGCATCACACGGTGTCCTGTTATTGCTGCAAACCCGTCACCCTCGTCCGGTAACTGGAAATCAAGGTAGAATTTGGCTTCTCTATGGATATTCCGCTGAAATCGGCCACCTGTTCCGTTTCAAAACAGATCGGGGATTCCGAGCACTATTTGTACAGGTTTCAGAGGCAAAAAAGTTGAGAAGCACTCCAGAACCATGGGCGTTAAAGGGTTTCTCATGATGCCCATGGCTCCAGGGGATCTGGTTTCGATATTGAGAAAAGTTCCGGATGAATCAAAGGTCTCGACTTTCAATTATGTTATCCTAAGCAGAAATATTAACAGTCTGGTTTTATTTAGAATACCATCCGTATCCTTGAAGATGGCCGGATTTATGATTATATGCAAGTAGGTGCGCCACGAGCGCATTGTTTTATAATGTGCGCGTAACTGCGCAAGAGATGAGGGGAGGTCCCTCGGAGCCGGCTTGCAGGAGCAGGCTTCAAACCGCCTTAAGCTGCGCTGGTAAAGAGCCAGGGTGGTGCGCGTTAAGGAAAAGTCACGGCATAGGATCGTGGCAGGTGTGTATCAGGAAGATGAGCGGAAGCGAACCACTGATGAGGTGTCGAAAATATATAGGTGGTGTCAAAACCGAGGTTCTTACTTGGTCTCGGGATAAGTGCAGAGGATACCTGTCTACTGTCTGCACGGCACCCGGCATAAAGGTGGCATGATCCTGATATAGGCTCTTGAGCGGAACGTGGGAACCTGTCGTCTCGATGTCAAGGGAGAAATTCAAGTGGAGGCCCCACAAGAATGAGAGTACCGATGCGAGGCACGGGGGCGGATTACCCCGTAGTAGTGACGAAGTCTCTGTAATGGAGGTGGAGCGAAGGGGGTAACATGTCCAAAATTGCTTATTGGTCAACCAGAAATGGGAGGAACCGGAGAGCAATGCAAAACCCACAATGTGGGCGGACATGAGGAGCCGGATGAGTCGAGAGACTCAAGTCCGGATCTGTGGAGGGCCTGGGGGTGAGATTCCCCTGGGCTACTCGACGTGCGCCACGAGCGCATTGTTTTATAATGTGCGCGTAACTGCGCAAGAGATGAGGGGAGGCCCCTCGGAGCCGGCTTGCAGGAGCAGGCTCCAAACCACCTTAAGCTGCGCTGGTAAAGAGCCAGGGTGGTGAGCGTTAAGGAAAAGTCACGGCATAGGATCGTGGCAGGTATGTATCGGGAAGATGAGCGCAAGCGAACCACTGATGAGGTGTCGAAAATATATAGGTGGTGTCAAAACCGAGGTTCATACTTGGTCTCGGGATAAGTGCAGAGGATACCTGTCTACTGTCTGCGCGGCACCCGGCATAGAAGTGGCATGATCCTGATACAGGCTCTTGAGCGGAACGTGGGAACCTGTCGTCTCGATGGCAAGGGAGAAATTCAAGTGGAGGCCCCACAAGAATGAGAGTACCGATGCGAGGCACAGGGGCGGATTACCCCGTAGTAGTGATGAAGTCTCTGTAATGGAGGTGGGGCGAAGGGGGTAACATGTCCAAAATTACTTATTGGTCAACCAGAAATGGGAGGAACCGGAGAGCAATGCAAAACCCGCAATGTGGGCGGACATGAGGAGCCGGATGAGTCGAGAGACTCACGTCCGGATCTGTGAGAGGTTGCGCCTTGCAAGCGCATGAGATTCAGTCGCCTGAGATGGTGACCATGGTAAAGCTTAGCCAGCAGCTGTGTACCGAGTCTTGCGTGGTGTCCGGTAACGGCCATTGCGAAGCGTAGACAGGGAGAGTGCAGGCCGGAACGAAAGTGAACGGAGATATAGCCTCGAAATCGATCCGGGTCGAAGCAGCCGACCTTATCCCCCTATGGGGAAGGCAGAACCATCAGGATGCGTATTGGCAAGTGTCTTGGGGTGCTTCCGGGGTTCTTACCGCCGGCATGCAGTCAAAGGGATCTCATGGGAACAAGGGAGATCCGCCAGGTTCCCCGCTTTGGCGGGGTAGGATCTGACAAGCTGATAATGCGAGGATGATCCGATAGCCCGGCGGAAGTCAGACCGGCTGATAGTACTCTGAGATCGGGAGAGCCGATCACATGGGGAAGCGGCCGGCAGAAATCGAATTGTTCGTGGGAAACATGGGCTCCATACAAAGGGAGGATACGGCCTTCTATGCAAAGAGAAGATCAGCCAGTCATGGAAACGGGACTCGAACGAATAGCAGTAAATTTGCTGTGAATCGCTTTCTGAAGAGCGTAGTGCGGGAAATCCGCACGCTACGTTGTGTGTCCAGCTAAGGCTGGTATGTTCAACAGGAGACAGTCCTGTCAGTGTAAAAG
This sequence comes from uncultured delta proteobacterium, assembly GCA_963789395.1. Taxonomy (GTDB): domain Bacteria; phylum Desulfobacterota; class Desulfobacteria; order Desulfobacterales; family Desulfatirhabdiaceae; genus RAAP-1. The sequence continues at coordinate 10,853 of CAWBKP010000015.1, read as the reverse complement.
TATGAAGCCCTGTACCGTGTGAATGGCAGATATGAGGGAAACCAAGATATCTGAAGCCCATTGACAAAGCCATCGTATGGATGGTGAGCGAGTTACCAGGCCGTAACGAAAGTGAACGTATGGTTACCCCGAAAGTGCGAAGTCCCGGAAGTCGAGCCTTTAGCGTAGAGGCGAAGGCAGCATGAACGACCGAAAACTACTGAAACGTTCGTTCATTCCCGGCGGGGTGGTAGCGACAGCATGGTAGCAAGGAACATCTTGGCAACTGGAGAAGCCCTCCTCTGTCCTGAGAAGGAAACTTCTTGGAGCAAGGTAGGCTCTATAACCGTTAACATCGGGAAATGAGCCGAAAGATGAGAGGGTGGCGGATGGGTTCGTATTAGCGTTGAACCGGGGTAATTCCTGGGGAGCAAAGGAACCCTGCTGTTAACAGTCTTGAGGCAACACGGTGAGACAGGGGCGGAATGATAAAACCGTCCATTATTCTGTAAGATCTGAGCGGAGAGATTTATTTGAAGAGGAAGGCTAAGAACAGATGGAACAGGTGAAGTAAGGCCTGATGAGGTTCTGAAAGTGCTCCGGTCCGATCGGTTACATAAACCTTGATATGAAGGTATCAGGTAAGCCTAATGTGGGAAATCCACATGCTGGGTTTGACGAGGCGGGGATGGAAACGTGGCAGGGACCGAGATGTGGTGACACTCGCAAACGAAAGAGCGAGACAACAGGGAATACAAACTCGACCTAAAGCGGCGCGCCAGTTCTCGACCCTACGTGCGTCCAGCTAAGGCTGGTTTGTTCAGCAGGAGACAGTCCTGTCAGGGTAAAAGTATGAAGCCCTGTAGCTTGAGTAGCAGACATGAGGGAAACCAAGACGTTGAAGCCTACTGATAAAGCCATCTTATGGATGGTGAGCGAGTTACCAGGCCGTAACGAAAGTGAACGCATAGGTGGCCCCGAAAATGCGAATCCCCAAGTCGAGCCTTTAGTTATAGGCGAAGGCAGTATGAAGACCGAAAATTACTGAAACGTTAGTTCATTTCGGCGGGGTGTTAGCGACAGCATGGTAATAAGGACAATTAGCAACTGGAGAAGCCCTCCTTGTCCCAGGAAGAAATTCTTGGAGCAAGGTAGGTTCTATAACCGGCAACACCGGGAAATGAAGAAGATGAGAGGGTGGCGGATGGGTTTGTAGTAGCGATGAAGCGGGGTAATTCCTGGGGAGCAAAGGCACCCTGCTGGTAATAGTCTTGAGGCAAAACGGGGAAGCAAGGGCGGAATGATAAAAACGTCCATTTTTGTAAGATCTGAGCAGGAAGATATATTTGAAGAGGAAGGCTAAGAACAGATGGAACAGGTGAAGTAAGGCCTGATGAGGTTCTGAAATTGCTGCCGTCCGGATTGGTCACATAAATCTTCAAATGAAGTTAACAGGAAAACCCAATGTGGGAAATCCACATGCTGGGTTTGACGAGGCGGGGACTGGAAACGTGGCATGGACGAGATGCTGTGACACTCGCAAACGAAAGAGCGAGACAACAGGGAACACAAACTTCGACCTAAACCGGCGCGCCAGTTCTCGACCCTACGTGTGTCCAGCTAAGGCTGGTATGTTCAGCAGGAGACAGTCCTGTCAGGGTAAAAGTATGAAGCCCTGTAGTGTGTATGGCAGATGAGGGAAAGCAAGATATCTGAAGCCCATTGACAAAGCCATCGTATGGATGGTGAGCGAGTTATCAGGCCGTAACGAAAGTGAACGTATGGTTAGCCCCGAAAGTGCGAAGTCCCGGAAGTCGAGCCTTTAGCGTAGAGGCGAAGGCAGCATGAACGACCGAAAACTACTGAAACGTTCGTTCATTCCGGCGGGGTGGTAGCGACAGCATGGTAACAAGGACATATTGGCAACTGGAGAAGCCCTCCTCGTCCCAGAAGGAAATTTCTGGAGCAAGGTAGGCTCTATAACCGTTAACATCGGGAAATGAGCCGAAAGATGAGAGGGTGGCGGATGGGTTTGTATTAGTGATGAACCGGGGTAATTCCTGGGGAGTAAAGGAACCCTGCTGTTAACAGTCTTGAGGCAACACGGTGAGACAGGGGCGGAATGATAAAACCGTCCATTATTCTGTAAGATCTGAGCGGAGAGATTTATTTGAAGAGGAAGGCTAAGAACAGATGGAACAGGTGAAGTAAGGCCTGATGAGGTTCTGAAAGTGCTGCCGTCCGGATCGGTCACATAAATCTTCAAATGAAGTTAACAGGAAAGCCCAATGTGGGAAATCCACATGTTGGGTTTGACGAGGCGGGGACTGGAAACGTGGCATGGACGGAGATTGGCTGCCACACTCGCAAACGAAAGAGCGAGACAACAGGGAACACAAACTTCGACCTAAACCGGCGCGCCAGTTCTCGACCCTACGTGTGGGAGCCGGAGGCGGGTAACCGCCTCTGGCGACCCGGCGCCTGGGGGTGAGATTCCCCTGGGCTACTCGACCATAGACATTTCAAATACTGGTTCCCTCGCTATTTCGATGAGGTCACCTTTACGAAACAGAGAAGGGCCAGTTTTTATTAATCCAGGCAAAACAAGGGGAACTCTGATTATTACTTTGAAGCATGAACGATTACCCTTGGCTCTCTGATCCCTTCTATTCCGTCTTGGGTAGAAACCATGGATGACTTGGAGGGCATCGAATTGTTTGTAATCATGCTAATCGCCAAACAGTCATAGGCGGCTTTTCCGCCTTGATAGGCAATAGATCCCCTGCACAAGATGCGCCATTTGGCATTCTGATATACGCCGTCGGCTATCATTTCTCGATTACATCGCTTGCAGAGTCGAGCCATTCCGCAAGACCGGCATTCTGGGTAAGGGCAATGTGTTTCATGCCCGCACCGGCGACAAGCGTTACGGGCTCCACGATCAGATTGGAAAGATCACGAAAGGCGAATGTTTCAGATGCCGGCTTGGTTTGCAGCCGGATCATCTTGGCCCGGGAATCCGGACCGACTGCCCCCTTTGTGGCTTCAATCAGGTCCAGCAGGTAGTTGCGAACATCATCCAAGCTCTCCGGCCTCAGTCAACTTTTCAAGTCCGGGATAGGTTTCAATCGCCTTGGCCAGCATCGATATCTCTCGCAGGTAATGATTCCGCTGGTTGTCCGGAACCAGATACATGACGACCAGCTTCACGAGCTTGCCGTCCGGCGCGCCGTAATCGATTCCCTTCGGGCTCCATCCCATCACACACATGAGATCTTCATCAAAGGGCACCCGCGCATGGGGGCAGGCCCACCCCTTGCCAATGGCGGTGTTGGTCGCCTGTCTCTCTTTTCATGACAAGTCCGACCACGTCGGTTCCGGCGGGGGTCTCCGGAAAGGCTTCGATGATGTGCGCCAGAAACTGCAAGGCATGTGCCTTGTCGTTTTCAGGCAGTTCGAACAGCCTGCCTTCCTGAAGGGCATCTAAAAGGGTATCCATGATCAATTACCTCCATATCGGTTAAAAAACCAAGTCTTCACTATGTGCGTCAATACGGCGTATGTCACCAGAAAAGCCGCTATCCAGGCCCAGTAGACCGCGGGCAGAGGAACCATCCCCAAGATCAGCCGCGAAAGGCGAATACGGCAGCCAGGCGCCGACGGCCATGATGATCAGGGTGGTCATCGTCATGTGGCAGAGACGCCCGACTTCCGAATAAAGGGAGCCTTTTTGTCCGGATGATATGGACGATCAATGTCTGGGTCAGCAGCGACTCCACGAACCATCCGGTCTGAAAGAGCTTTGCCAGCGATTCTTTTTGCAGCGGCGCCGGTCGGGGATCGAGAAAGGCGCTGCAATGGAAAAAGAACCACATCAAGGCGAAAGTGGCATAGTCGAAGATAGAGCTTATCGGCCCGATGAAGACCATGAACCGTTTGATGTTATCGATATTCCATTTGAGGGGTCTGGCGATCAGTTCCTCATCCACGTTGTCCGTGGGAATGCCGGTCTGGGAGAAGTCATAGAGAAGGTTGTTCGTCAGGATCTGCATCGGCTGCATAGGAAGAAACGGCAGCAGGTAACTTGCCCCGATCACGCTGAACATGTTGCCGAAATTGGAGCTTGCGCCCATGCGGATGTATTTGACGATATTGGCGAAGACCTTCCGTCCTTCCATGATGCCCTCTTCCAGGACAAGCAGGCTTTTTTCCAGGAGCACGATATCCGCAGATTCTTTGGCCACGTCCACTGCAGAATCCACTGAAATGCCCACATCCGCCGCCTTCAATGCGGGCGCATCGTTGATGCCGTCCCCCATGAACCCCACCACATGGCCGTTTTTCCGCAGTTCCTTTACGATCTGCTCTTTTTGGGCCGGAGACAGCTTGACGAAGACATTGCAGTCCTGCACCGTTTGCGAAAAATCGCCGGGGGAAAGCCGCGAAAGTTCCGCTCCTGTGACAATTCTATCCGCATCTAGCCCCACGTCCCGGCAGACCTTTTCTGTTACCAGACCGTTGTCGCCTGTCAAAACCTTGACCTTCACCCCTGCTTTTGTCAGCAGCTCAATCGCCTCGTGGCGGAGACTTTGGGCGGATCAAAGAACGCGATATAACCGAGCAGAATAAGCCGACTCTCATCACTCGACCGTGAAAACAGTCTTGGATCTGGGGAAACTCCCTATATGCGATGCCGAGAACCCGGAAACCGTCGCGATTGAGCTTCTCGACTTCTTCAAACAGGTCGGCATGGATCATGTCGATCAGAGGATAAACTTCGTCCTCGATCTGATAATGACTACAACATGCATAGATCTCCTCAACCGCGCCTTTGCAGATCAGAACATGGTCTCCTTCATAGTCCACCACCACGGACATGCGGCGGCGCTGAAAATCAAAGGGCAGTTCGTCCACAAGCCGGCAGTCCTGCTCCACATGCATATCATCATGCTCAAGGACCGCCCTGTCGATCAGGTTGCGCAGGCCGGTTTGGAAGTAGCTGTTCAGATAGGCGTAGTTCAGGACTTCTTCGCTGGTGTGACCGACAATATCTACATGGCGCTCCAGAAAGACCCGATCCTGAGTCAGGGTGCCTGTCTTGTCAGTGCATAGGATGTCGATGGCCCCGAAATTCTGGATCGCCGGCAGCCGTTTGACTATGACCTTCTTTCTGGCCATCGTTAGTGCGCCCTTGGCAAGATTGACAGTGACGATCATCGGCAGCATTTCAGGGGTGAGGCCGACAGCAATGGACAGGCCGAACAAAAGCGCCTCTAACCAGTTGCCCTTTGGTCAGTCCCACGATGAAGAACACCGCGCAGACCATCACCACCATAAACCGGATCATCAGCCAGGTGAAGGATCGCACGCCTCGGTCAAAGCTGGTTTCCTCCCGTATGTCGGAAAGCCGTTCCGAAATGGCACCATACAAGGTGCGGATGCCGGTGTTAATAACTATGCCCCTGGCGGTGCCGCTTGTAACTGAGGTCCCCAAGAAGCAGGCGTTCGGCAATTCCATGGCCGATTGGAGTACGGCCGATTCGGCAGCAGAACACGTTTTTTCGACTGGCATGGATTCTCCAGTCATGGCTGACTGGCTGACAAAAAAATCCTTAGCGACGATCAATCGCAGGTCCGCAGGAACAATTGAGCCAGCCTGAAGAAGCACAATGTCACCCGGAACGATTTCGGATATTCTGACTTCGGCTTCGACTCCATCCCTTAGGGCGAAGGTTCGGGATTGAACGCGCTTGCCGAGAGCCTCGACGGTAAGGCTGGAGCGGCGGTCAAGAACATAGGACAGCCCGACGCTCAACACAATCATCGCAAAGACGATTACAGTTGACTTCAACTCTCCGATGATTCCAGAGACCAGTGCGATCACCACAAGCTGAATAACCAGTGGACTCCTCATACGGTGAGCCATATCGGCAAAAAAGCCCAACCGTTTGAGATGTGATAACTCATTGGGACCGAACTTATCCAGACGCTTCTCGGCAGCTTCGGCCGTTAGCCCCTGAAGGGTAGTATTTAGGGTGAGTAATGCTTCTTGAATGGGTGCTGTGCAAAGAGCAGACAATTGATCTTCATGATAGTTCGAAGAGTTTGGGGCTGGAAATTGAGAGTTGGAACCGAGCCTGAATCGTGCAAGCAGATTCTTTATCACGGGGTACCTCCATTTTGGCCGCAGGCGGGAGGGTGGACGCGGCCGGAGGTGAACCAGAGGGCTATGCTCGAATGGAGTGCCGGCCGTTCAAGTCATCAGTCGCGAGACGCAAGCGTCGCGGGTCAGGGTCATCAGTTTCTTTTTGTGTCGTATCAAGGGTCACATTCGTGCTACTATGACTGTCATCCGAGTCATTCAAAGCGATTCCTCCTGTTTGGGTTCCTAATTAACATACAACCATGCTTGAATAAAGTTCAGGCATCCTACGTATCAGTTTAAATATAATCAAGCTTTTTTTCCTCGTTTACCAATAATTGTGCACTTTTTTATAAACAGTAATTTGACGGTATCGATATTTGTCGCTGATTGGGCAAGACAATAATGCTTTAATCGCCTGAACGATCTATTAGCATTTTCTTGATTGGAAAAATAATAAGGGACATTGTATTTTCTGAGTCCCTAAAATAAGTGATTGCCACCAGGCAAATTGGATAAGAGGTTTAATAAGCCGTTCACAAAGCAGGATTTGGCAATCAAGTTGCGTGAGATTCTGGACAAACTCAATATTATGTTATCCGAATGTTGAGTATTCACTTCCCGATTTTCTCATGCATACCACTGCAATCATTTATTGATGAGGAGCTGAAACTCGATCTTTGAAATAGCCGGCCCGAAGCCAGAGACCCCGACCCGGCCACCACCAGAATTACCCATGCAGGTTATCGATCCACCGTATCGCTTCAACATCGCTGACTTTGCCCAGGTAAATCTGGGTTGTTGACAGATTCGAATGCCGGAGCAGCACCTTTGAAACAATTTCAAGCGGAGTTCCGGATCGAGACGCGTATGTGGCAGCATGCTTCCGCAGATCATGAGGCTTCAGATAGATGCCAACCAGTTCGCCGGCATTTTTCACGATCAATCGGGCTGCGGCATAGGTAAACGGGAAAATCCTTGCATCCTGCTTAATGCCATTGTCACGAACATATTTCTGGAGCCGATCTATCACTTTCTGTGGCAGGAAAACCACCTCGGCTTCCCTGCCGCTTTTAGGGTCTCTGATCACAACTTTGCGGTCTTCAATATCCATTGGGGTCAGCTTAAGGACCTCTCCGACCCTCATACACCCACGGGCCATCAGCTCCAGCAAAAGACGGTTCCTGGGATTTTGAGTTCTGAAAATGATTTCATCGACCACATCCTTTTCAAGGATTTTGAACTGGGTGGGTTTTCCCGCTCTGAACAGTTTGCGTAGCGCCGAGTTGTGACATGGGTTTTGAAAATCAGGATCGATGGAATTGTGGATGTAATTGAAAAAGGATGCAAGAAGGGTGAATCGTAATTTCTTGGTATTCTGCTTGGTCCCATCAGATACCGTGGACATGAAAGCCAGAATGCCATCGGATGTTATGGATGAAATCTCTATGTCAGTGAAATGGTCTTGAAATTTTCGGAGAATGAACTCATAGTTCCGCAACGTATTTTTTTTTCACATTCATCTTCTGGTAATTGTAAAAATTGGTGACGCACTGTGAAATTATCATGGTGACCCTCCTTTGTTCATGGTGTTGATCAAATGTTTTGACGACCGCCGGTCACTTCGGCTATGGTTAATGATAGCAGAAATATGCATTAATAAAAATCCGGAAATAAGACTCATGCTTTTATGCAAGTAAGCAAAAGGTAATGGTCCCCAAAAACTGGACAATATGAGGTGAACCTCATTGCCTGAACAAAAAACCCTCTCTTGGTTGCTCTGAGAATGGGTTTAAGGTGCCGCCTTTTTCGGCATGAACTTACAATTGGACGGCCTTATTTGAAGTATCTCCCAGAATAACAAATGGTTATTGAAATTTGAACGAGCCGATGGCGGAAGACAACTGCTCTGCTGTGGCAGCGTTCTGTTGGATGGCGCTGTTCATCTCGTGCACTGCCTCATTGATCTGCGTAATACCCGAAGACTGTTCTCTGGATGCACTCGATATTTCACTCATCAGAGCTGAAACCTTGGCAGCGCTCTCTGAAAGCCCCTTGAAAGCCTCAACTGTCTTGCCGGCCAGGACACTGCCATGATGGATGTTTCCAACTGATAGTCCGATAAGTTCCGATGTATTCCTGGCCGCGGTAGCCGTTCGCATTGCCAGATTCCGCACTTCTTCGGCGACAACGGCAAATCCGGCGCCGGCTTCTCCGGCCCTGGCAGCCTCGACAGCAGCGTTCAGCGCCAGCAGGTTGGTCTGAAATGCAATTCCTTCAATGGTACTGGCAATCTTGGAAATTTCCTCGCTGGATTGTGAAATGCTCGCCATGGAACCGTTCAATTCCGTCATGATCTGATCGACCTGATGAACCTTGGCTGAGGAGTCCCGCATTAAATTTTCCGCCATGATGGCGTGATCGGTATTTCTTTTCGTCATAGACGCCAGCTCCTCCAGCGAAGCGCTGGTCTCTTCAATGGAAGCGGCCTGCTGGGAGGCACGCCGATGCAACGCTCTGAGAGGCATCAAATATCCCCCTGATCATACTGCAGAGGCTTTCATTGACTAGGTTCATGCGAGCGCACAAGTGGCTGATTTCGTCCGTGGCCTTGACCGGCGCCGCATGGGTGAAGTCCCCTTGCCGCATCTTTCCAGCCAGGTCCAGAATCGATTTAACAGGTTGATTGACCATCTTGTGAAACAACCCGATAAATCGCCAGCGCCAGAATCAGCAGTCCGGCAACCCCCACGAGGATTCCTTGATTCCGCGCCCGCTGCGTTGCGGAAAGGATGGCCTGGGTTGAAGTCCGGATATGGATGCCGCCAAGAACTTTTCTGGAACTCCCATGGCAATGATGGCAGTTTTCAGCGTTCAGAATGGGTCGGATCAGGCTCAGATATGACTGTTTGTTTGATCACTCTCTTCAAAAGATCCGGAAGGCGCTTTGCCGTCTTGCAGCATTTGGGTGACAGCATCCGATGCCTGGTTATTGGATAGGAGGGTACGGATACCCTGATGCACCATTGCCGCGTCCGAGGCAAAGGTGATATCTCCGTTAAAATCGAATATGGAGACCTCGATGCCCGCGGCTTGTTCTTTCAAACGGCTGAACTGCTTTCGGACTTCATTGTTATTGCCCACGGCCAAGGCATCAAAAGAGCTGCTTTCAATGGCAGCCGCCAGGCTTTCACATGCCTGCTGGGTCTGGCTTCGGATGATACGATTCTGATTGAATAAATTGATCCCGATGATAAGACCGATGCAAAGCACCAGCATGGGTACGAGGGCAAACATCACCTTGATCCACAGTCGTTTCTGGAAATTGAATTGAAATTTCATAGGCGTTCTTTTTGTCTCCCTTCTACCATGATATGGCGCAGACTGCTAATGGGCGCCGCCATAGAGCACCGGTTTGAATTTAAAGGAATTTACCCGTTCCGCTGTATGGCATTTCTCGCAGACAGCTATGGTGGCCTGCTTAATGTCTTTCGGATCGCCGGAATCGATATGAAGGCTGCCCGGCCCGTGACACACCTCGCACCCGGGATTCTTGAGCGACGGGGTTGTTTCCACCGATATAAAACCGCTGGGCTCTCCATGGGCGGTTGTGTGACATTTCAGACATCCTTGATATTCGGCTTCTGTCAGGCCTTTTTTCATGACCTGAACGTGCTCAAAGGAACGGGCTTTGGCAGCGTTTGCGATAAAGCTGTCGTATTGCCGTTCATGACACGACTGGCAGCTTTCGCTTCCGACGTAGGTTTTAACGGTATCGCTCAGAGTCAGGTCTGGATTCACTCCAATGAGACAACTGATAGCTGCCAATAGCCCCAAAATTTTGTTTAGGTTTTTTGCTTCCATGGTTTTCATCATGTCCTTTCAACCACGCTATGTGGTAATAAAGTTGTTGCCAATTCCGATAATTTCAGTTGCTGTCATTAATTAGCAGACATACAGGGCTACAGCAGGGGATTAATAATCGATAATGAATTAACAAGGAAAGGAAAAGGACTCATTCAGCCTTCAAATGTTTAAGCGAGTAACTTGTCATTTATAAATGTAAAACGTATCCATTACAACAAAATAAGTTGTGAAGTCATTGTAAGAAAAAGATTTGATCATGATGTTTTTGAATAACCGTCCAGACGAATCGTTAAAAAATCTGTATCAATCGCAATACGCTGAAGCATTCTTTCAATCGCTTTTTTCGAACAAACATTGAGGGATATATTATTGATAGAAATTTTTCTGTTGACCCATTATGTATCCTTATCTCAGCATATCGGTGGTTTTCAAAATATCTTTAATTATTTCGCCTGCAGTGAATAAATCATGTTTTTTTGACTCCTCGCTGTTTAGTGTGGCAAACACAAACGAAGAACCGATCTAAACAATATGTTATCCTATTCTTAAGTATTGGTTGGTTCGGAAAAATTATCAATACCGGAAGAATGTTTCTTCTCTTTTATTATTCAAATCCTCAACTTTTTTTCTATGAAGATATAAAAGAAGATAATATGCTTGAATCCGAGGACACCTACTTAATTCTTGAACAAACTCAAAATAAAGACGGAAGATCAGCAAGGTGTCCATGGGATTCCGACTCGAAGCTGTGCGGAAGGATTTCCGGCAAATGGGCTGGATTTGATATTCACGGGATTCGGATTACAGGTTATTTTTTCTCTCTATTCATTCTTCACCCAGAAAAGTAACAATTCAGAGCCCTTTG